>NZ_PIQJ01000002.1 GCF_004214835.1 Pseudidiomarina tainanensis | reverse complement strand
GATCCATTCCGAACTCAGTAGTGAAACGCTTCAGCGCCGATGGTAGTGTGGGGCTTCCCCATGTGAGAGTAGGACACCGCCAGGCTTCAAATACGACGAGACCCCGAGCTAACGCTCGGGGTTTTTTCGTTTACGGACCCAAAAGCGTGATTCGTGATTCGTCCGCTACGCTGTTCGTCCGTTCGGCTTCGCCTCTCTGTTCGGTTACGAACAGCGCAGCGCACGAACAACGCCTTTCGTCTAATATCTAATATCCAATAGCTAATATCGCTCTAGCTTTTATTCGAAGAATTAGAATATATCCCTCTAATTTATCCCATATCTTAATTCTTAAACTAAGCTAAACTGCTCATGTGAACAACCACAAGGTGCTTTTTATGCTCAAGAACAATTCAAATTCCTACGGCTGGGTAGCCATCTTAATCCATTGGCTGAGTGCTTTAATGGTTATCGGACTCTTTGCCTTAGGCTATTGGATGTTAACGCTTGGCTACTACGATAGTTGGTATCGCTTAGGGCCGTGGTGGCATAAATCATTTGGTATCACGTTGTTGTTGCTAACGATTGTACGGTTGGTTTGGAAGCTTGCGAATGCCACGCCAAAACCACTCGGTACACGACTAGAGCAAACCGGTGCGCGTATAGGGCATAGCTTAATTTATGCCTTGCTCCTAGTAACGATGATTAGCGGCTATTTGATTTCGACGGCTGACGGACGTGGGATCTCTGTATTTGACTGGTTCGAAATTCCAGCTTTGATTACGAGTATCCCGCAGCAAGAAGATATCGCGGGAGCCGTGCACTGGTATACCGCTTTAGCATTGGTAATTATCGCTGCAGGACATGCGCTGGCAGCCCTAAAGCATCACTTTGTAAATAAAGATTCAACTTTGACCCGTATGTTAGTCGCCAAACGTAGTCAATCGAACAACGACTAACGCATCACGAATAATGTTTCATTTGAGGAGTTTAATTATGAAAAAATTAGCACTTGCCGCAGTTATTTCAGCATCATTATTTGGTGCAACCCAAGCTAATGCAGCTGATTATGTGATTGATACTGACGGTGCTCATGCATTCGTTCAATTCAAAATCAGCCACTTAGGTTATAGCTGGTTACTTGGCCGCTTCAACGATTTCGAAGGCACATTTAGCTATGACGAAGCGAATCCAAGCGCTGCCAAAGTTGATGTGACCATTGATGTTGCAAGCCTAGACAGTAACCATGCTGAGCGTGACAAGCACTTACGTAGTGCCGACTTCTTTGATGTGAGTAAATATCCGCAAGCGAAGTTTGTTTCGACGAGCTACACACCAAATGGCGATGGTACTGGCGTGATGAAAGGTAACTTTACCTTACACGGCACCACCAAAGAAATTGCGATTGATGTGAAAGAAATCGGTGCTGGCCAAGACCCATGGGGTGGTTTCCGTCGCGGCTTTGAAGGCTCAGTTACATTAACGCCAGCTGAGTTCGGTATGGATTACGATTTAGGTCCAGCTTCTGAAACAGTCGAAATCTTCTTATCGATTGAAGGTATTCGTCAGTAATTCGAAACCGACTAACTCGAGTAACTTAAAAGGCTTGCGGTTAAACCCGCAAGCCTTCTCGATAACACTTCAACGCATTCGCGGTATCGCCAAGCGCATCATAGGTTTGAGCGAGATCGAATAAGACTCGCTGCGATGGCGCCAAATCCGCCGCACGACGTAGCGCTCGTTGTGCCAATGCATAATCTTTCGTTTGTAGTGCCATTTGACCAATAGCTTGTAGCAAGAATGGGTCATCCGGCTTTTTCTTTAATCCATCTTGTACAATATCGCGAAGCTCAGGGCCGGCGACTAAAAGCTGTTTATCGAGTAAATAAGCAATATCAAGCTCACCGCGTTTTAATGCCCGCGCTGCGACTTTATCTGCTGCTGCGGTCGCATCAAAAGTTTTCAATGCGCGTAGGTACGCCCGGCGAATCGCTTTGTTACGCCGTTGATCACGCGTTAACGCCTGCCAATAATCCTGAAGCGCACTCGCACTGCTACGCCCTGCTTCTAGCATTAAATTAAAATAAGTTTCCTCAACCAACGTCTCAAACTCGGTATCGCTAAAGAGCTGTTGCTGCTCCGCTGCATTGAGCAAACCGGCAATATCACGATAACGATGGTGATAGCGAAGGCCAACAATCGCTTGGCGGATCAGTTCAGGATGACGTGGATAATCTTTAAGTAGAGCGCGTAATTGGGTCAAACGGCTATCAATACTGTCTGGATTTTCGCGCAGTGCCATAATCATTTCTGCAACGGCTAGTTCGGCGTTCTGATCGGTATGCGTTAGCCATTCACGCGCTTGCTTCACATCGCCTGCTTGTTGGGCTGCATAGGCTGCTAATAACGCATCATTCGGCTGCTTACGCAGCTGCCAAGCACGGTTGGCGGCTTTTGAGCTACCTGCATAGTCACCATGATTAAGCCCAACCAAGGCATCATGGAATGCGGCTTCGGCCTTTTGCTGACGACGGTTTCCAAACCAACGAACGCCCCATTTGGTACCGCGAATAAGTCGGGCGATGAATGCGAATACAGCACGTAAAATAATAATAGCAATGACCAATAAGATAAGCGCCGCAACGACGCTTGTCTCAACGGTGTATGAGCCAACAGAAACCAGAACATAGCCGGTGTTTCCTGACCACAGCGGGCCAAGTAGTAGTCCGGCAATAAATAGAACAATTACAACCAAGGCAGTTTTCATCGGCTTAGCCCCCTTGGTTAGTTTGCGCAACTTGTTTGGCAAGACGCTCAAGTTGAGCCGTTGCCGTTAACTCAGACGGATAGTCAGGTCGCAGTTGCGTTGCTTTCAGCGCTTGTAGTTCATCAACAAAACGGTTTAAATCAGCGTCGTTGACTTGTCCTTGCAGGCTCGTCAGTAGCTCTATAGCCTCATTAATATTCGCTTCATAAACTAATTGTGAACCAGTCACAGCCGCTTGCTGAGCCAGTTGAAGTTGTAGCAACACACGTTGTTGTAGAACGTCGAAATAAGCATCGGCAATCATCGGCTCGACCGGAGTATCGCGTCGCTGTACACGTATAAACTGTTGCATCAAGGTATTTAAACTACGTTTCAGGTGACTCAACCAGTTATCTTCAGTGCTGTTACTCGCCTCAGCGCTCGACATTGCGAGCTGTTGATACCATTGACTTCGTGAAACCTGATCGCGCAAGGTACCTAACTGCAAACTGACCGCCTCAATTTGGCTATCAGGTAATTGTTTTAGCATGGCAATATCATTGGCCAAAGCTTGGCGTACGGGCATATGCGCTGGGTTATCAAGTGCAATAATGTGCGACTCAGCCAACTCTAAAAATGCTCTTGCTGCATCAGCATCATTTTCAATCCAGAGTTTCGTCGAGGCCCGCTCGGTGAGATTTCGCGCTTCAAATATACGCCAATTGGATTCTTGTGAAATATCCAGATTGGCCAGCTCCGCCTGTACCGACTGAACCGCTAATTGATAGTCATCAAGACGTTGTTGTTGACGACCTAACTGAGACTCAACACGTTGCTCCAAACGCTCAACTGACGAACGAACCGTCGTACTGACGGCCTGCTCCATCTCATCTAAACGCCCCTGTAACTGCGAGATGGTCGTTGCAGCAGCGTCTTGTTGCGCCGCCATGGATGCAATCTGTTGCTGATGCATTGGCCATACCCGAGTATAACCGAACCACATGGCCACAATTATCGCTGCAGCAAGAATAACCACAATGATCCAAGCGATGAGCCCTGAGTTGCGCTTCGGTTTCTTGCTCGGCTCTTTCTTAGTCGTAGTTTCGTTGGCCGCCTGCGTTGTTTCTACCTTTGGCGCTTCGGACTTCGTTGGCGCACTCTCGGTTGCTGGCTTTTGCTTGTTCGACTCACTCATGGACATTCCTTATATGCTTACTGCTGTTCCAATAATTGTTGCCAGGCATCGACTAAGGCGAATGGCGTAGCGCTATGAGCCACCGCAACGTTGCCTTGTAGGGCCACTGGTAAAAGTTGCTTTAAGCGGTCGCTGGCGACAATCCAATAACAGTTCGCTAACCAGCTTAGCGCTTGCCTTGGTACCGCCGCAAGAAAATAACTTAACTGTTCAGCGCTCGTTACCACAATGCCATTAACTTGCTGTTGCCACTGCTCAAACTCATTCGGCGCCAAGCTAACCGGCGTGCGCTGATAAACTTCCAAATACGTCACATCGGCACCGCGCGCACGAAGTGTGTCTGCAACCAATTCACGGCCACCGTGACCACGAATAAGTAGCCAACGTTGCCCTTTGACTTGTTGTAACTCCGGCAATCTAAGTAGCGCATCGCTATTGTGTTGTCGCCACGGGCAGTTGACTGGACGCCCAACGACTTGTGCGATTGCCGCGGCACTTGTCGGCCCCACGGCATACCAACGGGCGGAAGGCATTGGCTGCTCAGGTGCCCACGCCGCCGCTTGTTTGGCAAAGTGCCGCGCCGCATTCACACTGACCATCATGCCGGCATCCCACGGTTGCTGCAAAATGCCACGCAAACTGTGGTTTGGATCATCGAAACCACTAATCTTCACCATGCTTTTGCTACTGCAAGTTAGCCCCATGTCAGCCGCACGAGCCCGCTGTTGCAGTAGCTGAGCAAGTTCGTGTGCTTGATCATCTGGACGTAATAGCAGCAAATGATGGTTCATGATTGCAGTTCGTTCTCCGCGTACACGTCTTGTAAAATTTTGCCGGCACCGCGCGCCAACAAATATTCGGCGAGTTCGGTACCCAGCGCTTCGGCGTGATCGCGATGCCCTTTAATTTCGCCCTCAATAATCTCACTACCGTCTGGGCGGCCGACTAAGCCACGCAAATGCAGCTGATCACCGTGTAACTCTGCATATGCACCAATTGGAACCTGACAGCCGCCTTGGAGGCGACGATTCATGGCGCGCTCAGCCAGTACGCAGCTACGTGTATCCGCGCAAGTCAACGGTGCCAGTAATGCTTTTGTTGCTTCATCGTCGCTACGGCATTCAATACCCAATACGCCTTGACCGTTCGCAGGTAAACAGAGTTCAGCCGGAATACGTTGTTTGATACGGTCGGTAAGCTCGAGGCGAATCAACCCCGATGCTGCCAAAATAATCGCATCAAACTGACCTTCGTCGAGCTTGCGTAAGCGCGTTTGCACGTTGCCACGCAAATCATGCACCACCAAATGCGGGAAGTTGGCCAAAATTTGGCATTTACGACGCAGGCTACAGGTACCCACAATGGCGCCTTCAGGTAAGTCATCGAGCTGGGCGTAGTTGTTTGAAACAAACGCATCACGCGGATCTTCGCGCTCACAAATACCAAACAGCTCTAGGCCTTCTGGAAACTCGACTGGCAAATCTTTCATCGAGTGCACGGCTAAGTCCGCCTGGCCTTCTAACATAGCAACTTCAAGCTCTTTGACGAATAGACCTTTACCGCCAATCTTTGCTAATGGCGTATCGAGAATTACGTCGCCGCGCGTACTCATGGGTAGCAACTCAACCGTCAGGTCGCTATGCAGTTGCTCAAGGCGCGCTTTAATGTGTTCGGCTTGCCACATGGCGAGCAGACTCTTGCGTGTGGCAATGCGTAAAGTTTGACTCATCATTCTGCTCTAAACTCAGTTTGAAGGAGGGGTTAATAACAAGGTTTTATCCGCTTGGCGGCTGGCAGCCTCGCTGAGTAACTCCCAAAGTTCGCTACCGGTGCGATTATCGATCCACTTTCCGTCACGAAACTCAAAGTGATGACCATTGAACTTGGTCGCCACCCACAGTTGGTGTAGTGGCGGCTGTTTATTAATGACCATTTTGGTGCCGTTCGGGAAGGTCAACTCAAGGATGTCGCCGCCGGATTCACAATCAATATCAACACCGCAAGCTTCAATGGCTTCTTCAATCGCTAAAATCGTTGCTTCCGCTAATTCGTGGTACTCGTGCTCTTGCATGTCAACTCCTGATAATGACATTTGTGCGTCTCAATGCGATGATAGACGCATCAACAAAATTAACCGTAATTATTAGGTACAGTTTACCGATGTTTAACTTGAAAGTAATGCGTCTGATCATTGTAGCAGGAACACTCGGTTTTATCGCCGCTTGTGGGCAAAAAGGGCCGTTAGAATTGCCACCGCCGGCTGAGCAAAATCAACCGACGAATCCTGCAGAAAATGGTGAGTAAGCATGAGTTTTGATTATCGTGATGGCGCTCTGTATGCCGAGCAGTGTAGCTTGAGTGAACTGGCTTCACAGTACGGCACGCCGTTGTATGTGTATTCGCACCAACGCATCTTAGAAAACTGGCGACAGTTTGCCGCCCATTGGCCAGCTCCACATAAGCTGTGTTACGCCGTAAAAGCGAATAGTAACTTAGCGGTGCTGAGCGTGTTGGCACAACTAGGTGCGGGCTTTGATATTGTCTCCGGCGGCGAGTTAGCGCGAGTTTTAGCAGCCGGCGGTAAGGCGCAAGACGTGGTTTTTTCAGGGGTAGCCAAAAGCCGCGCGGAAATGGCCTATGCCATAGAGCAAGGCATTTACTGCTTTAACGTCGAATCAGCAGCCGAGCTGGAGCGTTTGAATGAGGTTGCCAAGGTCCATGGTGCCGCAGCGCCAGTTTCGTTGCGGGTTAATCCAGATGTTGATGCACAGACACACCCTTATATTTCGACCGGCTTAAAGAGTAATAAATTTGGGATAGCAATGGCGCAAGCGCGCGAGGTTGCGCTGCGAGCACAGAGCCTATCGCATATTAAAATGCAGGGTTTAGATTGCCATATCGGCTCGCAAATTTTGTCGCCCGCACCATTTTTAGATGCTGCAGACCTAATGCTACAGCTGATTGAGCAGCTACGCGGTGATGGCGTTGCGATTTCCCATTTAGATATGGGTGGTGGTATGGGAATTCCATACCAACATGAAAGTGAGCTGGATGTGAGTGCTTACTTACTTGAGTTGCAAAAACGCGCAGCCCGAGTCGGTAACTTGACCCTAATGCTCGAACCAGGCCGAGCTATTGTCGGCAACGCTGGCGTTTTATTAACGCGCGTGGAATATCATAAGCCTGGTGTCGACAAAGATTTCTTATTGGTCGATGCAGGCATGAATGATTTGATGCGCCCGGCGCTTTATCAAGCCTACCACGACATTATTCCGGTGCAGCAGAACGAAGCCGGTACATCCATTGTTGATGTTGTTGGGCCAGTGTGTGAAACCGGTGACTTTCTGGGTCATGCGCGTCATATTATGGCGAATGAAGGTGATTTATTGGCGGTGATGAATGCTGGCGCCTATGGTTTTACCATGAGCTCCAATTACAATACGCGTCCGCGTGCTGCTGAAGTTATGGTGGCAGGCGCTTCAGCACAGGTTGTTCGTCAGCGCGAAACATTCAGCGAGTTATGGAAAGGTGAGCAAATCATGGAGATGCCAGAATGAATTTTGCGAAAATGCATGGGCTCGGCAACGACTTCATGGTGATTGATAGCGTCACCCAAAATATTTATGTGAATCCAGAGCAAATTCGGCATTGGGCCGATCGCCATCGTGGGGTCGGTTTTGACCAGTTGCTGTTAGTCGAACCGCCGTACGATCCTGATTTAGATTTTCATTATCGTATTTTCAATGCGGATGGTTCTGAAGTAGCGCAATGTGGTAACGGAGCACGTTGCTTTGCATTGTTTGTGAAGCTAAAAGGCCTAAGCAACAAAAACCATCTGCGAGTGAGTACAAAAGCCGGCAAAATGGTCATGCATCATGAGCGCGACGGGCGCATTACGGTAGAAATGGGGTACCCGACCTTTTCGCCTGCAGAGGTACCCTTTAAAGCGAATAAAGAAGAGTTAACTTACATTTTGCGCGAACAAGATCAAACCATCTTGGCAGGTGTGATGGGCATTGGGAATCCGCATTGCGTGATTGAAGTCGATAACATTGATACGGCACCGGTTGAGTCGCTAGGTCAAGCATTAGCGACGCATGAGCGCTTTCCTGAAGGGGTTAATGTGGGCTTTATGCAAGTGGTTGAGCGGAATCGAATCAAATTGCGGGTATTTGAACGTGGCGTCGGCGAAACCCAAGCTTGCGGAAGTGGCGCTTGTGCTGCGGCGGTGATTGGTATGCGTCAAGATAAGCTTGATGATCAAGTTGTGGTTGAGCTACCTGGTGGCTTTCTAACCATTCGCTGGCAGCCGGGACAACCAGTGCGCATGACCGGTTCTGCGGAGCATGTTTATGATGGACATATAAAATTATGACAACAGAAATGAAAAAAATTGAAACGCCGGTCGTCGATGACACGCTCATTGCGCAATATTTAGAAGAAAACACGGACTTTTTTGAGCGTCATCCACAGCTATTGCAGCAGCTAAGCCTGCGTCATCAAGAGCGTGGTGCGGTATCCTTAGTGGAGCGGCAACAGCAAGTGCTACGTCAACGGATTATGCAACTCGAAGAAGAGATAACCGATTTAATGGTGACGGCGCGGCGTAACGAAGAGTTATTTCAAACCTACAGCGAACTCTATGTCAGCCTGTTAGAGTGTGAAGACTTACCGGGAATTATGGACGCCTTGCAACAAACGTTCTCTGAACGACTGAATATGCCGGCGTTACGGCTGAAATTTTTCGACAGCCCGATTGAGCTAGATGAGCAGTTCACGTTTGCAGCAGATACGCACAAAATGCTACTGAGCAAACGGTTCCAAAACAGCCATGTGTATTTAGGCAGACTCACGGCAGACGAGAAGAAACTATTATTCCCTGATGAACCGATTGCCTCGGTGGCATTATTATTGCTCGGCAATAAAGGTGAATTAGGTATGCTCGCCATCGGTAATCATGATGCAGGGCATTTTGAGCCCGCTATGGACACCTTGCTCGTACGCCAACTGCAAGCGTTGCTCAGTAAATTGTTGCCGCCATTACTGCAGCATCAAGCCAACCATCATGACACTGTCTGAGCTACGGCAACGATTTTTAGACCACCTTGCCGGCGAGCGCGGGCTCGCCGAACACACGCTAACGAGTTACGGTCGCATTCTCGCTGATGATATTGTCGAGTTGTCGAGTCAGCGAGTCGACACACCAAAGCAATTTAATTTACCGGTATTTGAACGTTTATTTGTGAGTTGGCGCCGCCGCGGTCTTCGCGATGCGTCGCTGGCATTGCGCTTAGCTGCTTGGCGTACGTTTTGTCAATATCTTATTCGGGAAAGCTGGCTAACCGATAATCCAGCGGCGCAACTGAAAGCGCCGCGCAAAGCAAAACGACTCCCGAAGAATCTCGATGTTGACAGCATCAGTCAGTTATTACAATTACCTCAAGATGATCCTCTCGCCATTCGTGATGCCGCCATGATGGAGCTCTTGTATGGCAGTGGCTTGCGCTTGGCTGAGCTCGTGGCGCTCGATGTGGATGCTATTCAATCGCGACATCGCGAGCTTCGCGTACTCGGTAAAGGCAACAAAACGCGTATTGTGCCTTATGGTCGCTGTGCCGCAGAAGCGTTAGAACGTTGGTTACCGATACGCGCCCAGTGGCTGGGCGGCAATATCACTGAGCTGGCGCTGTTTATCTCGCAACGGCAACAACGGATTAACCCACGTACGGTGCAGCAACGATTGAACTATTGGGGTCAACAGCAGGGGCTGAAGGGCAAGTTGCATCCGCATAAACTCCGCCACTCATTTGCGTCACATATGTTAGAATCAAGCGGTGATTTGCGCGCGGTACAGGAACTCCTTGGGCATGCCAACCTCAGTACAACGCAAGTTTATACGCATCTTGATTTTCAGCACTTAGCAAAAGTTTATGACGGCGCTCACCCGCGAGCGCGTAAGAAAAAGTAATAGGTTGATTCATGCAGTTTTATCGCCGTTTATATCCTGTCAAAGCCATTAGTTTCGATCTCGACGATACCTTGTACAACAATGTTCCCGTGATGCAACGCGCAGAACAAGCGGTGCGCGATTTCTTGGCGAATGAATTCCCGCAAACGGCGCCATGGCAGGCGTCAGATTGGCTGCAACATCGCTTGCAAATTATGCGTGCACAACCGGATTTATCGAGCAATATGACGCAACTACGGCGCGTCGCTCTTGCGGAAGGCTTGCGCCAATTTGCCGTTACCGAAAATGAAATTAACGCCGGTGTCGATGCCGCATTTGCGCACTTTATGGCGCATCGTAACGCCGTTGAAATTAGTCCAGAGGTACATGCTGCGCTGGCGCAATTGGCGCAGTACTATCCGTTATTTGCACTGAGTAACGGCAACGTCAACGTAGCTGAAATTGGTCTTAGTGACTATTTCACGGGTGTCTATCAGCCATCTGATGTACTGCGTGGTAAGCCGTTTGCTGATATGTTTTTGGCGGCCCAACAACAATTACCGGAAATTGCCCCGCGGCACTGGCTGCATGTTGGCGATAGTCCGAGTGCCGACGTGCTTGGTGCGCATCGTGTGGGTTGGCAAAGCGCATGGTTTACCGGTGGTTTAGGAAAGTACGAACACTTACAAGTATTGCCGACGTTGGCATACAACGATTTGCAACAACTCACTGACCAATTACTGCGAGCACCGAAGTAACTGGTTGCATATACAGTGTTCAGTGACTACACTGCCCTTTTTATTTGTTGGTAATTATTCATGCAGCATCATCCATTACTCGCACAATTGAACGACAAACAACGCGAAGCCGTCGGTGCGGCTGAACGCCATATGTTGGTGCTCGCTGGCGCGGGCAGTGGCAAAACGCGGGTGTTGGTGCACCGCATTGCTTGGCTGATTCAAGCCAAAGGCATTTCGCCGCACAGCATCATGGCGGTGACCTTTACCAACAAAGCCGCAGCGGAGATGCGTGGGCGGATTGAACAGTTGTTAGGCAGCTCGGTACGCGCCATGTGGATTGGTACCTTTCACGGGCTCGCGCATCGATTACTACGCGCCCATTACATGGATGTGGGGTTACCGCAAAACTTTCAGATTCTAGATAGTGACGACCAACAACGTTTAATCAAACGCATCATGCGCAGTTTGAACCTCGATGAAAAACGTTGGCCGCCGAAGCAAGCGCAGTGGTTTATCAACGGTAAAAAAGATGAAGGATTACGCCCGCATCATCTCGATGGCTTTGATTTCAATGAGCGCACCTTTAAAGAAATTTATGAAGCATACCAAGAAGCCTGTGATCGCGCCGGCTTAGTGGATTTTGCGGAGTTGCTGTTACGTGCCTATGAACTCATCCGCAATAACAAGCATGTGCGTGAACATTATCAGCGCCGCTTCCGGCATATTTTGGTAGATGAGTTTCAAGATACCAACGCCATTCAATATGGCTGGATCAAGTTATTGTCAGGCGTCGGGCAAGGCCACGATGAAACCAATCATGTGACTATCGTTGGTGACGATGACCAATCGATTTATGGTTGGCGTGGCGCACGGGTTGAAAACATTCAGCAGTTCTTGCGCGATTTCCTCAATGTATTGACGATTCGGCTCGAGCAAAACTATCGTTCGACCAACAATATTCTCACTGCTGCCAACGAAGTGATTGCCAATAACCAAGGCCGTTTGGGCAAAGAGTTGTGGACGGACGGCAGTGCCGGCGAGCCGATTGATTTGTATGCAGCATTCAATGAAATGGACGAAGCGCGCTACATTGCAGGGCGCATAGAGCAGTGGCACGAACAAGGTAACGCCTTACAAGATGTCGCGATTTTATATCGCAGTAACGCGCAGTCGCGCGTGCTTGAAGAAGCCTTACTGCATGCCCGTATTCCTTATCGCATCTATGGCGGTCTACGCTTCTTCGATCGCATGGAAGTTAAAGATGCCTTAGCGTATATGCGCTTAGTTGCAAGTCGCAATGACGACGCTGCGTTTGAGCGCGTGATTAATACGCCAACGCGCGGTATTGGTGATCGAACGCTAGGGATTATTCGAGAAGGCTCCCGTGAGCGCGGCTTGCCGTTGTGGGAAGCCGCTAAACAGTTAGTGCGAGAAAAAGTTCTCAGTGGCCGTGCTGGTAATGCTGTACAAGCCTTTTTGGATTTAATTGACGGTTTAGAAGATGAAACCAGTGACTATCCATTGGGTCGCCAAGTTGATACTGCGATCAAGAAAAGTGGTTTAATGGCGATGTTTCAAGCCGAAAAGGGTGAAAAAGCAGAAACGCGCGTTGAGAACTTAAAAGAGCTGGTGAACGCCTGTGATAACTTCAACACGCTCGATAGCGTGATTGAAGATGAGATGACACCACTGAATGCCTTCTTGGCTCATGCCGCACTTGAATCGGGTGAGGAGCAAGCTGATGAGCATCAAGATGCCGTGCAGTTAATGACGTTGCACAGCGCTAAAGGTTTGGAGTTTCCGCTGGTATTTATGAGTGGTGTCGAAGAAGGGCTATTCCCATCGCAACAGTCGCTGGGTGAGAGTGGCCGGCTCGAGGAGGAACGTCGCTTGTGTTACGTCGGCATGACGCGAGCCATGCAAAAATTGGTGATCAGCTATGCTGAATCGCGCCGCATTTATGGGCAAGAAAAGCACAGCACAGTGAGTCGTTTTGTTGGGGAAATGCCACCGGAAATGCTCCACCATGTGCGTCTGCAGTCGCGCACCACTCATCAATCGCATGCGCTAGGTCGTTTCCACAGCGGTGCCAGCCACGAAGCGTTTGAACAAACGGGCTATAGCCTAGGGCAGCGCGTTCGCCACACCAAGTTCGGTGAAGGTACGGTATTGAACTATGAAGGTACTGGCCCACAAAGTCGTATTCAGGTGAATTTTGACGATGTGGGTAGTAAATGGTTGGTCGTCGGTTATGCGCGTTTAGAGCGTTGTTGATGCACCAGAGTATCAATGCTGTAAAGCGCTAATGCCACCCAAATAATGGCGAACGTCACGAGCTTGTCTGCGGCGAGAGGTTCGCCATACACCCAAACCGCCAAAATAAACATGAGGCTTGGGCCAATATACTGAAAGAATCCGAGCGTTGAATAACGAATACGCTGCGCCGCCGCGGTAAAACATAGCAGTGGTGCGGTGGTGACCACGCCAGCTGCAATTAACAAGGTATTAATTTGCCAAGTATTCTGGGTCATATCGGCGGCGCTCGAGCTGGCGAAGAATACCAGGTAGACCAGTACCGCTGGGGTTAATATCAAAGTTTCTAACCACAGTCCGGTAATTGAATCTATCGGTAACCGTTTACGAATCGCACCATAAATAGCAAAGCTACAAGCAAGTGCCAGCGCCACCCACGGCACCGAACCAAATGAAATCACCTGAATTAAAACACCGACCACCGCCAGCGCAATGGCAATCAGCTGCATCTTGCGCATCCGTTCAGCAAAGAACGCCATGCCAATGGCGACGTTTAATAGCGGATTAATGTAATAGCCGAGACTGGCATCGAGAATATGGTTGTTATTAATTGCCCAAATAAACAAAAACCAGTTACCGCCGAGCAAGCAAGTGGCAAGGGTGAGCCGCGCCATTTGTTGTTTATTTTGTAGCACTGGCTTTAATCGATTACCGCGGCGTAGCGCCATTATTAGGATGAACACCAAGACAAATGACCAGATGATTCGGTGGCTTAAAATTTCAAGCGCCGGGACTTCTTGCAGCCATTTAAAGTAAATCGGTGCAACGCCCCACATGGTATAAGCGGCAATAGCAAAGAACACACCTTGGCGGCTGCGGGCGGCATCATCAGTCATGTCGAGCATCTCACATTGAATTGTACGAAAAATCAGCACTCACCGACAGAATATCACGGATTTACGCGATCGTTGGTGGAGCTTCGCAAGCGGGATGCATACAATAGAGTGAATACGAGCTTGCCGTCAATTGGAGACGCTGTTTTGTCTGAGTCCGCACTGTCACAACTTCTTGCCGATGTGTTTGGCTATACCGCATTTCGCGAAGGCCAATTGCAGGTAATTGAGGCCGTGCAACAGCAACGCGATGCGTTGGTATTAATGCCAACTGGTGGCGGGAAGTCACTCTGTTATCAATTACCCGCATTGCACTCAGACGGATTAACCGTGGTGATTTCGCCGTTGATCAGTTTGATGCAAGACCAAGTCGAAGCACTGCAAACCATGGGGGTTGCGGCAGCCGCATTGAATAACGGTTTAACCCCAGAGCAAAACAGCGACATCATGCAGCAGCTCAATAGTAACCAAATTCGGTTACTTTATGTCAGCCCCGAGCGTGCCATGCAAGGCTTCTTTATTCGTTTGCTGCAACAATGGCCGGTGACCTTAGTGGCGATTGATGAAGCGCATTGCATTTCGCAGTGGGGGCACGATTTCCGGCCTGAATACGGGCAGCTTGGGCAATTGCGCGAGACCTTGCCGAATGTACCGTTTATGGCATTAACGGCAACCGCCGATGCTGCCACAGAAGCCGATATTATCAGTCGCCTGCACTTGCATGACCCAGTGGTCTATAAAGGCTCGTTTGATCGGCCCAATATTCGCTATGTGGTTGAAGAAAAATATAAACCGTACAAGCAAGTCACCGACTACATTAAAAAACAGCGCGGAGCTTCGGGCATTGTCTACTGTGGTAGTCGTAAAAAAGTTGAAGAGCTGGCGGAGAAGTTACAGCGCGAAGGCTTACGAGCGGCGGGTTATCATGCCGGCATGGAGCACCAGCAACGTGAGACCGTGCTACGTGGCTTTGTTCGCGATGATATCGATGTGGTGGTAGCCACCGTCGCCTTTGGCATGGGTATCAACAAACCTAACGTGCGTTTTGTCGTGCACTTTGATGTGCCGCGCAGTGTCGAAGGTTACTATCAAGAAACAGGTCGCGCTGGCCGTGACGGCTTAGCAGCGGAAGCAGTATTGCTCTATGACCCATCTGATGCGGCCTGGATAAAATCTATCATTCACGATCATCCCGATGAAGATCGTCGCCGTATTGAGCTGCATAAGTTTGCCGCCATGCAAGCTATGAGTGAAGCGCAGACCTGCCGCCGCTTAGTGTTACTGAACTACTTCAATGAATATCGTGACAAGCCCTGTGGCAACTGCGACATCTGTCTTGATCCGCCACGCCAATATGATGGCACTGTGGATGCGCAGAAAGTGTTGTCTTGCGTTTATCGCGTGGGCCAGCGGTTTGGCGTCAATCATGTGATTGATGTATTGCGTGGTAGTAAGTCACAACGCTTGGTGGAGTTAGGTCACGACAAGCTATCCACCTATGGTATTGGCGCCGAGCAAAGCCATGAATATTGGTTAGGTGTGGTTCGCCAGCTCATCCATCGTGGTTTAGTGATTCAAAACGTGCAGCAATTTGGTGTGTTACAACTGACCGACGCCGCACGGCCCGTGTTGCGTGGTGAAGTTGCATTACAACTAGCAGAGCCGCGCATTAACCTGGTGGTGAGTAAACCTCGTGTAGCCGACCGTGGCGATTATGACAAAGTATTGTTCCGCCGCTTGCGCGCGCTTCGTAAAGCTATTGCAGATGCTGAAGAAGTGCCGCCATTTGTGGTGTTCAACGACACCAGCTTGGTTGAAATGGCCGTCAGTTATCCAACCGATGAAACGGCAATGCTCGCTATCACTGGCGTAGGACAGAAAAAACTTGAGCGTTACGGGCAAGAGTTCATCGCCGCAATTACTGCCTATTTAGACGCCGACGATGAACCGATTAGCAGCTTTTAAACTGCTGGCGCAAAGTAATATCGCCATAACTCCATCACTACAGGCACAATCGATAACACTAAAATAAGTGCCATGGTGATATTGAATAGACGCTGCATGATGGGATTAGTCAAAATCTTGCGCAGTAACGAACCAAACACTAACCACACACCTACGCACGGAAACGCCATCAGCAAAAATGCCAAAGTGATTGCTAATACTTCGAGTAACGGCGAACCATGCACTGTGGTGAACGCCGCGACGGCGCCTGAAGCCATCACCCAAGCCTTTGCATTCACCCATTGAAATAATGCCGCCTGCCAAAACGTAAACGGCTTTTTCTCGCCCTTTTTAATGGCTTGCGGCTCAGCAGTACCAATATGCCAAGCTAACCACAACAAATAGAGCACGCCGAGAACTTTAATGAGCTGATGTAAATTTGGGAACCGATCAAAAATCACGCCAAAACCCAACCCCACCAGCAACACCATCAGGGGGAAGCCAAAACAAATGCCTAAAAAGTGCGGCATGCTAGCCTTAACGCCATAGTTCATGCCGGATGACATGATCATGACGTTGTTCGGACCCGGTGTTATGGTCGTTGAGAAAGCAAAGAATAAGACAGCGATAAAGATCTCAAACATAAGAAAAGCCATAGAAAGATATTAGCTATTGGATATTAGATATTAGCAAAGGCACGGAGTCACATGCGATCAATTCTTCGTTAATTTCGGCTAAGCTGTTTAGTAATTACTAATATCCAATATCTAATAGCGAATATCGAAGTGGAGGTTGTAATGTTATCAATGACGTTAGCACTGATGCTCAGTGGCACACCGGCCGAACCAGCTAATGCCACACTCGAAATCACCGAATGGCAGGTGCCATGGGAAAATTCACGGCCGCGCGACCCTTATGTCGCGGCTGAAGATGAAGTTTGGTTTGTCGGCCAACGTTCAGATTACGCCGCCGTGTTAAATCCGCAAACCGGTGAGATGAAACGTATTGATTTGCCGGAAGGTGCAGGGCCACACAATATTATCGTGGACGATCGCGGTGCTTGGTATGCAGGCAACAAAGGTGCACATATAGGCAAGATTGATCGTGATACCTACGAAATCACGCAATATCCGTTGCCGGGTAAAGGGCGTCGCGACGTGCATACCATGGAATTCGATATGAATGGCGATATTTGGTTTAGCGCTCAAGGGGCGAATCAAATTGGCCACATGGATGCCAAAACCAACAACATCACATTATGGGATGTGCCGACCAAAAATGCTCGGCCATATGGTCTTGTGGTGTTTCAGGGTAAACCATGGGCCACGTTGTTTGGCACGAATAAACTCGTAACACTTGATGACAACAACGAAATTAAAGAGATTCAGCTGCCGCGTGATAATAATCGTCCGCGTCGCTTAGGTGTCGATGCACACGGCCATTTTTGGTATGTCGATTATGCTGGCGGCTATTTAGGACGTTGGAACCCAGCCACAGATGAAATTAAAGAATGGCCGATGCCAGCCGGCGTTCGCGCGATGCCCTACGCCATGGCGGTTGATAACCGCGGGTATGTATGGGCTGCTGAAACCGGTGTTCAGCCAAATCGTATCGTCGGTTTTGATTCGGTCAGCGAAACGTTCACCAAACCATTTGAGGTAGAAAGTGGTGGCGGCACCATTCGCCACATGGTCTACGATCCAGATAGCCGCGCACTTTGGTTTGGTACTGATGCAAATACCGTCGGGCGTGCTACTATCACCTACTATGAATAGGGCGTTAGTAATACAAGGACACGGATTTTATGTCATCTGACAATCACTGGCGGGTGATTCGTCTGGCCGAATTTGAGCGGCCAGATGCACCCGCGAGCACCCGCGTACAACAGCTATTCCAGCACATTCGAAATTTATTCCCGCAATCTGATGAAGCCGCTGACGATGAAGAGCAAGCGGATTTTCCGGGGTATCGCGAGTTTGATTTAAAAGCTGGTGCCGATGCGCTTGAAGATGCGCTTGGCGAATGGCGTGCTGAGGGTGACGCTGGCATAAAGTTTTTAATTAGTCCGCCATTTAGTGGCACAGCTGCCATTGCCCGTGAATGGGCTCAGCGGCACCATTGGAATAAGTTAACGGCGCCTGCAGAAGCTCAGCTAAGTGGCGTTGATATCGATGCCTGGTGGCAAGACCAAGCAACCGAGCAGTGGCTGATTGATGATCTTGCCAACTACTGGCAGCGCCGTACAGACGGCATGGCCTTTGTTCGCACGTTGTTACCCAAGCTGATGCGTGGCGAGTTGGGGCAAGGTCTGGTGATCTGCGATAGCTGGAGCTTTGCATTTTTGCAACGCGCATGGCCGGTGCATCTTCCTAATGTCTACTGCTTTGCAGCTGCCAACGAAGCGTTATTGCGACAAGTCGGTATTCAAGCTGATGAGAAAAAACTCAAAGCTTTGGCCGCTCGTGCTCTCGGTAATGTTGGCTTAGCACTGGCACTGTGGGCCGTCGAACAAAATGATGATCACGATTTGCCGAGTATGCCACCTGACTGTGGCGACGAAACCGCATTTGTTTTGTATTCCCTGTTGTTACACAGAAGCCTGAGCGGTGCAGCCCTGCAGCGACTTTTACCAACTATTGCGGCAGCTCAGCTAGACGTGCAGTTATTGCAATTACAACAAGCAAGACTGATTAGTTATAACGAAGAACAATGGCAAGTAACCGTTTATGGTTACTTAGCGGTCCGCGATTTTCTTAAAAGTCGCGGTTTTTATGTCGATGCATTTTAACAACAGACGCAAACACTAGGACCACAGTATGGAAACAGAAAAAATCATCGGTCTGTTTAAAACCGTCACCAGCGATGCGGTGATCGAAATTGCATTGGTGATTGCGGTTTCGGTTGCCATTATTTGGCTGAGCCAGAAATTATTTCCGTGGCTTGCTGAGCACTTACATGGCAAACAACGGTTGTTTGTATTAGCCATGATTCCAACCTTACGCGTCGTTGTGTTTGTTTTGGCGACGATTTGGATTGTGCCGATGGTAATTGAAACCACGGTCCAGAACATGATTGCGATATTAGGTGCGGCAGGGCTAGCAATCGGCTTCGCGATGAAAGACTACGCCAGCAGCTTAATTGCCGGCATTGTTGCCGTTTACGAGTTGCCTTATCGCCCGGGCGATTGGATTGAGGTGGATGGCACCTATGGCGAAGTGAAACATATCGGTATGCGGGCGGTGGAGTTAGTTACACCCGATGATACGGTGGTGTTTGTGCCACATTTAAAACTGTGGACTGGCTTGATTCATAATGCCAATAACGGTGGACCGAGTCTGATGTGCGTAACGAGCTTTTACTTAACGGCCGATCACGACGCGCATCAAGTGAAGCAATTGTTGGAAGATGTGGCCTTAACTAGTCCTTATGTGCAATTAAAACAGCCAATTACTGTCGTTATTAGCGAACAGCCATGGGGCACGCATTATCGTTTAAAAGCGTATCCGATTGACCCACGTCAACAGTTTCAATTTATGACGGACTTAACAGCGCGCGGCAAAGCTCGCCTACGCGCTATCGAAGTTAAGTTTGCTAACCTGTCACCAGAGCACGCTGTTCCGGTAAACCCATAGCCAGCACATACGGCGCGTCAGCTTGCTGGCGCGCTGCAAATTCGGCTTTGCTGTTCAGCCCTTGCCAGTTCATTTCAATTAACGCTTGGGCAACGGCACCACCTAATCCAGCGCCAGGCCCTAATAAGATAATATGATCAGGCGCAAACTCTTTCACCGCCGTTTGAATTGCACGGGTAAAATCATAGGTTTGTGTGACTTGATGCCCGAGCGTGTATTGATGTAAAGCGGCTTTATCCACCACATGCGGTGACCAAATATGACCACGACCATCAATTAGTGGTACTTGTGGCGCTCGAAATGCCGCGGTTGGCCATAATTCAAGGGCTTGCTGCGACGCTTCGTTCATAAATTGGGTATGGAATGCGGCGTGACCGGGTAAAATCATCGGGAACCGATCATCAACCCGAGGTAACGCTCGAACCGCCTCGGTGCAGGCCGTCTCAGAGCCGGCAAGCACCGCATAGCCACCATAGCGAATCGACATTTTCAACTCGTCGGGGAAGCGTGCGAGTTGCTCATTGACGGCATCGATATAACCTTGGTGCGGCCGCCAATCAGCATCCACAATCGGATAGATAAATTGCGCACCTTCGCCACCAGCGGTTAACTGCGCCATGCTGGTTACCAACCGTGCGCTGGTTTCGATATCCCAACAACCAGCACTTGCCATGGCGGTATACCAACCCATGGAGTTACCCGTAATACCAACAACTTCGAAGCGCTGGTCGTCGATTGCAAGGTAATCAAGGTAACCACCGGCATAAATTAATGCGGCGGCATTCTCAGGTTTCTGATGCAGCGAGGTTTTAAATAGTGGCGCTTGATCAAGCTCGGTCACCGTTGGCTGCCCTAACTGGGTGCGAACGTCGTCGATCTGATGCAATAATTGAGTTAATTCAGGCTTGTTTTCGCCGATGTTCGTCAAAATTGAACCAAGTTCCGGCTTGTTGTAAGTGCCACGACCCGGGCAAACAACCAATGCTGTTTTGCGTTCATGAGCCATTAGTTTGCCTCCAACAATTGGTTCGCTTGGTCAATGATTTGTTCGGTTGACGGCAACACGCTATAAGCCGCTTTACCCAACGGAATAAAACTATCTTCGGCGTTCAGACGCGAAACAGTGAACAAACCCGGCTTGGTTTCATGCAGCGCTGTGAATAACTCCTCGCTCAGTGAGCCACGACGGCGACATTCGTCCACAATAAGAACTTTTTTACAGCCAGCCAGTGCATCAATGATTTTATCCACATGGAGCGGAACTAAGCAGCGAATATCAAGCACGCGAACCTTACGGCCTTGGTCGGCCAGTTTCGCCGCAGCCTGACGGCTTAAGTAATAGCCATTACCGTAAGAGATAATCGCAAGCTCTTCACCGTCACCGTGAATAGAAGGCTCGCCCAATGCTGGTGTTGGTTCCGACGGGTCTGGATACTCATTTAACCAGCCGCCGTCACCTTCTTGATGTAAGTCTCGGGTCATATAGAGCGCAATGGGTTCGAGCATGATGACGACACGTTGCTCACGTGCGGCTAAATCAACGGCCTGACGCATCAGTAAGGCGCCATCACGACCATTCGATGGACACAGTAAAATCACGCCCGGAATATCGCGGAATACCGCAAACGAATTGTCATTATGGAAGTGTCCACCAAAGCCGCGTTGATACGCCAACCCGGCAATTCGAATTACCATCGGGTTGGTGTACTGACCATTGGAGAAGAATGACAGCGTTGCGGCCTCACCGCGGATTTGGTCTTCGGCGTTATGCACATAAGCCAAGAACTGAATTTCTGGCATCGCGATAAAGCCTTGCTGCGCCATACCAATCGCTAGCCCGAGAATACTCTGTTCATCCAGTACCGTATTCAGTACCCGATTCGGACCAAAGGCTTCCATCAAGTGCTGCGTGACGTGATACACGCCGCCTTTCTTGGCAATATCCTCACCACACATGACGATGTTTTGGTGTTGCGCCATCAAATCGTGCAGGGCTAAGTTAATCAGTTTTGCCAGATGCTGTGGTTTCCCAGCATTGTGCTTGTCCCACTTAAATAAGTTAGCGCGTTGTTCACCGCTTACCGGAACGGGGAAGTCACCTTTGCGCCGCGGCGGTACAATCGACGCCATTACTTGTTCTGCGGTTTCTAGCTTCGGCTGCTGTGATGCTTGTGTTGCAATACGCGCAATACGTTGCTGCTGCTGTTGCACATAAGCAATCAACTGTTGGTGATCGAGTAATCCTCGGCTAATCAATGCTACACAGCTGTGTAGCAATGGGTCACGTTCGCTGTCGAGCGCAATTTCTTGTTTGCTTCGATACGCCACTTCCGCATCAGCACCGGCATGCCCGAATAAGCGTACGGTGCGTAAATGCAGGACCGCAGGTTTACGTTTTTGTCGCACATAATCGGCTGCTTCGCGCGCGACTAAATAGGTTTCGGCTAAGTTACTGCCATCAGCAAAGAAATATTTCAACGACGGACGTTGACTCAGTTGCTGCTGTATCCAGCCTTTGGGTGTATGCGTGGAAATACCCAATCCATTGTCTTCACACACCAACAGCAGCGGCATTGGGATTTGCTGGTACGCTGCCCAGCTGGCCGAGTTAATGGCGCCGAGTGCAGTCGAGTGGTTAGCTGAGGCATCCCCAAAACTGCACATCGCAATCGCGTCATGTGGCCATGTGCCTTGATGGTTTAAGCGCTTCGATAAGCCAATCGCAAAAGCAGTACCCATGGCTTTGGGCACGTGTGAGGCAATGGTGCTGGTTTGTGGCGGCACGTTTAAATGCAAGCTGCCGAGTACTTTATGGCGACCGCCGGCAATCGGCTCATCGGCCGAGGCCGCAAAGCTGAGCATCATGTCGTATAACGGTGTGCTTCCAGGCGATTGCTTGGCGCGCTGAATAAAGAATGCGCCACTGCGGTAGTGCAAAAATGCTGGGTCAGTAACGCGTAATGCTTTGGCGACGGCAGCGTTGCCTTCGTGGCCGGCACTACCAATGGTGTAAAAGCTTTGCCCAGCCGCTTGCATCAACCGTGATTGTAAATCCAGTAAACGGCTGTCGAGTTGCGACTCGAATAAATCAAATAAGTCTGCATCGCTTAAAACTCCTCCGGCGGCATGCGCCGGGGGTAAGCGACGGTCATCAATACGCTGGATAAACTCCACCAGCCACGGGTGCATTGCTGCAGCCATAGGGAAACCTCCTGCGACCGAGTGGGTTTAACCGAATGCTTGTAAACCAGTTTGAGCGCGACCCAAAATTAACGCGTGAACATCGTGCGTGCCTTCGTAGGTATTTACCGCTTCAAGGTTCATTACGTGACGAATCACATGGTACTCATCAGCGATACCGTTTCCGCCGTGCATATCGCGGGCAACGCGAGCGATATCCAACGCTTTACCACATGAGTTGCGCTTAATGAGTGAAATCGTTTCTGGTGGTAACTGGTCTAAATCCATCAAACGGCCAGCTTGCAGGCAGCTCAACAAACCAATGGTAATCTCAGTTTGCATATCAGCTAACTTCTTCTGAATAAGCTGGGTTGCTGCCAGTGGACGGTTGAATTGCTGACGGTCAAGCGTGTATTGACGCGCCGCATGCCAACAAAACTCAGCGGCACCTAATGCGCCCCATGCAATACCGTAACGCGCTTTGTTCAAGCAACCGAACGGACCTTTCAGGCCGCTGACATTCGGTAGCAAAGCATCTTCCGGCACTTCGACGTTATCCATCACAATTTCACCCGTAATCGACGCGCGTAGTGAGAATTTGCCTTCGATTTTCGGCGCCGACAATCCTTTCATACCTTTTTCCAGCACGAAGCCGCGAATTTCACCATCAAGCTTCGCCCACACCACGAATACATCGGCAATCGGCGAGTTGGTGATCCACATCTTGCTGCCTTTGAGCACATAGCCGCCGTCAACTTTTTTCGCCGTAGTGCGCATACTAGCAGGGTCAGAACCGGCATCTGGCTCGGTCAAACCAAAGCAACCAACCCACTCACCGCTTGCCAATTTCGGCAAGTATTTCATGCGTTGCTCTTCGGTGCCGTAGGCATAAATTGGGTGCATCACTAAGCTCGATTGCACACTCATGGCACTACGATAGCCGCTATCCACACGCTCAACTTCACGCGCAATCAAGCCATAACAAACGTGGTTGACTTCAGCACAGCCGTACTTTTCTGGCAACGTCGCGCCCAATAAGCCGAGTTCGCCGAGTTCGTTCATGATTTCGCGGTCAAAACGCTCTTCGCGGTTTGCCGTTAGCACCCGAGTCATCAGCTTTTCTTGGCAGTACTGATGGGCGGTATCGCGAATCATGCGTTCTTCTTCGCTCAGCATGGATGAAAATTGGAATGGGTCTTGCCAGTCAAAAGGAAAACGAGCCATGAGAAATCCTCTGTTAAATACGTGATTCGTTGTTCGTACGTTCGTTTCACTCACTGTTCGTCCGTGCTTCGCACTCTTCGAATAGCGCAGCGGACGAACAGCGAAGCGCACGAATAACGAACAACGCTTTTTTATTTGTTCTCACTTTACTCCTGTTTGTTGTAAAGTTAAATCATATAAAAACTAAACCAGCTATAGCTTTTACCTATGGATTTACGGCAACTAAATTACTTCGTCGCAGTGTACGAAAACGGCAGTATTAGCGCAGCTGCGCGCGCCTGTCATGTCGCGCAACCCAGCTTGTCAGCGGCGTTGCAGCAACTCGAAGATGAGTTGGGCGCCGTGCTGTTTATCAGACAATCGCGAGGCGTCACGCCGACCGAAGATGGTGAGCGCTTGTATGGCCATGCAGGGCGCCTGCTGAGTCAAATGCAGTCGCTTAAGGCGTCGTTTCGGCACAGTGTCAAGCGGGTGCAATTCCGGTTGGGCTTGATTCGCGCGTTGGGCGTGGAACGAATGAGTCAATTGCTACGAGAATTTAGCGCTGGTGTTGAAGGGCTAGAACTACATTTGGTTGAGCCAGAAGATGAAGCGGATGCGCGAATTATCACGCCCAAAATGCTCAAGGCTGGCGAACAGTTTTTGCCAATATGGACCGACCATTTTTTGATTGCGTTGCCAGCAGGCCACCCGTTAGCACTGAAGCAAAGTTTGCAACTGGAAGACTTTGATGGACTCGCCTTGATCAAGCGGACACCGTGCGATGCCTGGTCGCAGTTTTATCCGGAACTTATTCGCAATGGTATCCAGCCAGATATCCGCGCAGACATTCACACGATTGAATATGCACTGGGCTTAGTTTCTGCGGGCGTTGGAGTCGCGTTGGTTCCGGACTTTGATGTGCTGCACGAACGCCAAGATGTCGTTTTACGCCCTTTGCAAGACGTGACATTACAGCGCACGATTGGTTTGGCCTATCCGCGCTCAAAAGCGGGGCAACCGGCATTAGATTGGTTACGGCTGCTTTGCCAACAACAAAGCTAAGCGGAATTCGCGCAAATCACTCATGCAAATTTGAATTGGTTTCGGCCACCAGCTTTGGCTGCATAAAGCGCCGTGTCAGCATCGTTGAGCAAGTCATCCAACGGGCGCGCGCTGTTGCGGTTAAGAATCCCTCCAACACTAACGGTCAGCGCAATATCATAGCCATCGAAATGCAACGGCTGCGAGGCGATGCGTTCAACTAAACGTAGGCTTACTCGTTCTGCCTGTGGTCGGTCAACGTCGGCGAGTGCCACGGCAAATTCCTCACCTCCAATACGTGCGGCGACATCGCGTTCACGCATGTGATTTCGGATAATTTCGGCAACGTGGCGCAGGCATGCGTCACCTGCGGCGTGACCAAACTTGTCATTAATCGATTTGAAATGGTCGAGATCGATCATCAAGATACAGGACGGTTTTTCCAGTTGCTTATTTTGTGCGAGAAGTAGCGCACCTTGTTCAAAAAACGCACGCCGATTAAATAACTCCGTCAGTTCATCTAAATGCGCAATCTTTAGAAGCTGACGTTCATTATGGGAAAACGCGAGGACAGGAAACAGCAACGTTGTCATGGTCGTCATGATTAAGTGCGCCATGAGTAAAGAGGTTAATAAATTTTGATGCGTATCAATGTGCTGTAATGATGTGCCCGCCATCATTAACATCAACAAGCCATGCACCCCAAACAGACCCATTAATAAGTGTCGCATGACACGTGGTGTAGGTCGAATATGGCGAAGATAGTTGGCGGCAAATAGGTAAATCAAACCACAGATGATAGCGGTGATTGCTTGTGCAATCGATGCGAAAGCTTGAGCAACGACCAATACAACGGCGCTACCGGTTAACGTCAGAATGATACTCGTGGGCGCAATAGCTGTTTGTTGTCGGTATTGCCGCATGCCATGTAATGCGAGTAATGGCACGCTGATGATCAATAGATCGGCCACAAAAATGGTGAGCCAAGGTTGCTCAAGAGTGCCTCGTAGGGCAGTTAAAATGTTTGCCAACGCAAATAAGAAGCAAGCGAGCGCCCATGTCTTGAAGCTCTTTTGGGACGGGATGGCACGATGAATTGCGAGCAGTGTTGTTCCGAGTACACCATTTAAAATAATCGTCGTAATAATTAATGTCGGCAGATGAATGAACACATGCTTCTCTCGGGGTTAACAACAAACTGAACCCAGAATAGCCTGTTCGTCTGTTTCGCACAATCGAACTTACATTCACGCTCTGTTGAACGAACAGAGCGTGAATGTGAAGGTTTATTAAGACGCGATATCAAACCGGTCTGCATTCATGACTTTGACCCACGCTTTAACGAAGTCTTTCACAAATTTTTCCTGTGAATCGTCTTGAGCGTACAGCTCGGCATATGAGCGCAATATCGAGTTTGAACCAAACACCAAATCAACCCGCGATGCGGTATATTTTGTTTCATTGGTTTTGCGGTCTTTAATTGCGTAGCTGTTACGACCGGTTGGTTCCCACTTGTAACGCATATCCGTTAACGTGACGAAAAAGTCATTGGTTAAGCTACCAACCCGGTCAGTAAAGACCCCATGCTTGCTGTCACCATAGTTGGTGCCGAGCACTCGCATACCGCCCATAAGCACTGTCATTTCTGGCGCGGTTAGCCCCATTAACTGGGCGCGATCGAGCAATAACTCTTCTGGTTGCACGGTGTAGTTTTTCTTCAGCCAATTGCGGAAGCCGTCGTGAATTGGTTCAAGCGGCTCGAACGAGTCCATATCGGTTTGCTCGTCGGTGGCATCGCCACGACCAGGTGTAAACGGTACGTCAATGTTGAAACCGGCATTTTTCGCTGCCTGTTCAACAGCATAGTTACCACCAAGAACAATCACATCAGCAATGCTGGCGCCGGTCGCTTTGGCAATCGGTTCAAGCTTGCTGAGTACTTTCGCAAGACGTGCGGGCTCGTTGCCTTCCCAATCTTTCTGAGGCGCTAAACGAATGCGCGCACCGTTGGCACCGCCACGTAAATCGGAACCGCGGAACGTCCGTGCGCTATCCCACGCGGTAGCGGCAAGCTCAGCAATCGATAGCCCAGTTTCAGCAATTTTCGCTTTCACGACAGCAACGTCATAGTCTGTGTTGCCCGCAGGAATTGGGTCTTGCCAAAGTAATTCTTCATTTGGCACATCTGGGCCTAAATAGCGCGCCAATGGCCCCATGTCACGGTGAGTCAACTTGTACCAAGCACGTGCAAATACCTTTGAGAAATACTCTGGGTCGTTATAGAAACGCTCAGAAATCTTGCGATACTCTGGGTCCATCTTCATCGCCATATCGGCATCGGTCATAATTGGGTTATGGCGAATTGACGGGTCTTCAACATCAACCGGCTTGTCTTCCTCTTTGATGTTAATTGGTTCCCACTGCCAAGCACCCGCTGGGCTCTTTTTCAGTTCCCAGTCGTAAGTGAATAACAAGTAGAAATAACCGTTATCCCATTTGGTTGGGTGTGTCGTCCACGCGCCTTCAATGCCACTGGTGACAGTATCACGGCCAATGCCACGAGTTTTGGTGTTATTCCAACCTAAACCTTGTTCATAAACATCGGCGGCTTCTGGATCAGGACCTAAGTTTTCAGCTTTGCCGTTACCATGGCATTTACCCACGGTGTGACCGCCCGCAGTCAATGCGACTGTTTCTTCGTCATTCATGGCCATGCGCAAAAAGGTTTCACGCACGTCTTGTGCGGTGCGTAGCGGATCTGGATTGCCGTCAACACCTTCTGGGTTCACGTAAATTAAACCCATTTGCACTGCTGCAAGAGGGTTTTCTAATGTCTTGCTATCGTCTTTTTCGTAGCGGGTTTTACCTAGCCATTCGGTTTCTGAACCCCAGTAAATGTCTTTTTCCGGGTGCCAAATGTCTTCACGACCAAAGGCAAATCCATAAGCGGGCAAGCCCATTGATTCATAGGCCATCGTGCCGGCTAAAATGATTAAGTCAGCCCAGCTGATTTTGTTGCCGTATTTCTTTTTAATTGGCCATAACAAGCGACGTGCTTTATCGAGATTAACGTTGTCTGGCCACGAATTTAATGGCGCAAAACGTTGATTGCCGGTGCCACCGCCACCGCGACCGTCGGCAATACGGTACGAGCCCGCTGCGTGCCAAGCCATCCGAATCATTAAGCCACCGTAGTGTCCCCAATCTGCAGGCCACCACTCTTGGCTATCGGTCATCAGAGCTTTTAAATCATTTTTCAGTGCTTCCACGTCGAGCTGTTTCAACGCTTCAGAATATTTGAAATCAGGATCTAAAGGGTTTGTTTTGCGATCGTGCTGATGAAGAATGTCCAAATTGAGAGCATTTGGCCACCAGTCCATATTTGATTTGCCCGAAGCGGTGTTGCCGCCATGCATGACTGGGCATTTGCCTGCATTGTCACTCATAAAAACTCCTCGTTTCAATTCGTTAGCATCATCACGTCTCAATGATAATGACTCTACCCTACGCTTATAATGAGTCTAGTCAAAGTAAATAAAAACGACCAACGTAATAGCTTTTTTCGATGAAACTCGGTTTAATAGCCCAGTATTTCAAGAATAAGAGACAGTCTCATGACCTCATTACGCCAAGCCTATCAACAAGCTGCCTGCGATGCGCAGTGGTCAATCTTGCGCCACCCGCCAGAAACAGCAAATTGGTCTGCACCCAACATCACATCTTGTTCTGCATGAACAAGATGGCTATCAGCAATTGTGGGGGCTCAAAGGCCAGTTATTGGGTGATGCGGAGGATGTGTTAACGCTGAACGATTTAAAACAAGCCAAAACGGAAGAACTAGCGGCAATTGTGCTGGAGTTACCGATGCGTGAAATTGGCGGCCATGTTCCATTTGCATATTAATCGCGACGAAGAGGCGCTAATTCAAGCCATTACTGATTATGCCAATGCAACCGGGGTGGTTGTGCTACCGTTACCGCGTGCGCGCATCAATCATCAGTGCATGTGCGAAATCAGCGTAGGTCGCCGCACCATGAAGCAACCTCCCGCATTTTGGCAGAACCACCTCAGCGCTTGTTTGTCGTATTAAAAATTCGCGATATGTGAAAAAGCATAACTGCTGACGCAAAAATGAAAAAGGATAATATTATTCCTTCAGCTAGAAGCCGATATAGCGACACTGGTTGATAGGATGTCATGCTTCGCAGCTCTTGAAAAATTATAGAAAAAGCTCCGAGGCCGACAGTCACCCCTAGGAGTATCTCGCCAAAGGTTCGCCAATAAACAAGACTTCCCTTAGTGTATGTACATGGTTTATTGAGAGTTTGTCTACTCATCTTCCGATAAAGGAAATACCCAAAGATTACTCCTAAGGCGAATAGCTTTGAAAGTTCATAGTAAGTAAACATAATAATCTGCCCTTTACTTACAGTTTTAGTTGATTTCCCACGCTTGCTTTCCGCCCTCGGAATTTGGTGAATGCCAAAACCCTTGTAACCAAGAAGTTGATAGATAATTAGTCGCGGCGATCAAGTCGTTAGTAGAAAAGCCGTTTTCTCCAAGCATCGGGTCAATGCAAACAATAAAGGACGAACAGTTCAGGGGAGAATCCGGGCATAAAACATAAGTAGAACAGCTGTTAGAATTTACGATAAGACTCGGGTCTGTGCATCCAAAAGGATCACCATTACAGTTTTCGCTTATATAGGAATCGTAATCAATCGGAGCATGACTCCGTGCGTATCGGAGCATTTCCTCGGCGGTCGCATCGCAGACTTCATCTAAAACGTTTGGGCCAAATGCACCAGATACGGCAGCTATGCCGCTGGAAACACTTTGAGATAAGTTGTACATCCTTAAACCTGCATTGACTAATGCTCCGCCAATGAATACAGATGTTACTTGACATCCGAGAGATATGCCTTCAATTTCATCTGCTTCGTCAGCGAATACTGGTCTTGAAAAGAGCAATGTAAACAGTAAACAACCGATTACTAGTTTCCGATTTGAGACTTCCATGTTAACTCCTTAAACTTAAATAAGTTAATCAAATACTAGTCTAGTGTTCTGGAAACTCAAGCTACTTATAGAATAGTGTGAGTTAATTATAATTAACTTACGACAACGAGCGTCATGCACTCAATCGGACACACTGGAATGCAGGCGGGTTCGTCGTAGAAGCCGACGCACTCGGTACATTTATTCACGTCCACAACATAGTGTTCTTTGCCCATGGCAATGGCATCATTCGGGCATTCAGGAACACACATATCGCAATTAATACAATCGCTATCAATGACTACAGGCATTGGTCACCTCCACGACGGGAATGGTTTGTTGCGTTTTCGTCTCACCAAGTTTTATCAACATACTGAACTGGGCATCATCATCAGTCAGCGCAATCGGTAGTTGCACATGAACCTGACGACCGGCGCCAGCCGCGCGCGACAATGGTTCATCTTGTGCGTCGCGCATCGCGTCTAGCGTAAAGAACACATTTCCTGATGGCTTCATCAGAATGAGTGTGTCGCCAACAGCGAAAGCATTTTTGACATCCACATAAGCGTTAGCGCCTTCAGCAGAAAGTATTTCACCAACCAAGAGTTGCTCGCCAAGGCTATGGCTGGTGTCGTAGTTTTGCGTGTCGCTGGGCACATGACGGCGCAAGAAACCTTCGGTAAATCCGCGGTTCGCCATACCTTCGAGTTCTGCTAGCAAGCCTCGGTTGAAGGGTTTGCCAGCCACTGCGTCATCAATCGCGCGACGATAAATTTGCGCGGTACGGGCAACGTAATATGGCGATTTCGTGCGCCCTTCAATTTTTAACGAGTGCACCCCCATGCGGGTGAGCGCCTCAACGTGTTCAATGCCGCGTAAATCTTTGGAATTCATGATGTAAGTGCCGTGCAAATCTTCGTCCATCAGCATGTACTCGCCAGGGCGCTGTGGTTCGGTGAGTAACACGGGTGTATCAATTGGATTGAACTGACCAACGGCATCTTCGGCAGCGTCATGTACCTGATACGGCCAGCGACACGAGTTCGTACAAGCGCCTTGATTCGGATCTCGCTTATTAAAATAGCCGGAGAGCAAGCAGCGGCCGGAGTACGCCATGCACAAGGCGCCATGCACAAACACTTCAATTTCCATATCTGGACATTTTTTGCGGATCTCAGCGATTTCGCGAACTTCGAGTTCGCGTGACAAAATCACCCGTTCAATACCTTGTTGCTGCCAAAACTGCACCGCTGCCCAATTGACGGTGTTGGCTTGCACACTCAAATGCAGTGCCTGTTCGGGATGGTGCTGACGGAGCAACATGACAATGCCAGGATCAGAAACAATCAGAGCGTCCGGTTTTAATGCCACAACCGGTGCCATATCTTCCACAAACGAAACTAACTTCGCATTATGCGGCGCAATATTGACCACCACATAAAACTTTTTGCCGAGTGCGTGAGCCTCGTTAATACCTTGTTCCAAGCGCGGTAAATCGAATTCGTTGTTGCGCACGCGCAAGCTATAACGTGGTTGGCCGGCATAAACAGCATCGGCTCCATACGCAAATGCTAAGCGCATGGCTTTCAGGCTGCCGGCGGGGCTCAATAATTCAGGTCCAGATTGATGTGATGACATAACACCCTTGTGTAAACTGCAGTCGGTTGTGGTCGAAACGGACGTTAAAATTTTGGCTGGGTAGTTTATACCTCGCTAGCACCGGTTTTGTTGATCGTCGTCAAGGTTTGCGCAAATTGCTGCAGGCGCGCAGTACGACTATTTTCCGGCAACCACACATCAATTAAATGCGCTCGATCAGGGTCAGCCCAAGCCTGTGCAAAGGCGGCCGCAAAACTTTGCTGGTCGTGTGCGCGTAAGCTGTGAATCCCCATGGATTCCGCCAGTTGCGGAAATTGCCAATGTTGCAACGCCGTGGCTTTCAGGGTTGGTGCAAACGTAGCAATCATGTCCCACTTGTGATTGTTAAATAGCACGACAATTGGGCGGCAGCCATAACGTAAACTATGCGCAAGCTCCAATCCCGTCATTAAGAAAGCGCCATCACCAACCAACACCACCGGTCGACGCTGGCTGGTAACATACACCCCAAGAGCCGCCGGAATCGCGTAACCCATCGACGCATAATAAGCGGGTGCCAAAAACTTGGATGGCGAGGCTTGTAACGAGGCAAACAAGCAATCACCGACATCACTGATAATGGGGACAATTGCTCGCTGGCGGCTCAGTTGCTGATGAATTTCACGAACGACGGTATCCGCACCAAAGTGGTCTGGTTCCGGCTGCTTGATTGGGGTTAAATCGCGGTGCTCAAATAAGGGTAGTGGCTCACTTGCAAGACGTGTGCAAAATAACTTCAAGGGCTGCTCTGGGAAGTTAACTCGGTAAAAGTGCTGTGAACGAATGAGTCGCTGATGCGCGCTAAAATTACTGTCGGTATATATCACGCCCATTGCAAGTATCAAATCAGCATCATCGAGCAGTTGGTGCGCACGGGTATTACTGGCACCGCAAAACACACCCCCATAGCAACTATGTTCTGGATCCACGCTGGCGCGCCCCAACAACGTGGTCACCAGCGGAATATTGAACTGCTCTGCCAGTCTTTCTAAGGCCAACTGCGCACCACTACGACGCACGTTCACACCGCTCAAAATGACTGGACGTCGCGCCGTACTTAGCGCGCGGACTAACTGCTGATAGCCAATTTCATCAATCACTTTTGGGGTGGGGTGAGCGTTCACTTTCACTGGCGCAATTTTAAAATCGACCGCATCACGTGGCACTTCAATAAGTACTGGGCGCGATTGTTGTTGGCACTGGTGGATGACATGTTGCAGCTGCTCTGCCACCGTCGCTGGATTGTCGAGACGAACTTGCGCGCAGGTTATTTCACTAAATACGGTGCGCTGTGAATCGATGGTTTTCGCTTGGTGATGAATTTGTAAACCTGAGGCAATTTCTTTGGCACTCGGGTAGCCGGCGATAATGATCAGCGGTACATATTCTTCGTAGGCTTGTGCCACGGCATTGACACCATTCAGTGCACCGGCACCGTAGGTTAGAGCGATGGCGGCCGGTCGATTAGCACAACGCGCAGCAGCATCGGCAGCGTAGACTGCAGCTGGCTCATGCGTTAAATAATAAAACGGCAGGGCGTCGGGTTGGTCCTGTAATTGCTGCAGCAATGGCAGAATAAAATCCCCAGGAATGCCAAACAGTTCGTTCACGCCGCATTCGCGCAAGGACTGCGTTAGTAGCTTACCTAGTTGCATCACCAAACCTCCCAAACAAAATCAGCCCACAAGTGTGGGCTGATTCATGCGGCAAAGTTTTGATGTGTATCAATAAGCTTACTGGTCTTGGTTCACCATCCACACCGCTGCTTCAACACGCGAGCGTAAGCCTAATTTTTTCAATAAATGCTTCACGTGTACTTTCACAGTGCCATCAGAAATATCGAGTTCTCGGGCAATCACTTTGTTACTCATGCCCTTAGCGATTAACTCAAGAATTTCGCGTTCACGGTTGGTCAACCCGTCCAGTTTACTGGCGGTTGGCGCAGATGGACGGCGCAATGCCGTGGCAAGTACCTCAGTAATCGCTTCACTCAGCACCATTTTGCCTTCAATGGCGCGTTGGATTTGATCGAGCAGGAGCTCTGGATCCATGTCTTTCAAGAGATAACCATCGGCACCGTTGGTAATGGCCGTGACAACATCTTCATCTGCATCTGAAACGGTGAGCATAACAATGCGCGAGGTCACGCCGTTATCACGCATGCGCTTAAGCGTTTCCAAGCCATCCATACCCTGCATATTTAAATCCAGGATAATCAAATCAGGGTCTAACTCTTCGGCTTTTACCAACGCGTCTGCGCCGTTGCTACACTCAGCCACAACCTCAAGGCCATCTTCAAGTGAAATGAGTTGTTTCAAGCCCTTGCGCAGCAGTGGATGATCATCCACAAGCATGATGCTAGCGGGGGTGTCAGACATGACAAGCTCCTTGTTTGTGTCACTTTTTATTGCGTTTGGTCAGTATTCTAAAGCACGTATTGTTACACAATGTTGTGCCACAAAGTACAGATTAGCGCAAACTATCCCCTTAGAGGTAGTTTCAGTTGCCTCTTCTGCGTTGCCCACTTATCACTCTCGCTGAATTGTTGTATTGCGTTGCATCACGCATAGTTCATAGCATGAAAAATACTAGGAGCTACCCGTGAATACAGTGCGCACATCATCGACAATCGACAAGCCAACAGCAATCAATTTGATTGTTGGCATGACGTTGTGGATGAGTCTCAGTGTGCTCGTGGTACAGCTATTTACGGTTGATGCTGGATTTGATTTTGCACAACTTTATCGTTTGCTGGCAATTTCTGGGCTCAGCGCAACAGTTTGCCATTTTGTCTTCTTCTGGCTGGGCGAGCGAGCCATGCAAGCGCGCTTCATTTACTTGAGCACCGCCGCCTTATTGCTGCCCGCCATCGCCATGATTTGGTTGCTTATGCATCCACCAATTTCATATACCGCGTTGCAATGGCTGGCTGCCGCCTGCGGTTTTGGCGGCGCGCAGTTCATTGCTTTTACCCGCAATGACAAAATTGACCAAACGGGTCTTGGTTGGACACTTGCCGTCAATGCCGGTATCGCCGGTGTCGGAATCGTCATTGCACAAGCGGCGTTACCGTTTCTTTCGAGTCTCAATTTATTTGGGGCGTCACCTTGGTTTACAGCGCACGGAAGCGGCGACATCGTAGGCGTTATTGCGCCAGGTGCGCCGCTTTATTTAGCGAATATCGGCTGGTTGATTATTGCTGCCATTGCACTCGCCACTATTACTTGGCAGGTTGCACGACATTCATTGGTAGAACAAGCGCCGCCACTTGGTACGCTGACGAATCGAACGCATTACCGGGCTATTTTACGCAACAAACATACTTGGTTGATGACATTGTTTTATGTCATGGCATTTGGTTCGTTTATTGGTTTCACCATTACCTTTCCGTTGAGCTTGCAAACCTTCAGTGCCACTTATGCTCCGAGTGCTTTAACTTATGCCTGGATAGGCCCACTGCTTGGTGTATTGGCGCGACCCTTTGGCGGCTGGCTAGCTGATTTGTTTGGTGGTGCCAAGGTCACGCTCTGGTGTGCGCTGGTGCTGGCGGTAAGTTGTATTGTCGCTGGCGCGATAACCTACCAAGCCAGCCAAAGCGCGATGCCAGAGCAGTGGTTTCTCGGTTACTTACTTGTATTTTTGATAATTTTTATTGCGACCGGCGCAGCCAGTAGCGCAATTTTTCGTAGTGTGAGTGTGGTCTTGCCGCTAGAGCAATTGCCACTGGCATTGCGTTGGCTCACGGCGGTGGCAACCGCAGGAGCCGCATATATTCCAGCGCTTTGGTACATCAACAGTACTCACGCCACCCCAGCTATTGCGTTGTTTGTGTTCGCGGCTTTCTATCTGTTGTGTGCAGTGCTCGTTAGCATCATGTATTTGCGCAACAACAGTGAGTTTTACAATCCGTAAACTTATGCCGGATATGGCTCGCTTTGCCGCTCTAAAATATATTGCGGGGTAAATTCAAAATACACACCAGTACCACCGACCTCGCGCCGCTGAATTGAGATTTTTCCACCTAAGTGACGACTCCGTTCCTGCATAATCGCTAGGCCGTAGTGGTTCAGTTTTTCTGCGTTTTCTGGGATACCAATGCCATTATCTTCAATACTCAAGTGAATTTTTTCCTGATTATCTTGCGATAACCGCACCACCACATCTGAACCCTGACTATGGTGAATGGTATTTTGACAGGCTTCACGAATAATCTGCAGCAGATGAATTTCCTCGTGGGGCACGAGCGGGGTGTTCTCTAACTGGTAGTCTAAGCGGAAGGCAATATCCGACTGTTCGCCAAACTGCTTCATGGTGGTTTGCAACGCATGCAGTAAACCAGCACCGTCGACTTTCAAACGGAACGTTGTTAATAACTCGCGTAACTGACGATATGCCGCATTTAAGCCCTCTTTCAACTCTTCAGCGACATCTTCAATCACTTCGCGGTTGTCTTTCTCAATGGCTTTGTTTAGTCGCGTGACCTGAATTTTCAAATAGGACAAAGCTTGCGCCAACGAGTCATGTAGCTCGCGCGCAATCACGGTGCGCTCTTGAATGAGCGCTAAACGGCGCACTTGCTCTTCTTCTTGCTTCAAGCTTAAGGCGACGGCAAGTTGGTCGGCAACAGACTGAATCAACTGTTGCTGCCAATCATTGAGTTGTTCCGACAGCGGACAACGGGCAACTAATACGCCATAGCTGTGATCTTCGCGTTCAATAGCAAAGCGATAAATCCGTTGATTATCTTGGATTGAAACGCCGGCACCAGCATTCACGCATTGGCTACAATCCACGCCCTCACAAGGGTCAAACGATGCGCCAATCGGTTGAACTTGTAAGTATGGCTTATTACCCGCTTCGGTAATCAAACAGAGCTCAATATCATCCACTTCGGATGCGCGCTTCAAGCCGTTCACAATCTCCGTAAAATCGTGATAGCCAGGTGAATGCTCAATAATCATGCGCGCGGTGTCATATAAAAACTGTAGACGTATGTTTGATTTTTGAATGGCTTTGGTTTGTTCGTCGACGCGTTTTTCAAGATTGCCATACATAAAGCCAATGGCTTCATTCATTTTATTTAAGGTACCAGCGAGCACACCGAGCTCGTCTTTCATCGGATGCTTCACTCGCGCGGTGAAATCACCTTGACCAATACGCCGCGCTGCCTGCGTTAATACCTCAAGTGGGTAGCGCACCCGCGTGCGTAACCAATAGAAAATCACAAAGGCCAGACCAATACTGGCGAATAAGCTCAGTACTTGAATAGAGCGAATCGAACGAATTCGGGTTTCGGCATCTTGCTGAATAGCCGTCACAAACGCATTGATTTGATCAATTTGCGGCTCAATTTCAGTCATAAGTCGATTCGCTGGTATCTCGCCGCTGTCAACGCGCTGTTGAAAGTTTTGCCAGCTTTCCTGCGTGGCGCGATATAAGTCCGTTAGAGCACTTTGCTCATGTTGGAAGCGATTAAATACATTATGATTCCAGCTTTCGCTCAAAGCTTGCGCCACTGCTTCCGCTTTTTCGGGCGAGTGCATAATATGCCAGCTGTACTGATAGGCTTGGTAACGCAACGAACCGGCAACGTTAATCGCTAGCGCATCATGGTCGGCTTTTTCAGACAGCCAATACGAGGCTAATAGCGTTAAGATGGTTAAACCCACCATGGCGCTCAAAGCAATACCAATTCGAGTAACAATAGAGAACTTATTCATAACACCTGCGTTGTTGCGGTTTGCACTTGCGACTGTATAGTTTAACGCCAAACCTACTAATGTGCGAATACGGAGTTGGGCATGGAACATGAGTTTTGGCATGAGCGGTGGCAGAAGCGCGAAATCGGCTTTCACCGACACGATGTACATCCATTGTTAACGGCAAACATCCACCAAGTGGCAACGCCTGGCACGACGGTATTTCTCCCGTTGTGCGGGAAGTCGCTGGATATGCACTGGTTACTTGAGCAAGGTTATCGGGTGATTGGTATTGAGCTCAGTGAGATGGCGATCAAAGAGTTTTTTGCGGAGCACAACATACCCTACCAAGCCGAAAAAGAAGGCCCTTTGGTTGCTTATCGGGCGGAGGGCTTGTGCATTTATCAAGGTGATTTTTTCGAGCTAACCGAAGCTCATTTGCATGCGATATCGGCATGGTACGATCGTGCCGCTATGGTCGCCTTGCCACCAACCATGCGCGCTAAGTACGCGGCCCATCTGCAAGAGATTTTGCCCGCTACAGCAAAAGGCCTGTTAGTGATGGTTGAATATCCCGATGGTTATTGGAAGGGCCCGCCGTTTGCGGTTTCTACCGACGAAATAATGGCAAGCTATAAGGCGAGTTATGCGATTGAAATATTGCCATTGCTACCAGGATTTACACTAGGCGGCGATGCCAATGTCACTGAGCGTGGTTATATTTTGTCGCCGAAGGCTGTCGATTAGAGCAGGCAAAAAAAAGCCCGAGACGGTTGGGAGGCCTCGGGCTAACATCACCGTGGAATTACCACGGACAACAACACAAGTTGTTACTTCACAGTGACCGGTTTTGCGTCCTCTTCAGCTTCTTGCTGTTTGCCGAACAGGCCAATAACAACCTGATAAGCCACTGCAAGACCACCGATGATAAACACCACGTCACCGACAGTACGAATCCAACGTAAGCTCTCAAGCAATGGCTGTTGCATGAATTCTTCGCTACGTGCGTACCACAAGCCTTCAGATGCCGATGCAAAGAACTGGATGAAGCCAATAGGCAACAAACTAGTGAACAGCATCATGCACAGACCAATGTTCATCCACCAGAAGGCGGTTTTCATGATCTTATCGTTGAATGCGAAGTTCGGACGAATGTAGCGCAAGATAAGTAGTACGAAGCCAATTGCTAAGAAACCGTACACCCCAAACAATGCTGCGTGAGCGTGAGTTGGCGTAGTGTTCAAGCCTTGGATGTAATACAGCGCAATCGGTGGGTTAATCATGAAGCCCAATACGCCAGCACCCAAGAAGTTCCAGAACGCAACCGCAACGAAGCACATCAGAGGCCACTTAATGCGTTGCATCCAATCAGCACGTTTCTGTAAGCTCCAGTTTTCCCAAGCTTCGTAACCAAGTACAACCAATGGTACAACTTCAAGCGCTGAGAACGTCGCGCCGACCGCCATAATTGGAGTTGTTGTACCTGAGAAGTACAAGTGGTGGAAAGTACCTGGTACGCCACCTAACATGAACAATGATGCTGAAGCCAATGAAGCGGCAGTAGCCATACGACGTGACACTAAGCCCATGCTATGGAAGATGAATGCTAACGCTGCGGTTGCAAATACTTCGAAGAAGCCTTCTACCCACAGGTGAACAATCCACCAGCGCCAGTATTCCATGATTGAAATGTGAGTACGCTCGCCGTAGAAGAAACCAGCGCCGTAGAACAAGCCAATCGCAACCACTGAAGCAGTTAATAGCGCCAGTAAGTTTTTGTCACCAGGCTGTTTGAAGGCGCCGACAACACCACGCAACATTAAACCTAACCAGAACACGATACCGGTGAACTTACCAATCTGCCAGAGACGGCCTAAGTCGACGTACTCATAGCCTTGGTGACCCAACCAGAAGTTAAGGTTTTCAGGCATGATTTGCGCGATAGCTAAGTAGTTACCGATGAATGAACCGGCGACAACCACAACCAATGCCCAGAACAAGATATCGACACCGAGTTTTTGGTATTTCGGATCTTTGCCACCGTTGATAATCGGAGCAAGGAACAATCCTGCAGCCAAAAAGCCAGTTGCAATCCAGAATAGTGCGGCCTGAATGTGCCAGGTACGTACCAGTGAGTATGGGAACCACTGCGATACGTTGATGCCATAGAACTCTTGGCCTTCAACGGTATAGTGGGCGGTGAAACCACCGAGGAAAATTTGCACAATAAACAGCGCCATGACCAAGAACAGGTATTTACCCAGTGCTTTTTGTGACGGTGTTAAGTTAACCAAGCTAATTGGATCTTTTTTCGGTGCTTCAGGCTCTTCTTCGTCATGGTCACGCAAGAACGCCCAAGCCCAAATCAAGCCACCAACACCGGCGATCAATAAGATAATTGAAACCAAAGACCAAATGATATTTTCTGCACTTGGTTTGTTATCAATTAACGGCTCATGTGGCCAGTTGTTGGTATAAGTGACGTCACTATCAGGACGCTCGGTTGCCGCTGCCCACGCAGTCCAGAAGAAAAACTGAGTCATTACTTCGCGACGCTCTGCGCTTGGTAATGTGTTTTCTTTCATGGCATAGCTTTCACGGGTACTACGCAGTGACAAGTCATCGCTGAACAAACGGCTGTAGTATTCAGCGGTTTGTGCAATGGCTTCAGCTCGCACCGCATCAACGGTCAGCGTATCGGTTGCCGCATTGTATTGTGGGTTACGATAGGTTTGTTTCAACTCAAACTGCAGCGCGTTCTGTTGTGCCGCAGTTAAGCTTTCATAGCTTTGACCATATTGGTTTTGCGCAGATATTTCTAACCAGGCTAACAATTCGCGGTGCAACCAGTCAGCTGTCCAGTCCGGTGCTTGATAGGCGCCATGACCCCAAATTGAGCCCAATTGCATACCACCGACCGACTGCCAAGCAGTTTGACCATCAAGGATCGTCTCTTCCGTCATCAGTACTTGACCCGATTCGGTCACCACTTGATCCGGAATAGGCGGAGCGACACGGTAAACTTCTTTACCGAAATAACCGAGGACACCAAAGGTAATTGCCAAAATGGCAATCAGTATCCACCATAACTTTTTATAACCGGCCATGTGGCACCTCCGGCTGTTGATGTTGTTGCATTGTTGATTCTCCCTTTAATCACGTTTGCGCTGTGTTACGAATGGGTTGCGCACACGTCGATTGTCTAGCAAGCCCCGTGCCAAGTTTTATCTCACTGAAATAGCACGGTTATTCAAATCTACTGGGTTAAATCAACCCAATTCGTCAGCGGTCATTTCAACCGCGTCGGTAGAAATTACCCGCGTATAGAATGGCAAAGCCTTCGTCCATTAGAAATTGAGCTAAAGAGGTAAATTAAAGGAATGTTTGGGGTATACCCATTGGAGGTAGTTTTTATTGATCTGGATCAAAGCAGCATTGTGCGCCGAGACTATGCTGAAACACAATATATAGTTATTTAATAATAACCTTACACAATATATAGGTATTTCATGTTGCGATACAGTGCTGAACAGGTGGTATTTCAGGAGGTTCCTGGAGAGGTTTCCCTTGCCTATACCATCACCGGCTGTCCAGTGGGATGCAAAGGGTGCCACAGCGTCGACAGTTGGCCAGTTGGTAGCGGCGAGACGCTCACTACCGACTACTTCGCGGCGCGTTTGGCACAGTATCGCAACCTGATTACCTGCGTTTTGTTTCTCGGCGGTGAATGGCAGCCAGAAGCATTGATTGAATTGCTTAAATTAAGCCGAGATGCCGGTCTCAAAACTTGTTTATACACCGGTTATGACGATGTGTCGCTGGCGCTTAAACAACAATTGACCTATCTCAAAACGGGGCCGTGGATTGCTGAGCTAGGTGGTTTAGATAGCCCCACCACCAACCAGAAGTTTTATGACTTACGCAATCAACAACTACTGAATTGCCGGTTTATCACGACGTAACCGGATACATCAATAAAAACATGGAGAAGAACAATGCTGCGCTTACACCCAGAACAAGTTGACGCGAAAATGGATTTCATCAAGCAGTATTTGGCTGCCCAAAATGCTGCGGATGGTTCAAAAATGGATGCCAATGCGAACGTTACCCAGAAAAATATTGCGACCCTTGAAGCGGAATTGATGAAGGACTTTTTCGTGCAAGTAAACCGCAAACAAGTGAGCTCGAAAATTGGTGAGTTGTTCGGCGCTGATCTCGCCCAAGAATATATTCGTCAAATTGAAGATCACGAAATTTACGTCCATGACGAAACCAGTTTGAAGCCGTACTGTGTGTCGGTCACCATGTATCCGTTTTTACGCGATGGTTTGACGAAGCTAGGCGGAGAATCAAAAGCTCCGAAGCATCTCGAAAGCTTCTGCGGTACCTTTGTCAATTTCGTTTTTGCGGTGAGTTCACAGTTTGCTGGCGCCGTTGCGACGGTTGAATTTTTGGCGTACTTCGACCATTTTGCGCGCCGCGACTACGGGGATAATTACCTAGAAACTCACCGTCACGAAATCGAAAATCACCTACAACATGTGGTTTACGCGTTGAACCAGCCGGCGGCGGCACGCGGTTATCAAAGTGTATTCTGGAATATTTCTGTGTACGACCAACACTACTTTGACAGTATGTTCGGTGACTTCGTGTTCCCTGATTTTAGCAAAAGCAGTTGGGAATCTGTCAGCAAACTGCAAGACTTCTTCTTGCATTGGTTTAACGAAGAGCGCAAGAAAACAATTCTGACGTTCCCTGTGGTGACCGTGGCCATGTTAACTGACAATGGCCAATGCAAAGACCAACAATTTGCCCGTCATATTGCACATGAGCTTGCCGACGGTAACTCGTTCTTTGTCTACTTATCGCCAAACGCTGACTCTCTTGCTTCATGCTGCCGTTTGCGCAGTGAGATTGCCGACAACACTTTTAGCTATACCCTGGGGGCAGGCGGCGTTGCCACTGGCTCGATTAATGTAATTACCATCAATATGAACCGCTTAGTGCAAGACGGCCGTGACCTCAATACCGAAATTGAAAAAATTCATAAATACCAAGTGGCGTACCGTCGCATCATGGAAGAGTACAAAGCTGCAGGCTTGCTCACCGTATATGACGCGGGCTTTATCTCGCTGGACAAACAGTTCTTAACCATTGGCATCAATGGCATGGTCGAAGCGGCCGAATCACAAGGTTTAGTGGCCAGTAATAACCGCGAATACATTGAATTCGTGCAGCGTCATTTGAAAGTGATTTACGATGCCAACAAACGGGCGAAGCAAGAATACGGTTACATGTTCAACACCGAGTTTGTCCCAGCTGAGAATCTTGGCGTGAAAAATGCGAAGTGGGACCGTGAAGATGGCTACTTTGTCCCGCGTGATTGCTACAACTCCTACTTCTATGTGGTGGAAGATGAGCAAACCAATTCACTGGATAAATTCGTGATGCACGGCAATGAGTTGATTGAGTTCTTAGATGGTGGCTCTGCGCTACACTTGAACCTCGATGAAAAACTAACGGAAGACGGTTATTTATCGATGCTCAATATTGCCGCTACCACCGGTTGCAACTACTTCTGCATCAACGTCAAAATTACCATCTGTAATGAGTGCGAGCACATCGACAAACGGACGTTATGTGAGTGTTCATCATGTGGCTCAGAAGATGTGGATTACGGTACTCGCGTGATCGGTTATTTGAAGCGAGTATCCTCATTTAGCCAAGGGCGTCGTAAAGAACATCAAGTGCGTCATTATCACCGTAAACAGCAGGACACCAGTATTGCTGGGGCGCGTGCGCACGCAAATGCGCTGAAGCAAGCCAGTTAGGCTTGCTTTAAATCAACGCTCAAATAAGCGCTACGTTACACCACTTTGGAGTAACGTGGCGCGGTTGCAGCATCATCCAAGTACGCATCAAAACAGGCACAGATACTACGCACCCATAAGCGACCTAATGGGGTCACGGTCAAGCGCTGGTCGTTTAATTCAACCAAACTATCTTCTACGAATGGTGCCAATTTTCGCTTCGCATCGGCGAAGTAAGACCAAAAATCGTCGATCTTCCATTCTTTTGCGAATGCCTCAATGTCGAGATCAAAATGGCAAATAACTTGTGAAATCAGTGCCGCGCGTAAGCGGTCATCAGCGTTTAACTCAAATCCTTTCACAATCGGCAACGTGCCGTTATCAATTGCCTTGTAATACGACGGTAGCTCTTTCACGTTTTGCCACAACACGCCATCAATTTGGCTAATCGACGAAGCACCGATACCCAGCAAGGCATCTTGTCCAGACGTGGTGTAGCCCTGGAAGTTACGTTGTAATTCGCCACGTTGTTGCGCTTGCGCCAGGGTATCGTCCGTTTTAGCAAAGTGGTCCATGCCAATGAACTGATAGCCCGCTGCGGTAAATTTGGTGATACCTAACTGCAGTAATTCCAGCTTAATAGGAGCCGTTGGCAGACTTGATTCGTCTATTTTACGCTGCCCAGCAAAGCGCGATGGCAAATGCGCGTAGCTGAACAGTGACACGCGGTCGGGATTAAGTTCAATCACTTGGTCAATCGATGCCGCGAAGGTTTCAGGACGCTGATACGGCAGGCCATAGATTAAATCCAGATTAATTGAACGGAAGCCAAGCTCCTTGCTCAGTGCCACTTGGTGTTTGATCATGTCGGTGTCTTGCACGCGGTTAATGGCAATTTGCACTTTCGTATCAAAATCTTGTACGCCATAACTCACGCGGTCGAAACCCAGTTGGCGCAAATGCCGCAGCTTGTCGTCGCTACAACTGCGCGGATCAATCTCAATGGACCATTCCGCATTGTCGGTAAAGCGAAAGTGCTCATGCAATAAGTCCATCAAGCGTGACAGTTGGGTTTCGCTTAAGAATGTTGGCGTACCGCCGCCCATATGTACCGACTCAAACTTACGGTGACCCAACAAAGCGCTGTACATCGCCATTTCTTTCGCTAGGTAGTCCAAGTAAATGTCGGCTTTATGCTGGTGGCGGGTGATGACTTTGTTGCAACCGCAGTAATAGCAAAGCTTTATACAGAACGGTAAATGAATATATAAACTCAACTCATCAGGGGCGTTAGCAAGCGTGCGCTCCATGGTGCTCAACGGGAACTGATTATGCAGCGCCAAGGCGGTTGGATACGACGTATATCGTGGTCCGTTGATATTGTATTTGTCGATGAGCTCTTGGCTCCAAACAATTTGGTTTGCGTGGTTAGTCATGCGAACACCCCGTGGGGAAACCCCTTACTGATGAATATCTGAGCGCAGTTTATATGATGCGGATCAAAAATTTGATACATCTGAAGGGGTATAAGGACCGCGAATTGTCGCGGCAGTTAGCGCAATTCGGGCTTTGCTAAAATCAGGCTAGCGGTTTCTTGGGTGGCTCGATATAGCGTGCTAGGCAGACGCCCCTCGAGCTCAATTGTATCGAGTAAATTTTTCACCGATAAGCCGAGTTCAGTGTCGCCTTTGATAAGTAATTTGCGCCGGAAAAACAGGGTGTCAGGGTCCACTTGACCACTCATCAGCAATACCAGCGAGGCGCTATTTCCGCGCATCGTAACAGCTGCTTGTTGCGGTTTTACCGTTACTTTCAGACGCATGGTGTGCGGGCTCGCAATGGCGGTGACATAAAATACTAAGCTGAGATCAGGAACTTCAATTTGTACCCATTGACCCACTAAAAATTGGAGTTTTTGGTGTTGTAACTCTGGCTTTAATACGTGGTTCAAAATTGCCCCAAGCACTTGTTCTGACAAGGGTTTGGGTACAATGTGCAGAGCGCTATTCAAACCTCTCATTAGCTGCTGCCAGTGATCTACTACTTTTGGGATAACCATAAGTTGCCGTCCATTAATGTCCCGGAAAATATTCATCGGATTATAATACTCATTACGAATGCATGTTTATCGACGGGATCAATAATTATGGAACTTCTGTGTCCGGCTGGCAGCATGCCAGCTTTAAAAGCGGCGATTGAGCACGGCGCCGATGCGGTGTATGTCGGCCTCAAAGACGAAACCAATGCGCGGCACTTTGCTGGGTTAAACCTTGATCAAGCGGGGTTAACCGAAGCGGCGCGATATGTACACCAGCACGGTAAGAAGCTTCATGTTGCGATTAATACGTTCGCGCATGCGGATACTTTTGAAAATTGGCGTCGAGCTGTGGATATGGCCGTTAAAGCTGGCGCCGATGTGCTGATCCTCGCTGATATGGCGGTATTAGCGTATGCCGCCGATCGGTATCCCAAAGTCGAACTACATCTGTCGGTACAAGCGTCGGCAACCAACGCGGCGGCGATTGAGTTCTATAAACAGTTTGGTGTCAGCCGAGTGGTATTGCCGCGCGTGCTGTCGATGAATCAAGTGCGGGCGATTGCACGCACCACCGACATCGAGCTTGAAGTTTTCGCATTTGGCAGCTTATGCATTATGGCTGAAGGGCGTTGTTATTTAAGTTCGTACATGACGGGCGAATCGCCTAACACTGCTGGTGCTTGCTCACCCGCTAAATTCGTTCGTTGGGATGAAGCCGACGACGGCACCTTAGAGTCGCGTCTGAATAATATCTTGATTGATCGCTTTGCGCCGAACGAAACCGCAGGTTATCCAACGCTATGTAAAGGCCGCTTCAAAGTTGGTGACGATACTTACCATGCCTTAGAAGAGCCAACCAGTCTGAACACGCTCAGTCTACTGCCTGAGTTATACAAAGAAGGCATAGCGTCACTGAAAATCGAGGGGCGCCAACGTAGCCCAGCGTATGTTGCTCAAATCACCCAAGTATGGCGTCAAGCCATTGATGCCGTGATGGCAAATCCAGCGCAGTTCACCGTGCAAGAACAGTGGGATCATGTTTTGGCAGGTTTATCTGAGGGGAGCCAAACCACCCTTGGCGCTTACCACCGAAAATGGAAATAACGATGAAATTTTCTCTTGGAGCAATTCAGTATTTTTGGCCCAAACAAGTGGTCGATAATTTTTATCAACAGGCGGCAGAATCGTCTGTGGATATCGTTTACCTCGGCGAAACCGTTTGTAGCAAACGACGCGAGCTGAAGTTTGAAGATTACATGGCAATAGCGCATATGTTGCGCGAAGCGGGTAAGCAGGTTTGCCTTTCAACCATGACGTTACTCGAGGCACCGTCGGAATTACGTGAGCTACGCAAGTACTGCGATAACGGTGAATTCTTGGTCGAAGCGAATGATGTTGGCGCCATTCCTTATCTCCAAGAGCACAAAGTGCCCTTCGTTGCAGGTGCTGCTATTAACTGCTACAACCAACATACATTACGCAAATTAATGAGCTTAGGTATGAACCGCTGGGTGATGCCAGTTGAGTTGTCGCGCGAGTGGCTGGCAAATCTGTTGCAACAACCCATGGTGCACGATGTCCGCGATTGTTTTGAAGTGGAAGTGTTCGCGCTAGGACACATGCCGCTGGCGTGGTCAGGACGGTGTTTTACCGCGCGCTCCGAAAACCGCCCCAAAGATCAATGCGAACTGGTTTGCATCAACTATCCAGAAGGGCGTCCGGTCACCAGTCAAGAAGGCCAACAGGTGTTTGTGCTGAACGGTATTCAAACGCAATCAGGCAGCCGCTATAACTTGGTCAACCAACTCCCGAATATGGATGGCTTGGTGGATGTTGTGCGGTTAAGTCCGCAGTTAGTTGGAACTTTTGACTGGCTCGAGAAATTTCGCGCTAACGTGGCAGGTGGTGCGCCACAGCGGTTGGATAAAAATGATAGCAATGGCTATTGGTTAGCGCTGGCAGGACTTGTGCAACAGCTCGATTAATATTCGCTTAACGCTCGATCAAATAGGGAGAGCTCATGTTACAAATTACCGATTTACAGGTTGAACAAAAAATGTGGCCGTTATTGCGCCAAGCTTTTCGTCCCATGTTCTTGCTGGGCGCGAGCTTCAGTGCCATCGCGATGTTGTTGTGGATACTGGTACTCAGTGGTCAAGTGTCGTTGCCGGTATACGGGCAAGTGATGTTTTGGCATGCCCATGAAATGATCTTTGGCTTCGTCGCAGCAATTATTGTGGGCTTCCTACTCACTGCTGTCCAAAACTGGACGGGATTACGCGCGACCCATGGTCGGGCTCTGGGTATTTTAACCGTGGTGTGGTTAAGCGGTCGCTTGTTCATGTTATTTGGCGCGGGGTTACCAACTTGGTTAGTTGCCGCGGTGGACTTATTGTTTTTACCGTTGGCAGCGATTTTATTGGCGGTTCCACTTATTCGAGTCAAACAACAGCGTAACCTATTCTTTGTTCCGGTGTTGTTCTTGCTCACATTCTGTAATGCATTGATGCACTATGGCTTGGTGAGTGGACGTTTCGATATACAGCAATTGGGAAGTCAAAATGCAGTTTGGTTGGTCACGTTATTGATGGCGATTGTGGGTGGTCGAGTACTGCCGATGTTCACCGCCAACGGCACCATGACCCAAAAAGCGCAACCGATTGAGTGGCTGGATCGTATAGGGCTCGGCAGCTTGTGGCTGATTTTTATCCTGAATATTACTTTGTTCAGCGCGCAGCTACCGAATGGTGTCATGGCAGCTTTATACGGAATTAGCGCCGTTGCCTTAGGTATTCGCTGTTTGCGCTGGCGCATTTGGATCACGCTACGGGTGCCACTGCTGTGGTCCTTGCACGTCGCTTATTGGTTTATTCCGGTTGGCCTTGCATTGTTTGCTTTGCGTGAGTTGGGTATCACCAGCATCACCAACTCGATCGCCTTGCACGCATTAACAGCCGGCGCTATGGGCAATATGATTTTGGCCATGATTGCACGCGTATCCTTGGGTCATAGTGGTCGCCCACTCCAGCCTAAAGCCATCATGTCGTTGGCATTCCTCTTGGTTATTTCAGCGGCGCTTTCCCGTGTGGTACTGACTTGGTTGGTCCCTGATTTAGCGATGTCATGGTTGGTATTTGCGGCGGCAACGTGGATTATTGCCTATACGATTTATGTGGTGGTGTATCTGCCCATTCTTATCACGCCGCGGCCTGATGGGCGCCCGGGTTAATCGGCATCGATTGTATCGGCGGGTGCGGATTCAGGACGTAGCCAGAGCCAAAACGCGATAGTCGCCATAATGCCAATGATGGCAAACTTTAGCGCCAACGGTGCTGGGCTGAAGCTCAGCATAATGGCGCTACCGCCCATCATCACCGAGGCGATCACTTTGGGTTGACGTTTCACTACGCCGTGCTTACGCCAAGCGATTATCTGCGGGCCGTATTTGGGGTGAGAAAGCAATTTTTGCTCAAGTACCGGCCAGCCTTTACCACCCGCCCATGCAGCGACTAATAAAAACGGTACCGTTGGCATAATCGGCAACAATAAGCCGATTAACCCAAGCAGTAACGCCAAAATTGCTATCGTGCGCCACAGCAGTATGCGCAAAATGACCTTCATAGAATACCGAATCCGTAATTGCTTAAACCAAATGTGAGCACTGTTGCTATTTAAGCCCCAAGCGGCTGGCAAGCTTATGCAAGTTGCTCGGATCAAGGTCTAGTATACGGGCAGCTTGTGTCCATTTATAGTCAGTATGCTCGAGAGCTTGTTGAATGAGTTCTCGTTGCACCGTTTGTACCGCATTTTTCAAGTTTAATGCACCAGCATCTAATGAGCCTGATGTTTTCGGTAATGGCAGCTCATGCGCGCCTACTGCTGGCACCACAGCAGTGGGTAAATCCAGTAATTGCGCATCAATACTGACAATATCATCGCGGCGAGCGCCCAAGCTTAAAGCTTTAATGGCGGCGCGGCTGATAGTGTGCTCCAGTTCGCGCACATTACCTGGCCAGTCATAGCGTTGCAGTGCTTGCTCGGCGGCTGGTGATAAACGTAATGCCCGAACACCCAAGCGAGCGCGGTTGAGCTCAAGAAAATGTCCCGCCAGCACGGCGATGTCATCGTGGCGTTCACGCAGTGGTGGAATCGGCAACGGATAAACCGACAAACGGTGATATAAATCTGCGCGGAAGTCGCCAGACTTGATTTGTTGTTTCAAATCGCGATTCGTCGCTGCCACAATTCGAACATTCACTTTATGTGAACTATCGCTACCCAAGCGCTGAATTTCACCATTTTGTAAAACGCGCAACAACTTGGCTTGAATCGCTAGTGGTAACTCACCGACTTCGTCTAAAAAGATCGTACCACCATCGGCACTATCGAAACGTCCGGCACGTTCCCCGGTTGCACCTGAATAGGCTCCGCGGGTATGCCCAAACAGTTCACTTTCAGCCAAGGTTTCTGGTAACGCCGCACAGTTTACATAAACCAACGGCTTGTGGTTGCGTGGTGATAAACGATGGAGTTGGCGCGCAAAAAGCTCTTTACCGACACCCGTTTCACCCAGTAACAGTACCGGTAAATCAGAACCAGCAACCACTTCTAATTCTTGTAACACGGTCATCAATGCCGCACTGCGGCCAATAATTTCTTGGCCATCGTTGCTGTTGCTGGTAAGTGAGTATTCACTATCGCGGCGATTGTTACGCAAGGACCGAATATTTTGCTCAATCAGCCCCATACGAATGGCCGCTTCTACCAGTAAGCTGGCGCGTTGCAAGGCTTGCATGGTGTTATTATCGAACGTGCCTGGGTTAAGCGCATCCAGTGTCAGGACGCCCCAACATTTACCTTCAATATATAAGCTAATACCCATGCAATCGTGCACTGCAAGGTGCCCATCTGGGCTGTCTTCAATTAATCCATCATACGGATCAGGCAAGCTACTGTCTGGCTCAAACCGAACCGTTTCACGACTACTTAAAATGCGTTCGAGGCGCGGGTGTTGGGGGACTAAAAATCGCCGACCTAGCGCTTCGCGGGCGAGCCCGATACTTGCAATAGGACGCAACATATCTTGGTCATGTTTGAGTATCACCACAGCGCCACAGTTGAAGTGGGTGCGCAGTGTTTTGACAACTTTTTCGAGCCGAATGACCGCCGGTAAATCGGTCACTAAGTCGGCAATTAACGTTTCCAATAAAGAGACATCATGCATGGTAAAAACAACCCTTTTAGGCCGGAATGACCCGAACTTTATTGGGTTTAATTTACCATTGCGGATAAAAACTCGATATAAATCAAAGTGGGTAGTTTTGGCACCAAAATTGCACCAGTTAAGGGGTAAATACTATGAATGACGCTGCTTGCAGCGGAAAATTTTAGCTAGGAGACGTTATGACTACCCAAACCGTTCACAGTGAAGCTCTTGCCGTTTATCAAGCCATGCCGAAAAAAGCACTCACTGAATTCATGATTGAACACTTTCATGAGAAGCATCGTGCGCAGTTACCTGATCTCATCAACTTAGCGCGTAAAATCGAAGACGTGCACAATGACCACAACGAATGCCCAGCGGGTTTAGCTGAACATTTGCAAGCCATGTACCAAGAGCTTGAAAGTCACATGATGAAAGAAGAACAAATTTTATTCCCGATGTTGGCTGGTGGCATTTATCCAAAAGGTCCAATTGCGGTTATGGAAGAAGAGCATGATCAACATGAGCAAATGATTGCGCAGCTTTTAGAACTTACGAATCAGTGCAATGCACCGCGCGGCGCCTGCGGTAGTTGGATTATGTTGTATGAAGGCATTAACGAATTTGTGAGTGACTTACACCAGCATATAGCGATTGAAAACAGTGTGCTGTTTAAGCAGGCTGAAGAAGCAACTAAAGGCCACCATGGCAACGGCCACTGTTGTGGCGGTTGCCAATAGGCCGTGCAAGTTACTGAGCCAGCTCGCGCAAGCGGGTTGGCTCAATGACATTGACGAGTTTGTTCTGGACATCAATCACGCCCTCCAACTGCAGTGCAGATAGAATGCGGCTGATGGTTTCGACTGATAATCCCAGATAGTTACCGATGTCAGCGCGAGTCATGGTGAGTCGGAATGAACGGCTTGATAAGCCTCGCTCTTTAAAGCGATCAGCAAGGGTCACCAAAAAATGCGCTAAACGTTGCTGTGCAGAGCGATTATTGAGTGTTCCGAGCAATTGCTTGCTGGTGAAAATCTCACCGCTCATTAAGCGCCACATTTGACGGCGTAAGCCTGGCATTTGTTCCGCGAGATCATCGAGCGAGCTCACGGGAATTTCGCACAGCATGCTGGTTTCAAGCGCTTGGGTATAGCTTCGGTGTTCGCTTCTAGCAAGCGCGTCGAAGCCAATCAAATCGCCGGGTAAATGGAAGTCGATGATTTGCTCAACGCCATTATCATCAATCGTGTATGATTTTAGTGAACCACTGCGAACCGCATATAAAAACTTCAGTGGCGCGCCGGCGTTTACTAACACATCGCGTTTGTGTAACGGCTTATGACGCTGAATAATGGTATCGAGGCGTGCCATACCTTCTTGATCTAACTGATATGGCAAACACAGAGCTGCCATGCTGCAATTTTGACAATGAATGTGTGAAGTCATATTCGCCATAACGTTTTCCTGATGCAGATCAAAATCAAATATCAATGCATGCAGTATACGCAGTCTGGTTGCAAATTAACCTTGCGCTGAAGGAGTACCCCCGAGATCCCTCTCAAGGGGTAGATCGAAAGAGTTTTTGCGTCAGTGGTGGAATATCGATAAAATGCGCCCCTACCAAAAAGGAGCCGATTTTGGACGCATTTCTCACTTCGACGGTTACCGTCGCTCTCGCCGAAATCGGCGATAAAACGCAATTACTCAGCCTGTTTTTAGCCGCGCGATATCGTCACAAATGGTCGATTATTGCGGGTATCTTTGTGGCAACCGTTTTGAATCACTTTGTATCGGCTTGGTTCGGCAGTTGGATTGTTGGTGTATTGCCTGAAAATATTGCGACTTATATTGTTGCAGCCTGCTTTATTGCCGTGGGTTTGTGGGTGCTGATTCCTGATAAGCCAGACAACGATGAACACAATGAAGTGCGTAAATATGGGGCATTTATCGCTACAACGATATTGTTTTTTATTGCTGAAATTGGCGACAAAACACAGGTAGCGACCATTGTCCTTGGCGCGCAATACACCAGTGTGATGGCGGTTACAATTGGAACCACCTTGGGCATGATGATTGCGAACGTGCCGATTGTACTGCTCGGTGGAAAACTCATGCAGAAGCTCCCGCTTGATCTGGCTCGCTATATCGCTTCAGCGGTGTTCATTATTCTCGGTATCATTGCTCTGTTTTGGTGATTCACTGCGGTTGTAAAAAAACTTAACGATGATCACAAAATTGACCAAGATTTAATCTATAGTTGATCGCACATTGATAGAAAACTGGAGGTGTGCGATGCCCCGTCTTGAAGATAAAGTAGCCATTATTACCGGCGGTGCCGCAGGCATAGGGCTTGCGACCGCGGCATTATTTTTGCGCGAAGGCGCGAAAGTTTGCCTTGTCGACTTAAAGCAGTCTGACCTAGATGTCGCAGAAAAAGAGCTGGGTCATGCCAATCGTGTGTTTAGCGTCGCCGCTGATGTATCGAATGAATCCGACGTGCAGAAGTTTATCCAAGCAACTCTAGCGCATTTCTCGCGCATTGATGTCTTGGTCAATAACGCCGGCATTGAATGCAGACCCGCTGCTGTGCATGAGCAAGCAACCGAACATTTTGATCGCGTGATGGCAGTGAATACTCGCGGCGTATTTCTTGGCATGAAGTACGCTTTGCCGCATATGCTCAAAGCGAAGTCTGGTAGTATTATTAATATGTCATCGGTCGCGGGTCTCGATGGCTTTGGCAATATGAGTCCGTATGTGGCGTCAAAACATGCCGTGGTTGGTTTGACCAAGTCTGCCGCATTAGAAGCTGGACCATTTGGCGTGCGCGTTAACTCGGTGCATCCATCGCCCATTCATACACGAATGATGCGAGCTATCGAAGAAGCCATGAACCCTGGCCATGGTAAAGAAGTGCAAAGCCAATTTGAACAAATCATTCCAATGCAGCATTATGGCGAACCGATGGACGTGGCGAACTTAGTGTTGTTTTTGGCGTCTGATGACAGTAGTTTTATTACGGGTTGCCAATATCGCGTCGACGGCGGCATGGGCGCCAGTTAAAAAGCCAAGACGATATTAGCTCTTAGATATTGGATATTAGAAAATACAGTTATGTTGAGATTTGGTGCTGACAAAAAACGTGCTTATGCCGCCTTAATGGCGGTGTTTTGCGTGCTGTTTTTGTGTTGGGGCCAACAAAGTAGCTGGGTCCCTGCAGGGTGTCCGCAAGCTCAACATCACGCCCAAACCAGTGCTGCTGGCGATACGGTGGTGGTTGCTGAGTGTGATAGCTCCTCGCAATTACTGCAACAGGCGCATCTCAATATATTAGATGGCGGCGCGGCGGTTTCGCTGTTTGTGGGCGTGACCTTACTGGTTATTATTCGTCAGCTATTTGTTGGATTTGCGCAGGCGCCGCCCAGTTATCGGCGACGCCGACCCCACCTTCTATTTTGTGTATTCAATGAGTAACACCGGCATGGTTTAAAACTGTGTGATTGCACATTGCTGAATGTGTGATAAATAATCATGAATACATGAGATAACTCTATGATAAATAATTTAAAAATCTGGTTGGCGACACTGTTGCTATGGTTGCTGAGTAGTAATGCTCAAGCCCAAGTGGCGACCGACTGGATTCAACTCGAAGAACATCCTCCTGTTCAAGTGCGCTTGCTAATACCAGGCAAAACCGATCCGGAACAACGTCAAGTTGCGGCACTGTTGCAGGTGCGGCTTGCCGAGAATTGGAAAACCTATTGGCGCACGCCGGGCGAAGGCGGTGTGCCACCGCAGCTGGCTTGGCAGAACGACTCCGTCAATATCACCGACATTGCTTGGCGCTTCCCGGTACCTGAGCGTTTTGATGTGCAAGGAATCGAAACCGTCGGCTATCAAGGTGATATCAACTTTCCATTGCAAATTAGTGTGGAAAATTGGCAGCAACCCGTTGCGCTGCAAGGGCTCCTAACTTTAGCCAGCTGTACTAATATTTGCGTGATCTCGGACTTCCCTTTGGCATTAAACTTCACGCCAAGTGAGCTTACTGCTGATATGGATGCGATGTTTGCTTACGAGCAGGCGCAAAGTGCCCTGCCGCATCGAGATCACCCGCAGCTCAGTGTCGCTGACATGGTCTGGTCGGTGTCGCAACAACAATTAGCGGTTACCGTTAAAAATACCGCGCAATGGCGACAGCCGCGGATTTTTGTGGATAGTTTGCGCGAGGATTATGCGGATCTAACCATCGAGTTATTAGAGCAACACCATCAGGGCAATGAGCTGACCGCGCGGTTTGCAATTTCGCATTGGCTGGAACAGCCCGAACTAGCCGGTGAGCCGCTACAGGTGACTATCGCCGATGAGCTAATTCGGGCAGAACTTAGTGCAACGGCGCATGCCGGTACCGTCAGCTCATCAACAACCGCCACAGGCTGGTGGTTGATGGTTCCGCTGGCGTTACTGGGCGGGCTAATTTTGAATATCATGCCATGCGTGTTGCCAGTACTGGGCTTAAAGCTACAGTCGGTGATGGTTGCCGAGCGTGAACGAAGTCAGGTTCGTCGTCAATTTATTGCTTCGGCGCTTGGTATCATCACGTCATTTGTGCTTCTGGCTTTCATGTTGATGTTATTAAAGCTTGGTGGTCACGCGATTGGCTGGGGCATCCAGTTCCAGAACCCTTATTTTATTGGTGGTATGGCAATCGTCATCGGCTTGTTTGCGTTGTCAGTGAGCGGTTTATGGACAATTCAGCTTCCGCAAGGCATGCAACAATGGGTCGCCACCCGCGGTGATCAATCCACATTGGGACATTTCATTCAAGGTATGTTCGCAACCTTACTGGCGACACCCTGCACTGCACCATTTCTCGGCACAGCCGTTGCCTTTGCTCTGGCCGCATCTAACTTACAACTATTGATGATTTTTATCGCATTAGGTGTTGGTATGGCCCTGCCGTGGTTGGCGGTTGCACTATGGCCAAGCGTCGCGATGAAACTACCGAAACCGGGGCCTTGGTTGAAGTGGGTAAATCGGATTTTTGCGTTGTTGCTGTTACTCACCACCGCATGGTTAATTAGTTTGCTTGGCAATCATGTCAGTGCCACCACGTTTACATTCATTGTCGCCGCCTTGGTGTTATTGGCGTTGATGTTAGCCTACCGTCGTTTTGGGCGAGCTGGTGTCATCGGTGCTATCGCAGGCGCTATGTTACTGAGCGGGTTTGGTTTGCTCATCAGCAGTTGGACAAGTCAGCCAACGCAGCTACAAGAGCATGCGTGGCAACCGCTTGAGCCAAATGCAATTGCGCGTGCAGTCGCTCAAGGACAAGTGGTGTTTGTGGATGTGACAGCTGATTGGTGTGTAACCTGTAAGGCCAACAAAATAGGGGTGTTGTTGCAAGAGCCGGTTGCTAGTGCGTTACGCGCCGACGATGTCTTACTCATGCAAGGCGATTGGACTCGCCCTAGTGAGCAAATCACGGATTATCTGCGTAGCTATAACCGTTATGGTGTGCCGTTTAATCAAGTTTATGGACCAGGCGCACCGAACGGCATAGCGTTGCCAGTGATACTCACAGATAACGCTGTGTTAGAAGCAATTGAGCAGGCACGCCGATGAAATTTCTCAAGCAACTCGCTATCTATCTCGCCATATTCATTGCGATAAGTTTTGCAGTGGACAGTTGGCGTAGTCGTGGTCTGCCGTCAGGTCCGATTGATGCGCTCAGTGTCGTGACTATTGAGCAACAGCAACACGATGTTCTGGCTCGTAGTTATGAGCAGCCGGTGATGCTGTACTTCTGGGCCATCTGGTGCCCAGTATGTGATTGGGTATCACCGTCCATTAACTGGCTTGCGGACGATCATGCCGTGCTGAGCGTGGCCATTCGCTCGGGCAATGACGCGCGGTTAAATAGCTATTTGCAACACCATGACTATCAATTTGAAACCGTGAATGACAACACGGGTGAATTAGCGCGTCGTTGGCAAATTAATGCGACCCCGACGGTTGTTATCATTGCTAATGGCGAAATTGTTTCTTACACCACTGGTGCTTCTACGCCAGTCGGTTTATGGTTGCGTCTAACTTGGGCGCAATGGATGCAAAAATTGGAGAAGTTATGAAGTACCTATTGAGCACAGTGTTTTCATTGTTGTTGGCGACAGTGTTGTTGGGGATAAGCGCGACGACTAGCGCCCAGCAAGCGCCGAACCAAGCACAACAGCTGGAGCAAATTAATGAATTGTTGCAGCAAAATCCGGAAGTGATTCCGAGTGTATTAAATAGCTTGCAACAATACATTTCGAGCAAGAAAACCGCCGAACAAGCACAACAGGACCACGGCAGTTGGTTGCTTGATAATGACGATGCACACCCATGGTTTGGTAACGAAAATGGCACCGTGCCGGTGATTGTTTTTACCGACTATGATTGCCCATATTGCAAACGCTTAGAACCACATTTGCAGAAGCTCGTGGAAGAATTTCCGCAAGTGAAAGTGATCAACGTGCTGGTGCCACTGCGACAACAAAGCGTGCAAGGCGGCAATTTAAATCCAGCTAACTTTGCTCTAAATGTGTGGCAGAACCAACCGGAGCAATTTGCCGAATTACATGACCTTCTGTATAAAAAGAATGGCTTACATACCGGCAAATCGTTGGAGCAAATTGCGCGTAAAACCGGTACACGTTCGCAGTTAGATAGCCCAAAAGCGACACCGACGGTGATTGAACGCAACTATCGTGCCTTCGCTGATTTCCAATTGCGTGGCACGCCAGCCATTATGGTGGGCGGACAAACCATTCCAGGCTACATTGAATATAGTGAGCTGAAACAGATTGTGCAGCAAACACTCGCACAATAACGTTGAGATTTATGCTACAGAAACTTTCGTTAATCGTGTTGGCGCCCTTGTTGATATGGCAGGGGCGCCAAGTTCGCAAAAATACACTCCGGCTACCCGAAGCGGCGGGTGAGCGAGAGGGGGCTCGTAAAAGCTCAATCTGTGGCAAAAGTAACCATATTCGATTACTTATTCTCGGTGATTCGGCCGCAGCAGGCGTTGGTTGTGACACGCAAGACGAAGCGGTTTGTGGCCAACTGGTCGCACGAGCGGCGCAAACCTATTCGGTTGATTGGCAATTGTGGGCGCAATCCAGTTTAACTTGTGCCGGTATTTTACAATTGGCGCAGCAACAACCGGAAACCGAACCATTTGATTTGGTGCTTATTTCTGCTGGAGTGAATGATGTCACTCGGCGCACCTCACTGACCAATTGGCGCCACGATCTCCAAGCGCTAACTCAGTATTTAACTGAGCAACGCGGCGCAAAACGTATTATTTTCACTGGTCTGCCGCCAATGCATAAGTTTCCAGCGTTACCGCAACCGCTGCGTTGGTTTGTAGGCCAACAAGCACGTCGTTTAGATGACGCGTTGCGTGTACATTGTCAGCAGTCGGCTTGTGAATATCTTGAACTTGATTTGCCGTTTGCGCCTGAGTACATGGCGAAAGATGGCTTTCACCCCTCGGCAAAAGCCGCAAAGTTATGGGCGGACGCAATTCAAGAAATCTAGCAATGGTCAGCCCACATCTCTGTTATACTTGCGCCTCGCTTTCCAATGAAGAAGAACCCCACCATGTCGAAATCCTTACCAGCCGCATCAAATTTTGCCGAAGTAGGCCTTGCTGAAGCGTTGCTTAAAAGTTTAAACGAAGCCGGCTACGAACAAATGACACCGGTGCAAGCAAGCAGCTTACCGCTCATGCTAGGCGGCGATGACGTGGTGGTGCAGGCGCAAACAGGTTCGGGAAAGACTGCTACTTTTGCCTTAGCAATACTCGCAAAATTAGACGTCACCGAATTTGCTCCGCAAGCACTAGTGCTGTGCCCGACGCGTGAGCTGGCAGAGCAGGTGGCCGAGTCCATTCGTAAATTGGCAAAGAACATGGCGAACGTGAAAGTTCTGACATTGTGTGGCGGAGTTCCAACCCGCATCCAAATCGCCTCGCTAGAGCATGGCGCGCACATTTTAGTCGGCACGCCAGGGCGTGTTCTTGATCATCTCAACCAGAATCGACTGAACTTTGCCAAGTTACAAACATTAGTGCTTGATGAAGCCGATAGAATGCTCGAGATGGGTTTTCAGGATGAACTCCGTGCGATTGTGGCAAAAACGCCGTCGACGCGTCAGAACCTGCTGTTTAGTGCAACCTATCCAAACAGCATCAAGCAACTGAGCCAGCAAGTAAGCAAACAGGCACAGTTACTGAAAGTTGCTGAAACCCCAACGCACGCAAAAATCAGCCAAGTATTTTATCAACTGGATGACACCGATTCGGCGTACGCCGTTCAGCAAATTCTGCTGAGCCAACAGCCGCAAAACTGCATCGTTTTTTGTAATACTAAAGCGGAAGCACAGCGTATTACCGATAAATTAATCGGGAAAGGGTTTAGTGCTCTTGCGCTGCATGGCGATTTAGAACAAAAAGACCGCGATCAAACCATGGTGCAATTTAGTCATGGTAGCGCACGTGTCTTAGTGGCAACCGATGTTGCCGCGCGTGGGCTCGATATTGCCGAGTTGGATATGGTGATCAGCGTCAACATCGCCCATGATCTCGACACTCACACGCATCGCATTGGCCGTACCGGTCGTGCTGGCGCTGAAGGGCTTGCAGTAACGCTTGTGGGTGCGCAAGATGATTATAAGTTGCGCCTCTTGGAAGATGATTTCGCCGAGCCGATTCGTTTGCAAGTGCTGCCCACAGCACCATCAAGCAGTAAACCACTGCAATCGGATTGGGTGACCTTGCAACTCAGCGGCGGCAAAAAAGATAAATTGCGCCCAGGCGATATCGTTGGTGCACTGACTCGTGACAACAAATTAACTGTTCAGCAAATCGGCAAGATCAAGGTACAAAGCAGTTGGGCATTTGTAACCGTCGCAAGCAGTGCCGCAAAGCACGCTTTGAACCTGATCAACAACGACAAAATCAAAGGCAAACGCTTTCGCGCTCGCGCACTTTAAACGCTCTCGCCGCAAACCCAGCCGCTTGACCACGCCCATTGGAAGTTATAGCCGCCCAACCAGCCAGTGACGTCGAGCACTTCACCAATGAAAAATAGGCCAGGTTGTAAGCGGCTCTCCATGGTTTTCGAGCTCACTTCGTTGGTATCAACGCCACCGAGAGTGACCTCAGCAGTACGGTAGCCCTCCGTGCCATTTGGCTTCAAGGGCCATTGGTGAAGGGTATCGGCAACACTTTGTAGGAGCGCATTATTGCAATCGGCGAGGTTTTTATCCGGCCACTGATATTGCTCACAGAGAGTTAAAGCTAAGCGCTTCGGGAACCACTCTTGAATAGCGGTGCGTAAACTCATGCGTGGACGGCTTTGGCGCAGTTCGCTCAGGGCAGTAAATACATCGTCTTGCGGCAATAAATTCACGGCAATACTTTCGCCGGGTAGCCAGTAGGATGAAATTTGTAGCATGGATGGGCCGGACACTCCGCGATGAGTAAACAACATCGCTTCTTTGAAGCTGGCTCGGTCATTACTCGCAACCACATCAACACTGAGCCCAGAAAGTTCAGCATAGCGTTGTTTATCAGCATCATGCAGGGTAAACGGCACGAGCCCAGCACGCACCGGCACTACGCGGTGACCAAATTGTTCCGCCAGTTGATAACCGAGCGGGGTAGCGCCTAGCTTAGGCATCGATAATCCACCGCAAGCCACAACGATTTTTTCGGCTTGCAGCAGCCCTTGGGAAGTTTTCACCACATAGCCATCAGCGGTGTGTTCAACACTCAGAACTTCGGTGCGTAATTGCACATGTGCGCCATTTTTGCTGCACTCTTTCACCAGCATATTGACGATATCTTTGGCGCTATCGTCACAAAAAAGTTGGCCGAGCGTTTTCTCGTGGTAGGCAATGCCATAATCGTTAACTAAGCCAATAAAATCCCATTGGGTATAACGGCTGAGTGCCGATTTACAAAAGTGCGGATTTTCCGAGAGGTAGTTTTCGGGGCTAGCGTACATATTGGTGAAATTGCAGCGCCCGCCGCCGGAGATTAATATTTTTTTACCAGCTTGCTTGGCGTGATCGAGCACCAGAACCCGTCGACCACGCTTTGCTGCAGTTGCCGCACAATGCAGGCCAGCAGCACCGGCCCCAATCACAATCACATCATGTACGGCAGACTGCGACACGGCATTAACCTTGCAGTGCTTCGAGTACGTGTTCAGCGCTACTCACGCCGTAAGTTTTCTCGTCTTCAACGAACAAATGTGTGATCACACCGTCGGTAATAACCATCGCATAACGCTCCGCGCGGGTGCCGCCGAAACTACCAGTTTCTTTGATAAGGCCCAATTGCTGGTGATAAGACGCATCGCCATCAGCCAGTAGCATCACGCTGTCATCAACGTTCAGGGCTTTACCCCAAGCTTTCATGACAAAAGCATCGTTTACCGCAACACAAGCGATGGTTTGTACGCCTTGTGCGCGCAAATCATTCGCGTGTTTGACAAAGCTTGGTAAGTGCTTTTCCGAGCAGGTTGGAGTAAATGCGCCGGGTACCGCAAATAAAATGTGTGTGCCTTTGGCAAACAACTCAGCTGGATTGAATTGTTGCATACCCACTTCGCCAAGTGCGGTTAACGTGCCTGCAGGAATTCGGTCATTGGTTTTAATCATGATATTGCTCCGGGAAATATAAATCAAAGCGGTGTTTCTTGCTGACCACTTGGGCATGCGGTGAAACACCGGCGAGAAAATCAGCGTGTTGCGGTCGCTTCACCACCACTCGCTGACGAGCTATTCGTAGCGCAGGTTGCAACAACGCATCGGCGTCTTCGTCGGCGCCAACTAATTGTTGAAACATTTGCATGTCTTTCTTTACGGCTGCTTTGGCTTTGCGATCACCTTTGGGGTACATCGGGTCTAAATAAACCACGTCAAAGCTGTCGTCTGCAATCTCATCTAAGCTACTCACGTCTACCAAGTATAGTCGATGCCGCCACTCTGGTATGGCTTGATGCAGTCGGTTTAAGGCATCTGCAAGTAACTGCTTCACTATCGGATGACGTTCATTTAAGCCCACGGTTGCGCCTAATTGAGCTAATACCTGAGCATCACGACCTAGTCCGGCGGTTGAGTCTAAGATGCTTGGATTTTTAATTTTGTGCAAGCCGCATGCGCGCGCAATTGCTTCGTCTTTAATTCGCGCTTGGGCTGCCCGAAAAGCAGTTTTACCAGTTAAAAAATCAATTCGTAACGGATGCATTTTCGGCTGTTCGAGCCAGCGCAGTTGTAACCCGTCCGCACTTTGTTCAAGCACAAAAGCGTTGTCGGATGAGCCTACGCTCATGGCTGACGTTCCATATCAATATGGGGAATATCGTCTTCTAAGTACTCATCGCTAATCGCGACAAAACCGAAACTTTCGTAGAACGCGCGCAAATACACTTGCGCCGCCAAGCGAATCGATAAGTTTGGCGTGTAGGTATGGCAGACATCGAGAGCGCGTTGCATGAGTTCACGGCCAAGGCCTGAGCGACGTACGGATTGCGCAGTGAGCACGCGGCCAATGCGCGAGTAACCATCGCCGTCTTTACCCAAGAAAATACGCGTATAAGCTACAACGGTTTGTTGACCGTCATTGGCCCACAAATGCAGCGCGTGAATATCACTGCCATCGGCATCTAAGTAGGGGCAGGTCTGTTCAACCACAAACACTTGTTCACGCCGTTGCATGATGTCATACAGCTCGGTGGTGTTGAGCTCAGCAAATGCTTTTAAATGCCAATTCATCGTAACCGCTTCCGTAGTTCAGGGGTCAAAGTGACAACGTTATTGCGCTCGTTGTCATACAGCGCCAATAGTTCAGCTACCTTGCCGCGGCCATCGCCTTTCGGGCTGATAAACCGCGCTACCTGTAAGCTCTCTAATTCAGCTTTTTTATATAACAGGCGGGTAAATTCAGTGTCATGATTGCTGATGACCACCGGTATCCCGCGCTTTCTTGCCGTATGCTCGGCGCGGCGTGCTAATTCGGTCTGATCATCGATACCAAAGCCACCACAGGCATAACTGGTAAAATTGGCGGTTAAACTTAGCGGCGCATAGGGCGGATCGCAATACACCACGTCGCCTTTGCGTGCGCGGCGAAATACTTGCTCGAAGCTCATGCAGGTGAACGTCGCATGCTGCGCCTTTTCGGCAAAAAACTCAATTTCGGCTTGCGGAAAGTAAGGGCGCTGATATTGCCCAAATGGAACGTTAAATTGCCCGGACAAATTGTAGCGACACAGTCCGTTATAACCATGTCGATTCAGGTATAAAAACAATAATGAACGCTCGTACGGGTCACTACTACTATTAAATTGCTGCCGCAGCGCATAGTAGGCTTCAGGTGAATTATTCGCGACACTGAAGAGCTTGCGAGCATCTTCAATAAAACGTTTCGGACGACGTTTCACAAACTTAAACAACGTAATTAAGTCGGGATTCACATCGTTGAGCAAGTACTTTGGGTAGTCGGTATTCAGGAACACCGAACCAGCGCCGACAAATGGCTCAATGAGCTTATTGCCGTCAGGTAACACTGCGGTAATTGATTCAATCAGATTATATTTACCGCCTGCCCATTTGAGAAAGGCGCGCTGCTTCGTCATGCTCATTGGCTCATTATAATAAAGGGCTACGTGCGTCAGAATGGCTCATCGCGGCAATTGCTTTGCCGATAGCTTGCCAGTCTGACCACGGCTCAAGGCAGGCTTTTCCGATAGCTGTAGGTAACACTAACCGAACGACGCCCGCTTGTACTTTTTTATCACGTTGCATAAACGTCTGCCAACGCTCTAATGGCATTTCTGGTGCGCGCACAGGTAAGTTGAGTTGTCTTAATAGGGTTTCGATACGGGTAAAATCGTGACTGCTCAGCCGATTCTGTTGATGCATGAAATAGGCGGCAATCACTGTGCCGGCTGCCACTGCTTCACCATGCTTCCAGTTCTCGTAGTGTGCCGCTTCAATAGCATGTCCAAAGGTGTGACCAAGATTGAGTAATGCTCGCACGGATTGCTCACGTTCATCGGCGGCAACAACGTCAGCTTTGATTTCGCAACTGCGTTGAATGGCGTATGTTAGGGCTGCGGCATCGCGCTGGTTCAGTTCGCTTTGATGCGCTTCTAACCAAGCAAAAAAATCAGCGTCGGCGATAATACCGTACTTCACCACCTCGGCTAAGCCACAGGCATAATCACGGTCGTTCAGTGTACTCAAGCATTGGGTGTCAATTAACACCGCTTGCGGCTGATAAAACGCGCCAATGAGGTTCTTGCCGCCAGGATGATTGATAGCCGTTTTGCCGCCGACGGATGAGTCGACTTGTGCCAATAAAGTGGTCGGGATTTGGTAAAACCCAACACCACGTTGATAGGTTGCTGCTACGAATCCAGCAAGATCACCAACCACACCGCCGCCAAGCGCAATAATCGCGCAGTCGCGATTAAAATTATGCGTAATCAAAGTGTCCATAACGGCTGCATAATTGGCAAAACTTTTAGCGCTCTCACCGTCTTCAATCAGATGTGTCACCACGGTGTGGTGCTGTAGTTGAGCACGCACTTGGTCGCCATACAATGGGTCTACAACGGTATTCGAGAGGAGTAAAATTTGTTGCGGTAGATGTTCGAATAATGGCGTACGTGCGAGCAAGCCAGCGCCAATATCAATCGGATAGCTGCGCTCATCTAAACCCACGATGATTTGCTGTGTGGTGTTCTGCATGAGCGCCTCCGGATTTAATCGTCGAGTAGTTTATAAACCAACTTTTTCAATAATTTGATCAATCACTAACTTGGTACTTTGTTCGTCTGTGCGCACGACAATATCAGCAATTTCTTCATACAGTGGATTACGTAACTCAGCGAGGTTCTCGAGCACTTCGCGTGGGTTGTCCGCTTCGGCAATTAATGGCCGACGCTTGTCACGTTGGGTGCGGGCCAGTTGCTTTTCGATAGTGGTTTGTAAATACACAACCACACCGCGAGCGGATAAGCGGTTGCGGCTTTCTTTGCTCAAGATAGAGCCACCACCGGTCGCGAGTACAATACCGGTATTTTCAGTCAGTTCTTCAATAACTTTTTCTTCGCGTAAGCGAAAACCTTCTTCGCCTTCTAACTCGAACACCCAAGCAATATCGGCGCCAGTGCGGCGTTCGATTTCGGTGTCAGAATCAAAAAATTCGAGATGAAGTTGGCGGGCTAATTGTCGCCCGATTGTGCTTTTACCAGCGCCCATAGGGCCCACTAAGAAAATGTTACGTTTTTCAGCCATATTGATGTGTTACTTCACTTATTTAACTAGCTGTGACTCACGGAATCCGGAGTGTCTCAAGACCTTCCTTAACCCAACCAAAAAGATGCGCGATTATCGCAAGTCACAGCTCCATAAGCAAGGTTTACGGCGTATTCGTTACAATTCGTGGTGTGACGAAAATTAACAGTTCACGCTTTTCGTTAACTTGGCTATCAGTACGGAACAAAACGCCAACGTATGGAATATCACCCAGCAACGGCACTTTTGAAATGTCGTTTAAGATTTGCTGTTGGTAAATACCACCTAACACGATGGTTTCACCGTTCTCAACTAATACCTGCGTGCTGATCTCCTGAGTATCAATCGATACTGCAGGGCCAGTTGGCGTGCTCACGGTTTCGCCACGGGTATTTTGCGTGATCACTAAGTCGAGAATAACGCGATTATCTGGCGTAATTTGTGGCGTTACCGTTAACCCTAAAACAGCCTTTTTGAACTGGACTGAGGTGGCACCCGAAGAGGCGCTTTCCACGTATGGAATTTCGGTACCTTGCTCAATGTAGGCTTCTTTTTGGTTCGCAGTAGTGATACGCGGGCTGGCAATGATTTCGCCCTTGTTTTCACGCTCCAGTGCCGACAATTCGAGGTCTAACAAACGCCCATCAGCTAGTTTGGCAACTTGGAAACCAATGGTGGCTGCCGGTGATGCAATTGGCAGGTTCACGTTGAAGTCACCGGTCACATTGGTACCAGTACCCCATGGTGGTGGCACTGAGGTGTCCAGTGCTGGTTCGGTGATACCCCAGCGAATACCGAGTTCATCACTAATATTGTCACGTACCGTCACCATCCGTGCTTCGATGATTACTTGTTTTACCGGCACGTCGAGTACTTTTACCATCGCTTTAACGGTATCGATTTGTTCCGGCGTATCACGCACGAGTAGCGTGTTAGTGCGCTCATCCACAGTTACTGCACCGCGACTCGATAATAAGTCTGAGCTGTCGGTACGCAAAATCTGCGCAATCTCATCGGCTTTGGCGTAATTGATTTGAATATATGAGCTTTCAAGCGGCGCAAGCTCTTGCATGCGCTGCTGACTTTCAAGCTGTTCCGCTTCACGTTGGGCGAGTTCAGATGCTGGCGCAACAATCAGAATGTTCTCATCGTAGCGTTTATCCAGCCCTTTCACGCGCAAGATAGTTTCGAGCGCACGTTCCCAAGGAACATTTTCAAGACGCAAAGTGATATTACCCGTTACGGACTCACTGGCAACCAAGTTGAGGTTGTTCTCGTCGGCCAAAATCTGAAGGAGTTGACGCACAGGAACATCTTGGAAATTCAACGAAATCGGCTTCTGACTCGATTTTGCTTGAGCTTCTTGTGCATCCACTTGCGGTGCTTCAGCAAGGTTCAGGCGCAGGTAACCATCAATTTGTTCTAACTGATGTTTAAATTTGCGCTTACCAGCAATTTTAATGCGGCTATTACGACCGTCGCGGAACGTTTCCACGTATGCGACCGGGGTTGCGAACTGGCTGACATCTAAGACATAGAGAAGATCTTCGGGTAACTCAGTGTCATACAAAATAAGTTCGAGATCATTACCACGCATGCGCGCTTCGTGCTCAACATTATCTTTGTTCAAAGCGATACTGACTTGACCAACATCATTCGACAGACGGAAGAAATTGATATTGGTTACCGCAGTTTTCTTCGGTTGTTGTTTACTCTCGGTACGGACTTCTGCGCGTTGTGGCTCGGCAGGTTTTGTCGGAGTTTGAGTTGCCGCTTCTGGTTTAGCTGGAGCTGGCTTGGTATCAGTGACCGGACGCCGCTCCGCTTTTTCTGGTGCCGGTTTCGGCTCAGCTGGCTTGTTGCTTGGGGCCGGTTTCGGCGTTGCTGGCTGAGGCGACGGTTTAGCGCTTGTCGCAGCGGTTTTGCTACCATCTTTCGGCGCCACGAAAACTAAAACCATCACTTCACCAAAGCGACTCATTAAGTTTTCAAGCGGTTGTTTGGTATACACACGCAACATTAAATCTTCGCGTTGCTGCTCAATTTCAACGTAATCCAGCAACGGATGATCCGGCAGATTTAAGCGGCCATCTGGCATGTTGGCGCTGGTGCCAAGCAATAAAAATTCATGGAGATTTCGATTGCTGCTGCGAGTGACAACGGGAGACTCGACACGTTTCGAAAAGTGCGCTTCAAGATTGAAGCGATCTTTATTCAACGCAATCTGCTCAACCCGTAAGAGCTCATTGGCTGATACCGCAAGTGGCATCAACAGCAGTAGACATAAGGTACGGATTAAGTGCTTCATTAGTTCGAGCTCCTTTGCGAGTTCAGCAAGGTTAACGATACGTCGCGTTGCTGCCAGCAGCCGTCACCGGTTGCTAACCATTCACGAATCGAAATTTGTTGTGGAGTAATGGCGATGATGCGGCCGTTGTCGAGACCGATGAAATCACCACGTTGTACGCGGAATAATTTACCTTCGTTGGAAACCAGTAGCCCGATGAGCTGACCATTTCCTGAACGCATGGTGCCGCTCAAAGCCAACTGATCCAGGGCGACACCCTCTAAACCACCCTTAGGTGCACCGAGTGTTGGTTGCGGACAATTTTGGCCTGATACTTGCGCAGCAGAATCACGCAACGGTGTCGGCTGAAACGGATTACGAATATCGGCGCCGGTGTAGACAATACGTTCAAGCACAGGAAGCTCAGGCGGTGGACTAATACCAGGTTTCGCAGTTTGCTGAACCTCACTTGTGAACTGCTCGAGATCTTGGTGACCCGTTGGTGCACAGCCTGCTAAGAAGCCAAATGCAGCTAACGACACAATCATTTTTTTCATCATGGTTGTGTCCTCAAAGTTTGCTGACGATAGGTTTCAGCATTCACTGACAAGCTGAGTGTGCCTTCGTCATCTTGTAACTGCATCTTGAAATCTTTCACACTAATAATGCGATCAAGGCTCGACATCTGACCGACAAAGTCACCGATTTGATGGTATGCACCTTTCAATTCAATGCGCATTGGCAGCGCAGTATAAAACTCACGTGGCTGCGGCATGAGCCATTCGATGCGGTCAAAGCGCAAGCCACTCTTGGTGCCAATTAAGCTAATGTCATCCAAAAGCTTCGGTGTTTCGTCGTCGTTTGGCAGCATCGCAAGCAGTGTTTCTAGGTCGCTATTGAGTTGCTCAAGTTGCTCCCGATAGAGCGGCAAATTCACAGCCGTTTGATATTTAATACGATAGTCTTCTTTAAGTTGCGCTTCTTTCGCCACTTCGCGTTTATAACTTGCCCATTCGTCGGCCAATATAAAGTGGTAGCTTAAACCTAAGACAGCAATAGCAATGATGACCAGCACCGCCATGCGGAATGGTCGCGGCCAAAATGGCAACTCGTTAATATCTAATTCACGTAGGCTATCCATACTCATGTTATTTTTTCGCCTCCGTGGTAGTTGGCGGCACAATCGTGACCACCAATGAAAATGCATCGTAATCAGAATTCGCATCGACACCGCGTGCGCGACCACGAGCGTTTGAGTTCGCCGAAACCACGTTACGTAGTTCAGGATCAGCAAATACCGGTGATGCTTTTAAATCACGTAAAAATTCTGAAACTCGATTATTGGAAATACTGCGACCGCTAATAACTAGCTGCAAGTCACGTTTTTCAAGCGAATGAAGATAAACACCATCTGGCGTTCGTTCGGTTAACTCGTTAAAGATAGTGATGGCGGTATTGCGATCTTCGTGAAGCGATTGAATCAGTTTGATACGATTTAAAATCTCTTGTTTCTTTTTATTGATGCTATTTATTTCGGCTATCTGGGCATCAAGAATTTGAATTTGCGATTGCAAAAAGCCATTGCGCCGTTGCTGGTAGCTCTTGTAATCACCAATGACCATGTAAGCGGCGCCAAAAATAACTGCTGCAATGCCAACAGCGATGCCAGCATGGATACCAAAGCGAGTTTTTGCGCGCTGCCGAGCTGTTTCGCGCCATGGGAGTAGGTTTACATGTGCCATGTTGCAAAACTCCGTAGCGCCAGACCTATCGATTCAACGAATCGCGGCCCGTGATTTTGTAAATGCGAGAACTTGCTCGGCAAAATAAAGTGCTCAAACGGGTTTAACGCATGTACTGGATATTCCACCTGCTCACTCAGGGCTTCGGTAATCATTGGCAACATCGCGCCGGTATTAATCAGCAAAATTGCGGCGAAGCCTTTATCTGCAGCATTGCTCTGGTACATCTGCACACTGCGGCTCACTTGATTCCACAAGTTACTTAAGAAATCTTGAATAATGAGCGTTGGGAAATCATCGATATCGCCTGAGCGCAACTTCGCCATAATTTCGCCGTGGTCGATGCTACCGTCTTCATCCAGTGCGCTAAGTAAAGGGGTTAAGCCCCCTGATTGTGGCCGGTGAAACGCCACTTCGCCTTGATGCACGACGATAATTTGAATCGAGCTCGTGCTGATATCGAGAATTAAATAAGGGAGTTTGCTCTCAAGGACTTCCGGGTGCATATGCGGTAACAGGTGACCACAGGCGCGCGCAATCGCTTGGTTGTCGACGTCCATGATGGCAACTTTATAACCCGCTCCCTCAAGCGCTTGAACACGACTATCGACACTAATGGTTCGGGTTGCAGTGACTAATACACGTTGTTGCCCGGGTAAGGTTTGGTGCTCACCGAGACTTTCAAAATCATAGCGCACTTCATTGATGGGGAAGGGGATAAGTGCTTCAGCTTCACTTTCAATTTTTTCTGCAATCGCTTCATCGTCTAAATCAAGACTCATTGGCACTTGCTTAGAAATTGCTTGGGTGCCTGATACCGCCGCGACGGCAACGCGAGTGCTGCCCATACGCTTACGCACCTGCGTAATCATCTTGGCAAGTTTCTCGATGTCGGAAATTTCATCGTCGGTAATTAAATTCTTCGGTAGCGACACTTCAGCAACGTTCGTTATGTCGTAAGTATCACCGCTAGGTACAAGCTCAATTGCCTTAACTGCATCCGAAGCAATATCAATTCCCAGACCTGGCTTTTTTCCCAGACCAAATAGCCCCATAATGCTCCCCTGAATTGGACCGGTTTTAATGGCATTATATTATTAAAATTGTTCTATGCCGAACCTCATATTAAGCAGAAAGGTAAGCATTGTGCAAAGTTCTTTGCACAATCTAAATAAACATTACGTTTCTGTCCTTATCTTTCTATAATATGAACGTTAATTGCGCAACCTGTAAAACAGTATAGTCGAAAGGAAAAAAAGGGGCTGTCATTGAAGATTTTTAAGTGGGTGCTTGGCGTCGGAGTGGCGCTAGCAATTCTGGGCTCGATTGCCGTTGTTGGTTTGTACTTCTACTGGGAAGACGACTTGCCGAGCGTGGCCGAGTTAAAAGAAGTGCGCTTGCAAACCCCAATGCAGGTGTATTCCTCAGACGGTGAAATGATTGCCCAGTTTGGTGAAATACGGCGAATTCCTCTGCAACTTGAAGAAATTCCCCAGCCACTTATCAATGCTTTTCTTGCCACGGAAGACCAACGTTTTTACGATCATTTCGGTATCGACCCAATTGGTGTTGCTCGTGCGTTTGCCTTGTTAATCAGTACCGGGGAAATTCAAGGTGGTGGTAGTACTATCACTCAGCAACTGGCGCGTAACTTCTATTTGAGTTTTGAACAAACCTGGACGCGGAAAATAAAAGAAGCTTTTATTTCACTGCGCATGGAAAAAGAGCTCACCAAAGACGAAATATTAGAGCTCTACCTCAATAAAATTACTTTTGGTCATCGCGCGCACGGTGTTGGTGCTGCAGCGCAGGTTTATTATGGTAAAGATGTGCAGGATTTAACATTGGCACAAATGGCCATGATTGCGGGTTTACCGAAAGCACCATCAACAATGAATCCCATCTCTAATCCAGAGCGAGCACGTGAGCGTCGTGCCACGGTGTTAGGGCGCATGCTGGCCGAAAACTTTATCAGCGAAAACCAATATCGCGATGCCTTAGCAGAACCCATTGAAACTCGGTTACATGGTGCCGAAGTAACCATGAGTGCGCCCTACTTAGCTGAGATGGTGCGCGCCGACATGGTGGCGCGTTATGGTGAAGATGCCGCTTACAACTCTGGTTTTAAAGTCTACACCACCGTGAATGCGAAACAGCAACGCGCTGCACAACGCGCTGTGCAGCTGAATTTACATGGCTACGATGAGCGTCACGGTTATCGTGGTGCTGAGCAAATACTGTGGCAACCTGATGAAGAAGCTTGGGAATTTGATGCCATTCGTGAGTTTTTGCGCAGTCAAGAAGCAATTGGATTAACCGTACCGGCTGTGGTGCTGAGTGTTGCCGAGAAATCTGCGCAGGTATTAACAGCGAGCGGTGAACCGCGCGAATTGCCATGGTCTGGGTTGGCGTGGGCTCGAGCGTATATGCATGCTGATCGGCAGGGTCCGGCACCGCAAACGGCAACCGACATATTAGCCCCAGGACAACTAGTTCGCATTCGTGCGACTGAGCAGGGGCTGCGTTTAGCGCAAGTGCCAGAGCCAAGCGGTGCAATTATTTCATTGCGTCCGCAAGACGGCAGTATTGCCGCAGCAGTGGGTGGTTACAGTTTTGCGGTGAGCCAATATAACCGCGCCATTCAAGCAAAGCGTCAGGCCGGTTCAAATATTAAGCCGTTCATTTATTCCGCCGCCTTAGAAAATGGCTTTACGCTGGCAACCTTGGTCAACGATGCGCCAATTAACCAGTGGAATCCCGGTAGTGGCATTGCCTGGCGTCCGCGTAACTCGCCCGATGTCTATGAAGGACCAATTCGGGTGCGCCAAGGTTTAGCAAAATCGAAGAACGTGGTTTCAGTGCGTTTAATGCGCGCTATGGGGATTGATACCACCGTTGAATACCTCACTCGGTTTGGCTTTGTTATTGATGAATTGCCGCGCAACGAGTCATTATCACTGGGTTCAGCGTCAATGACGCCGTTAGAAGTTGCACGCGGTTATGCGGTATTTGCAAACGGTGGCTACTTAGTCAATCCGTACTTTATCGAGCGCATTGTCGACAATAACGACGAAGTAGTTTACAGCGCGCGTCCTGCGGTGGCGTGTGTGTTGTGCGAGGAAGAACGCGACGTGGTGCAAGCACCGCAAGTGATCTCTGAGCAAAATGCTTATTTAATCACCGAAGCGATGAACTCCGCAGTATGGGGTGGCGGTAGTTGGCAACATCGTACCGGTTGGAATGGTACCGCATGGCGTATTCAGCGTTCAAAACCGATTGTTGATTTAGCTGGCCGCAATATTGTCGGTAAAACCGGTACCACCAACGATGTTAAAGATACCTGGTTCTCAGGTTTCGTGAGTGGCTTAGTTACGACCGCATGGGTGGGTTTTGATAACCTAGAACGTGCGCTTGGCAGCACCACGATGAATGAAAACTTAGATAGTAACGAGCAACCGATTTCCGGAACTGAGGCGGGCGCGAAAACGGCTTTGCCAATGTGGATTGATTACATGGAAACCGCGCTTGAAGATGCGACCATTGAACCATTCCAAGTACCACCTGGGTTGGTGATGGCACGGATTGATCTGGCCACCGGTAAACTCAGCCGTAAGAACGATTACACCACGCGGTTTGAGTACTTTTTGCCAGGCACAGCGCCAACCGAGTATGCCGATTCGAAGTCGTCGTCAAAAGATATCTTTAGTGACGACGACTCGATTTTCTAATTGCTAAGGTAGGGAATTAACCTTGATGCCGGTTGCTGAGACGACTCAGCAACTGGTTCAAGTCAGATTGAACGCCACCTGCAGTCACTTCTTTACCTGCACCAGGACCACTAATCACTAACGGCATTTCGTGATACCAGTCGGTATAAATCACGAAGATATTCTCACCCGGTATCAAGTTCGCTAGCATGTCGCCTTCTGGGATATATTCAATCCCAACGCGGGCGCGCACACTGTCATCATCTTGCACCGCGAAACTGGCTAACAAGCGCGGCACTTTTTGTGTTTGTTGCGCGTCGGTATACAGGTGATGCATGGCATCATCGAGCTCCGGCAACCGTTGCATAAACTCTTCCAGCGAAATCTCTTCGAGTTGCTCTGGCAGCAAGCTCTCAACGTCGATGTCTTTCCAGTCGAGTTTAAGACCAATTTCGCGCGCCAAAATCAGCAATTTGCGCACGATATCCTGGCAGGTTAAATCCTCACGCGGATCGGGCTCACTTAAACCGCGGGCTTTCGCTTCGCGCACTAAATCGCTGAATTTCACCTCAGCATTAAAGTTTTCGAAGAGCCAACTCATAGTACCCGAGAAAATACCTGAAATACTGCGAATGGTGTCGCCAGAATTGCGCAGGTCATTCAGTGCATAATTCAGCGGTAGCCCAGCACCCACAGTCGTGTTGTAATACCATTCACGTTCGTACTCGCGCTGAATGGTGCGAATTTCATTGTATTGCGATTCACCTGAGGCGCCAGCGCGCTTGTTGGCACTGATAATATGCAAACCGTTGGCGAAGAAGCTTGGATATAGCTGAGCAACTTCAACCGAATCAGTCAAATCAAGCATCACCAGCTCATCACATGGCGCATTTGGCAGCTCAGGAATCAATTGGCTGAGCTCATAAGGGCGCGCAAATTTATCGAAACTCGCTTGCCAGTCGTCCAGCTCTAAACCATTGTAATCAAGCCACATGCGGGTCGAGTTCAAAATACCCAAAATACGTACGTCCATTTGCTCGTTAATACGCTCGCGCAAGCGACGATATAACGATAACCAAGCGCTACCGATGTTGCCGCGACCAACCACCAACACGCCGAGGCTACGACGATAGTTAAATAGCTGACTGTGCAAGCGATTAAGCAGACGGTTATCCAGCTTCTGTTCAAGAATCGCAATCACTGCATTGCTGTCTGGCGAGAATACCATGCGACGCAAGTTCTGAGCACTTAATTCGGCTTTAAAGGTGCTGTATTGGTCGGTTTCTTGAATGCGATTACCCACGAGTGCAATCATCGAATAACCTTGCATTTGCACCACATGATCCGACTTATCAACTTGCTCTAACCAACGCTCTAAAAACTCTAAATGGTTTTGGTGATAGGCATAGTAAGCATGGTGTTGTGCAATTTCGTTCCAGCTAATCAATGGCGTAAGATCAAGATCTTCAAATTGCTGTACTAACTTCGCATCGCTTAAATCCACACGGAACAGCACCACATCGGTGAGCGACGTTAATACTTTGCCTTTCGGCTCCGTGTCTTCGTACTGGCCAATACGTGTTTGTTGATTTTCAACTTTCAAACTCGAGCGTACCGCGATCACCATACGCTCGCGATTCACTGGTTGGAAAGTCCGTGGGTGCAACACCGGGCTACCCAAACGGGCGAGCTCTTCAGCCTCCTGCCAATCAAGAATCGGCAAGCTGACTACCCGCTCTACTTTGCGTGGGTCAGCTGAGTAAACCCCAGCGACATCTTTCCAAATCGTGACCTGTTTAGAATCGATCAGGCTACCGACCAGCGTGGCTGAGTAGTCACTGCCGTTTCGACCAAGAATCAGCGAGTTACCGTCAGGGTCGGCACAAATAAAGCCAGTGACAATAAACCGGGTGCCAGCATGTGGGGCAATACGATTTAATAATCCGGCGCGCGAGACGGGCACGCGAATATGCGGCTCAGGAGCATCATCGGCCACCAAAAATGTACGCGCATCAATATAATCAGACGTCACGCCTTGTTGCTGTAACAACGCAGACAATAAGCGCGCACTCCACAATTCGCCGTAAGAGAGTAGCTCTGGGCGGCGGTTAATTTCTTCTTCGCCGTTCAGCCATGCCCACCAGCGTTTAAAGTCATGCTGCGATTGCTCCAACACGCGCGTTTGAATATCACCGTTGAGTAACTCAGTGATCAGGCCCTGCTGGTATTTTTCGAGCTGCTTGAGAAGCACTTCGGCAACGCCTAAGTCATCTGCCTTGGCATCAATAATGGCGAGAATGCGGTTGGTTGTATCACCAGCAGCCGACACCACGACCAAATCGCTGGCGCCTGCATATTCGGTGACAATACGCGCCACACGACGGTAACAATAAGCATCAGCTAAGCTGCTGCCACCAAACTTATGAACCTGAACCGTATCGGCTACAGCTTGTATTTGCTCTGGGGTAACCTGAACCTCAACCGTCATGATGCGTGTGCGTTCTCCTGTAAGAAAGCCTGTGAGAAAAGAAAATAAAAATTCGATTATACGGTGCTGTGTTGCACCAATAAAGCGTCATTACGCAAGGTTAGCACAAAAAGACGTATAGACAGCTATGCGTATAAAGTTGACTGTGCCAATTTCGCCAGTACAATTCAACACATTGTGCAGGGTCTTTTAGTCACACATTGAACACGAGGTGCAGTATGGAATGGGACGGCGATTATATTTACCCGTATGTTGAGCACGGGAAAAAAAGCGAACACGTGAAAAAAATCACCGTGTCAATTCCTACACGCGTCTTAAAAGTGCTCACCGACGAGCGCACCCGTCGTCAGGTTAAAAACTTACGTCACGCAACGAATAGCGAGTTATTGTGCGAAGCGTTTTTACATGCGTTTACCGGCCAACCACTGCCAACTGATGATGACTTGCGCAAAGACAACCCGAACAAAATTCCACAAGCGGTGCGCGAAGAATTACAACGCCGCGGACTGCCTATTCCCGAAGATATCAGCGACGACGTTGAATAAGATTCAGCAAATAAAAAAGCTGCAGCCAATTTGGTCTGCAGCTTCGTCGTTTACACCAGAACGATTACAGTAAATATTCTAGCGCCGTTTCATCGCAATTATGTTTACGCGGACACAGCTCACAGTCTTTCATCACTTTCTCCGGTAGCTTTTCTTTCAGTGTTAGACGGAAATTTAATTTGCCGAAAAACTCTGGAACGCGAGTCAGCACAATCGTACGAGTAATGCCGAGTTCACGCGCTTTCCATAATGAAAAGGCGACCAGCTCTGCGCCAAGTCCTTTGCCTTGGGCGCTTGGGAATAATCCAAGACTGCGAATTTCAGCTAAACCAGTGCTGTAAACATACAGCGCGGCACAGCCAACCACTTCATCGTCAATTTCTGCCACTGCAAAACTTTGAATCGCTTGCAGAACATCGGCTTTATCGCGCGGTAAGTTTTCACCTTGATCGGCCCAGTAGGCAATCAGCTCGCAAATTTTATCGACATCACTCAAACGCGCTTGGCGTACGTGCTTACTCGCTGCTTCCGCTGCGTGTAACCAATCTTGCGCATGCTTAATGGCTACCTTCACGGCGCTTGGTGCGGTGCCGCCCATTGCTTTGCGCTGTTGCAATCCGTATGCGAGATCTAAAGTGGCGTACACGTCATCTTCGACCAGCTCACACACCTGCTGAAAATCAGCCAACGCGAGCTGCTCAAGCGCAACGCCCTGTTGTTGCGCGAGCACGACCAACTCACCAGTAAGGTGATGCGCGTCACGAAACGGCACACCTTTGCTGACCAAATAATCGGCAAGCTCAGTCGCATTGCTGTAGCCGAGCGCAGCTTGCAGCGCGGCATGTTCTTTATTCACTGTTAACTCGGGAATCGCAAAGGCCAACATCTGCAGACATTGCAAGTAACTATGAAGGGCATCAAATAAGCCTTCTTTATCTTCCTGCATGTCTTTGTTGTAGGCCAATGGCAGACCTTTTAGGGTTATCTGCATAGCATGTTGATGACCCATGACCCGCCCAGTTTTACCCCGCAACAGCTCAAATAAATCTGGGTTTTTCTTCTGTGGCATCAGCGACGAACCACTACTGATTTTATCGCTCATGCTAAAGCAACCCGACTCACCCGAGCAGTAGAAAATAACGTCTTCTGCTAACCGCGATAAATGAATCATGCCAGTGCTGGCGGCGTTTAATAAATCTAAAACGAAGTCGCGATCAGATACGCCATCCAGGCTATTTTCACAGGCATAGCGGAAGCCCAACTCATGCGCGAGCGCCTCGCGATCAATCGCGGCAGTCGTACCCGCCAAGGCACCACTGCCCAGAGGGCTCACATCGAGTCGACGGATAGTTTCCCGTAATCGACTGACATCACGCTGCAGCATACTGACATACGCCATTGCCCAATGCCCAGCCACAATCGGTTGTGCGCGTTGTAAGTGGGTATAACCCGGTAACATCGCATCCTGATAAGTCTCGGCAAAGCGCAATAAGTTCTCAATTGCCGCCAAGTTTGCCGTGACTAAATGTTGCGCAAACTGCTTGCAGAACAAGCGCAGATCGGTGGCGACCAAATCATTGCGACTGCGACCGGTGTGTAGCTTTTTAGCCGTCGCACCAATTTGTTCAATCAGCTGGGCTTCAACCCAGCTGTGAATATCTTCGGCATTCGTTTGTAACGGCAGCTCCGGGTGCTTCGCGATTTGTTTCACTAAACTGTCGAGCGCTTGTTGTAACTGCTGGTTTTCTTCCGCAGTAATCAGCGTGGCTTGCTTCAGCGCATTTGCCCACGCCTTTGATGCTTGCAGATCAAACGGCGCCAACACATAGTCAAACCGCAATGAGTCGTTAAATTGTTTGAATTCAGCGGCGCTTGGCTCGCTGAACCGTCCACCCCATAAGCTCATGGTTTACTCCTTGCTGGTCGCAGCAGTATCGTCGCCAGCTTGCTGATGTAACGCACGGATACGGCTTGCTAGGCTATACAGACGAATAAAGCCTTCGGCATGCTTTTGATTATAGACTTCGTCTTCATCAAAAGTCGCAAACGCATTCGAATACAAACTATTTGGCGAACGCTTCTGGGTAACTGTGACTTGGCCTTTGTAGAGTTTCACCACAATATCACCGCTCAATGGTTCAGCAATTTTGGTAGCAGCAGCCAACATCACATCTTTAAGCGGCGTAAACCAGCGGCCGTCATACATTAATTGGGCAAATTCATTCCCTAAGCGAATGCGATAATCTTGCGAGGTGCGATCCAACACGAGACTTTCTAAACCTTGCAGGGCGGCATATAACACTTCGCCGGCTGGGGTTTCGTAACAGCCACGTGATTTCATCCCAACCAACCGGTTTTCAACCATGTCCAACCGACCGACACCGTGCGCACCAGCAATTTGATTCAAATGTAAAATCGCATCCACTGGGTTATACGTCTGCCCGTCAATATGCGTCAGCTCGCCCTGATGAAATGACAACTTCAGATACTGTGGCTTATCCGGAGCTTGTTCAGGCGCGACCGTCCAAGTCCAAACTTGTTCAGTTGGCTCGTTCCACGGGTCTTCCAGCTCGCCACCTTCGGTCGAAATATGCCAAAGGTTGGCGTCGCGGCTATAAATTTTAGTGGCCGATGCACTACATGGAATATTGCGCTCTGCCAGATAAGCCAATAATTGCGGGCGTGAACGCATGGTCCACTCGCGCCAAGGGGCAATCACTTTCAATTCCGGCGCTAATGCGGCAAAGGCTGATTCAAAGCGAACCTGATCGTTACCCTTACCAGTACAACCGTGTGCCACAGCATCCGCGCCCACTTGGCGGGCAATCGCCACCTGCGCTTCAGCGATAATTGGCCGTGCCAATGCGGTGCCCAATAAGTATTGGCCTTCATAGATTGCACCGGTTTTTAAGGTCGGATAAATCACTTGCTCGGCAAATTTATCTTTCAAATCGACGATGTAACAACTGCTGGCGCCCGAAGCGATGGCTTTCGCCTCAACGCCTTCGAGTTCTTCGTCACCCTGACCGACGTCTGCCACAAAGGCGACTACTTCACAGTCATAATTTTCCTTCAACCACGGCACAATGGCGGATGTGTCCAAGCCACCCGAGTAAGCGAGAACGACTTTATTGACTGACTTACTCATGCGTGAGCTCCTTCAAATAATTTAACTAAAATGGCGTTTTGCGCGTGTAAACGGTTTTCAGCTTGCTTGAGTACCAAGCTTTGCGGGCTATCAATCACTTCCGCAGTGACTTCGCGGCCGCGATACGCTGGTAGGCAATGCATAAAATACTTCGCGCCAAGGCGCTTCATCAAATCGCTGTTCACTTGGTATGGTGCGAAGTCATGCATCACCGCATTGTTATCGCGGTTTTGCCCCATCGAGAACCAAGTGTCGGTATAAATAGCATCGGTTGGTTGCAGTTGTGTTAAATCGTGCAGCACGGTAATGGAACCACCGGTTTGTGCTGCTTGTTGCTGGGCTACCGCAGTTAACTCAGCATCGGGCGCATAGCCTTCTGGCGTCACCACCTGCATATGCATACCCGTGCGCGCAGCACCGGCCATCAGCGCTTGGCAAACATTGTTGCCATCACCAATGTAGGTAAGGTGTACGTGGCTTAAGTCGCCCAATTGTTCTTGCAAGGTCAACAAGTCGGCGAGCGCTTGGCATGGGTGACAGGTATCACTCAGAGCATTCACAACCGGCTTATCGGAAGCTATTGCCAGATCATTCAACGTATTTTGCGAGTAAACCCGCGCCACAATAGCATCATGCCAAAGCGCCAAGTTGGCACCGACATCCGTGGCTGGCTCACGCTCACCAATTAAATTCTGCGCATCGAGATAAATACTATGACCACCTAAACGGTGAATACCTGCGGCGAAACTAGCGCGCGTACGCAACGATGGCTTCTCGAACAACAGTGCAATACTTTTGCCCTGCAAATAAGTTGACCAAGCCGTTGGGCGCTGTTTGATGGTTTGCGCCAACTGCAATAAATCAGTGGTTTGTTGCGGGCTTAATGCCGGCATTTCTAATAAATCATTCATGGATGTTGTTACCTACAACTAAAAATCAAAAATTGCGTGGCAATTAAAGACGGATGCGGGTTCCGGCTGCTTCACCCCTTGCCAATCGGGTAAGCGCTTTGGCGTCTTGCCAGCCGGCCACCGCGATACTTCGTCGCGAGGCACGTGCCGCTTGCACGGCTGCGTTGAGTTTGACCAACATGCCGTCGCGCACGGTGCCGTCAGCAATGAGGGCATCCGCTTCGTCAGCGAGGATGGTTTCGATGAGATTACCGTTCTTGTCCAAAATGCCGGGCACGTCGGTGAGTAGAATTAAATCTGCATGCATCAATTGAGCAACGGCAGCAGCGGCTAAGTCAGCATTCACATTTAAACGCTCACCGCTGTCACTGGCGCCAATTGAGCTCAAAATCGGTAAAAAGTTTTGATCGAGTAACACTTGCAAAAGCTTGGCATTGTTTGGTTTTGGAATGCCAACAGCGCCGCGATTGGCGTCAATGTCACAAGCAATACTGTGACCTGCAGCCAGAGTTAAACCAACCGCATTCAATTGATGTTGTTGGGCAAGCGCGACCAGTTGGGTGTTCACGTCACCGGCCAAAACACCAGCCACAATGGGCATCTGTACTGCTGGAGTAATCCGCTGGCCATCCACTTTTAAACTGGTGTGGCCAAGTTGCAACAGCAACGCTTCAACTTGATCGCCACCGCCATGCACTAAAATTAAAGGGCGCAACAACGCTAGTTGCTGAACCGTCTTCAGTAACCGTTCTAAATTGCTGGCGCTTTGTAATACCCGCCCGCCGAGCTTTATAACGAGAGGCGATGTCATACGACGCCTCCGCGTTGTTGTAGTCCGAGTGCTGGCGCAAAATCAAAATACTGATTGGCCAACTGCACCGCTTGGGCAGCTGCGCCTTTCAACAAATTATCGATAGCGGCACAGATAATCAGATGATTCTGATGCACGACGGCGTGAATGTCGCAAAAAGCTGTGCCGACAACATTTTTAATTGCCGGTGGTTGCTGGCATAGCCGAACGAGCGGTTCTGCGGCATAGGCCTGCTGATAGGCCTTATCGACAGCTGCTTGCGAAACACCTGACCTAAGGGGGGCATAAATTGTCGCTAATATCCCGCGTTTGAAATTGCCCAAATGCGGCACAAAAATAACGTCCCGACCGATCGCTTGGGCAATTTCTGGCTGGTGGCGATGTGTTGCAACGCCATACGCGGCTAAGCTCACTTCACAAAAGCTGGTATGACTCGCGGCTTTGCGGCCAGCTCCAGAAACACCACTCACAGCGTTAACCATTGGCACACCATCTATAAGTGACATCACTGGTTTTAACGCCAAGCTGGAAACAGTTGGATAACAGCCTGGCACTGCAATGAGTTGCTCGGTGCCAATCAGCGTCGTCCACTCGGCCAAGCCATAAGGGATCTCAGTGGGTAAGTCATCGGGCCGTGCGAAACCATAAGCCTGAAAGTGTGCTGATGAGTCACGAAGCCGAAATGCACCTGACAAATCAAATACCACTAACCCAGCGTTGATCAACGCTGGTGCAATTGCCGCACTGGCCTCATGCGGTAGCGCTAAAAAAACCACTCGAACTTGCTGCGCCAGCTGACTCAGCAAATCCGAGTGCCAAGGTTGCAGAATAACATCGAGCTGTCCCGCTAATTGGGGATACAAACTAGCAATTGGCTCTGCATCTTCACGTGCGCTGGAAGAAAAAGCATATTCAAGCGAGAAATGTGGATGGTTATGCAACAGCAACACGAGCTCAACGCCACTATAGCCGCTCGCTCCAAAAACCGCGCATGGGATTGATTTAACGTGCTCCACCAAACAAACTCACTTGCTCTAATAAGACCCAAAAGATGAATAAATAATAATGCATAAAAATGCACAAAACAAGAATAAAAATGTAAAAACAAGTTAGATATTAGCTATTGGTTATTAGATATTGGAGCCACGCTTTCGGGTTCTCACTAATATCCAATATCTAAAGGCTAATATCCCTGCTCTAAAAGTTTTCGCTAATATCTAATATCCAATAGCTAATAGCGCTCTTGATCTTGAGGGGCTTGGCGCTTATAATTCGCGCCCTAATTTGTCGCGTTGATTAATAAATCAGCGCTTTTTTGAAACAGTAATTTGCGTGGTGCTCGACTTCGGGTCGGGTGGCGATGCAGCCTAACGAGGTAACCCCATGAAACAAGGTATTCACCCAGAATATTCAGAGCTGAAAGTATCATGCTCTTGCGGTCACTCTTTTGTGACTCACTCAACGAAAGGCGGCGAGCTACACTTGGACGTATGTTCAGAGTGTCACCCGTTCTACACTGGTAAGCAGCGTATTATGGACACTGGCGGTCGTATCGAGAAATTCAACAAGCGTTTCAACATGTTGGGTGGCAAGAAGTAATCCAGTTTTGGACATTTCTGCACGATATTTTAGAAAAGGCGCCAGAAGGCGCCTTTTTTATTTTCCGCTTCGGCGCAATGCCGCGCTACCATTGAAAAAAACGATGGTGTCAATTTAAACAACTCTAAATTCTTCTTCGTCTGTGAAGGTTACCATTTGCTTATAGTAAATTGAGCATCAGGTAAGATGTGTTGTTGCATTGATTCACTCTACAATGGCACTATTCACAGTCGTTATTTTCTTTATTTCGAATCAGGTACACGTACTTATGAGCGATTTCCGCAAACAAGCTTTGGATTATCATGCCTACCCAACGCCAGGGAAAATCAGCATTGAGCTGACCAAGCCAGCCGAAACCAGCAAGGATTTAGCGTTGGCGTATAGTCCGGGGGTCGCTGAACCGGTGCGCGCAATTGCGGAAAATCCAGATGATGTTTACAAGTACACGGCTAAAGGCAACATGGTCGCAGTGATTTCTAACGGTACCGCTATCTTAGGCCTCGGAAATTTAGGCCCCATGGCATCGAAGCCAGTGATGGAAGGCAAGGCATTGTTGTTCAAACGTTTTGCCGGCCTCGATTCTATTGATATCGAAGTGACGCATCGTACCACGCAAGATTTTATCAACACGGTAGCCAATATCGCCGACAGTTTTGGTGGCGTAAACTTAGAAGATATCAAAGCACCAGAATGTTTCGAAATAGAGCAAGCGTTGATTGAACGCTGCGAAGTGCCTATTTTCCATGATGATCAGCACGGCACAGCTATCGTAACAGCAGCCGGCTTACTCAATGCTTTAGAAATTCAAGGAAAAGACTTACGCAAAGCGCAAATCGTTTGTTTAGGTGCTGGCGCAGCAGCAATCGCCTGCATGGAATTGCTCATTAAGTGCGGTGCTCAACGTGAGCACATCTATATGCTCGATTCCAAAGGCGTGATTCATACGCGCCGTGAAGACTTGAATGAATACAAGGCACTGTTTGCGAATAACACGGACAAACGCACGCTTGAAGAAGTTATTACCGAAGCGGATGTGTTCGTTGGCGTATCAGGGCCGAATCTATTGTCACCAGATGCACTAAAATTGATGGCTGAAAAGCCAATTGTGTTTGCGTGTTCTAACCCAGACCCTGAAATTAAGCCGGAGCTTGCTTTGGCTGTGCGCGATGACCTCATTATGGCGACGGGACGCTCTGATTATCCGAACCAAGTCAATAACGTGCTGTGCTTCCCGTTTATTTTCCGGGGTGCTCTTGATGTACGCGCCAAGGCCATCAACGATGAGATGAAACTCGCCGCTGTTGAAGCCATCCGCCAGCTTGCCAAGGAGCCGGTACCCGAGTCGGTACTCAAAGCAGCAGGCATCGATAAGCTCGAATTCGGCGTCGATTACATTATTCCAAAACCATTAGATCCGCGTTTGCGCACCCGAGTATCGAAAGCGGTTGCTGAAGCTGCGGTCGCGTCAGGCGCCGCCCGCATCGAACTCCCAAAGAATTACATGACTGAATAAAAGCAAAGGCGATATTAGCTGTTAGATATTAGATATTAGAGCTGATGTATCGGGTATTTGTGTTTTATCTAATATCTAATATCTAACAGCTAATATCGTTCTTGCTTTTCTAATATCTAATATCTAACAGCTAATATCGTTCTTGCTTTTCTAATATCTAATATCTAACAGCTAATATCGTTCTTGCTTTTCTAATATCTAATATCCAACAGCTAATATCGTTCTTGCTTTTCTAATATCTAATATCTAACAGCTAATATCGTTCTTGCTTTTCTAATATCTAATATCCAATAGCTAATATCTTCACTTTCAAGTTACACTTTGCGGTATGACGACAATAATCCAGACCGCACTACCGGTACCCCTACCACGCCTATTTGACTACGACTGCGAGCAACTGCCCGCAGTAGGCGTGCGTGTGCGCGTGCCGTTTGGTAATCGCGAGTTGGTTGGTGTGTGTCTGGGGCAGGCATTAGCGCCTGATGATAGCTTTCAGCGCAAAGCGGTGCTTGAGATTATTGATGACGAGCCACTCTGGCCGCAGCCGTTGTGGCGAATACTAGAGTGGGCGGCGGATTATTATCATCACCCGCTTGGTGATGTCATGCAAAATGCGATGCCAGTGTTGTTACGCCAGGGGGAACGGGCGAGCTATCAGGCAACGACGCGCTATCAAGTGACCGAGCAAGGTGCGCAACAATCACCGAATGACTTGAAACGTGCATTACAGCAGCAACGTTTGCTAGCGGCATTACAGCAAAAGCCATTACTCAGCCGTGATATTCGCATGCAAGAGTTTTCGCCTTCAGCGCTTAAAGCGTTGCAAGAAAAAGGTTGGGTTGAAGCTGTTGAGCATATACCAGCGCCAGTACAGTCGTGGTCACTGAAAATAGCCGCAGAGCCGCTACAATTGAACCCCGAACAAGCGCTTGCGGTAGCAGCAATCGGTGCGGCAAAAAAACAACAGACTTATTTGCTCGAAGGGGTCACTGGCAGCGGTAAAACGGAAGTGTATTTGCAGGCAATGGCAGATGTTTTACGTCGTGGTCAGCAAGTACTGATGTTGGTACCCGAAATCGGCTTGACGCCACAAACCCTCAAGCGTTTCCAACAGCGCTTCGATGTGCCGATTGTCATGCTGCATTCAGCGTTGACCGACAGAGAGCGCCTCGACGCTTGGCTCGACGCTCGCGCCGGCAGTGCCGCAATTATTATTGGTACGCGCTCAGCGATTTTTACGCCCTGCAAAGCGCTCGGCATGATCATCGTTGACGAGGAGCACGATGGCTCGTTAAAGCAGCAAGATGGTTTTCGTTATCATGCGCGCGATATCGCCGTCATGCGCGGCCATGAAGAGCAGGTGCCGGTGATTCTTGGTTCGGCGACACCATCGTTTGAAACGCTCAATAATGCTTTGAATAAGCGTTATGCGCACTTGCAGTTAAGTAGGCGAGCTGGCCAAGCCAAATCGGCACGGCATGTGGTGATGGATATCAAAAACTTGCCATTGAAGGCCGGCTTGTCGCAGCCACTACTGAGTTTAATGCGGGAACATCTCGAAGCTGGCCAGCAAGTCTTATTATTTTTGAACCGTCGCGGGTTTGCGCCCGCGCTACTTTGTCACGAGTGTGGCTGGCTGGCGCAATGCCGTCGCTGTGATGCTTATTACACGGTGCATCAAGGTAGTCGACAGTTGCAGTGTCACCATTGTGGCGCGCAGCAACCCATACCTAAACAGTGTCACGACTGTGGCTCAACGCAGCTGATTGGCCGAGGCGTGGGGACAGAGCAACTTGAACAGTTGCTACAAGAGCAATTTCCGGATTATCCGGTGTTACGGATCGATCGCGACAGCACGCGTAAAAAAGGTAGCTTGCAACAGCATTTGCAAGATGCGCATGACAACAAGTATCCGATTTTAGTTGGCACGCAAATGCTTGCCAAAGGTCATCATTTTCCCGATGTCACCTTGGCGGCATTGTTGGATGTGGATGGCGCTCTATACAGTGCCGACTTTCGCGCCGCTGAACGTCTTGGCCAGATGTTTACTCAGGTAGCAGGGCGTGCCGGGCGCGCGAGCAAACCCGGCACGGTAGTTCTGCAAACGCATCACCCTGAACACGAGTTAATTCAAGATTTAATTAATAACGGTTATGGGCATTTTGCACAAACAGCGTTACGTGAACGCCAACTGACGCATTTACCGCCGTTTAGTCAGCACGCATTGTTCCGAGCTGAAGCCAACAATGCCGAAGCAGTTATTGCGGCGCTTGAAGCTATCGCTGCATTATTTCCGCAGCGCGATGACGTGATTGTATTGGGCCCAATCCCAGCCGTTATGGAGCGTCGGGCCGGGCGCTATCGCTATCAATTATTGATTCAAACGCAACAACGCGCGATGCGCGCGCAGCTATTACGCTATGTTTTACCGCAATTAGAAAAATTGCCGCAGTTACGAAAAGTGCGTTGGTCGCTCGACATCGATCCACAAGACTTCAGTTAGCCGCCAAAAGCAGATAAAATAAAGAACAAATGCGCTATTAGCCGTTAGCTATCAGATATTAGCTAAAAACGACTGCAGCGCTCTTACTAATATCTAATATCCAATAGCTAATATCGCTTTAAGGTTTTTTATTCATGAAAGAACAGTTGGAATCCCTCCTTGGCGCCGCCGTGGCGACCCTGCAACAACAAGGTACTTTGCCGGCCGACGTACAGCCACGTATTCAGTTGGACCGTCCGCGCGACAAAAGTCATGGGGATTTCGCAACGAACTTAGCGATGATGTTGGCGAAGCCAGCTCAGATGAACCCGCGTGCGTTGGCAGAAGCGATTATTGCCGCTATTCCAGACAACCAACTGCTCGCGAAGTGCGACATTGCAGGCCCAGGTTTTATTAACTTTACGATTAGCCAGCAACAGTTATTGGATCAGCTTGAGCGTGCTTATCGCGATAGCCAAGTGGGTATTGAGCCAGCGGCAAAAACACAAACGGTGGTGATTGACTATTCGTCACCAAACCTCGCGAAAGAAATGCATGTGGGCCATTTACGCTCTGCCATTATTGGTGACGCTGTTGCTCGCGTTGAAGAGTTGCTTGGTCATAACGTGATTCGCCAAAACCATGTGGGTGACTGGGGCACGCAATTTGGTATGTTGCTGGCGCACATGGAAGAGCTCAATAATGACGAGCTGGACATGGAGCTAAGCAACCTAGAAACTTTCTACAAAGCGGCGAAAAAGCGCTTTGACGAGAGTGAGGAATTCGCCAAGCGTGCGCGTGAATTAGTCGTTGCGTTGCAGTCGGGTGAACCAAAGTGTCGTCAGTTATGGCAACAGTTTATTGATGTGTCACTGAGCCACTGTCAGGAAGTTTACGACCGTTTGGGTGTGAAACTCACGCGCGCCGATGTGATGGCAGAAAGTGCTTATAATGATGATTTAGCGCAAGTGGTTGCAGACCTTCGCGAGCAAGGTTTATTGGTTGAAGACCAAGGCGCACAGTGCGTATTCCTTGATGAATTCAAAAACAAAGATGGCGAGCCATTGCCAGTGATCGTGCAGAAATCTGGCGGCGGATATTTATATGCCACCACCGATTTAGCTGCCGTGCGCTATCGTCAAAATGTGCTCAAAGGCGATCATTTGATGTACTTCGTTGACCAACGCCAAAGCTTGCACTTCCAACAAATTTTCACCTTAGCTCGTAAAGCTGGTTTTGCTCGTGAAGATTTGCAAATGGACCACTACGGCTTTGGTACGGTAATGGGCAAAGACGGACGCCCGTACAAGAGTCGCGATGGCGGTGTTACCAAGCTGGCTGATTTACTCGATGAAGCTGAAAAGCGTGCACTTGAGTTAGTGCAACAGAAAAATGGCGCACTCACCGAAGAAGAGCAGGCGCATGTCGCAAAAGTCGTGGGTATCAGCTCAGTCAAATACGCTGATTTATCGAAAAACCGTACCAGCGACTACATCTTCGATTGGGACACCATGTTGAGCTTTGAGGGCAACACCGCACCATACTTATTGTATGCCTACACGCGGGTGAATAGTGTGTTTAGTAAAGCCGGTGTGAACCCTGACCAGATTGATGCGCCGTTTGTTCTTAAAGACGAACGTGAAATTAATCTTGCGAATACACTCGTTCGCTTTAATGAAGTAGTTCATAGCGTTGCCGATAAAGCGATGCCGCACTTTTTATGTGGTTACCTCTACGATGTGGCTGGCGCATTCTCAAGTTTCTATGAAGCCTGTCCAATTCTGCAAACCGAAGATGATAGCGTACGTCAAAGCCGCTTAAAGCTGGCTGCATTGACCGCGAAAACGCTACGTCAAGGCTTAGAATTGCTCGGCATTCCGACGCTTGAGAAGATGTAATTATGGATTACGCAAACCGAAAGCGTCCGGCCAAACGCACCCCGCCAAGAAAGCCTAATAAAAAGGCCGCGAAAAAGCCCGCGGTCTCATGGTGGGTGGTATTGCTCGCGGTCGCCTTGGTGGCTGCTTTTGTGTGGTTATTGGTAAGCATTGCCGGTAAATCAGAGCAGTCGCCTGCGCAAACAACCCCGGTAGAAGTGCCGCAAGCACAACCACAACCGGTTGCCGAACCTTTGCCAGAAAAGCCGGAAGAGCGCTGGCAATATATCGAAGAATTGGAAAACCAAGAAGTGATTGTCGATGTGCCTGAGCGTGAAGTGGGGCCACCGAAACTCATGCAATGTGGCTCGTTCCGTAATATCAGCGACGCTGAAGAAATGCGTGCGATGATCGCAATGATTGGCTTAGAAGCACAAATTCGCACCACCGACGGTAGCAATGGTGTATGGCACCGCGTGATTCTTGGCCCTTACGAAGGCCGTCGTGCTGCCGAGACCGATCGCCATAAATTGCAACGCGCAAATATCCGCGGTTGCCAAATTTGGAACTGGAATTAATCCCCGCCTATTGAAAATCACAAATACGACCTCATAACAGGTTCATAGCAACTAAGAGGACGTATTTGTGACTACTATCGTATCTGTCCGTCGCGGTGACAAAGTTGTCATTGGTGGCGATGGCCAAGTATCCCTTGGCAACACCGTAATGAAAGGCAACGCACGCAAAGTGCGCCGTTTGTACAATAACCAAGTGCTGGCAGGCTTTGCCGGCGGTACTGCCGATGCCTTCACCTTATTTGAACGCTTCGAAAAGAAACTTGAAGCCCATCAAGGCAACTTGATGCGTGCGGCCGTGGAGCTCGCCAAAGATTGGCGTACGGACCGCGCCTTACGTCGCCTTGAAGCCTTATTGGCGGTAGCGGATAAGCACACCTCTTTAATTATTACTGGTAACGGCGACGTGGTGCAGCCAGAAAATGATCTCATTGCGATCGGCTCAGGTGGCCCATACGCACAGGCTGCGGCAACTGCATTACTGGAAAATACCGAATTAAGCGCACGTGAGATTGTTGAGAAAGCTCTGACTATTGCAGGCGACATTTGTGTCTACACCAACAGTTTCCAAACGATTGAAGAACAGGAGTCGGTAAGCAATGTCTGAGATGACCCCACGCGAAATTGTTGATGAATTGAACCGTCACATTGTCGGCCAAGACGATGCGAAAAAAGCAGTCGCAGTCGCCTTGCGTAACCGCTGGCGCCGGATGCAATTGGACGACGAATTACGTCAAGAAGTCACGCCGAAAAACATTTTGATGATTGGCCCAACGGGTGTGGGTAAAACTGAAATTGCGCGCCGCTTAGCAAAGCTGGCGAATGCTCCATTTATCAAGGTGGAAGCAACGAAGTTCACCGAAGTGGGCTATGTTGGTAAGGAAATTGAGTCGATCATTCGCGATTTGACCGATACCGCAGTGAAGCAAACACGTGAGCAAATGATGCAAAAAGTGCGTCATCGTGCTGAAGACGCCGCCGAAGAGCGGATTCTCGATGCCTTGTTGCCTCCGGCTAAGAAAACCGGCTGGGCTGATGAAGAAGAGGAACCGCGCGAGCAGTCGAGTACGCGTCAAACTTTCCGTAAAAAATTACGTGAAGGCCAGTTGGACGACAAAGAAATTGAAATTGAGATCAGTGCCCCTCAAATGGGCGTTGAAATTATGGCGCCGCCAGGCATGGAAGAAATGACTTCGCAGTTGCAAAGCATGTTCCAGAACATTGGCAGTGGCAAAGCAAAACCGAAGAAAATGAAAATTAAGGATGCGTTTAAGCAGCTGATTGAAGAAGAAGCCGCAAAAATGCTTAATCCGGAAGATATTAAAGAGCAAGCATTACACTCCGTTGAGCAAAACGGCATTGTGTTCTTAGATGAAATCGACAAGATTTGTAAGCGCGGTGACGTTTCTGGCCCAGACGTTTCTCGCGAAGGTGTGCAACGTGACTTGCTACCATTAGTCGAGGGTACCACGGTGTCGACCAAGCATGGCATGGTGAAAACCGACCATATTCTGTTTATTGCCTCGGGTGCGTTTCAAATGTCGAAGCCATCGGATTTGATTCCAGAATTGCAGGGGCGTTTGCCGATTCGCGTTGAGTTACAAGCATTAACCAGCTCTGACTTCGTGCGTATTTTGACTGAGCCAAATGCTTCGTTAACCACCCAGTACAAAGCATTGATGGCCACCGAAGGTGTTGAAGTTGAGTTTACCAAAGACGGTATTCAGCGCATTGCCGAAACGGCATTCCAAGTAAACGAAACCACTGAAAACATTGGTGCGCGCCGTTTACACACCGTTTTAGAGCGTTTAATGGAAGAAATCTCTTTCAAAGCCAGTGACTTACATGGCCAACGCATTGAAATTGATGCGGCCTATGTTGACCGTCACCTTGGTGAACTGGCACAAGACGAAGACCTCAGCCGGTTTATTTTATAATTGCTTGACCCGCGCCGCTTTTGCACTTGGGCAGAAGCGGCTATACTGTGCTTTAACATTCAAGACGTTAAGTCACAGTGAACGGGGTACGGCAATGGAATACAACACGTCAGAACTTTGCGATTTATACCCAGATCTTGTCGATGTGGTTGAACCCATGTTCATTCATTACGGCGGTCGGGTTTCGTTTGGCGGCCAGTTGGTCACCGTGAAGTGCTTCGAAGACAAAGGCATTATCGAAGAAGTGGTGCAACAGCCAGGAACCGGCAAAGTATTGCTGATAGACGGTGGTGGCTCAACGCGTCGTGCGCTAGTCGACATCGCTGTGGCAGACTTAGCGTTTGAGAACGATTGGGAAGGCATCATTTGTTATGGTGCTGTTCGCGACGTGGATGCCCTAGATGAGCTTGATATGGGCATTATGGCGGTGGCTTCTATTCCGGTTGGTGCTGCGAACGATGGCATCGGCGAAGTTGACGTTGCAGTGAATTTCGGTGGCGTGACTTTCTTACCAGAAGACCATTTATACGCCGATAGCACCGGCATCATTATTGCACCAGAACCACTCGACATTGAATAAGTTATTATGTTCTTAACTTCTATTGACCCCGCTGCGTGGTTTACCCCACGTAGCGGCGAGATTCGTCTCGGTCAAACCCTACATTGTTTACCCGAAATCGATACGATTGATGCTTATCATGATGCCTTGCAGCAAGCGTGGGAGCGCGGGCAACGTATTGCCATTGTTGGCGTGCCTGAATCAATAGGTCCGCGTGCGAATCTCGGCCGCGGTGGCGCAGAACACGCCTATGCAGCGGCGCTAAAAGGCCTGTTAGCGTTACAATCCAACCCGATGATCGCCGACCACGAGTTGTTGCTTGTTGGGCAAGTGCAATGTGACGACTTACAGCAACAAGCGGATGCGTTACGCAACACGGATGCCGGCGAATTAGCGCAGTTACGTGAACTCTGTGAGCGCCTCGATCAGCGCGTTCAACAAGTGCTAGTGCCACTATTTGAAGCGGGTTTTGATGTCATACTTGTTGGTGGCGGTCACAATAATGCCTACCCATTGCTGACCTCGTTGCAGCAGGCTTCAGGAGAGAGCGTGGGTGCCGTCAACCTTGACCCGCATGCCGATTTCCGAGCGCGTGAAGGGCGCCACAGCGGCAATGGTTTTAGCTATGCCTATATGGAAGGCGCACTGAAACATTATCATGTGGTTGGCCTGCATGAAGGTAAGAACAACGCGGAGAGCTTGAAACAACTCGCCGATGCAGAATTTACCTATCGCAGTGTGCATGAGCTCTACACGCACGATTGGTCGAACGAGCTAAGCGCCATTGCCGCGCAAGCGGAAGCCTGGCATGTGCCATTAGGCATCGAGATTGATGTGGACGCCCTACAGGGTGTGCCCGCTAGCGCGATTAACTTCAACGGCTTGAGTGTCGCACATGGATATAGTTTGGTGGAAACCTTAGCCAGCTTACCGCGTACGCGCTATCTGCATTTAGCCGAAGCGGCGCCGAGCTTGCACCCCGCTGGACGCGAAGCCGGCGACATGGCCTGTGCGCAACTCTTGAGTGAGTTAGTACTGGCTTACCTGCACGGGTTTCAACGCCGCGAACCTTGATACCAACAGGCGCTTAACGGATTGGTACCAAACTGATACGTGAGCGCCGCCGGATCCTCGACGTTCCACAAACACAAATCAGCCCGCATACCAGCAAATAATTGCCCGCGATCACGTAAGCCGAGCGCTTGCGCTGCATTCACGGTCACCCCACGCAAACATTCTTCTGGTGTCATGCGGAATAATGTCGCCGCCATTTGTAGCATCAGCTGAAGACTCAGAATAGGCGAGGTGCCTGGATTGGCGTCGGTCGATACGGCAATCGGTACGTTGTAGTCGCGTAGCAACTGTAATGGCGGTTGTTTGGTTTCTCGTAGAAAATAAAATGCACCTGGAAGCAATACGGCAACGGTGCCAGCTTGAGCCATTGCTTGTACACCAGCTTCATCTAAATATTCCAGATGGTCACAGGAGAGTGCTTGATAGCGCGCTGCCAGCGCACTGCCGTGTTGATTACTCAGCTGTTCAGCATGTAGCTTCACCGGAATGCCAGCCGCTTGCGCCGCTTGAAAGACGCGTTCGGTTTGCGCCGAAGTAAAACCAACGGATTCACAAAATGCGTCGACTGCATCGGCTAAGCCTTCGGCTGCCAAAGTTGGGATAATAGATTCAACTACCGTATCAATGTACGCATCAGCTTGGTCTTTGTATTCCGGCGGCACCGCATGGGCCGCCAGCAACGTGGTTTGTACGGATACCGGCATTAATTCAGCAAGTTGACGCGCTGCCCGTAGCTGCTTGCGCTCATCTTCAAGGCTCAAGCCATAGCCTGACTTGATCTCAACCGTCGTCACGCCTTCGCGCACTAGCGCTTGTAAGCGAGGTATCGTCACCTTAACCAGATCGTGTTCTGAAGCCGCGCGTGTTGCTCGAACCGTCGCTGCGATGCCTCCACCTTGGGCGGCAATCTCGGCATAGCTGACACCGTGCAGGCGCTTGGCAAACTCATCAGCGCGCGAACCGGCCCAGACTAAATGGGTATGACAGTCAATCAACCCGGGCGTGACTAAGCCACCCTGGCCATCAATAATTTCAGCGGTCACGTCAGGCGCTTCGTTGCGCTTGCCAGCGAAATGAATCTGCTCGTGATCGAACACAATCACGCCGTCATCTATAAGTCCGTAGCCCTCACCAGTCATGGTGGCAAGGCGGACATTTTCGAGGCGCTGCATGGTTGCTGTCATAAAAATTCTCCCGCTGACAACTTGTATATACAATTAAAGATGACTACACTCTATCACACTCTAGCATGAGTCTGAATGATTTCATCACAGCCGCTGCCCATGGTAGCCAATGCGATAATCACATAGGTAGAACGCTCGTGAAATTTTCCAAAATCAAACAGCATATTTACAGCAAAATAGCGTCGGGCGAGTGGCCGGAAAACCACCCAGTGAGTTCTGAAAATGCGCTGGCGATTCAATTTAAAGTCAGTCGGATGACCGCACGCCGCGCTTTGCAGGAATTGGCGGACGAAGGATTGGTGATTCGCTCGAAAGGCTCGGGCACCTATGTTGCGCCGCTAAAATCGCAAACCTCGTTTATGGCCATTCGCAACATTGCCGATGAAATTCGTGCTCGCCAGCATGATTATGAGGCACATGTGCACGTTCTCAGGCAAGTACCAGCGAGTTTGCAGGTAGCTGAGCAACTTCAGGTTGAACCGGAAACACCGGTGTTCTATTCGGTGATTACCCATTTAGAAAACGGTTTGCCAGTGCAAGTTGAAGAACGCTATGTGAACCCTGCCGTTGCGACCGATTATTTAAAGCAAGATTTTCGCCAAATTACACCGCATGAATATTTAAGTGCCGTGGCACCACTGACCGAAGCAAGTCACCAAATTGAAGCGGTGACCCCGAGCACACATGTTTGCGAATGGCTTGAGTTAGCCAAACCAGAGCCATGTTTACGTATTGTTCGTCGCACATGGAGCGATGCCGGTGTGGTGACTTATGCAGTATTGACGCACCCAGGCTCTCGCTTTGTGCTGGGTGGCCATTTAACGTTTAAAGCTTAAACGCAGTTAAAAGAAAGGATCAACAGATGAGTTTTACCCGCTTAGATAAAAGCCGCAAGATTCGCGCTGATCGTGGTGCTGAGCTCACCACGGCAAACTGGCAGATTGAAGCTGCCAAACGGATGCTCATGAATAACCTCGACGATGAGGTTGCTGAACACCCGCAAGCATTAGTGGTGTATGGCGGTATTGGCCGTGCTGCACGTAGCTGGGAAGCATTCGACAAAATTGTGGAAGTTCTCGAGCGCTTAAAACCAACCGAAACCTTATTGGTACAATCCGGCAAACCTGTGGGCGTATTCCCAACGCATGAAGATGCGCCACGGGTGTTGATTGCCAACTCAAACTTAGTACCTGAGTGGGCTAACTGGGAACACTTCAACGAGCTCGATAAAAAGGGCTTAATGATGTACGGCCAAATGACGGCCGGTTCGTGGATTTACATCGGCTCGCAAGGCATTGTGCAAGGTACCTACGAAACATTCGTTTCAGTAGCGCGTCAACATTTTGATGGTAATACCAAAGGCCGTTGGATACTGACGGGTGGCCTTGGTGGCATGGGTGGTGCGCAGCCGTTGGCAGCCACCATGGCGGGCTATAGCATGTTGGCTGTTGATGTGGATGAAACGCGCATCGATTTTCGCTTACGCACGCGTTATGTCGACCATAAAGCGACCTCATTAGACGAAGCACTGAAACTGATTGATACAGCACGCGCAGAAGGCCGTGCGATTTCGGTTGGCTTGCTGGGGAATGCGGCCGATGTTTACGCGGAGTTAGTTGAGCGTAATATCACTCCAGATGTGGTGACTGACCAAACCTCAGCGCATGATCCGTTGCATGGCTATTTGCCGCAAGGCTGGACGCTCGAGCAGTATTTAGAACGCCAAGAAAGTGACCCAACGGGCACAGTCGCAGCGGCTAAGCAATCCATGGCAGTACAAGTGCGCGCCATGTTAACGCTCCAAGAACGCGGTGCTGCCACGTTAGATTACGGCAACAACATTCGCCAAATGGCGAAAGACGTCGGTGTTGATCACGCATTTGATTTCCCAGGTTTCGTCCCTGCGTATATTCGGCCGTTATTCTGTCAAGGCATCGGTCCATTCCGCTGGGTGGCACTCTCAGGTGACCCAGAAGATATCTACAAAACCGATGCCAAGGTGAAAGAACTGATTCCAGATGATCCCCATCTGCACAACTGGCTAGACATGGCGCGCGAGCGTATTAGCTTCCAAGGCTTGCCGGCACGTATTTGCTGGATTGGTTTGAAAGACCGTGCGCGTATTGCGCGAGCCTTTAACGAGATGGTGAAAAGCGGTGAACTAAAAGCGCCGATTGTGATTGGTCGTGATCACCTTGATTCAGGTTCAGTGGCGAGCCCGAACCGTGAAACCGAAAGTATGCTCGACGGTTCTGATGCGGTCTCTGATTGGCCATTACTAAACGCCCTATTAAATACCGCTGGCGGTGCCACCTGGGTCAGCCTGCATCACGGTGGTGGTGTTGGCATGGGTTACTCACAGCATTCTGGCGTCGTGATTGTTGCCGACGGTACTGACGCGGCGGATCAACGTTTAAGTCGCGTGCTGTGGAATGATCCGGGTACGGGCGTGATGCGCCATGCCGATGCTGGCTATGACATTGCCAAAGACTGTGCACGCGAACAAGGCTTAGATTTACCAATGCTGGAGGGCAAATAAATGAGTGATGTATTTGAGTTGCAACCTGGCACGTTAAGTCTTTCGCAGTTACGTCAATGGTGGCAGGAGCCAAAGCATGTGACGTTGCACGCCGATGCCGCTGCCGTCATTGCGCGCTCGCACCAAACCGTTGCCGACGTACTCGCTAAAGGCAAAGTCGTTTACGGCATCAATACCGGTTTTGGCTTGCTGGCCAATACTCGGATTCCGCCAGAAAAACTGGAAGACTTGCAGCGTCGCATCGTGTTATCGCACGCTGCCGGTACGCAGGAACTCATGGACGATACCGTGGTGCGTTTGATGTTGTTACTGAAAATTAATTCACTCAGCCGCGGCTTCTCGGGTGTTCGCCAAGAGGTCATTGATGCGCTGATTGAGTTACTCAACAACGAAGTGTACCCATGTGTGCCGAGTAAAGGCTCAGTGGGCGCATCGGGCGACTTAGCGCCGTTGGCTCACCTTGTATTACCCTTGCTTGGTGAAGGCCAAGTGCGCGTGGAAGGCAAAATTTATCCGGCTGTTGAAGGGATGGCGAAACTTGGTTTGAAGCCACTGAGCGCCCTCGCACCAAAAGAAGGTTTGGCGTTACTCAACGGCACCCAGGCATCAACCGCGCTGGCGCTGCATGGCTTATTCCAAATTGAACGGGTGTTCAATGCAGCATTGGTCACCGGTGCGATGGCGGTAGAGGCGGCAATGGGCTCTCGTTCACCATTTGATGCGCGTATTCACGCAGTACGCGGTCAACCGGGGCAAATTGCGGTGGCGCAAAGTTTCCGTCAATTATTGGGTGATAGCTCTGAAATTGCTGCGGCGCATGTGGACTGTGAAAAGGTACAAGATCCGTATTCATTGCGCTGTCAGCCACAAGTGATGGGTGCCGTGTTCGATCAACTACAACACGCTAGCCAAATTCTTGTGCGTGAAGCCAATGGTGTGACTGATAACCCGCTGGTATTTAGCGATAACGGTGACATTATTTCTGGCGGCAACTTCCATGCTGAGCCGGTAGCGATGGCTGCGGATATTCTGGCGATTGCTGCAAGTGAAATTGGTGCGTTGTCTGAGCGCCGTAGCGCTTTGTTAATTGACCATCACTTGAGTAACTTACCGCCATTTTTGGTCAACGACGGCGGCGTGAATTCTGGATTTATGCTGGCGCAGGTAACTGCTGCGGCATTAGCGTCAGAAAACAAGACGCTCGCGCATCCAGCGTCAGTAGATAGTTTACCGACCTCGGCAAACCAAGAAGATCACGTATCCATGGCAACCTTTGCGGCGCGTCGGTTAACCGATATCGCACGTAATATTCGTGACATTGTGGCGATTGAGCTATTGGAAGCGGCGCAAGGTTTAGATTTCCGACGTCCGCTAAAAGCTGCACCGGCAATTGAAGAAGCGCATGCACGGGTTCGCGCGCAAGTTGGCTTTTACGACCAAGACCGTTACTTTGCGCCGGATATTGCCGCTATTGGGACTTTGATTGAACAAGGTAAGTTGCACAACTTAGTGCAAGAAGGGGCAGTACTTGAGGACGCTTAAGCGTCCTCTTCTTCGTCTTTTAAAGCCTGGCAGTCGACACATAATGCGACGTCAGGCTTCGCGGCCAAACGTGCCGCTGAAATCTCCTCACCACACTCAATACAGTAGCCATATTCGCCGCTACGCATGCGCTGTAAAGCAGCGTCAGCACTTTGCGCCTGACGAGTCCCAGGTTGTTCATTGACAACCGCTTCAAGCTTACTTCGAATACGTAACAACTGCTGGGCGGATAAATTATCACTCATGTTAACGTCCTTCTTATTTTTCTTTTTTCGCGAGCACGACAAACTGGCCAGTAAATTCAGCAACGGGTTTATCACCATCAAATACTTGTGACTTTAGCGTAGCGCGCGCATTTTTACCCAATGTAAGTGCCGATAAATCCCCTGTCATCGCTGACAATCGAGCAATGGCGCGCGGTTCTCGGCTGACCGGTTTGTGGTAGTGAATTTGACCATCGGCCAATACGACTGCGCCGTGCAACTGCCGTTCGCGCAATTGTAAATGCAATAACCCCCAGCACGTCAAGGTCGCCAATGAATAAATACTGCCGGCAAACATAGTGCCATGCACGTTAATATTGCGCGACAAGGTCGCCGTTGTTTCAAATTCACGTCCGGTATATTGGGTAATCCTAATCCCCATTGTTTCGGAAATCGGAATTTCACTATGCCAAGTGGTTTCAAGTTCTTGGCACCAATCCGGGCGATAAATAATACGGTTAAACTCGGTCAACGTCTTTCTCAGCTGATGTTCCGCCTGCGGATTTTTTACCGTATCGCCTTCTTCAACCACCTCATAACCACACTTAATATAGAACCCCAGTGTGTTATCACGCGAATTAATCACAATGTGTTTGGCACCCTCTGCACGGGCTACTTTCTCGAGCTCATAAACAATCGCAACGCCATGGCCCTCGCCACGATGCTCAGGCGCTGACGCCATAAAGCGAATCTGACCTTCATCTGGGCTATTAAAATGAAGACGCCCGACCGCAACTGCTTGTCCAGCGCTATTAACCACCATGCGGTGATAGCCGACTTGATCGTATTCATCCTGTTCAGAACCACGTGGTCGTTGAAACGGTTCGCGTAATACTCGCCATCGCAAGTCGTAATACGAAGCGAGCTGTTCCGGCGTTTCCGGCGCGATAACACGGTACATAGTTAACCCTTGTTGTTGGAATGCAGCATGAAGGTTACCGGTCCATCGTTCACCAACGCAACTTTCATATCGGCGCCAAACTCTCCAGTGGCTGTTTCGAGTCCAATTTTTTGGAGCGCATCGACAAATGCCAAATAGAGTGGCTCTGCGTGACTCGGCGGCGCTGCCGACGAAAAGCTTGGACGCCGTCCCGATTGGGTATCAGCGGCTAAAGTAAATTGAGAAACGACTAACACGCCGCCGTTAATATCGTGCACACTCAAATTCATCTTGTCGTCGGCATCGGCAAATATGCGATAGCCGGCAACTTTGCTCGCGAGTTTGGCAACATCATCATGGGTGTCGTCTTTATCAATGCCAAGCAACACTAACAGGCCTTGTCCAATTGCGCCAATACACTCACCAGCAACGGTGACCGAAGCCTCACTGACACGTTGAATTAATGCTTTCATTCACTTCCTTCGGGTTTATCTTCAGAATCTGTTTCGGGTGGTTGAAAGAACTCTTCAATACTGGCAGTGAGTTCAGCCCCCACCAGCACGATATTCCACGAGACAAATATCCAAAGTAGTAAGATAGGTATCGCGGCAAGCGCGCCATAAATCGCCTGATAACTCGGAAATGCCGTGATATAGGCAGCGAATCCGCTTTTACTGAGTTCGAATAGAATAGCGGCCAACAAAGCCCCCCAAAACGCATGACGGGCGCGCACTATACGGTTTGGCATCATAATGTACAACAGCATGAAGGCGACTAACGACGTGACAATGGGCACCAAGCTTAGCAAGGTGGTGCGCACACCAGACACGTAAACTTCCGCGGCGGCGGTCAACGAAATCACATACGATGTGACGGCCATACCCGAGCCCATTAAAATGGGGCCGAGGGTTAATATCATCCAGTACACGGCGAGTGCCACGACCATGCGTCGACGTTTATGATTGCGCCAAATACGGTTCATCGTGGCGTCAATGGTGCTGATCAAGTTCACCGCCACCACAATCACAAAGATGACGCCAACCGTGGTCATTTTCGACACGTTGCTGACAAACTGATTTAAATATTCGCTAATCACTTCGCCGGATGTCGGCAATAAATTGGCAAATAATAATTTTTCCAATTCTTCTTTAAGTTGTTCGAACATTGGGAATGCAGAGAACACCGAGAACATCACCACTAATAACGGCACCAGTGCCAGCATGCTGACAAAGGTTAAATGTCCCGCAACAATAGTCACGCGATCATCCAGACAGCGCTTACTAAAATATTTCAAGAACCGCCATGCCTTGCGGCCGCGTTCTTGCCACTGTTCTAATGCGGTTTGCTCAGGTGTTGTCTCGCTCATTCGACTCTCTTTTTCTGCAACTTTTGGCATCACTATAATCCCAAACCGTGCGGATCACGTAAATAACATACCTTGTTCTTGGCCAATCGCCAATCAGGCAGGTGATTGCATGGTTCGATGAGGAGTATGTTTATGCAGGTATTAATTATCGGTGCAGGTGGTGGTGTGGGTCGCGCACTGGTGCAGTATTACCATGATCAAGGCGCAACCGTGCAAGCGTTGAGCCGCCAGCAACCGCCGCAATTACCGGGGCATTGGCTACAAGTGACCGACTACACCGAAACCAGCTTGCAACGCATTTTGCCACAACTGAAGCAGCCCGATATTGTGATTAGCACGTTAGGCATTTTGCATACCGATGATTTTATGCCGGAAAAACGCCTGGCGGACGTGAACTGGCAACAACTGCAACAAACGTTTTATGTCAATGCCGCGCTACCGATCTTATTGTTACAACAACTGTTGCCGATTTTGCCGAAAAAACAGGCTTGCGTGTGGGCACAACTCAGTGCCAAAGTCGGTAGTATTACCGATAACTATTTAGGCGGTTGGTATAGCTACCGAAGCAGTAAAGCGGCGTTAAATATGTTACTGAAAACCGCGTCGGTTGAATTGAAGCGAACACACAAACAATTGTGCCTTGCAGCGATTCACCCAGGCACTACTGACACAGCACTGTCGGCGCCGTTTCAACAACGGTTGCCGGCCGATAAGTTGTATACCCCAGCACAATCAGCAGAGCGTATTGCGGCGGTTATAAACCAATTAACTGCTGAAGATTCAGGCGGTTTTTGGCATTGGGATGGTTCGCCGTTACCGTATTAAGCTATACTGACCGCACAACAGCCAGCTAAGGAGTGGTTATGCGTTACTTGATGAATTGGATAGGAATTGTCTTCGCCGTTGTGGTTTTGGCCGGTTGCCAAAGTGCTTACTACGGGGCTATGGAAAAAGTCGGGATTCACAAACGTGACATTTTAGTCGACCGAGTGGATGACGCACGTGATGCGCAAACCGATGCCCAAGAAGAATTCAAATCTGCGCTACAACGCCTCGATGAATTATTAAAGTTTGATGGTGGTGAACTCGAAGCGCGCTATAACGCCCTCAATGATGATTACGAAAGCAGTAAAGCTGCCGCAGAGCGGGTTTATGATCGTATTGAAGCGATTGATGATGTCGCGCAAGCACTCTTTGATGAGTGGCAAGAAGAGCTCGGTATGTACAGTAACGACGCAATGCGTCGTGAGAGTGAGCGGTCACTTCGTGAAACCGAGCGACGTTACACCAGTTTACTGCAAAGCATGGAGCGTGCGGCCGATACCATGGAGCCGGTGCTCGAGAAACTGCAAGATAACGTGCTGTACTTGAAGCATAACCTCAACGCCAAAGCGGTGGATGCGATTCGTGGGGAATATCGAAGCTTACGCACCGATGTTGACGTGCTAATTCGGGAAATGGAAACCGCGATACAAGAATCGAACGCATTTATTGAAGCCATGAAGGAGGGATCGTAATGAGCTTATTGATTTTAGCGGGTAGCAGTCGTCAGGCGTCACTGAACGGCAAATTACAAAAGCGGATTGCCGAAGTTGCCGAAAGTGATGGACGTGCCTGCTACGTGTATCCGGCGGCAGAGCTCGATGCGCCAATTTATAATGGCGACTACGAAGATGAAAACGGCGTGCCGTCGAATATTCAAAAGTTAGCCACAGCGATTTCTGAAGCGACCAAAATTGTTATCGTGACTCCAGAGTACAATAGCTCCGTTCCACCGTTATTAAAAAATGCGATTGATTGGACAACCCGATTGGAGCAAAACCCGTGGGTTGGTAAAAGCGTGTTATTGGCTGGCGCCTCACCGGGCCGTATCGGTGCGATGCGTGCGATGACGCATTTAATGGTGGTTATGGCGGCAATTAAAAGCTATGTCGCGCCCATGTTCTTAAGTTGCGCGCAAGCTAGTGACGACACCATTGCGAACTTCGATGCAGAGCAAATTAAAGGATTTTTGAAGCAGGGCGATTAACGGTCGGCGCACTGCCGGCGTATTAAGCACCGCGCGGTTTTAAACCAGCCAGATACGTATCAATGGCTTGATTGGCTGCTTGCATCAAATCGAAATAGGTTTGATCAAGTAGCCAGTTATACATAATCCCATCGACCAGACTAAACAAGCCAATAACAGTGGCTTTGGAATCATACTTCTCGTCAATCAAACCTTGCTCTTTGCCTTTATCTGCGAGTAATACGCACTCGGTGATGCAGGCATTGCGACCACCTAAATGGCGCAAGTGAATGGGCAGTGCATCGTCGACGTATTCGCACTTATGCAAAAGAATATTAACCAGCGCCTGCGTGTGCGGATCGTCATGGACTTGTCCGACAATATGCAAACAGCGTGCGCGCAGATGCGAGACTGGGTCGCCTTGGTAGGTTTGCGCCAGTTCATCACGCATTTCGTCAACTGGAAGACGCACGCGCTCCATCAGAGCATCAATCAAGTCGAGCTTATTTTGAAAGTGATGGTAGATAGCACCACGGGTTACCCCAGCCGCCTCTGCCACCTGATTCATGGAGGTATTTGAGACGCCGCGCTCGCTGAATAAACGCTCTGCAGCGTCTAATAGCGCTGACCGTGTCGTTAAAGCATCTTCTTTCGTACGTCGAACCACATTACACCTCTTTACTCAATCTCGGTGACATTATAATCGATATCAAACAAACATGCATGTATGTATGTAAAAAGTGTAATCAACTCCGTGTCAAACGGTGCTATGCTGTTCATGACACTTAAATTTGTTGGAGGTTGACCATGAAAAATGATATTGACCAACGCCTCGTACTCGACGCGTTTGAGACCATTATTGAATATGGCAAACCGGATGATGAAGGCCGTAAAACCCTCGAAGGCATTACCGCGTATACCGATTTTGATGGCTATACCGTGTTCCTTGAAGGCCAAGGCGTGAATATGCGTTTAGAGTTTCATAATAAATATCACTTGGATTATGAACACGAGCGCCAATTTGAAAATTTTATGAAGGCCATTGAAAACATCAGTAAAGGCCACTATACCCCAGAACGTGGTGAATAAATTTAGAGGCGCTGACAGTGAGTAAACATAAAGCCTATAGTGTGGCGGAAGAAATAGCGCATGCCCTAACGCATGGCGTGGGCGCAATTGCAGCCATCGTTGGGCTGGTGTTCATGCTCGTTTGGGCGGTGTCATACGGTGACACCTTCCACGTCGTCAGCGCCGGTATTTATGGCGCTAGCTTAATTCTACTTTATCTTGCCTCGACGCTTTATCATGCGTTTCCTTGGCCGCGCGTAAAAGCTTTCTTTCAGCAGATGGACCACGCGGCTATTTACGTATTAATTGCCGGCACCTACACGCCATTCGCATTGGTTAACTTGCGCGGTGCGTGGGGCTGGACATTGTTAGCCGTGGTATGGAGCATTGCTCTGATTGGCGTCATCATGGAAGTGGCCATGAAAGAGCGCAAGAAATGGCTGTCTTTAAGCCTATACCTAGGCCTAGGTTGGATGGCCTTAGTGGTGATCAAACCCATGTTGGAAACCGTTGAAGCTGGCGGCTTGTGGTTATTGCTAGCCGGCGGCCTTGCCTATACGTTCGGGGTGATCTTCTACGTGTGGAAATCGTTGCGTTTTCACCACGCCATTTGGCATGTATTTGTGCTCGCCGGCAGTGTTCTGCACTTCTTCTCAGTGTTTTATTTCGTACTGCCGCACCCTGAAATAATTTAACGAGATGAGCAAAATTAGTCTTCATTATTGGGATTTATGATTTCTCGTTAAATGTTTCTTCTATCGCCTCAAAAAGTTGGTTACGGCGAATAGGTTTAGACAAATGACGGTGAATACCACATTCCTTCGAGTAATTAATTTCAAGCATTGAGGCTGCAGCTGATAAAGCGATAATGGGTAGTTGGGGCTTAGTTGACTTAATCCGTTTACTCGCCTCAAAACCATCAAGAATAGGCATCTGAAGATCCATGATTATCAAGTCATAGTGATTTTGATTAGCGAGGTCGACCGCTTCTTGACCATTTTCTGCAAAATCGACTTTGCAATGTGTCGCTCGAAGTAGATGCTTCATCAGGTCACGATTTAGTTGAACATCTTCGGCCACAAGAATTGTGCGATTTGAAAAGTCATAATTCGCGATGAAGCTTGTCTTTCTTGTATCATTTTTTTTCTTATCTCTATGAGAGGCCTTTTTCAAGGTCAACGAGAAAAAGAATTTGGAGCCGTTTCCAGGGGCGGATTCAACACAAATTTTACTGCCGAAGGCATTAACAAGTCGTTGACTGATGGCCAACCCCAAACCTGTACCTGTCTGCTTATGTTGAGGCGTTTGTCCTCCTTGTTCAAACGGCTTGAATAAACGCTCGACAAGCTCGCTCTCCATTCCTATGCCTGTATCCTCAACTGAGATGTAAAGATCAGTAAAGCGACTATGCTGTTGAATTTCCTTGATTGTAACGGTGACATTACCGTGGTACGTAAATTTAATCGCGTTGCTTATTAAATTCATGAGCACTTGAGAGAATCGTAATGAGTCTGTGAGCAAAATCGTTTCAGAACTGAATTCACGATTAATCAGAAAGTTAACATTACGCTTTTTCGCTTGAGGGACGAATAATTTCGATAGGCTATTGCAAACTTCATTCAAGGAAAGAGGCTCTGCACTCAAACTGAGCTTACCAGCCTCAATTTTCGAGAAATCTAAAATATCATTAACGATACCGTGAAGTAATTCTGAGGAATATTTGATCGTATTCACGAAATCGAGTTGAGACTTAGAAAGCTTTGTATCGCCAAGTATTTCACAATAGCCAACTATCGCATTTAATGGCGTTCGAATTTCATGGCTCATATTGGCAAGAAAATCGGATTTTGCTCGGTTAGCAACCTCGGCTCTTTCGCGCTCTTTTATGAGGTTTTTAAAAGTCTCTTCGCGTTCGTACATATTGACGAGCATCTCGGCATATAACCACAATAGCTTACGTTCTTTTTCTGAATACACGTGGTGCTTCTTGACGCTATCAAAACCAATGAAACCAAGTAATTTTTTTGGGCTCAACATAGGAATGGTCATCAGGCTCTTGATACCTTGCGGTTCGAGAATTTTTCGCACGCCATCTTCTGGTGAGAGCGCATAGGTATCGGCTACATGCATTTCTTCGCCACTTCGATGAGCACTTACCCACTCTCTAAGCTCGCTTAAATCGACATCTTGCAAGTTGTCAATTTCGGCTGTGATTCCTGGCGCGCACCATTCATAAGTGTTTGAACAGTGCGTCGCTTGTTCGTTATAAGAAAATATATATGCGCGGTCTGCGTTTACAAACTTCGCCATCTCCTCTAGCGAGGACTGGATTGCTTCGTCAGATCTTTCGAGTGGTAGATTTAAATACTCACGAGCTATTTTAATTAATAGAGCTTCTGTGGGAGTGGTTGAGTTTGTCATTAATAGTATTCTTCGATGATAATATTTAGAATTTATTGCGCTTTATTATAAGGTTAGTTACGGGCTACAGATTGCATAGCTGTATCAAGAGATCGGTTAATCTTTGATAAGTCGCACACATTAACCGTGTCTGACACCACACTACCCGAAAAATATTCAGCACCGCAGGCTCGGAAAAAGTTAATCATCTCTAAGTCACTAACCCCATCAACATATACGCTTTTATTCAAATTACGGATGGTTGCAATCATTCCTTTTAAATATTGCGAAATCTGTTTATTGGATTTGTAATTTAGAACTAATTCTCGTGATAGTTCAATAAAGTTAACTTGAGCTTTAGTCATTAAATCAACACGAGGTGGATTATTTTCACTATGCGTTACTGATATTTTGACATTCAACCCTTTCAGTTCATTCAAATGATACAATTGTGCGAGGTAATCTTTGTTAGGATAATTTTCTTTCAAACACAAAGTTAAATTCGAAAGATCGAATTCAATATCATCGGCTAAATCGGTAATTAACCGCACAAGTGTGTCAGTTGTGAATGAAGTGATACATACAGAGACGTACAGCTGAATCGGGTGCTCAAATACTGATTTAAAGTTCTTAAGATATCTAAACAAAAGTCGAATTGATGGCTCGTCTACCGCTAGCGACATGCCAAATCGCTCAGCTTCTTTAAAAATTGAAGTGACTTGATTGCGAGATTCCAAAGGCCAATCAACAACACTACGTAGTCCGTGAAGTTTCAACTGATCTGCTTCAAGCTGAAAAACCGGGTCGAATTTTAATGAAACTTCATCTGCTTCAAAGGCGGCTAGTAGTTGATAGAGATAATCGACAGGTGTTGTCATGCATCAATTTCCATTAATAGTTTATTAGCTACTGTGTGAATTTCTTGAACCAATGTCGACAGGTCATCAACATTGCTATTAATGTGCGACACACTCATAAGTTCAGACTCAAATTGAGATTCAATTTTTTCAAGCTGATTACCAACTTCAAATAGACCTATAGTGTTGGCGGTTGATTTCATAAGGTGAGCGATGCGACGTAATTCATTTGCCGAAATTTTATCGCCATATGATCTGAGATGATTAATTCGTTCCAAATATTGTTTGGATTCATTTCGAACTGTAAATAGTAGTTCAGAAATGAAATCGAAATCACCATCAAACTCTTGTTCTAAAAATAGCAATGACATACCTAACCTTTTTAAACTTCACTGAGTCGAGCTTGTTGCTTCAGACGCATGATTAAATCTTTTAATGGTAGAGAGCGCCCGATAGCCGAGCCTTGAAAGAGTATGTTGGGTAAGCTTTTTAAGCCGCCAAGTTGCTTATTGGTTTCAATATCTTTAATGACAAGTTTAAATCCTTCGGAGTTAGCGGCTGATGCAATAGAGTTGATGAGACGTATACCTCTATGTTCAAAGTACTCTGGATTAAGAAATACGTTAGCCAGCTTAATTTTCGTTATCGGAAGTGACAATAGTAGATTGAAGTTGTTGCATCCAAAGCCAAAGTCATCCAAAACGATTGAGAAACCGAAGTTTTTCAATCTGAAAATATTTACTAACTTACGATTATCAATATTCATTACACTAGATTGTAGCAACTCTATCTCTACTCGGCTTTTCTCAATGTTATATGTTCGAGCTAATTGATTTAGATTAGAAATAAATTGATCAGAGCCCAATAATTGCTCCGGCAATTGCATTGCAACGTTAATTCGTTTTGGTATGTCTCTTAGGTCGCCGAACAAACGTTCGAATAGGTGTAGACCAATATCATCGGTATAACTTTTTGATGCATAAACTTGGGTCAACTCATCGAATGGTATCTGGCCGATAATAGGCGTTCGCAATCGGATCGATGCCGAAAGAACCATAGTCTGGCTATCTGAAGCGCGCACTTGTGGTTGATATACCAAACGAAGCATGCTTTTCAGATCGTCATAACTATGTTTGTGTTGAATACTTTCTAGTCTTTTGAGTTTGTGGCCAATCAGATGGCTAAAGTATTCAACCTCAAACTTATCTTTTTTTCGTGCGAGCAGCAGGGCAAACATGGCATTTGCGATGCTCTCATTGATTGTCCATTTCCCAAGGTTAGTTGCTACACCGCATGCTAACATCGCAACCGCTTTCGAAATCTTCCCGCTTATGTTTTTTTTATATGGCGCGTTAAGTCGAGAGAGCAGCGGAGCTAGGTCGTTAGCATTAACGACAGCGCTTATAACTGCTATTTGAGATAAGCTAATTCGGCTCATGAAAACGTGATTTGGTGCCAACAGCAGATTAAGGGTATGAGCGAGTTCATTCATCGATTGGTGTGCTACATTCATTCCTTGATGATGGGCAATTTCATCGAAATTTTTTTGTTCCACAATGATGACGCTGTAGGAATTCGGTAAATCAGATGGATTAATTTCCAATGGATTTATCGTTGGCAACCAGCCATGGTGCTTATAGCTTTGTAATTGCTTTTCAGCCGAAGTAAGAGCAACTCGTTCTACGAACTTCGAAGTTGTAAGCGGTTTTGTAATAAAATCGGCGACACCATGTGCAAGTGCTGTTCGTTCACTTTCGTTCGAGCGCTTTGCTGTTATGACTATCTTAGGAATTTCATTAAACCCCTGAATAGCATTAAGTTTCTCTATGAAGTCAATCGCTGAGCAATCTTGAAGCAAATAATCAATAATGATCACATCGGGCTTGCGCGGCGCCATTGATGAGATTGATTCAATATCTTGACTAACGCCTTTGAAGCTAGATACCTGGTAGCCTTGACGGTGCAACAACCATTGGGCAACTAAGCGCGATGTCGGATCGTCATCTATGACAAGTGCTGTTCGTGATTTAACTGAATCACCTGAATGGCTGATATGTGCTGATGTAGAGTGCATTCTTTATCCTCGATAATCTAGCGAGGATAGATTATAAGCCAAAACGAAATAAATCAACAAAAATGATAAAAATGTCAAAAATATTTTATTTCGCTCGGTGGGTATCAATAGCCCCCTGTAAATAGCCTCGGAAAAAGGCTTTGTTTATCGGCTTTTCAATTATTGTTAGACCTTCATTATCAATATTTGAAGGTTTGATTGATGTTCCAGTGACAATAAGGATGTTCAAAGAACTTTGGTGAGCATCTGCCGAAATTCTTCTCAGCATTTCATAGCCATCCACATATGGAATGTCGATGTCCAAAATTAATAAGTTAAACCGCTGTTGCCCCAGCTTCAAAAGCGCTTCAATACCATCACTGGCATACTCGACGCGAACATTTTCTGAATTTGCCTCTAGCAAATGTTCATAAAGTTTTACTGCGACAGGATCGTCTTCAACAATAAGAATAGCTAATTCATTTGTTCGATAGGATTTGACTTGTGGTGTTTTATTAACTTCTGTTACAACTGAATTATTTTGCTGCATGCCCTGCATTTCAACCACAGACTCTTTAAGAATTCGGCGATGACCCCCAGCGGTTTTCCATGCTTTGAGTTCGCCGCTCTCCACCATTTGCTGCACTGTCCCTACCGACACACCGAGCAACCTTGCTACTTCTGATGTACTCAAGTAAGTGGTTTTGGAGCTCTTGCTTTGCATTAGAATATCGCCTGTGAATAGAAGTGCTTGATGTTGAATTAGTTGTATTTTGCAATTTTCAGAAGTTTATACAGAAACTAGCAATAGTGTAAACCGTTATTATCAGCGCAAATTTTCGTTAATATCCTAGCGAAATACTGATTGTTAAAAATATCGAATTTATCATTTTTGTGGTGTATATTAACTTGAACGAATCACCAATGCTTTGTGAGCAATTCATGCCTAAATCAGCAAATATCAGAACATTCAACGAGTGCTGCTCCGTTCTCGTTGCAGAAGACAACAAAACCAGTCAACTGATCGTTGATTTTTATCTAAAGGAATTTGGCGCATCAACTAAAATTGTATTTGACGGCGATGCATTGCTTGCTGCATTAGAAGCAGACAGTTTTGATGTGGTTATCGTTGACGCAATGATGCTTATACTTGATGGGGTTAATGCTATAGAGATAATTCGTAAGAAAAAACTTCACGATAACAAACCAATCATTTTATTGACTGCCGATGCAGTGGGCGTTGCGCGTGGCAAATATCGCAAATTGCCGATTCAAGCTGTGCTGACGAAGCCATACACAAAAAATGAGTTGTTTGAAACAATCTCAAGTGTCGTATTATAAGTCGTCAGAACAAACGGTGAACTCAAAGGTTGTACCGACTCCAACTTCACTCTGGCAGTCTAATTTCGCTCCCATCAGTTTGGCCAACTGCATACATATTGCAAGGCCTAAACCAGTTCCTTCAAAGCGTTTGGATGCGCTTGATTCTAACTGCTGGAATGGTAAGTAAATCTGTTCGATATCATTTGGGCTAATTCCAATCCCCGTATCGATGACTTTTATGTGCAAGCAGGCTTGCTCATAAAAAACATCAACGTTCACAGACCCGGTGTTCGTGAACTTTATGGCGTTGCTGATTAAGTTGCTCAGTATCTGCTTGACGCGTATCGCATCTAAATTTAGATAGTCTGGTACAGACTTGTGTATCTCAAGTTTGAAGCGAAGGTTTTTCTTTTCAGCAATAGGTTTAAATGTGTTTGCTATGCCACTTAAACATTCTCTTACATCAACGCGAGTATTATGAATGCTAAGTGTACCTGATTCGATTTTTGAGAAATCTAAAATATCGTTGAGCAAATCAAGTAAATGTTTCCCATTTTCTTGAATGAGTAGCAGCTGCTGATGAACTTCTTCACTGTGTTCTTGATGCAACAATATTTCAGTGATTCCGATAACACCATGGAGTGGAGTACGTATCTCATGGCTCATATTTGCCATGAAGATGGATTTCATATCATTTGCGGCAGAGACTGAACTCAATGCAAGTTCGAGCTGTTCGGTTCGCTCATAAACATGCCGCTCTAGGTTTTCGTTAATTTCAATTAGATGTTGATTTAGAGTTTTATTTTCTTCAGTGCTTTGAGTTAAGTTCGCAAGTGTTTTCGCTAAATCCTTTGTGAATCGATGATAGCCAGTACGCAAGCTTTCTAGTTCGGCTACATAATAATGGCTACTCGATTCAAGAGGTACAACACCTTTAGAAGTGTTTGCCAACTCAATATTTTCAACTAATTTACTGATTGGCTTGGTTAAAGCGCCGGCGATAAAATATAGCGGGATGCCAAATAGAAAAGACATCGTCAGTAATAATAAAAACGAACGAAGCATATATCCGCTGAGTACAGATTCATACGTACCGATTGGTATAAAGCTAATTGTTGACCAGCCAGAACTTCTATTTAATGTTCTATAGCCAATGTACTCCTCTCCATTTGATGTTACGGTAACTCGCGTAGGTGATGAGATATCAGAGTCGCTCGATAGAAAGTCTGGGGCTTTGGTCAGTGGTGCAATTTTAAGTTCAGGCGAAGCAAATACAACGCTGTTCTGTTTGTCTGAAATGATATAAACATCATTTCGGTCAATTTTTGGAATCCAGTGACTATAGAGGCTTTTGAGATTTAGTGAGCCTTCTATTATCCCAGAGAAACTATTATTTAGGTAATATGGCACAGCTAATGCAAGAATAGGGTCAGTACCAAAGCCTTGGCCTTGAAAGCTATCAGAAATATAGGCTCTTGATGTTTCCTTGGATACGATAAAATAATCTCGTGCTGAGACATTGGTTGAATTGTTAATTTTTGCTATCTTGAGCATTTCGGCAGGCCACGTAGCTATAATGTTGCCTTCTGTATCAGTCGCGAGCATCGTTAAGTAAGACGGATATAAATCTCCTGTAATATCAAGAAGGTCGCTTATATTTTTGTTGCTATTTTGTTGCGTTACTATCTCACTAATAAATTGAATGGCTGAAAGGTGCGTAGAAAGATGATTATTAACCGAGTCATCCACGACTTCATTTAAAATGACGGTGTCTCTTTTTATTTCATCAGTCAGTTCTTTGTTCATTGCTTGTAACCAAAAGTAAACTGTGACTGAAGAAATAGAGAATGCAATGAAAAATCCGGTGTTCAAAATCACCTGAGCGGTTGAAGTTCGAAATTGTATATTTGGTTCAAATTTTAAATATCTCAGTGCATGGAAAATTAAATACCCTAGAAGGATATTAAATAGTCCATTAAGGCTATATTTCAGTGAGATGCTATAGGTTTCGATTGTGGAAAAATCACTGAAGTAAAAGTAATTCGCAAAGATAACAACTGGGCCTAGCGTTAGCCAAAAGAGGAGACCGGTTAATAGAACGCTTTTCCCATATCGAACTGCAAGAAAGACCAAAATAATTTCTATGGTAAAAGGGAGAATACCAAGGTAGTGTCCCCAAAAGTAGCTCGTTAATAGACCCGAAGCTATAGAAATAGGCAGGCCAACTCGCAATCCGTACAAAATTGTTAGAGCAATAGCAATCGAATTACCTAAAAATATTTGGTCGCTATAAATAAATGGTATCGGAAAGCAGTTGATGAGAAGAGCTAAAATAGCTCCCAGAATAAACAGAGAAGTTTTTAACCTTGGTAAACCGTTGATTATTCTTTTCATTCACTGAATCCAGCCAAGTATTAAAGCCAATTAATTAACTCAATAGACGCAGTCAAGCTATAGAACGCTGTTGAGTAACTGTTCTGCCCACCAATCCTTTAATTTACTACTTGGAAACGGTCGCGTCAGAAAATAGCCTTGCGCAGCATGCACACCCAGATTTTGTACGGTGGCTAATTCTTTTTGATTTTCGATACCTTCAACGACCGTGGAAATATTAAGCTTTTCTGCCAGCTCCACGACGTGTTTCACAATCATTTGATTGATCTCATTGGTGTCAATTGAAGTGACAAAAGAGCGATCGATCTTTACCTCGTTGATTGGTAGCATCAATAAGTGCGTTAACGAAGCGAAGCCTGTACCAAAGTCATCAAGTGATAGAGTAACACCAAACTGTTTTAGGTTTTCGAGATGGGATTTAAAAACATCTAAATTTTTAAAAGTATCACTTTCAAGAATCTCCAGTCGCAAATGTTCCATCAGAATGGGATACTTGGTGTAATAAAGCTCTACTTGCGCTGCAAACCAAGGGCTCATTAGCTGAGCTGGGCTGACATTGATGCTCAAGCTAAGGGTGCGGTTTAGTTTATGCAAACCCTTCAGTATTGTCAGCGCCTCTTCAAGTACAAATTCATCGATAAGTCGCTCGGCTTCGGTTCCAGCAATTGCGTCGAGCAAAATAGCAGGGCTAATTATTCCGCGTTCAGGGTCAATCCATCGAATGAGAGCTTCAAAACCAATGACAACCAAGTTCTTAAGGTCGTATTTAGGCTGTAAATAAAGCTCGAACTGATGGTTTTCGAGCCCAAAGATTACTTGATCGACTATTTCTCTCTTTTTTCGGCGAAGTAAGACTGCTTCGTCATCGTATATGTGTAAATTATTACCGCCTTCGTGCTTAACGTGAATGCAGGCTTCTATAGCATTTCGTAATACATGGTCCGGCGATTTATCCTGCTCTTTAAGGATGTGCACGCCAATTGATGCAGTTATGCTTATAAGATAATCCGATATTTTGATAGGAGCGCTAATAAATTCGCAAAGCTGCGCTAGGTTTGAGTCAAGATTCTCTAACGCAATGAAAACAAAAAACTGATCACTCGCACTTTGCGACAAAAAGTCATCTGGACTTAAGATACTGGCTACCCGTTCGTGTATTGAGCGCAAAGCTATTTCACTCACTTCGCAACCAAAGTCCTGCTGAATCTCGAAAAAGTGATCAAGATCGATGTAGCACACGGCAAATAATTTCTCTGCTGTCACTCCAGAAGTAATTTTCGCGTTTAGTTGGTTGTAGAAATGCCCAAACATCTTAATTTATACCTTTAAGTTCCAACGCTCGATTTTTCGATATAACGTTGATGGATCAATTTCTAAAAGCTTTGCTGCCTTCCTGACACGTCCATCACAGTGCTTTAGAGCCATCAAAATAACCTCTTGTTCGACTTTCCACATTGGTTGTAGTGGATTTACCGTCGCCTGATCTGAATCTTCGGCAGGGCTCTGAGTTATTTGTTGTCTCGGCTCAATGAGATTTGAAGGAATCATTCCAGGAGTAATAACATCGCCATCATTTAATACAATAATTTTGCGGATAGTGTTGGATAACTCGCGTATATTACCCGGCCATTTATAAACTCGAAAAACAGACTCTACGGCGTTGGAATACCGTTGGAAGCTTTTGTTCTCTTCCAATGAAATTGCCTTGAGAAGCTCTCGCGCAATAAGAACGACATCATCACCCCGCTCCCGTAGAGGTGGCAGATGGATTGGCAATACGTTAAGGCGATAGTAGAGATCTTCTCGCAATATACCTGCTGCAATTGCTTCATGAGGATCCCGATTCGTTGCACAAACGAATCTTACATCGACCGCTACAAGCTCATTACTTCCTAGCGGCTGAAATTTTCTAGTTTGAATGAAGCGAAGTAGCTTGCTTTGAAGATCGACTGGAAGCTCCCCAATTTCATCGAGAAACAATGTACCGCCGTCAGCGCGTTTGGCAGCTCCCACCCTCTCGGTATTCGCTCCGGTAAATGCACCGCGAACGTGACCAAAGAGCTCCGACTCGAGTAACTCGCGAGGAATAGCGGCGCAGTTCAGGGCAATAAACGGACGATTGCGCCGGTCACTTTCTAAATGAATGGCTTCTGCGCATAGCTCTTTACCTGTCCCACTCTCGCCGGTGATAAATATAGATGCGCTACTTTTCGCTGCACTTTTAATAATTTCAAATATCGTTGTTATCGCAGGCGACCGACCAACCATGCCATGAAAAATATATGGTTTCGAGGAGCTGTTTAGGTGACTAATCCGCTTGGTCAATCGAACATCGCGAAAGGCATTGGCGATCGTTACATTGAGACGACCTCGGTCAATCGGCTTAGTGAGATAGTCTGTGGCTTTTAAGTGAAGAGCTTTACTGACCTGCTCATAAGAGCTATCACCCGTTACGATAATTATTGGAATATGCTTATCGATTTCGCGAAAACTTTGTAGGAGTTGAATGCCGTCGATATCTGGTAGATTTAAATCGAGTAGGACTAAATCTGCCATATGTTGCTGAAAACTTTCCAAAGCTTCCGCCCCATTATCGACAACGGTAACTTCAAATTCTTTGCCTAAATAATTTCTGTAAATTAAAGACGTCGTTTGGTTATCTTCAATGATAAGAATTTTTCTTCTTGTTATATTTTCAGACATCTCTTTAATTAGCCTTTTCATAAAAAAACCGACCAGCTCGTAAAAAAGGGAAAACGAGCTGCTCGGCAAAGCGTTTAGATGGGAGATCTTTCACGCAATTTATTATCAAGCAAAACTCGTGCCAAAATTTTATTAACCTGAATTCGAGTAAAAGCAGGTTACGCTATTGTCTAGCTTTGAGTGTAGTTGCGCTTTGCGACATTAATATATTGCATAATGCGACATACATTGCAATATGCAATACTCCTCTGTGAGTAGATTCGTATGTATTTGGCTTTAAGCTTGCCTTTCTCAGCGGGAAGGGCTATGGTCTGTTCCGCTTAGAGAGGACACCATGTTTAAAGCCGATTTTTCAATTCAAAGTACCGCACTTACCTTTCCAATTTAAGCCGATTGCGCAACCGCAGTCGGCGTCCGTAGTTATTCCCAAAACCTAATTTTTTGTGTTTCAGTTCGGTAGGAGAAAATGCCGTGCTTGCGCGTGTTATGAGTTATTGCAACTCAACCTCGTGTATTAATCACCACCTGTTTCAGTGCCAGCAGCATCGTGTGCTCCAGCACCCGTTATTGCTCAATGATTTGTTGCATCGCCTTGAGCTGTTGCAACAACCACAATCGCGTATTCACCCGTGTGTCGAAATCGGATCAGAAGTGACGATTCGGCAGCTTTTCCAGCATGGGTGTGCTGGCGAGGTAGTCACTTTTCAACTTGTCGAGCCAAGTCGTGCCAACCCGAATCAGGGCCTTGTTTCATACCTGTCTCCGATTGGGTTGGCACTACTTGCATTGCCGTTAGGCGCAGAGTTTCCGGTTGTTTCAGGGGCTAGCGAGAGTCGCTGGCGATTAATGGCACTCAATCGCAAAGGAGCGAGCAATGAGTAAAGAAAAGGCGAAAAAGAAGCCACAGAAAACACTGAAAGAAAAACGTCGTGAGAAGAAGAATAAAAGCGACGACTAAGAAAAGGGCGCCTCCTGAGGCGCCCTTTTTGCTTGCAAACAGTGCTTAGTCGTCTTTGCTACGGCTAGCGCGTTTACGTTCGTTTTCAGTGAGCATACGCTTACGAATACGAATTGATTTTGGTGTGATTTCGACCAATTCGTCGTCATCGATAAACTCAAGCGCTTGCTCAAGCGACATACGAATTGGCGGGGTCAACAATAATGCGTCATCGGTACCAGCGGCACGGATGTTGGTGAGCTGCTTACCTTTCAAACAGTTTACAGTCAGGTCGTTTGAACGGCTGTGAATACCAATCACCATACCTTCGTATACTTCTTCAGCGTGGCCAATCATCAGGCGACCGCGCTCTTGCAAGTTAAACAATGCGTAGGCCAAAGCTTTACCTTGGGCATTTGAAATCAATACGCCGTTGATACGCTGACCAATGTTACCGCCTTTAAATGGGCCGTAGTGGTCAAAGCTGTGGTACATCAAACCGGTACCTGACGACAACGTCATGAATTCAGTTTGGAAGCCAATCAAACCACGGCTTGGTACGATAAAGTCGATACGGATACGGCCTTTACCATCTGGAGTCATGTTGGTCATCTCAGCTTTACGCAAGCCAAGTTTTTCCATGACTGAACCTTGATGCTGCTCTTCGATGTCCACGGTTAAGTTTTCAAACGGCTCTTCTTTCACGCCGTTCACTTCACGCATGATAACTTCAGGGCGTGATACCGCTAATTCGAAACCTTCACGACGCATGTTTTCAATCAATACGCCTAAGTGCAATTCACCACGACCAGACACACGGAAACGGTCAGGGTTGTCGGTTTCTTCAACGCGCAATGCAACGTTGTGTTTCAATTCTTGCTGCAAACGCTCAAGAATCTGACGAGAAGTTACGAACTTACCTTCTTTACCCGCGAACGGTGAGGTGTTGACCTGGAAGGTCATCGTTACCGTTGGCTCATCAACAGTCAGTGCTGGCAACGCTTCAACGGTACCTGCCGCGCACACGGTGTCAGAAATCTTCAATTCGCCCAAACCGGTTACCGCGACGATATCGCCAGCGCTTGCTTGGTCCGTTTCGATACGGTCAAGGCCCAAGTAACCAAAAATTTGACCCACTTTGCCGTTACGCTTGGTGCCGTCAGCACCAACAATGGTAACCTGCTGGTTCAGTTTCAAGGTACCACGCTTGATTCGGCCGATACCGATAATGCCCACGTAGCTTGAGTAATCAAGCTGTGAAATTTGCATTTGCAACGCACCGTCGCGGTCTGCATCAGGTGGTGATACTTTCTCGAGAATGGTTTCGAACAACGCCGTCATGTTGTCGGTTTGTTCGTTGTAATCCAAAGTTGCCCAACCGTTTAATGCAGAAGCATAAACCACTGGGAAATCTAATTGTTCGTCGGTTGCGCCTAAGTTATCGAACAAGTCGAATACTTGGTCCATAACCCAATCAGGACGTGCGCCTGGGCGGTCAATCTTGTTGATAACGACAATGGGCTTCAAGCCGTGCGCGAACGCTTTTTGGGTCACGAAACGGGTTTGTGGCATTGGGCCGTCAACGGCGTCAACAACCAACAATACTGAGTCTGCCATTGACAATACGCGCTCTACTTCACCACCGAAATCGGCGTGTCCTGGCGTGTCGAGAATGTTGATGCGGTAGTCTTTGTAATTTACCGCGGTGTTCTTCGCCAAAATGGTGATGCCACGTTCTTTCTCAAGATCGTTGGAGTCCATGATGCGTTCTTCTACGCCACCGCGGCTCTCTAAAGTGCCCGATTGCTGAAGAAGTTTATCAACCAAGGTTGTTTTGCCATGGTCAACGTGCGCAATAATTGCAATATTACGCAGCTTGGAAAGTTCAGTCGCTTGAATTGTCATTGATAAAGCCTGTAAAAACACGAGGAGACGGGATGAGCCGCCATTGGTTAAAATAGCGGCGTATTATACGCGCGCGCAGTTATACAAGCTAGTTTTTTTCGTTGGTGGCGTGATTCTCATCCGCCGCTGATTGCTTCAAACGTTTGTCCCAACGTTGCTGCGCATAGCGGCGTAGGCTCGGGATGGTATCGGTTTCATCCATGATCGGTTGGCCGAGAATCGTCTCAATAATATCCTCTAAAGTGACGACACCCATCCACGTACCATGTTCGTCAAATACCAAGGCCATATGCTGGCGTTGGTCCAGTAGCATGCGCATCACTTGCTCGACATTGACGGTTTCGGCCACAACTTCGACATCACGCGCTAGTTCATTAATGGTCTTGTCACTGTCAGACTCTAATGCTTCGTTACGCAAGATAATGCCGTGTGGTACTTCATCAGCATCAATCACTGGGAAGCGTGAATACGGCATCGATTTGGCGCGATATAAAAATTCGCTGATAGTTTCGTCAGGACGCACCGACTCACATACGGTGCGCGGCGTCATCACATCGCGGACGCGAATGGTATGTAAATCAAGCATGTTCCCAATGACTCGACGCTCATCAGCATCAATCAATTTTTGTTCATGACCTAAAGTCGCTAACGCCTTTATTTCTGAACGCACATCCACATGTTCTTCGCCGCCAATGCGTTTGGTGATTTGATCCGACATCCAAATAAACGGGCGTAGAATCATAATCAAGAAATTTAGGATACCAGGCAGCATCGGCGCGAGTTGACGCCAGAATTTCGCGCCGATAGTTTTCGGTAAGATTTCGGAAAGCACCAAAATCAACACCGTCATGACGGCTGAGGCAATCGCTAAATAACCATCACCGAAGACCACGCCAACTTGAGCACCAACACCTGCCGCACCGGCGGTATGCGCCACTGTATTGAGCGTTAAAATGGCTGCTAACGGGCGGTCAATATTGGTTTTTAAGTCTTGTAACTTCGCGTGCAGCTTGGGCCGTTGCTCTTTTAATTGCGCCACATAACTAGGGGTAATCGAGAGAAGTGCCGCCTCTAAAATAGAGCATAAAAATGAAATACCAACGGCAATAAAGGCAAAAACAATTAAAAGAAACATGTGCTCGCTTCGTTAACAAAGAAAGCGATATTCTGGCAGAGCCTTGGTTCTCACACAATAGATCTTGTTGGATCAGCCTCATGTAATTGGCTTTAAGCCTTATATAATATAGCTTTCAGGTTATTTTAGATAAACACGAAATAAATCATCCACACTTGCCGTTTTTTGCTCTATACTTAGGTTAATTTTAGCTATTTACGAAATTTGACTGAGCAAAATTCGGCAAGGAGATGAATATGTCATTGCGTGCGTGGGCAGCCGCCCTGTTTGTTGTCAGTACCGCCAGTGTGGCGACCTCAGCTAGTGCGGCTGAGTACCAAATTCAGCCAACCACTATTGCTGAGTACCTGCGTTTGCAAGGGCTTGTAGAGTCAACCAACAGTGCAACTGTATCGGCCCAAGTGTCTGGCCGAGTTGAAAAAGTTTTGGTTGATGTGGGCGACAACGTGCCGGCTGGCGCAACGATTCTGACCATCACCTCAGTTGAACAATATCAAATGCTCACCCAAGCTCAAGCTCAGGTGGCTGCGGCACAAGCGACATTGGTTGCGGAACAGCAAGAGTTTGACCGCATTACCAGCTTAGTTGAACGTGAATTGGTGCCAGTTGCCGAGCGCGACCGTGCCAAGGCGCGTTTAGATAATGCCAAAGCACAGCTTCGCTCAGCCCGTGCCGCAGTTGAGCGCGCGCAAGAGCAGTTAAGTTATACCGAAGTGAAAGCGCCATACGGCGGTATTGTCAGCGAACGTTTGGTCGAGCCGGGTGAACTCGTGCAACCGGGCACCCCGTTACTCTCTGGTTTTGACCCGAGCGAATTGCGCTTGCACGTGGATCTGCCAGCCCGTTATGCCCAAGCGGCAACCACCTATCAGTGGGCTCGTGTGAATGGCTTAGAGCCAACCTCGCAACAAGTATTCCCAACGGTGCATAGTCAATCAAGTACTGTGCGCATGCGCCTTGTATTACCACAAGACAGCGGCTTGATGCCGGGTCAATGGCAGCCGGTAATCGTAAAGGTTGGCGAGCACCAAGGGGTGCAAGTGCCAACTGCAGCGATTTATCACCAAGGCGAACTCACCATGGTGCGCATGCAAGACAAAAGCTGGCGCGCTGTGCGTTTAGGTTTAAGTCAAAACGGCCAAGTTGAGGTGGTCAGCGGCTTAAAAGCTGGCGAGGTGATTAGCTATGAGTAATAAACCCCTTGGTATCGCAGGTAAATTTGCGGCATGGGGTGAACGCTCGCAGCTCACACCACTGTTAGCAATTTTTGGCCTCGTATTAGGCATCATGGCGGCACTGATCACGCCGCGTGAAGAAGAACCACAAATTGACGTGACCATGGCTGATGTCATGGTCGCTTTTCCGGGTGCCGCAGTTAGTCAGGTCGAAGACCAACTAGCAACGCCACTGGAACAACATTTCGCACGCATGCAGGGTATTGAGCACATCTATTCAGTGTCACAACCCGGCCAAGCCTTGGTTACTGTGCAATTTGAAGTGGGCGTGGCGCGAGACAAAGCGTTAGTTGAGTTGTTTGATAGCTTGGCTAGCTGGCAAGTGCGTCATCCAAATTTCTCACAACCGTTAGTCAAAGCGCGTGGTATCGATGACGTACCGATTTTGGGTTTGACGATCACCGCTGATGGATTGGATTTAAAATCGGTCGCCGACACGTTAGTTGAACCTTTGCAGAACGTGAATGGCGTGCGCGAAGTGAGTGTTATTGGCGCGGAGCCTGAGCAAATCAACGTGACCCTCGATAACACCGCATTGAGCCGCATTGGTCTGGATTTCAATGCAGTGAGTCAAGCGCTGGCTGGTCAAAACCAAAGTGCTCAAGCCGGTTACCGTTTGGCACAAGGTCAGCAGATTCCAGTGCAAGCGAGTAGCTTCATTGATAGCGTGCATACGTTGCGGCATCTGATTGTTGCCAACGTTGACGGTAAGCCGGTGCGCCTTGAGCAAGTCGCCGAAATTAGTAGCGCTGCAGTGGTGCCATCACGCTATGTTTGGTCGCGCCCAACTGGCGGTGAAGCGCAGCCAGCGGTAACGCTGACAGTCACCAAAAAGGCTGGCGAGAATGCCGTGGTGGTGGCGCAAGAAGTTCTCGCGCGCCTCGACACCTTAAAGCAGCAATGGTTGCCGCCAGAGTTGACAATTGATGTGACGCGTAACTATGGCCAAACCGCAGATGACAAAGCCTCAAAGCTGATTCAAAAACTGATTTTCGCAACGATTTCAGTCGTCGCATTGGTATTGCTGACGCTGGGTAAACGCGAAGCTGTGGTCGTCGGCAGTGCGGTGGTATTAACCCTTGCGATGACCTTGTTCGCCTCCTGGGCGTGGGGCTTTACCCTAAACCGCGTGTCGCTGTTCGCGCTGATTTTCTCCATCGGTATTTTGGTGGACGATGCCATTGTGGTGGTGGAAAACATCCACCGTCATTTAGGCCTGGGTAAATCCCTCAAAACAGCAATTCCTTCGGCTGTTGATGAAGTTGGCGGCCCAACCATTTTAGCTACCTTCACCGTTATCGCGGCGTTGTTACCTATGGCTTTTGTCAGCGGCCTGATGGGCCCGTACATGAGCCCTATCCCGATTAATGCTTCATTGGGTATGTTGCTGTCGTTAATCATTGCTTTAACAGTAACGCCCTGGTTAGCACGTCATTTGCTCAAAGACGAACACCATGAAGGGGAAGCGCAAAACAGTAAGCTTCATAACTTCTTTAATCGCATCATGCAGCCGCTACTGACGCATCGGAAGCGTCGCTACTTCATGGGCTTTGGCTTAATTGCACTGATTGTGCTGATGATGGGCCTTACGGTGGTGCAAGCGGTGGTGATGAAAATGTTGCCGTTTGATAACAAGAGCGAAATCAAACTGGTGCTCGATATGCCAGAGGGCAGTAGCTTAGAAGACACCAACGCGGTACTGATGCAACTTGCACAAAAGCTCGATGACGTGGAAGAAGTTGTGGGCACGCAGATCTATGCCGGAACCGCATCGCCGATCGGCTTCAATGGTCTCGTGCGCCAATATTATCTGCGTCAAGCGGCCAACATGGGTGATATTCAAGTGACGCTGGCAGAATTGGGTGAGCGCGCTCGCGCCAGTCATGAAATCGCCTTAGCTATTCGCCCAATGCTGACTCCGATTGCGGAAGCCGTTGGCGCATCGCTAAAAATTGTTGAAGTGCCGCCTGGCCCACCGGTGTTGGCACCTATTGTGGCAGAAATTTACGGGCCATCGGCAGCGGCACGTGAACTCGGTGCCCGCGACGTATTGGCGCAAATGCGCACCACTGAAGGTGTGGTCGATATCGACAGTACCTTAGTAGCTGAAGCAACTGAAGAAGTCTGGGAAGTGAACCGTGAACGCGCAGCCCAACTTGGCGTGAGCGCTGGACAGGTGGTGCAGGTGTTACAAACTGCTCTTGGCGGCATGAATGTCACCTACTTAGCACTCGAAGGGCAAACCCAACCAGTACCGGTGAAGTTGCGTTTGCCAGCTGATTGGCAAGGTCAGCTCGCTCAACTCGAAAGCTTAACCGTAACCAGTCAAACCAGCGGCCAAGCCATTCCCATTGCGGAGTTAATCGAGCGTGAGCAACGCCCTTATGCACAGCCGGTGTACCACAAAGATTTGCGCCCTGTGGTTTACGTGACAGCAGATATGGCAGGCGACTTAGATAGTCCGCTTTATGGCCTATTCGACGCCGCAGGCGATATTGCGTTGCCGCAAACCTTTATTGCGCAGCCGGACATTTGGAACGAAACTGCCCTGAAATGGGACGGCGAATGGCAAATCACCTACGAAACATTCCGCGACATGGGCTTAGCCTACGCCGTTGGCTTGTTGCTGATTTACGTGCTCGTTGTCGGCCACTTTGGTAGCTACATGACGCCGTTGGTGATCATGGCGCCAATCCCGCTGACGCTGATTGGCATCATGCCAGGCCATGCTCTTTTGGGTGCGCAATTTACCGCCACCTCCATGATTGGCATGATTGCCTTGGCCGGTATCATTGTGCGGAACTCGATCTTGCTGGTTGATTTTATCCGCGAGGAAGTTGCCGCCGGCAAAGATCTCAACACCGCCGTGATTGAAGCCGCCGTCGTGCGCGCCAAACCAATCACCTTGACCGCCATTGCCGCCATGATGGGTGCGTTCTTCATCCTCGATGACCCGATTTTCAACGGCCTCGCCGTGAGTTTGATTTTCGGCATCGCGGTGTCAACGGCGTTAACACTCGTCGTTATCCCGCTGTTGTATGCGTCGCTCCTCCGGCGCCGACAGCTTAAAGAACGTTAATCGTTAGTCGTTATTGGTTATTCGGAAAAACGAAACCCTAAACAGCGTAGTTCGTGCTTCGTGCGCTACGCTGTTCGTCCGGGCTACGCCCTGTTCGCTAACCCCAAACCCCAAAGCCCAAAGCCAAAAGCCCAAACCAGAATCAGAAGCAGAACTTCAATTCTCCAGATCTCAATTCCAAACAATACGTTGTCGAGAGGCCATTTAATTTGGGTAGGTCATCGATGTAGTCTCTTATAAAAAATAGCGTTCAGTTGCAGCTTTACTGTTACAAATAAGAGGGGTGTTTTTGAAGCAGAAAAGCTGCAACTGAACACAAAAAATAAAAAGGGATACACCTCTATATCAAGAGTACTTTGAATACGAGGTCCGCTTTGTAACCGTGTCGACTCAAAAGTATCTGATAATATGTCGATTATAGACACTATCTCTTTCTCTTTGGTCTTTGGTCTTTCCGAATAACGAATAACCAATAACGAATAACCAATAACGAACAATGCTTTTAATCTTTTGCACTTCCGTGGTGCATCGATTTGCACTACAATGGTGCATAATTAGCCATTAGCCAGCACCACAACCGTATATAAACAACTGTAACCTATTGAAAAATGAGCCAAATCCAATCTTGGCATCGTTTTTGCTTTAATTTGGTGCAAAGGCGCAAGCAAGAACATCAAAGCTTGCTATACTCATTTTTGAAACAAGTACATGCACGATCGCGGAGGATCACATGACAACACCACAAGACGTTATGGCTTACATTGAAGAACACGATGTCAAATTCGTGGATTTACGCTTTACCGATACCAAAGGTAAAGAACAGCATGTGACCATCCCGGTTTCGCAAATTAACGAAGAGTTCTTTGAAGAAGGCAAAATGTTTGACGGTTCGTCAATTGGTGGCTGGAAAGGCATCAATGAGTCGGACATGGTGTTAATGCCTGACTGCAGCTCAATTGTACTGGACCCGTTCACTGACGAAGTAACCATGAACGTCGTGTGTGACATCTTAGAACCAGACACCATGCAAGGTTATGACCGTGACCCGCGTTCAATTGCGCGTCGTGCAGAAGAATATTTGCAAAGCATGGGAATTGGTGACACCGCATTGTTTGGTCCAGAGCCAGAATTCTTCTTGTTCAACGACGTGCGTTTCCACACCGATATGAGCGGTAGCTTCTACAAAATTGAAGCAGAAGAAGCGAAGTGGAACTCAGGTAAAGAATACAAAGACGGTAACTTGGCGCACCGTCCGGGTGTGAAAGGCGGTTACTTCCCAGTACCACCAGTTGATTCAGCGCACGACATTCGTAGCACTATGAGCACCGTGATGGAAGACATGGGCTTAGTGGTTGAAGCGCACCACCATGAAGTGGCAACTGCTGGTCAGAACGAAGTGGCAACTCGCTTCAACACCTTGGTGAAAAAAGCTGACGAAATTCAAATCTACAAGTATGTGGTGCACAACGTGGCACACTCATACGGTATGACAGCAACCTTTATGCCGAAGCCATTAGTTGGCGATAACGGTTCTGGTATGCACGTTCACATGTCAATCAGCAAAGATGGCAAGAACTTGTTCGCGGGCGACCAGTACGGCGGTTTGAGCGAAATGGCGTTGTATTACATTGGCGGTATTATCAAGCACGCACGTGCCTTGAACGCTTTCTGTAACCCAACCACCAACTCGTACAAGCGTTTGGTCCCAGGTTTCGAAGCACCAGTAATGTTGGCTTACTCAGCACGTAACCGTTCTGCGTCAATTCGTATTCCGGTTGTAGCGAGCGCAAAAGCACGTCGTATCGAAGTACGTTTCCCTGACCCAGCGGCTAACCCGTACTTGTGCTTTGCAGCATTGTTGATGGCTGGTCTTGACGGTATCAAAAACAAGATCCACCCTGGCGATGCGATGGATAAAGACTTATACGACTTGCCAGCAGAAGAAGCGAAAGAAATTCCAACCGTATGTCATTCATTAGAAATGGCGTTGGAAGCGTTGGATAAAGATCGCGAATTCTTAACTGCCGGCGGCGTATTCACTGACGACATGATTGATGCGTACATTAAGTTACGTCACCACGAAGTGATGAAACTGAAAATGACCACGCACCCAATTGAGTTTGACCTGTACTACAGCGTCTAACGAAATAGCGTTTAAGGAGCGCGTGAACAATGAAACCACTGGCACTTGCAGCCATTCTGTTAACTTTTTTAATTGGCTTGGCGCTGCACGTTGATCCAACAACGGCGCAGGTTTACAAAAAACGTAATGCAGATGGTACCGTGACCTATACCGATCAGCCCGTTCAAGGTGCTGAGAAAGTTGAGGTGGAAGCGGCGCCAGTGACAGAGTTCGCGAAACTAACTGTGGCTACTCCAACCGAGCAGCCACAAGCTTTACAAGCGCAATCAGGGCCGGCATCAGCCGATGCCGTGCCAACTGAATTCTCGGTGACTATCACCTCGCCTGAATATCAGGCGCCGATTCGTGCGAACAACGGGCAGTTCGATGTGCTTTGGCAATCGGAGCCAGAACGTCTGCCAGAAGGCTATCAGTATGAACTATTCGTTGATGGCGTGAAGTCGTGGACAGGTGCCGATAGTAATCAGGCAACGCTCATGGATGTGGCGCGCGGTGAACGTCGTATTCATCTGCAAATTGTTGACGCAAATGGTCAGGCTGTCGCTCGCTCAGACACCTTGGTGGTGTATGTGTTGCGCGTGGCGATATCCGGTGCAGGTCAAAGTGGCGGCGGAGCTTGAGCGTGACAGCACGCCTGTTAGCGATTGCACCACGGTGGTGCAACCGCAGTTAAATCAATTGCTCACAGCGGTTATCTTGCTGGATGAGCACCTCCATATTGAATACATGAATGCTGCCGCCGAAGCGATTTTGGATGGCAGTTTGCGGCGTTTTCAGCAACAACCCTTTTTCAGCTTATTTCATTTCAGCAGTCTTGAGCCTGCTGTGGTGCAACACGCGTTACAAGATGAACAGTCTGTTTCCGACAGCGACGTGTCGCTAGTGCTCCATGACGGTCAGCGCATCACCATTGAGTTTATCGCCCAGCCGTTACGGCAACCCGACGGTCGCCTGACGATTTTGCTTGAGTTGCGGCAAATTGATCAAATACGCCGCATCAATCAAGAAACGCGTCAGCAACAACAGCTGCAAGCTGCGCAAAGTATGGTGCGCGGGCTTGCGCATGAAATTAAAAACCCACTGGGCGGCTTGCGTGGTGCAGCGCAACTGCTTGCCGGCGAGCTTGATGACCCTGAATTGCGTGAGTACACCGATTTAATTATTCGTCAGGCCGATCGTTTAAGCACGTTGGTGGACCGCATGCTGGGCTCAAATCAAATTCAGTCGCACGAGCCGGCCAATATTCATGAACTGTTAGAGCACGTGGTTCAAATTTCGCGGCTTGACGTCGGCCAGCGCATTCGATGGGTGAAAGACTATGACCCTAGCTTGCCCGACTTAACCATGGCGGCGGAACAACTCGAGCAAGTGTTCCTTAATCTGGTTATGAATGCTTGTGATGCGTTGCAGGAAAGCCAGACTCCAGCGCCGACAATTAGTTTACGCACCCGCATTGTGCATCAACAAACCATTCACGGTACCCGTTATCGGCAATGCGCAGTGGTGGTGGTGCAAGACAATGGCCCCGGCATTTCACCCGCGCTGCGCGATACCCTGTTTTACCCGATGGTGAGTGGGCGCGCTGGCGGCACTGGCCTTGGCCTGTCGATTGCGCAAAACCTCGTGCACCAACACGTCGGTAAAATCGAAGTCAGCTCTGAACCCGGGCACACCGAATTTAGCGTGTATTTACCCTATATCGAAACCCGCGTTGAGACGCCGGTAGCCGATAAACACAACCCAACCAGCCAAAAAGGTAGCGGCCGTGAGTGAGATATGGATATTAGATGACGACAGCTCGATTCGCTGGGTACTAGAACGTGCTTTGGCGCGCGCTGGTTTAGCGACGGAAAGTTTCGCCGATGCTCAAAGCCTGTACGACGCGCTGCGGCAAGACGTGCCAAAAGTATTACTCACCGATATCCGCATGCCCGGTGCTGACGGCTTGCAAGTATTGCGCAAAGTATCCACCGAGTTTCCGCAAGTGGCGGTGATTGTGATGACGGCCCACTCAGACCTTGATTCAGCGGTTAGTGCCTTTCAAGGCGGTGCCTTTGAGTATTTGGCCAAGCCATTTGATTTAGACGAAGTGGTGCATACGGTTAGCCGCGCGTTAACTCGGGAATCGTCCGCACAAACGCCAGCAGATGACGCGAACAACAGCACAGAAGTACGCGAAATGATTGGCAACGCGCCAGCCATGCAAGACGTATTCCGGGCAATTGGTCGTTTGTCCCATTCCAGCGTCACGGTGCTGATTACCGGTGCTTCCGGTAGCGGAAAAGAGTTGGTTGCCCGCGCTTTGCATCAGCATAGCCCACGCGCCAACAAGCCGTTTATTGCCTTGAATATGGCGGCGATTCCCGCTGATCTGATTGAGTCGGAGTTATTCGGCCACGAAAAAGGTGCCTTCACCGGTGCCACGCAAAAACGCCAAGGGCGCTTTGAACAAGCGCACGGCGGCACCCTGTTTCTCGATGAAATTGGCGATATGCCGCTGGCCGTGCAAACGCGCTTACTGCGGGTATTGGCCGAAGGGCAGTTTTATCCGGTGGGTAGCTATCAACCGGTTAAAGTTGATGTGCGCATTATTGCCGCAACGCATCAACACTTAGAACAACGGGTGACTGAAGGCGCATTTCGTGAAGATCTGTTTCATCGCTTAAATGTGATTCGCCTGCAACTACCAAGCTTGGCTGAGCGCCGCGAAGATATTCCACAATTAGCCCAACACTTTTTGCAAAATGCCGCTAAAGAACTCGGCGGCGCCCCGAAGCGCTTAACTGCGGAGGCAGAGCAGGTGTTGCAACAAGCGCCGTGGCCGGGAAACGTCCGACAACTAGAAAATACCTGCCGCTGGCTGACGGTGATGGCACCGGGGCACACTATCGATGTGCCTGATTTACCTGAAGATTTATTTCCTGAAAGCGGCAAAATGCCGCAGGAAAATTCCGCCCAATGGTATACACTGTTGCGTAGCGAGTTAGAAACTCGGTGTGCAGCAGGTGAAACCCATATCTTAGATGACCTGCTACCTAGTATTGAACGGTTAGCGCTTGATGTTGCCTTAGAACACACGGAAGGGCACAAGCAACGAGCCGCCGAATTGTTGGGTTGGGGCCGCAATACAGTTGCGCGCAAACTCAACGAAATCAAATAACAGCACCGGTAAAAGTTCTGTAAACACGGTATCAAGCGACGCCGAATCTTTACATAATTAAGAACACCGATTATAAGCTGTAGACAAATACGCAGGACGACATCCCATGACTAAGTTATTACTTGTAGATGATGATGCAGAATTAAGCAGTATGTTGGAACAAATTCTCACCAAGGAGGGGTATCAATTGACGCTCGCGCCAGATGGTGAAATTGGCCTGCAACGCGCATTGAGCGGCTCTTATGACTTGATTCTACTGGATGTGATGTTGCCGGGTATCGATGGCTTTCAGTTATTACAACGCTTGCGTCAGCAGTTACGCAGCACGCCGGTACTCATGTTAACTGCGCGCGGCGATGATGACGATCGCGTACAAGGTCTCGAACTTGGCGCTGACGATTATTTGCCGAAGCCATTTAACCCGCGCGAGCTCGTCGCACGCGTGAAAGCATTGTTGCGTCGCACACCAAATACCTCAGTGCGCCCAGAGCCACTCGAGTACGCAGGTTTCCATGTGAATCCACTGCAAAACGAAGTGCGTTGCGATGAACAATTGCTGGAGTTGACGCCAACCGAGTTCGATATCCTTCGTGCCTTGGTACAAGGCAAAGGCCAAGTGGTCAGCAAGGATCAATTATCCGTTGCAGCGTTAGGTCGTCAGTTGGCACCGTTTGACCGCAGCCTCGACGTGCATATCAGTAATATCCGTAAGAAAATCGACCATAATCCAGAGCGCATTCAAACCGTTCGTGGCCGAGGCTACCGCCTACTTCAATTAGCGTGAGGCGCGCATGCAAATTCGCTGGTACCACTCGCTAACGCTTCGGCTGTTACTGCTATTCTGGGCGCTGCTATTTGCAGTGGCCAGTAGCGGTTTCTTATTAGCGATTTGGTATGCTCAACCAGAAACAGCGAAACCATTACCGCAAGAAGTTCAAGAGACACTCTCGCCACTCCTGAGCGATCAAACGACGTTTGCTTCGCTAACACCAGGCCGATTATTGGCCGGAAACTACCGCGTGGCCGCCGCAGTAACCCCTGAGGAAGGGCCCAATCGCTTGCAGCTCGAGCCCAACTTGGCGAATACCTATCGCCGTGAATTACTGCGTCAACTCGATGCGAACCGGGCCGAGCAATTGCGTTTGCCAAACGGTATGTTGGTTGGGCCATTTGTATTAGAAAATCAGCGCATTTTGTTAGTTCGGCCGCTCACCGAAGACGAACGTGTGGATCAACAGGTGAACTCAGAGCGTGCTGAACAAGCACAAACCATGGTACTGGTATTTGGCTCACTCTTGATTGCCGTGTTGCTTGGTTTTTGGTTGGTATTACCGTTAAAGCGACTAATCAGTGCAACCCGCGAAATAGCCGCCGGTGCCGACAAACTGCACCTCAAGCGTTTGCCGCGCCGTACCGATGAACTCGGCGAATTAGCTCGTGCGCTAGAAACTGCGGCCCACGATTTAAAAGTGTCGCGCGATGCCCAGCGTCGTCTTTTGAGTGACGTATCGCACGAACTACGTTCACCGCTGGCACGTATGCAAGTCGCACTCATGCTGAGCCAAGACGACGACAACCCGGATGCGAATCCACATCTCACCCAAATGAGTCGCGATGTGGATCGGCTCGGAACCATCATTGAACGAATACTGTCATTATCACGGCTGGAGAACGGCTTGGTGAAGCTTGATCCGCAACCTGTCGATACCCATGCGCTGGCAAAAACTCTCGCGGCCGATCTCGCCTATGTCGACACGAAATACGGCGAACGCGTGATTGTTCTTGATGCCGACTGGCCCGTTACGGCAACCGATGATGAATTATTGCGCTTGGTGATTGAGAACCTCGTTCGAAACGCATTGCAATATACCGCTGGCATCATCGAGCTTGATTGCGTGCGCCACAACGATGCAGCGTTTACGATTTTGGTGCGCGACCATGGCGACGGCGTGCCAGAAGCTCAGCTAGCGCAACTATTCGAACCATTTTTCCGCGGTGATCCATCGCGCCATCATAAAGCTGGCGTTGGCCTTGGAATGGCACTAAGCTTACGAGCTGCGAATGTGTTGGGCGGTTCGGTAACTGCTCGCAACCATCCAGAAGGTGGCCTCGAAGTCTCGGTAAACTTGCCAATTGTGCCGTTTGACACCGCAACCGAAGCCGAGCAAGAACAAGCTGATGCGCCAGAACAGGAGCCGCAGGAGTCGAATTAAATGTACACGGATGAAGACCCGCAATGGATACGCTTTTATTCCCAACAAATTCAGCCGTTTTGGCGCGACCACGTTGAAGTTCACCATTTAGCTCGCCCTGATGGCGTGGTGTTGCATTGGTTCTTGCATCGCCCAGTGCATCCGCAAGGGCTTGTCATTATCTGCCCTGGGCGCATTGAAGCGGCATTAAAATATCAAGAGCTGGTGTGGCAACTGGCGCAATCGAACTATGCGGTTGCTGTGGTCGATCATCGTGGGCAAGGTTTCTCGGATCGTCTCAGTAACAATCCGCATCACGGGCATATCGATCAATTTCAAGATTTTGTGGATGACTTAGATGCTGTGGTGCAAGAGGCGACGCGCTACTTTCCGCGTGTACCCCACTATTTATTAGCCCACTCGATGGGGGGTGCCATCAGCGCATTGTACTTAGCACAGCATAAGCATAGCATCCGCAAAGCCGTATTCTCTTCGCCGATGCTCGGCATACTGACGGGTGACACACCGCAGTGGTTGGCGAAAACCATTGCCGTTGGCGGTGCATTGTTGAATCGTTGGATAAGCCCCCGCAAGCCTTGGTACTTCATTGGTATGACCGATTATGTGCATGTACCATTTGATGAAAATGAGCTCACTCACAGCGAAACACGCTATCAAATGTTTCGCGATGCCTACGAGGAAAACCCTGAAGTGAAACTCGGTGGGCCAACGTTTAATTGGTTAGCGCAAGCTTTTGGCGCCATTCGGGCTGCGCATCAGCAAGCCGAGCGTATTGAAGTGCCGGTATTAATGCTGCAATCCGGCGCCGACAGCGTGGTCGATAATCGCCAGCAACTTGAATTCTTCGAAAAGCTTGGCAACAAACAAAGCCAAATGAAATGCATTGATGGTGCCAAGCATGAATTATTTATGGAGTCGGATCGTTTCCGTCAGCAGGCGCTTGATGCGGTATTGGGCTGGTTTCAGCCAAACTAACCTCGGTATCCAGTTCAACCGGAACTACCGATAACGGGTCCATATGGATAATCACGTCGGTATAGTCGAACAAGTTGGCAACAGCGAGTTCGGCTTTGTCGGCGATGTCATGCGCTTGCCGCAGATTTAAGTTGTCGTCCAGCTCAATATGGCATTGCACAAACCGGGTCGGCCCCGCTGAACGGGTCTTTAAACCATGCAAACCACGCACACCTTGAATGCCTTTAATGGTATCGATAATGAGCTGCTTCTCGACTTCTGGTAACTCACGATCCATGAGCGATTGGAAGGCATCCCAACCAATACGAACCGCACCTTGTGCCAAGAATATCGCAATAATGATAGCGAAAACGCTATCGGCCCATAGCCAGCCATAAGCACTTAAAATCAAAGCGACGATAACCGCACTATTGAGCAATAAATCTGAGGAAAAATGCAGGGCATCCGCAGCAATCGCTTGCGAGCCGGTTTTCTTAATCGCAATACGTTGTAAAATCACTAATCCAAGCGTCAACGCGATCGCAAACACTGACACATATACGCCAATTTCAGCTTGGTGTACCGGCGTACCTTGAATCCACTGCTGCGCGCTGTGTATCAGTAGCAACATAGCCGAACCGGTGATGAGTGCGGATTGCACCAACGCTGCGAGTGACTCGGCTTTGCCGTGGCCAAAGCGATGTTCGTTATCAGCTGGCTGAACTGCATAACGCACCGCAAAGAAGGTGAATAAACTAGCCAGACTATCCAATAATGAGTCGGTTAACGACGCCAACATACTGCTGGAGTCGGTCATTAACCAAGCTGCCACTTTGACCGCAATTAAAATAAAAGCGACAGATACTGACGCGCGGGTCGCAATTTTTACCCAATATGCATAGTTGTCGTGTGCTTGATTAGCAGCCATCTGTAAATCCTTGTTGTCGCCACGCTTCATAACTCACAATCGCAACCGAGTTCGATAAATTCAGCGAGCGGTTATTGGGCATCATGGGAATCCGTATCCGCTGCTCTGGAGCAATCTGCGCCATCACATCAGGTGCTAAGCCGCTGGTTTCAGAACCAAACAGCAACACATCGCCCGGCTGATACTGCACCTCAGCGTAGCCGCGGGAGCCCTTGGTGGTAATCGCATAAATGGTGCGCTCACCCATGGCTTGTTTAAATGCATTGAAATCAGGATAGCGCTCAACGCGGCTTAAGTCATGATAATCAAGCCCAGCGCGGCGTAGTTTCTTCTCTTCAAAATCAAAACCTAGCGGCTCAATTAAGTGCAACGTACAGCCGTTGTTGGCCGCAAGGCGGATAACATTGCCGGTGTTTGCAGGCATAACGGGATTAAATAAAGCAATATGAAACATTCCGAGACTCGACACTTTAGCCATTCACTATGGCGTTGAAGTTTTAGGTAAACTCGCCGCTAAACGAGCATGTTGCAGTTGGGCAGGCGTCATGATGTCCGCGATTTCGCCGCTTTTTACCAACTCACGCAAGCGTTTATCAAACCAATCACGTAGCTCACGACCGCGTGGCGTATCGTGGAACATCACGTGAATGGGCAAAGCCTCACGTAGTGGCAGCTTCACATAATCGGCCGCCGCCCAATCGGGGGCATTATCGTCAAAAGCCACGACGGCGCCAACCCGTTGCATATCCAGCATCGCGAAACAATCAAGAATGCTATTAGCCAGGTAGTACGTTAACCCCTCTTTGAAAAAGCTATGATAATCGTAGCCGGCGACAAAACAGATGGGCCGCTTTAAGCTACCAGCCTGCATCGCCTCTAAATCGGCTTGCTGCAGCGCAAATGCCGCAACAGGACTACCGTAATCAAAATGCGTGTACGACGGTACACCTTCAATGGATACCTGCGTTTGCGTACCACCAACTAAAATATCAAAGCGATTCTCATTAAAGCCCAACACCGCGCGCTGATAGCTATTGGTGTGCAGCTCAAGCGACGGCGTAATGGGCTCAAAAATCGCCTGTATCAGTCGCCAATACCTGCCCGTACCATCTACTTGGGCACGTTCCTCCATCAAACCGGCAGTCACTGATAATGCCGGGAAAGTCGGTGGTTCTGGGAATTCATTGCGCCGTTCGAACGTGACGCCGTGCTCACGATAAATTGTAGTGATACGCCCAGCAGCGTGCATTTCTTCTAGCACGGTGTTCAAGGCCGGAATCAAGTGCGCATGTTTCTCATGTAAAAAGTGATAGCCAATCAACGCGCGCATGGGCGTGATAATAAAATGAGGGTTATCGTAATAACCGAGTTGGCGCGCTTCGAAATCATTGAGCATCACGGATTTCACGCGCTTGTTGGTAAACATTAAATTGAGCTGCTGAATATCTAATGCTTGTACCGATGGGCGCTTGAATTGAAATTCTTCGAGTATGCCCATGACCGTTTGCATGCCACTAATAAAAGCGAGATTCTCAACATCATCCAATGTACATAAACCGCAGTCGCGGCGGTCAGCGACTAAAACAATTTCAAAACTGAATAACGGGAACGGCACTTGTTCGAGATTTTCAAACTGCGTATCAAGTTCCGAGAGACGCCCTAATTCGCCGGCAATACGACCGGCATTCGATTCCACCAAGCTACGGTTGCGCGGCATATCGACATAACGCAAGTGAATACCCAGTTCGGCATAAGCTTCTTCTAGAATAGTTTGCACGGCGGCAGGCACGGGGCCGTCATCGGGGGCGCGGAAGGTCAGAGTAGTTTGTTCAGCACGCGCAACGGTGCTTGCCAGCAAGGCAATCACAAGTAGCGCGATGGGCTTTACAAACCTAGCCAAAGACTCTGTCAAACAAACCTTCCTTACGGTTTCTAACGAAACGATTAAACCTTCGACAGTATATCAGGTCGAAGCTTTTATGAAACTAGACTAAAATTGACCTTTGCGTTGATTGCCGTTAGGTTGAGCGCCTGACGTTGTAGGAGTACATCATGAAAACCTTCAATTTTGCTGCTTGGTTCGTGTTTGGGGTATTAAGTAGTCTAATTTTTCCTCAACAAGCGTCAGCACAAGACGCTGAACGCGCCACGGGCCCAAATTATCAACTATTTTTGATGGGCGATGAAATGGCGCTGTGTTCCAGCATGGCCTGGACCCACTGTAACGATACCGACTGGCTCGATGGCGAGACCATGCGTACTGATCGCTACATTAACCTAAGCGAAGCCTACACCACGCCATTGCTGCGCGATGAGTTGTGGCCAGTGCATCGTCGCAAAACGCGTGATGATGTGAAAATGGCGCTGGAAATTTTGTACGAGCGCATGCGCTCTGAGGTGGTGCCTGAGCGAAGCTTCCAAGAAGAATTTACCCGCCGCGCGACACGTCATTTGTACGACAGTTTGTCGGAGCGCGAGTGGAACCTGATTATTGATTACCTCGAAATGCCGGCGCCGAAAGGCAAGCATGATACGGCGCGGATTGATTTGACGAAGATTTTAGCGAAGCGCCAAATTTTAACGGCAATGCTGGAGCAAGCGCAGAAAGTTCGTGGCGGTGATGCTGCGCCGCGTATTGCCATTGCTGCCGCTGGCGCACGTGACCCAATTACGGCGGTAGAGCCATTTATTAGTGCATTTGATAGCCTCGGCGCGGAAGTGCGTTGGCTACCCATTGATGCCGCGGTGAACGCCGCACAGCGCACCGGTAAATGTGATGATCTTGATGCGGTACGTGAACAAGAGCTCGGTACTTGGAAGCGCGCACGGGTATTCCCAGAGCAGCACAAGCAGCAAGTTGCGTTCTGCAAAGACGCATTGCAAGGGCCAAAAATTGTGGATTGGGCTGATGCGGTACTGATTGTCGGTAACGATCCGGGTTTGGTGCGTAAAGCGTTTTTAGATCCGTTAAGTCAGCCAACTGATTTGATGACCAGCATTTATTTAAAAATGCGCGCCAACAAATTAGTGGTTGGCGCAACCAGCGACGCGATGAATGCGATGACCGCACGCTCAATGGTCGCGAGCGGTACCAGTGCTGAAGCTTTACGTGCTGGCGCGATTGCCGGCGAAGCACCACCATTTGCCTGTGGCAAAGACGACTCGTGCCCACGTAACATGAACTCGGAAAGCGCAACCTACCATCCGTTGGGCGGTGTTGGATTGTTTAATTCTGCGACATTGGATGGCCAGTTCTCTGACATGGGCCGTCATGGCCGTTTACTGCGCGTTGCCGCGACCACCAACACGCCATTGGCGGTGGGTATTGATACTCGTACCGCATTAGCTGTAAACGTATTAACCGGTGCGTTTGAAGTGCTGGGTGAGCGAGGGGTGTTCTTCGGTGTGGGCGCTCAGCAAACCGACAATGCCGTGGCCGCAACCTTCCATTACTTAGTGGCTGGTGCACGTGGCCGCTTTGCCGATGATGGCATTGTCGATGTACGTTTTGCGCAGTCAGAAGAAGTGGTGCAAGAACCACCCACCACCCGCTTCTTGAGCGACCGCGGCATGGTAGATTCATTGCGCTTGCTGTGCCAAGAGCGCAATAGCTTCAACTTAATTGAGAAGGAATTCCGCTTGATGGTGGCCGGTGATGATGCCACCAAACGCGTCAAAGCCGGCGGCGAATGCCAAGTCACCGATGCCCGCATCGGCCTCTCCTGGCAACCCGACACCTGGTAGCCCGGCGTTCTACGCCGGGACATGGTAGCCCGGCGTTCTACGCCGGGACATGACGAAGTCATGGTTATTGTTCGGGGATTCAGAAATTCATAATAGTTTCAAACATTCACGGCGCTTCGCGCCACCCGGCGTGAAACGCCGGGCTACACCCCATACTGCGCCCGATACGCAGTCACCTTATCAAGGTACTGCGCTAAATCGGGCGAGTCTTTCAAATACTCAATCACGTCATTCAGTTGCACAATGCTGATCACCGTGGCGTTGTAATCACGCTCAACTTCCTGAATCGCACTCAGCTCGCCTTTGCCTTTCTCTTGGCGGTCTAATGCAATTAGAACGCCCGCTAATTCAGCGCCATTGGCTTGCACAATTTCCATTGATTCACGAATGGCAGTGCCTGCGGTAATCACATCGTCAACTAACATGACGCGACCTTGTAATGGCGAGCCCACCAAGTTGCCGCCTTCGCCGTGGTCTTTCTTTTCTTTGCGGTTAAAGCAATACGGCACGTCTTTCTGATACGAATCAAACAACGCAATCGCCGCCGCCGTGGCAATCGGAATACCCTTGTACGCCGGTCCAAACAGCACATCAAATGCCACACCACTGTCTTGCAACGCCGCCGCATAAAACCGGCCGAGACGCGCCAAATCAGAACCCTGATTAAACAACCCAGCATTAAAGAAATACGGGCTGGTGCGGCCTGATTTCAAAGTAAACTCACCAAACTTCAACACGCCACGTTCAATGGCAAATTCAATAAATTCTTTTTGATATTGTTTCATGTCGATTAACCTGTAGCCCGGCGTTCTACGCCGGGTGGCGCGAAGCGCCGTTAATGTTTACGCCAACGCCTGTTTCTGTAAATCCATCAATTCACGAATCGCGTGCTTGGCTAAATCCAGCATCGCATTCATGTCTTCGCTTGAGAACGGTTCACCCTCAGCCGTGCCCTGAATTTCAATGAACTTACCTGCTTCGGTCATTACCACATTCATGTCGGTTTCCGCTTTCGAGTCTTCTGGGTAATCCAAATCAGCCACCGGATTGCCTTCATACATGCCCACTGAAATCGCCGCCACCAAACCTTTCAACGGATTGGTTTTCACAATACCTTCTTTGCGCATCCAGTTCAGTGCGTCCACCAACGCCACACAAGCACCGGTAATCGAAGCTGTACGCGTACCACCATCAGCCTGCAATACGTCACAATCGATCGTGATGGTGTTCTCGCCCAGTGCCGCCATATCAACACACGCACGCAACGAACGACCAATTAAGCGCTGAATTTCAACGGTACGGCCACCTTGCTTGCCACGCGCCGCTTCACGGTCCATGCGCGAATGGGTTGAACGTGGCAACATGCCATATTCCGCCGTGACCCAACCTTGGCCCTTGCCCTTCAAAAAGCGCGGCACGCTCTTGTCGACACTCGCGGTGCACAACACCTTGGTATCGCCAAACTCAATCAGCACCGAACCTTCGGCATGACGCGTAAAATTCCGGGTAATCGTCACCGGACGAATCTGTTGGGCAGTACGACCACTTGGACGCATGGGTGGCTCCTATTTTGTGCAAAATAATGGTTGGCGATTATATCAGAGATGGATGTGAAATTCCGTTACTACCAACACAGGTTTTACTGCCGTGCTGTACGAGATTGCGATCGGTGATAAACTAACGGCAGATAAAGCTTACAAGGAATAGCAATGATTCAATCAATGACCGGCTACGCGCGCCATGAACTGAAAGCCGAGTGGGGCACAGCTACATGGGAAATGCGCTCGGTAAACCAACGCTTTTTAGAAACCTACTTTCGCTTGCCGGAACAAATTCGCTCGTTAGAAAACGGGCTACGCGACCGCCTACGCAAGCAATTGCAACGCGGCAAAGTAGAGTGCAACCTGCGTTTGCACATTGAGCAAAAAGCCGAGGGCGGTTTGAGCTTGAACGAAGATTTAGCGCGTAGCGTTATTTCATCAGCGAATTGGGTGGCGAACCAAAGCTCAAGCGCACAGTTGAATCCGTTGGATGTATTGCGTTGGCCGGGCGTTGTCGCACAACAAGAAGACGACATGGACACCATTCAAGCTGACGTACTGGGTGCCTTTGAAGCCTGTATTGCCGAGTTCATTGAGAACCGTGGCAGTGAAGGCAAAGCACTCGAGCGCATGATTGAAGAGCGCCTCGAAGGCATTTCAGAGCAAGTCACGTTTGTGCGCGGCCGCATGCCTGAAGTGCTGCAATGGCAACGCGAGAAGTTGCTGGGGCGCTTTGAAGAAGCGAAGGTAGAGCTCGACCCAACCCGCTTAGAAGCGGAAATGGTGATGTTGGCGCAAAAAGTGGATGTAGCCGAAGAGCTCGACCGCCTCAACGCACACGTGGTTGAAACCCGCAAAATTCTACGCAAAGGTGGCGCTTGTGGCCGCCGCTTAGACTTCATGATGCAAGAATTTAACCGCGAAGCGAATACCTTAGGCTCGAAATCGATTAATGCGGATATTACTGCTGCTGCGGTAGAGTTGAAGGTGTTGATTGAGCAGATGCGTGAGCAGATCCAAAACATCGAGTAGCCCATACCGTAGCCCGGCGTTCTTTCCGTAAGGTACGCCGGGTGGCGCAACGCGCCGTTAATTAAATCAACGGCCCCAGCGCCGCGAAGCCCAAGCAATGCCCGCGGTACCAATAACGCTCGGAAGTATCCAGGCGGCCAGCTGCCATTCGCCTAAAAAACTCAGCCAATGGCGCGCGCCGAAGGCCAGAAATGCGGTGTAAGCAGCTATACCAGAGCCAATAATCGCGCCAATGTGTTCGGTTAACCAGATCTTACGTGGTGGGTTTTTCCGAAATGCAAAATGGCCCATGCTAGTGCCAATAAACACACCCAAACCGCCGAATACGTAATGCAAAATAAGCGTTGAGCTAGAATTAACGGCTATAACAAGCAGCGTAGTGCCACCACCAACTAATATGGCTGGCATCCATAAAAAGCCAACGCGGCGAAATACCGAAGTATCGGTTTTGTGTTTAAGCACTAGCATGGCGTGGCGCACGCTAATAAAGGTTAGCGCTGACAAAAACAGCAGCAAAGTATAAAACTGATTAATCACGACAAGCGAGGCGTTTGGCTTAAAGTAGCCGGGGCTAACCAGCACCATTACCGACATGACAATACCTGAAACGGCGACAATATACATCAGCCATACGTACATTTTGCCGTAGCGAACGTGTGTGGGGCCGCCTTTTCGCGCAAGTATAGGCACCCAGAAAAGCACCAACGCCAATGCGCCAAGTACCACGTGTAAATTCAATAGTGTTTCGTGAATAAAAAGCATAGCCGCCTCCGAAAAATATCAATTCATCCTAGTCAATCTTTGGCTGCTAGCCAATATATCTTCGGTTATTTGCTTCACTTCGTTTAGATTGTTGAAGATGTAACAATCGAGTACATCATCACGATAAGTTCGGTTGAACCGCTCAATATATGCGTTTTGGTATGGGCAGCCGGGCTTGATGTAATCAATCATAATGTCATGCGCTTTTGCCCAGTTGACGAATACTTCGGAGGTGAATTTGCTGCCGTTATCAACCCGAATTTTCTCAGGGTAGTTACACAACCTAACCCGCGCATACTTCGAGTGTAGTCAATCTCGTATTTTAAGATTCAAGCCTAAAAATACCATCTCGGACATGGATAAGCATGTTAGCTTATGAAGACCTATCAGTTGAATGCTATGTCGTCATAGCGGAGGAAGGGAAGCATGCTTGCATTTAACAGAAACCAGAGTAAAATTCTCACCCCGGAGACTTTGACACTATATATGGTGTCATAATGTCTGGAAACTTATTTAAAGACACACTAAGCTTGTTTGAGAGTGGTAAAGCGTTGCGATGCAAAGATGTCATCACAGCGCTCGAAGCGCTTGGTTTCGAGGTGCGAGATGGCAAACGCGGTGGGCATAAAGTATATGTTCATGATGGCCTGGATGATTTTTACTCAAGCTCATTTAACTGCGATCACGGTAAGAATCCGCAAATAAAGCCAGGCTACATTAAGAAAATAATGAAAGTATTGAAGCAGTATGAACAAGAGCTCTTAGAGCTACTTGGTGAGAAATAACGGGAGACTTGTATGGACGCAACAAAGTACAACATAACAGTACGCAAAGGTGTATTTTCAGGTGAGGAATGCTACGAAGCGCGCGTGCTTGAACTGCCTGACGTTGCTGAATACGGCGATTCATTCGAAGAGGCTTATGCGTTGGCGATTGATACGGTCGAGACAACCGCTGAGATTTTTGCCGAAAAAGGTAAAGTGATGCCTGCTCCTTTTGAGCCAGCAGACGACTTCAGTGGTCGTGTGACGCTAAGAATGCCTAAAACGATGCACCGAGCATACTCTCGTATGGCTGATATTGAAGACGTAAGCCTTAATCAACTGTTGGTGAACTGCCTTTCGTTTGCCCTCGGTGCGTTTAACGCGAAGTATCAGGAATATACTGATACTCAGGAGAAAGTTACTCCACTCCGCAAGCAACCACCGAAAGTAATAAGTGTTAAGGCCTTTCCTATCGACAGCCCACAACCTACTGATGAACTTCTGTAACTACCCCGTAAAATAATACAGCTCACTCGTAGAATTTCTTTTAAACTAAAACAAAGGAGTTTTACGATGAGTAAACGCATGACTGAAAGCCAAATCGTAGTGATTTTGAAAGAAGCGAAAGCCGTTAGGTCGTCCAAATTCCTACATAAAAAAGTACCGACTTCTCCATTTGGCTTTCATTGATTGCGAGGAAAGGCTTTAAAACCTTGCGCGCTATGTGGCATTTGCTTCCCTTCTATCATTATTTAATGCTTCATTATTCTCAGGCGCAATCGCTGACCAATTATTTTCATAGATACCGAGTTCTTTAAGTGTGAGGATTGCTTGCTTTGAGGCTCCACCGTTGGGACGTCGATGGTTATGCTTTTGAATGAAGGCTCGAAAACGCTCAATCACCAGTTTCTGAATGTCAGACTCACGGCAGATGAAGTATCTTGCATTTTCAATCTGGCCCTTCGGAAGGTTCACCATAATCCACAACATATCAGGATGGTCGATAGAAACGGGGTTGCCGAACGAGTATTTACCGGTTGAGTCAATATGAGTCTCAATCCAACGGTCTATTTGAGAGTGAACCAAAGTGTTGCCGGTACTGCATTTAACTTGTACCGGAAATGAAGATAGGGTTTTGCTGTCAACAGCTGTGAGATCGAAGCCCGGAACGTTGCCAGCATAAGGGGATGCGTAATACCCTAATGTGCCAAGTTTGGCTGCAACCAGGTTCTCACCGATTTGCCCGATTAATTTATTGTGCACTCCGCTGCTCATAACTGTCCTTTAGGTAATGAGATGATCTACCTTGTCTGATTGCTGACAATTAATCAATAAAATACCCCTTTTCTGTATTTCCCTACAAGCCAGTGGTGGCGCTAATAGATTGATGTGGAAAAGGTAAAGTAAGTTGAGCTCAGGTTAAACTTTATAGAATTTACTGAGTATTGTGATGCCTCAGATTTAGATACTCGAGATAAGAGAGAAAGATAGTAAGCAAACTCTAGGTAGTGGTTGTTCGGCTATGAGGTTCGAGTCCCTCCCTCCACAAAGTTGTCACAAGGGATGCATCTACGTCTTGTTAACCCCCCCAAAACCTGGCAACTTAACCCAATAAGTTTTCTGCTAGGGACGTTCGGCAATGAAGAAGGGATTTTACGAGCTTTTAAAGAACGATGAGCTTGAGCAAGCTATCAAGGAATCAGGTCTTGTTGAAATAACCGAAAAACTTGATTTAGTCGCAAGTAGTCGCCACCTGGCCGAAGTCATCACCGAAGAAGTCTCTAATGCTCTCGCAGAACTACAAAATAATGGCGGCCATCAAGATCAGCGTTTGTTGCGGCAAATCGAAATTTTAAACAACCTAATAGTTTATACACGGCAGCTTGCAAACCTAGAGCCAGTTTCAAGTTATCAAAGTCCGCCAGAAGTTCTTCGTGCATTGCATGCGCCAAACGAATCAGTAAATTTACCTCAGGTCGGTATGGCACAGCCTTGGCTTTTTACGTCGGGCAAAGATTCGCCAGCGCTATTCCATGAGTTAAAAGCAGAGCTATCCAGTTGTCAGCACGTCGACATATTAATGAGCTTCATTACCATGTCGGGCGTACGAAAAATTATAAATTTACTGCGTGATATTACTGCCGTGGATGCCCTTAAGCAGTCGCGGACCAGCCTGCGGATTATTACCACAACTTATACCGGTGCCACCGACTTAAAAGCCGTTAAAATGCTCGCTGAATTGCCGAACTGTGAAGTAAAGGTGTCGCTGGATGGACGCCGCAATCGGCTTCATGCAAAAGCTTGGATTTTCGAACGTTATACGGGCTTCGGTTCTGCTTACGTGGGAAGTGCAAACTTGTCAGGTGCTGCGCTAATGGGTGGTCTTGAGTGGACAGTCAAGTTCACTGAAAAAGGACAAAATTTCTTATATCAGCGTGCTCGAGCGCATTTTGAAACACTTTGGCAAGATGAAGAGTTTCAGTCTTTTGATCCGCACAATGAAACGCATGAGCAAGAGCTTCGCAAAGCACTGTCACGCGAGCGTGGCGCAAAAGACTATGGCGATAACGTCATCACGACTTTCTTTGATATTCAGGCAAAACCGTTTCAACAAATTATCCTCGATCAATTAGCGAATGAACGCGCGCATGGGCGGTTCCGAAATTTATTAGTTGCCGCAACCGGTACCGGTAAAACAGTCATGGCGGCGCTTGATTACAAACGCATTTGTCAGCAAGAAGGTGGTCAACCGCGATTACTATTCGTTGCGCATCGACAACAAATATTGCAGCAATCACTGCAAACGTTTCGACATGTGATGCGAAGCGGGAATTTTGGTGACTACTTAAGCGGAGGTTATGAACCCGCATCGTATACCCACCTTTTTGCCACCATACAAAGTCTAAACTCACGCAATCTAGTAGAAGAGCTCGGTAGCGATTATTGGAATATGGTGATTGTTGATGAATGTCATCATATCGAGGCGGCATCGTTTCGCCGGCTGATAGAGCAAGTGAAACCCAAATATCTATTGGGACTGACGGCGACGCCAGAGCGCGGCGATGGCCTCAATATTCTGCAGCATTTTGATCTAAGACCTGACGGCACGCCATCCGCGCAGATGAGGCTTTGGCACGCGCTCGAGCAGCAGTTGCTGGCGCCGTTTGAATATTATGCGTGTGCGGATGGCATGGATTACAGCAACGTAAATTGGCGCAGTGCCAATGAAGCTGCTCAGTTAAGTAATATGTTGACGGGAGAAAATGCACGTGCGCTGGCGGTTCTTAGAGCTTGGGAAGAGCATGTAAGCTCAATCTCTGACTGTCGCGCCTTGGCGTTTTGTGTGTCTGTAGCTCATGCCGAATTTATGACGCAGTTTTTTCAAGATAAAGGCATCCAAGCAGCACTCGTAACCGGAGCGACGCCTGCGAACGAACGCCAACGATTGCCGGGCATGTTAGAGCGTCGCGAAATCAACGTGATTGTGACAGTTGATTTGTACAACGAGGGTGTCGATTTACCCTTTGTAGATACCCTTTTACTTCTGCGCCCCACCCAAAGTGCCACGCTGTTCCAGCAACAAATCGGTCGTGGGTTGCGTTTATTCGATGATAAAGATAGCTGCTTGATTCTAGATTTCGTTGGTCAGTATGCTCAGAACTTCCGCTTTGACGTGCTGTATAGCTCTATAACTGGTTTGTCGCGCCGAGAAGTGGTTGACGGTGTTAAAAACGGTTTCGGCAATCTACCACCGGGCTGTTATTTACAGATGCAACACCAAGCTCGTGAGCAAATCCTTAATAGCTTACAACAGACTGTGAATCTTAATTGGCAACGATTACAAACTGAACTTGTAGGATATCGCGCGAGGCATGGAGTCGACGAAATCCAGTTAGCCGAATTTGTTCGTGAACAGGCCCTCGAGTTTGAAGATATTTATCGTAAAAATGGCGCCTCTGGCTGGACTCGTCTAAAACGTGATGCTGAGTTATTGGATGGTATTCCATCCGAGCTTGAGACTCGCTTGAATCGGCGTTTTAAAGACGTTTTGCATATCGATGATCCTGATTATCTTGCGGTGATGCGAGATATTGGACTTGGCTCTCTTGGCTCTGATGAACTCTCGCGCAAACGTGCATTGATGCTGACCTATCAAATGACAGGTGGCCGAGGTGTTCATACGGTTGATGAGTTCATTGGTGATTTGTCAGAAACGCCAGCGTTGATGAACGAATTGGTTGAATTAGCCGACGCGTTAGATGCTGCTACCAACGAACAATTTTCTGAGTTACCCGAGTTAGAATCTACGGGGTTAAAGCTTCATAGTGCTTATAAGATACGCGAAATACTCACTGCATTGGGCCAATATACCGAAGTGAGCTATTCGCCCTTCAAGGCTGGTGTTTGGCGAAGTCACGAAGCGAAAATTGAAGTGTTATTCGTTACTTTAGATAAGAAAAATGCACTGCATGAAGGCGTCGCATATGACGACTATGCTATTAATAAAGAGCTGTTTCATTGGCAATCACAAAATACTGCAGCTTCGCATACAGAAGTAGGTAGGCGGTATTTGGAAAGTAAAACCAATGGTTGGCAATTTCAGCTCTTTGTTCGTGAAAATAGAGATAAACCGTATCGAGCTTGTGGTCCGCTGGAATTTGTAAAAAGTGAGGGTTCACAACCCATGAACATTACGTGGAAGCTGAAATATCCGTTAACAGCACAACTCTTTCATGAATATTCGGTAGCGCGCTAATATAGGTGTGCAAAAGCGAAATAAGGCATCACCATGTGCGGAAGACTCAACGTTGTTAACGACCCACTCTGTCAACTCGTCACCGAGCAACTCGGTTTCAAGTTCGATACGCCGAGCAACACGGATTTACGGCCCACACAACAAGTCGCAACGGTCACCACCACCGCCAATCACAATGGGCTACACCAGTTGAACACGTTGTGGGGCATACAGCCGAATTGGGCGAACCGCATTATCATTAATGCGCAAGCTGAAACCGTGGCCACCAAGCCGACCTTTAAAATGGCATTTAAACAGCACCGGTGCGTGGTGCCTTGCAGTGGTTGGTATGAATGGCAACATCAGGAAGGGCAGCCACGCAAAACCAAATACCTGTTTGCCGAGGCGAATCAACAACCGCTCTACATGGCGGCTATTTATTTCCCGCATCGTGAACAGCAAGCTCATCTCGTCACGCTCACCACCGCGCCGACGGAACAATGCGCGCCATATCACAGTCGTATGCCGCTGCTCATTCGTCCGAGTGAAGTTGGCTTTTGGCTCAACAGCGATGCCGACGTACTCACGCCGTTACTTGAAGCCCCGCAAGATATCCCGCTGGTGATTACATCGTAGAATGGCCTAAATTTGCACAATGAGCCGAATAGAACTGTTATTCGGCTCATTATGTGAGCCGATTATGGTGGTATTGAGAATGAAATATCGCTCTACCAATCCTGCAACTGCTGAATTTGCTTGATCCGATCACGTTGCACCATAACGGCCTCAAATACATCATCAAAATTCGTATTGCCCAATGTCATGTCGGGTAATGCGAAATTTGCCTGGGTAAAAAATTCTCGTTCATGTTCCTGCCAAGCTTGTCGCCACCACTCAAGAATGTATTCCCGTGAATGCATAAAGCGTTGGCGAGTTGGCAATTTATCTGACTTCGCCGAGTTAATCGTGGTTTTCGTTGGTAATAAATTCCATAAATCGTTGTTGGGCCACCGCGCAAATGGAAATGCGTGATCAACGGCATAGGCGGTTTTATTTAGTTTGCGGCCACTCCAACAACAATCCACGTGCGCTAATGCTGAAACTCGATTGCGCACACGGGTGGTTGTACGTTCAGGGTTTTCCCAGCGTAAAGCTTGCAAATAATCAGCTTGGCTGTAGGCATTCGGGTGCTCACGGTTGTAATTCGCCATGAGATTAACCCACTCGTTCACTAGTGCGGGTTCAATCCACACGCTGAAATCTGTCAGCACATTCCAAATATTCATTGGTACATAAAATGTGCCCATTGATTTCAAAAACTCATGATCAATGATCAAGCTGTTCTTTGGTGGGCTGGTTCGAGCTAAATCGACATCAAATACTTCATCTTTCGTGCCGGGTAACGTGATGTATTTTGCCGGCATATTTTTAATGGTGGTAGCGATGTCTTTTAGCGTGCGATACAAACTACGCGCTTCTTGGTGGTCAAAAACGCACCGGCCAATATAAAAATCGTTGGCGTTGTAATTTGTCAGCGTTTCCCAACCCGTGGCCTTCACAAATCCGAGGTTGCCATTGCTACCTTGCTTCATCGCAAACGTATCAAGTAGCGGCTTGTAGAGCTTTAACCAATACAGAGCAATCAGCCCCATCGGCAATGCCACATGTGTTTTTGAGCGCTCAATAACCGCTCCTGGGTGGCCGTCGGCAATGCGTAATAGCGAACGTAACAGGGCGACTTTGTAGGTGGAAGACTTACTATCGTTTATGACGATATTTCGAATGAGTGGGAATGCGCCAGTACCGTCATCGGGCAATGTGAGTAAAACCGTTTCCCACTGCACCTCTTGGCGGCCGAGCTGATCATTTCGGTTATTCAGTAGCTTGAAACTTAAGCCTTGTTGCTGTGCGTATTGCTTCAGTTCATCTGCTGATACGCTATGCATGGTGCGACTATCAGGGCTCTCGCCATGGCGTAACGAGATGACCATTTTGCCGTTCGGTTTGAGTAATGAACTGAGTTTTCGAAAGGCTCGCTGGCGCGAAGACGGTGCAATATGCATCCATACCGCGCTAAGTAAAATGAGGTCAAATTTCGTCGCTTGCCGCTGAACGTGGGTCAGTTCGGGTAAGCTATCGCTAATCCAATGAATCGACGGGTTCGGATGATACTGTTGTGCGCGTTCGCGTATGCCATCGGCGGGTTCCACGGCATACACGGTGAGCCCGCGTTCGGCAAAATAGCGGGCATCACGGCCTGAGCCTGCGCCGACATCTAGCACAAAGCCCTCGGTCGGAATTAAATCGAGCCAATCGCCATGCACTTGCTCAAAAGCAAGGCTGTCATATTGCTTAGCTAGCTGCTCCGCGTTGCGGGTGTAGTAGTAAATCGTATCATCCATTCGTACGCGATTGCTCATCCTGTTGTGCGCATAGACTCACTATAAAGGCTTTTGCGGGAGAATGAAAAGCACGGTGTACTCACACCAATTTTTGTAAGTAATTATCGATCTTGCATGTGCGTTGTATGTCCATAACAACAAACATGTACTCTAAGTCACTTACACTTGGCATCGTCAAATTAGCTTAAGTACAAAAAGTATAGTAATATTTACCACAGTTTTGGAATGGAAACCAAAATGAAAATCTATGTAACGGATGACTTTCAGATGTTTATGAAGAAGGCCAATATTACCGACGAAATTGTTGTTAAATCGGCTGAAGAGGTTGTTCAAGGGTTGCATGACGGAAACCTTGATATGGGGAAATTGTTTAAAAAACGGATTGCCTCCCCCAAACAAAGCAAACGAGATTCGAATCGGAGCGTTGTCGCAGTTCAAGGTGAAGAGAGTATGTTTTTTATTCAAGGCTGGCGTAAGTCGGATATCCCGAAATCAGGAAAAGAAATTCCGAATAAGTTACTCGAAGTCTATAAATTATTTGGCGCGAGTTTAAGAAATGCAACTCCAAAAGAGCTTCAGAGCTCAATTGACGCTGGTGTATTAAGAGAGGTTAAACATGATTGATAAACGTTTAACAAATTTAGCTGAAATGGCAAACCGATTTCACGAATGCGGAGCGGTTGATAAATTAACGATGCGTAAAATTGATGCGTTGGCTATTAGTGCAAAACAAGACGAAATGACGCCCGATAAAATTAAACTGATACGAGAGAAAGAGCATATTAGTCAAGCTGTGCTAGCGGTAGTATTGAACATGAGTAGCGAGAGCGTGCAAAAATGGGAGCAAGGTAAAACGAAACCTCAAGGCGCTGCATTAAGACTTCTGCATGTAATTGATAAAAAAGGTATTCAAGCAATTATTTAAGGAGGTGAGCCATGCAACACACCAATGAATTACAAGTAAAACTTTACGAAGGCTTGGTGCTCTTGTCGTTGCACGACGAGAAAGGCACGTCTGAGGGCTGGTACATTGAATATACGGTGGCTGCGGCAGTGTTGGCTGAGTTGTTATTGGCGAAGCGTATTCAGGTAAACGCCGACAATAAAGATAAAATTGAGGTGCTTGATGCCTCGCCAACGGGCGACCAAGTCATGGACGAAGTGCTGCAAAAAATTGCCACGAAGAAGCGTCCGGATACTCTCAAAAATTGGGTGATGTCCATCGCCAATATTCCCAAACTGAAGCACAAAGTTGCGGAACAGCTGGTCGCCGATGGCATTATCAAAAGCGACGAAAAGAAGGTTCTGTGGATTTTCACCCAGAAAATCTACCCTGAGGTCAACCCAGAGCCAGAGCGCCATTTGCGTCACGAAATGCGCCGGTTGGTGCTGGATAAACCATTAGAAATTGACCCGCGTGTCGCGCTGATGGTGGCGTTGGCGAAAAGCGCCTATCTGATAGAAGATGTCTTCAGCAAAGAAGAGCTAAAAACCCACAAAAAGCGCATTGAGCAAATCGCTAAGGGTGAAGAGCTCGGCGCATTAACGCAAGATGTGATTGATGCGGTACAAGCGGCAGTAATGGTCGCCGTCATGCTTCCAGCAATGCTCGCTGCAACATCCGCATCAACATCAAGCTCCGGTGGTTGTTAACACCTTGCCGCAGAGTTGTAGCGGTTCACCCCAAGCGCTAGCGCGTCAATAGACCGCCCGCCAAGTATGGTGCTAAGCTAAGGTCAATATAACAATAAGGAGACAACCGATGTCTGATTTGAAAATGAAGCACTTAGCTTTAGCGGTGGCGCTGGCGCTGAGTACAGCGGCATGTTCTGATGCGTCAAAATCTGATGCGGCAAACGAAGCGACAGCTCCTGTCGCTGAAACACAAGCGGCAACGACAGCCGTAGCTGCTACTGAAGCTGAAATCAAAGCTGAGTCTGAAAAAGCGAACAAATTGTTTGAAGACATTTTCATGGAAAATGTCATGCGTAGCCCAATGTATCAATCGTACTTGGGTATTAAGCAAGACCAAGATAAATGGGACGACATTTCTGAGCAGGCCTCTGAAGAAGAGCTGGCGCTGCAAAAAGAACACCTCGCAAAAGTAAACGCAATTGACGAGAGCAAGCTTGACGAGCAAACCAAAATCAGTTGGATGCTCATGAAGCAGGGCTTAGAAGAAGATATCGCTGACTACAAATGGCGTCATTACAACTACCCTGTGAATCAAATGTTCGGCATGCACTCGAGTGTCGTGTCGATGCTGATCAACCAGCACCGCATTCAAGAAGTGGATGACGCTGAAGACTATATTGCCCGCTTAAATGGCTTGCCAGCGTTGTTTGAACAGCTTGAAGAGAACCTTCGTTTACGCGCTGAAAAAGGCATTATTGCACCGAAGTTCGTCTATCCGTACGTGATCAGCGACAGCAAAAATATTATTGCTGGCGCGCCATTTGAAGACGGCGAACCAAGCGTATTGCTTGAAGACTTCACTAAGAAAATAGACAACCTCGACATCGAGCAAGGTCAATACGACGGTTTGAAATCAGCGGCAGAAAAAGCTTTGGTGGAATCGGTGAAGCCGGCTTATGAAAGCTTGATTGCCACGGTTGAAGACATTGCCGCACAAGCCGACACCAAAGACGGCGCATGGAAATTCCCAGACGGCGAAGCGTTCTACAACAATGCATTAAAACGCACTACTACGACGGACTTAACCGCTGAAGAAATTCACGAAATTGGTTTAAGCGAAGTTGAGCGTATTCATAACGAAATGCGTGTGATTATGGAAAAAGTTGGGTTTGAAGGCACGTTGCAGGAATTCTTCGTGCACATGCGTAACAACCAAGACTTCATTTATCCAGACACTGAAGAAGGCCGTCAACGTTACTTGGAAGAAGCAACTGCATTGATTGACACCATGCGTGAGTTTTTGGATGAGTTGTTTATCACCAAGCCAAAAGCCGACATGATTGTGAAAGCGGTTGAACCGTTCCGTGAGAAATCGGCCGGTAAGGCGTTCTATCAGCAGCCGTCAATGGATGGTACGCGTCCGGGCGTTTACTACGCGAACTTGTACGACATGGCCTCTATGCCAACCTATCAAATGGAAGCTCTGGCATACCATGAAGGTATTCCTGGCCACCACATGCAAATTGCCATTCAGCAAGAGCTTGAGGGTATTCCGTCGTTCCGTAAATTTGGCCGTTACACCGCTTACAGTGAAGGCTGGGGCTTGTACACTGAGCTGCTGCCAAAAGAATATGGTTTCTACAAAGACCCGTACTCTGACTTTGGTCGTTTAGCGATGGAACTCTGGCGCGCCGTGCGCTTAGTAGTTGATACCGGTATTCATGCGAAGAAATGGACGCGTGAAGAAAGTATCGATTTCTACGTCAACAATACGCCGAACGCTGAAGCTGATGCGCGCAAAATGGTTGAACGCCACATAGTGATGCCAAGCCAAGCAACAGCCTACAAAATCGGTATGTTGAAGATTCTTGAGCTACGTGAGAAAGCTAAAAATGAGCTTGGCGAGCAATTCGATATTCGTGAATTCCACGATGTGATTCTTGCCAACGGTCCATTACCGCTCAACATTCTTGAGCAGTTTGTGGATGACTACATTCGCGAGACTAAAAACGCCAGCTAATACTTTTAAAACGGTATTAGTTCCTAGTCTCGCAACCTAAAATAGCCGCTCAGCTGCATCAAGTTTGGTGCAACTGAGCGGCTTTTTATTTTGTTTTAATGCTAATCTATGGGTTATGAAACTCATGAAAATAACGAAAGCTTGATGAAAATATATGTTGATGCTGACGCCTGTCCGTCGGTCATAAAAGACATTCTCTACCGTGCCGCCGAGCGCAAGCAGCTGGAACTCATTCTGGTGGCGAATCAGCCGTTACGTGTGCCGCCATCGAAATGGATAAAAACCAAGCAGGTGGCGTCAGGTTTTGACGTTGCAGACAATTATATTGCCGAAGTTTGTGAAGCGGGTGATTTGGTGATCACCGCGGATATTCCGTTGGCCGCCGATGTAATCAAAAAGCATGGGCAGGCGCTGAGTCCGCGCGGCGAGTTGTTCACCAAAGAAAATATTGGCAGCCGTTTGAACATGCGTGATTTTATGGATACGTTGCGTAGTAGCGGTGAGCATACTGGCGGGCCACCGCCGTTGCATCAACGCGACCGTATGGCGTTTGCTAATGAGCTCGACAAAATTCTGGCGAGGAGTGCACGATGAAAATCACACCAGGTAAATATCAGCACTATAAAGGCCCGATGTACGAGGTCGTCGATACCGTGCGCCATTCTGAAACTGAAGAATGGATGGTGTTGTACCGACCGCTGTATGGCGACGAACAGGGTTTGTGGGTACGCCCCTACGACATGTTCTTGCAGTCGGTCAGCGTCGATGGCCTCGAAGTACCGCGCTTTAAATACCTTGGCGAAGAATGGGGCGACGAGCAGGAGATATCGGAATAATGTGCCGCCGGTTAATCCGTAACCGGCGTCATTTCCTGCCATAACTGAATCGGGTTGCCTTCAGGACCTGCAAGGCGTGCGAAGCGGCCATTGGGGTAGGTTTCTGGGTCAACTTCAACTTCTATACCGGCCTCGCGCAACTGTGAAACCATGGCATCTAAATCCGCCACGCGAAAATTAAACATAAACTGCTGGTCATCGGCACCGAAATACTTTGTTTTTGCATTAAATACGCCGAATACAGTGCTACCGCCAGCTTGCACCCAAGGCTGCTCTTCGTAGGTGGTTGGTGTTTGTTTTACGCCGAGGTGTTCTTCATACCAAAGCGCCAGAGCTTTTGGATTCTCAGCTTTGAAAAACACACCGCCGAAGCCAAGTACTTTTTCACGTTCAGCTGCGACTGCACCAAAAACCATAAGGCAAACGAAGAAAACCGCTAATTTATCTTTCATTTTCATTCTCTTTATTTAGTTGAATAGATGTCTCTGTATAGCATCGATTATCTTTGAGCTCTAGCTGAAGCAAACGTGAAAGTTTTAAAACGTAGTTAATTGTGGTTTCATGAAGTAACTACAAACGAAACAAGGACGACAGTTCGTGACGATGACAGTTGGTGAATTAATACAAGATCTTGAGCGTTATGGTATTGCATTTCAGGTGCCGCCAGATACCGACGACCGCGTGCTCGTTGGTGTTGCTACGCAAAACTATTTTGATGATGAAGGTAATTTCGGGATTGCAGTTCAAGTGTGTTTAGCCGAAGAGGGGCGAATTGCTTATTTTGTGCAAGCGCCGTTTTTTCTCGAGCAGTTATATTTTAATAAAGCGGGTGATTATCGACCGATTTTTCAAACGCAGTTGCTTGAAATTGCCAACCTCGTCAACAACAAAGTGAAGTTCAGCAGTTTCTCAGTTGACGATGAAGGCGAAGTGTTGTTTGTGTATGCTTTGCCACTTGAAGAAGATAACCAAAAGCTCGGTGCGAAAACGGTCGCGCGCGTTTGTGAAGCGATTGCGGACGCCGCCGATGAATTCTATCGTTTAGTGAAAGAATATGTTGAAGATGATCTCGATGATATTGAGGAACTTTTGGCGAAATTCGACTGATTTTCGCCAAAAATAGCTTAATTTCGCGACAAAGTTTTTATTAAGTGCCAGCCGAATTTGGTTTTTACCGGCCCGTGAACTTCGAGCGTCGGCTTGCCGAATACCACTTTATCGAAAGCCGGCACCATTTGACCGCGGCCAAACTCACCAAGATCGCCGCCTTTTTTGCCCGATGGGCAAAGTGAGTGCTGACGCGCTAGGTCACCAAACTTCTTGCCAGCCGCCAGCTGTTTCTTTAATTCTTCCGCTTCTTCGCGGGTTTTTACCAATATGTGCAAAGCGTGTGCGCGCGCCATGATTCCCTACCTTAATTCATTTGCCAATAGAACATACGTGATTCTTTATTCAACGCGTATACGGTGGTGGCCCGATCACATGCGCGACCTGCTGCGCCATAACAGACGTGCAACGGTAGTAAGTGCTCTTCACGCGGATGGCAAAACCGTGCATGCGGTGCTTCTTGCCAATTTTCGAGCATGTGTTGCCGCTGCTTCTCGTCCATTTCTGGGTCACTACAAACAAGTTCAAGCCATGCTTGAAACGCGGCATTTTGGCTATCTGCTTCAGCATGATTCGGTGCGAAAAATGCGCGCATATTATGAAACGAGAAGCCAGAGCCAAGAATCAATAGATTGTCGTAGTCGAGTGCCTGTAACGCTTGCCCAAGTTTAATATGGGCGTCGGCGTTTAAATGATTCATTAATGACAACTGCACGCATGGAATGTCGGCGTCTGGATACATGAGTTTCAACGGCACAAACAAACCATGATCAAAGCCACGCTGCGCATCACCTTGTGCCTCAATTCCGGCCGCAGTAATTGCTCCCAATACTTGCTCGGCTAACGCTGGTTCACCGGGAGCGGGGTATTCTATCGTGTAGGATTCTGGAGGAAAACCGTAGTAATCGTAAATGAGTTCCGGCTTCGTAGCGGTTGTCACGTGCGGTATGTCCGTTTCCCAATGGGCACTGATGACTAAAATGGCCTTCGGTTTTGGCATTTGTCCGGCAGCTTCACGTAGCTTCGTCACCATATCTTCGTGGCTTTTGTCACCCAGCAACGGCATTGGTCCGCCGCCGTGCGCAATGTATAGTATGTGTTTCATTCACCGCTTCCCATGAAAGTTAAAAGTGATTGGTAATCGGCTCTATCTGCTAGTCGAAGTGCTTTAATATATTCTGAACGACGTTCGTTCATTTTAGTCAACGAGTGTCCACCACTCCAGTCAATTGGTGCATGCTTTAATTTGTATTTTAATAATGCATCTGTGAGGATTCGAGCATGTCTACCATTGCCATTAGCGAATAAATGTATTGCCACTAACCGATGGTGAAATCGTGCTGCAATTTCAAGTGGATCAAAGGTTTCATGCTCAATCCAATATTCCGTGTCATCTATTAATAATCTTAGATTTACAGAAATAGTGATTGGGTCTACTCCTATATTTTTTTCGGAAGTACGAAATACCCCCGCCCATCTCCAAATTTGACCAAATAACGCTTTATGAAGTTGGAGAATAAACTCGATAGCGAGAACATCAGGAGACTTTTGTTTACTCAGCCAATTTAAACCTTCTATGATATTTGCTTGCTCAAGCTGATCGAGTTCTCCCCTTGTCGTGACGTGTTTAAACTTAAGTCCATTTAGCTCATCTGGATCAAGTGGAGTTGCTCCATCAGGATAATCCATTCGTTCTATTCCTTAATCGCGCCAAAAGGTTGGTGGCATTTTTTGAACAAGATCGTTCGCAATTCGTTCAATCTCGAATTCAGTTTGTTCATTATTCAGCGATTGAGCCTCTAGCGCCATATGAATAGCAGCAGCCTCGACTTGTTGTTTGGCTTTTTTTAAAGCTTGCTGTCGAATAATGCTATCTACAGAATCATTAGGAATAACGGCGTATACAAATTTACAATTCATTGCCTCAGCTATATTCTGAATTGTTTTGAGAGTTAAACTTCCACTTAATTCATCTTTTTCAGCTTTTGGAATCCGAGCTTTCGTAACACCAAGCCGGTTGGCTAAAGCTGCCCCCGACATCCGCAAAGCTTTGCGTACAGTCTTTAACCATCCTTCCGGAGGAATTTCTGGAAAGTCGGCAAGCGTCTTAGCTGATTGATTGATTTTGTCTCTGTACTGTTGAGAAACGATAGTTTTGATACTCATTGAATACCTATATGTAGTTATTTATCTTATTAAAGTATATCCAAATGTATTCATAAATCAACAAAGAGGTTACTTATATGTGTTCATGAATAATCTTGGTTGTGATTTCTTGTTGAATGTTAATTGTGAACTAAACTTCTAGGGCTTTGAGAGTAGTCTTCTACAACGAACGATAGGATAGAGTTATGCGATTGACGTCCATGCTTTCGATTATAGCCGCGAGTGTGTTGCTGGTTGCTTGCAGTAAGCCGGAGCCTGAGCCGGCTGCGCCTGCTTCCGACGCCGAAGCCACACAACAAGTAGCGGCAACGCCGGCGGTGCCAACCTATAGCGCTGAGACATTTTTTAACACCGAGACCATCTTTGGTTCGTCGATTAACCACGATGGCACGGCGGTGCTGGTGACAAGCGATAAAAGCGGCATCTTTAATGTATACAGTTACCCGTTAGATGGTAGCGAACCAACGCAACTGACCAACTCCACCACCGATGCCATGATGGGCGTGAGCTGGTTTCCGCAAGACGGGCGTATGCTGTATACCGCGGACCAAGGCGGTAATGAGCTCAACCATGTGTATGTGCGTTTAGAAGATGGCAGCACACAAGATTTAACGCCGGGCGAGAATTTAAAAGCCATGTTCGGTGGCTGGCACGAAGACGACATGCATTTTTATGTGATGACCAACGAGCGAGATAATCGTTACTTCGATGTGTATCAATACAGCGCCGAAGATTACAGCCGTGAAATGGTATTTGAAAATAATACGGGCTTTAATGTCGATGCGATTAGCCCCAACGGGCGTTATTTGGCGTTAAGCCGAACCAATTCGAACGCCGATTCGGATTTATTCTTGGTGGATTTAGAGGCGGAAAATGTTGAGCCTAAGCTGATTACCCCAACAGATGGCAATATTCAGCATAATGCCTACACGTTCACGCACGATAGCAACCTACTTATTTATGGTACCGACGGTCACGGCGAGTTTTATCAAGCTTGGGCGTACGATATCGCCTCAGAGGAGCACAGCGAGCACTTCGCCGCCGATTGGGATGTATCGTTCCTGTATTTCTCTGACTCTGGCAAGTACCAAGTGGTTGGTGTGAATGCGGATGCGCGCACCGAACTCAGTATTATCGATACGACGACGGGTCAAGAAGTGATGTTGCCTGAGCATCCGCCGGGTGATTTGCGCGGCGTGAATTTTTCTGACGACGAACAAACATTAGTATTCTATGTCAATTCTGATGTGTCTCCGTCCAATCTGATGTTCTGGCAGGTTGGTAGCGAGAATGTGGTTCAGTTGACCAATACGCTGGCTGAAGGGATGCAGCCGGAACATCTTGTCCAAAGCACGGTGGAACGTTTTGAAAGCTTTGACGAGCTGACGGTTCCGGGGTTGCTGTATAAACCACATCAAGCCAGTGCCGAGAATCGAGTACCAGCGGTTATCTTTATTCACGGTGGGCCTGGTGGGCAAACGCGCCAAGGCTATAGCGCGATGGTGCAACACCTTGTGAATCATGGTTATGCCATGTTCGGTGTGAATAATCGTGGTTCTTCTGGTTATGGTAAAACCTTCTTCCATCTCGATGACCAGCGCCATGGTGAAGACGATTTGCAAGATATTGTTTACGCCAAGAAATACTTGCAGACTCTTGATTGGGTGGACCCGCAACGTATCGCCGTTATGGGCGGCAGTTACGGTGGTTATTTAACGATGGCGGCACTGGCGTTCACCAATGAATTTGATGCGGGTATTAACATTTTCGGTGTCACCAACTGGGTGCGTACACTTGAAAGTATCCCACCATGGTGGGAAAGCTTCCGTCAGTCGTTATATGACGAGCTGGGTGACCCAGCCACTGATGGTGAGCGCCTGCGCCGCATTTCGCCGTTGTTCCATGCGGATAACATTAAAGTGCCGGTATTAGTGGTGCAGGGTGCAAACGACCCGCGCGTACTGCAGGTGGAAAGCGATGAAATGGTGGCAGCGATTCGCGCTAACAAAGTGCCCGTTGAGTATGTTTTATTCGATGACGAAGGCCACGGATTTAGCGTGAAAGCAAACCGTATAGAGGCGCAGGAAGCTTATTTGAACTTCCTAAATACCTATTTAGTTGAGTAGTAAGGTGTTCATGATGCCGCGCTAGCTATGCGTTTAGCGGGCGCGGCATTTTTTTAATTTAAGAGCGTATTGATCAAGGTCGATTCAAATTCACGTTTGGCGGTGATGGCATAGAATTTCTCGACCACTCCTTCCAGCGTGCAGTATTTTTTCAAAACTCCGGCTCGAAGCTCGTCCTGCACGACAACCTCGGGAACCACGGTCACGCCTTGAATACTTCGCGACATAACCCGCAACATAGCCATATCGTCAACTTCGGCATAGGGTGTAATTTGTAGATTGTTCTCTTCACAATACATGTCGAATTGGGTGCGAATATCACTACTCACGCCCGGTACCAACACCGGCACTTTGTCTAAATCTCGCGGGAATTCTTTACCCTTTAATGCGTCCGTGTTGGGTCCAATCAGGCTGACGCTCTGTTGGGCGACGCACTGACAGCGAATCGGCAAATGGAAATCAGAGGCAACCGCTCGGTTAGAGAGAATTAAATCGAGTTTGTGCATACTAAGTTGTTCAAGCAACTGCTCAAGGCTCGCTGAAAGTAACGTCAGCTGGATGTTTGGATTACCCAGAATAGGCCTTAGGAAGTTTTCTTGGAAGTTACGAGAAAGCGTGGCGACTGCGCCCACCCGAAAGGTTTGGACAACGTGAGTATCACCACGCTCGACCATCGACATCATTTCTTGGCTTAAATTAAAAATCCGCTCGGCATAGTTGAGCACCACATGTCCGAATTCAGTAAGTTTAAGGCTGCGGCCTTCACGCACAAATAGATCTTGGCCAAGGCGCTCTTCCAATTGCTTAATTTGCGAGGAGAGGGCCGATTGCGATACATGCAACTGCTGTGCGGCGCGAGTTAAGTGGCCTTCTTTGGCGACCGTCCAAAAATAAAAAAGGTGATGAAAGTTCAATTCACGCATGGTCGGAGCACCTCAGTGGCCGTTGATTGGTACATTGAATAGTACTACGTTCTATAAAACAGAACGATTATATATTTTATATCTATTTTACTGAAGGTATGCTTTTTGGCAACATGCGCACTACCCTAACACTAGTTAGTTCATATGGATGCTCCACATGCTTGAAACTTGGCCTTTTGCAGCAGTTTGGTTGATTGGGTGGCTGACCAGTTTGGTCGCGCCGCCAAAAATGCTATGGCAAGTTGCCAAGCTCACCTCGCTGAGCGCATTGTTGTGCGCGTTGATGTTGGTCTTGTTTTCAACGTTTAGTGCGGCGCCGGCTGATCGGGTCGGGCTGGTCGTGATTGTTCTTGTTGCCGTTTTAGGTTGGGTAGTCACACGCTTTGCCAAGCACTATTTGCAGGGTGAACCCAACCAAATCATGTTCATACAGTTCACTTTATTTACCCTCGCCAATGTTGGTTTGATTGTGGTAAGTGACCACTTACTACTGATGTTGCTCGGTTGGTCTTTGACTAGCGTAGGGCTACATAAGCTGTTGTTGTTCTATCATCAGCGCCGCGCCGCGCAAATTGTTTCGCACAAGAAATTCATAATCAGCCGCCTTGCTGATGTGCTGCTATTGATGGCGGTAGCGTTAACTTATATCGATGTGGGCTCGCTGAATCTTGCGGATATTAACGCCCATGCGGCGGGACAATCTGAACTTTCTGTGTGGCTTGAGCTTACCATGGTGCTGGTTGCCTTGGCGGCGATTTTAAAAACCGCGCAGCTACCACTACATGGCTGGCTGATTCAAGTGATGGAGGCACCCACGCCTATTTCTGCGTTATTGCATGCTGGCGTTGTGAATCTTTCCGGTTTTGTTTTATTGCGTATGGCACCCTTGTTGGCGTTAAGTGATATTGCGCAGACGTTATTAGTGGTGGTGGGTAGTTTGTCAGCGGCGTTAGCGGCCATGGTGATGCTCACGCGCATCAGTATCAAAGTACGTTTGGCTTGGTCGACCTGCGCACAAATGGGCTTCATGCTGATGGAAATCGGCCTTGGTTTGTACGAGCTGGCGCTACTGCATTTAGTTGCCCATTCGCTTTATAAGGCTTATGCGTTTTTAAGTGCAGGCGAGGCTGTCGAGCAAGCGCGCCTGCAACGGTTACTGGAGCCGACTTATAGTGTCACACGTAAACACCTTTATTTATTGAGTCCGTTTGTCAGCGCCGCGGTCATCGGCCTGTCATTGGTGGTTTGGCAATGGGTGCTGCCAGAATTTCATGTCAGTTGGGTCGCTCTGATCATTTTAACCATCGGTTTTGCACCGCTGTTATGGCCGCAACGTGATATGAGCGGCGCGTTGTTTCGCCTCGGATTGCTTCGCGTGTTGTTGCTCACCCAACTCTATTTTATCTGGCATTTACTGTTTGCCGCCGCCGTGCCGAGCCATGGCGATCCGCATCTTGCGCTAGTGATTTGGGTGGCGTTGGTGTTTGTTGCGCTGTTTGGTCTTCAGTTGCTAGTACAACTCTATCCACAGCACAAATGGTCGCGACGCTTGTATCCGTGGGCCTACAATGGCTTTTACCTCGACGAACGTTTCACCTTAATCACGTTTAAAATTTGGCCGCTACCGCCGGCGCAGACAGATGCTTCGAAGGAGGTTATTTCATGAGTCAGGCGCAGCAAGATTTACGCACTCAAGTTGAAGCTGCTGTCGCGGCTGCGTGCGCGCACATTGCGCCGGCTTGGCCATTAGATCAGATGATTGCGGTGAACCCATATTGGGGGCGCTCGCATCAGTCGTTTTCGAAAGCGGCGAAATTACTCGAGCTGACAGCGGCATCACCTTTGTCGATGCGCAATGACTATTATGCGCAATTATGGCAAGACGGCGTGATTCAAGAATCGCATTTGCAGCAGGCGATGGACGAACTGGCTTCTGAGCATTCAATGACGCACCTAGTGAGTTTTGTTGGCGGCAAGAATTACAAGCCATTGGCGTTACCGTTATTGAGTGATTGTTACGACAAGACGCGTGATTTGAATCACGAGCCGGGTTGGCACGAAACGGTCACGTTTCAGGTATCGCAGTTTTGTGCGGCCTATTTTGATGAATACCAGGCGGCGTGGCATCCGCATAAAGATGCACCGCTGTACGCGAGTTGGCTCAACGAAGTACGTCATGATCGAAGCGTGCGCGTGTTGATGCATAGCGATGATTTGATTGCCCGCGCCGATGCCATGCATAGCGACCCTATTGAGCAATTGACGCAGGTACTACAGCCATTGGATATTCCGCCCGAGCAATGGGATTTGTGGCTGGAAACGGTGCTGATGCGGGTGAGTGGCTGGGCCTCGGCGTGTGCTTATCGCGCTTGGCAAGCAAATCTGCGTGGCGAGTCGGATACAACATTGATGGAGCTATTAGCGATTCGAGCGAGCTGGGAATGGCTGGTGGATAGCGGCGGTCGCGAAGATGACAGTGTGTGGAAGCGCTGGCGCGCGCTGTGGGATAAAATTGGCGATTATGATTCGTTGTCGCGCAGCAAACTTTTAGTCTGGCAACGGGCACATGAATTCGCCTATCAAGAACAGCTGGCGCAGGTGTTGATGCAGAAGCCTGCGGCGGTTTCAGAAGCACCAGAAGTGCAAGCGTATTTTTGTATTGATGTGCGCTCAGAAGTCTTGCGTCGCCATTTTGAGGCGCAGTCCGATGGTGTGCGCACCGGTGGTTTTGCTGGATTTTTCGGCTTACCAATTGATTATACGCCGCTTGGTACACACAGCACCCGCGCCCAGTTACCCGGTTTGTTGGCGCCCAGTTTAAATGTCACCGATAGCAGCGGTGATGCGACACAAGATAAAACGTTAGCGCAAATTCGCCGCGTGAAACTGCAAGAAAAAGCAAGTTTATGGCCATTTAGTAACGTCCCGGCATCATCGTTCAGCTTAGTTGAAACGCTGGGCATGAGTTATTTAGGTAAATTGCTGAAAGCCAGCTTTTTCAAAGCAGATAGCAGCGGTTTAGATAAGCTAGGTTTGTCGGAGCAAGCGTGTTGCTCGGTGCGGCCGACATTGAGTGTGGATGCCGAAGTACTGTCGGAGCGCGTTGCACTTGCTGCCAGCGTGTTAACCGGTATGGGGTTGACGAAGGATTTTGCACCCTTGGTGCTGTTGGTTGGGCACGGTAGTACAAGCCAAAATAATCCGCAGCGGGCGGGGCTTGATTGCGGTGCATGTTGCGGCCAAAGCGGTGAAGTCAACGCGCGTGCGCTGGCGCAATTGCTGAATCATAAAGATATTCGTCGCGGCTTAGCAGAGCGCGGCATTGAGATTCCGAAAACCACGTACTTCATTGCCGCATTGCACAACACAACCACCGAAGATGTCACGTTGTATGATGCTGATTCGGTTCCTGCCAGCTGGCAATCGCAGCTTGCGAAAATCGAGTTGTATTTGGCGCGCGCGAGCGATGCGGCGCGTTTAGAGCGCGCGCCGAGTTTAGGGTTGGAGCTGGTTGAGGCGAGCCTTGAGAAACGCCGTGCAGCATTTGTGCGCCGCGCTTATGACTGGTCGCAAACTCGCCCAGAGTGGGGCTTAACCAACAATGCTGCTTTTGTGATAGCGCCGCGTGAACGTACCCGTGGGCTGTGTTTAGAAGGGCGTAGCTTTTTGCACGACTATCACCCTGAGCGCGACACTGATGGTGCTGTTTTGACGCAAATTATGACGGCGCCAATGATTGTGACGAATTGGATTAACCTTCAGTATTTCGGCTCAACCGTTGATAACCTGCGCTTCGGTAGCGGCAATAAAACCTTGCACAACGTAGTAGGCGGCCGTTTGGGTGTATTCGAAGGTAACGGTGGTGATCTTCGTATTGGCTTGGCTTGGCAGTCGATTCACGATGGCCAGCAATATCGTCATGACCCTTTGCGCCTCAACGTTTATATCGATGCGCCAATGGAGCGTATCGCCGCGATTGTCGCGGAACACGAGATACTTCAGCAACTTATCGGGAATGACTGGATCTATATTTTCCAACTCCTCGAGCCCGGTGCTCCGCCGCAGCGTTTTAAGCTTTAAGAGAGGTGCAGTCCAAGGACTGCACCTCACCTCCTACACACCAATGTCATAAAGCTGTGGTAAACTCGCGGCATGATTACTTAGGCAAGAATTAGGCGAGAAACATAGATGAAACAGCTAGTTGGGGTGTTGTTGGCATTGGCTTGTCTGCAGGTGCAGGCGGCAGAAGAGCAGACGGTGGTGTTGATTTCAATTGACGGTTTTCGTCACGATTATATTGAGCTTCATGGCGCGCCAAACATTGCCAAAATTGCCGAGCAAGGGGTTCGTAGTGAGGGTTTGGTGCCGGTTTATCCATCCAAAACATTCCCGAATCACCTTTCAATTGTGACCGGCCAGTATCCATCGAATCATGGCATTGTCGACAACAACTTTTACGACACCGAACGCCAACAACGCTATAAAATGGGCGATGGCGTTAAAGACAGCACTTGGCTTACCACATTGCCAATTTGGAACCTCGCCGAATTTCAGGGCGTCAAAGCCGCGACGTTTTTCTGGCCGGAATCAGAAGCGCGCATCAATGGTCGTACGCCAAGCTATTACTTCAATTACAGCACGCCAACACCGAATCGCCAGCGCGTGGATCAGATGGTGCAATGGCTGAAGCTTCCTGAAGCTGCGCGTCCGCGCCTGATTACCGGCTACTTCTCCATCGTTGACACGATGGGGCACCGCTTCGGGCCCGAATCACATCAGGTGGCAAAAGCTGTGAAACACGTGGATGAGCTTATTGGCGAGTTGTGGCAGCGCATTCATGACGAAACAGACGTGTCGGTGAATCTGATTTTGGTCTCGGACCACGGTATGTCGCAGATTACTGCGAAAGATATGATTGATGTGAATGAGCTTAATATCAATGAAGAGCTATTTGAAGTGGTCAATGCGCAGACGCGTTTAATGATTTATCCAAAAGAAGAGACGACTGAGCAACAGACACAAGAGCTCAAACAACGATTGATGCAACAAACCGCTCAGTTTGTTGTTGAATCAGAGCAACAACTGACGCAACTTGGCGTCACCGATGGTCCGCGAAAACCTGCGATTGTGCTCGGCACCCAAGCGCCCGCAACGTTTACGACACGGCCACAAGATCAGCGCAAAGATGGCGGCACCCACGGCTTTCACTCCAGCCGTGACATGGATGGTTTATTTATCGCAACCGGCCCAGCGATTAAACAGGGCGGAGAATTAAAGCGCTTCAGCAATATTCATATTTATCCGTTTATGGCGAAGCTACTTGGCCTTGAAATCATGACAGAAATTGATGGTGATGCTGCTGTGTTAGCACCGATTATTCAGTAGCTTTCGGCTCCAACGATTTCATCATAATGATATCCCGCTGGGGGTCATTCCCCAGCGGGAACACATGCGAGCCAACCTCAACAAATCCATTTTTCTTATAAAAAGCGATGGCCCGTGGGTTATGCTCCCAAACCCCAAGCCATATCACGTCGTTACCTTTACGCTGCATGGCAGTCATAGCGGCTTGCATCAAATCTTGTGCCACGCCCTTGCCGTGCCAATCCTTATCCACATACAAGCGTTGTAGCTCGCCCGCTGAATTTGCCTCAACACAATCGGGTGTATTGCCCCAACGCAGTTGAACAAAACCAATCAGGTGCCATTCATGTGTCGCGAGTAAGGTTAACCGGTTGGGGTCTTTAATTTCAGCCAGCTGTAGCGCTTCACTGTAGGTCGCCTCGCAGTGCAAGCGCATATTTTCTTCACTGTTATCGTCAGCAAACGTATCGATAAAGGTCTGTCGCGCTAGGTCCGATAGGCGCGCGGCATCTTCTTCAGTTGCTGTACGAATATGTGCTACCGACACGCCTCGACTCGCTTGACCATCTGCTGAACGGGTAAAATTAGGGTTGGTTTTTTCTTCGTGCTCCATCAGTAACAACGTAAGGTAAATTTTTGTTGGTAATGACAGCACTACGCCAAAAGCACTGAGCGCAGCACCTAAGATAAATCCTTGATGGCCGATGTCGTCACTGGCAAACGTTACGGCAAGCACAATGTGTCCACAAACGAGAAGAGTGAGGCCCAATATGATGGCACTTCTGAGCAACTTAACTTGGGTTGTTTGGTTCATGATGCATCCGCAGTTTATTCAATACAATTGCTATAAAATCATGAATTAACATTTTGAGCTAGTTGTTCACAAAGTTAATTCCATTTCGGTAAAAACACCGCTAGGATATTTCAAACAGTCAAACGAAGTAGCGCTATGAAATTTTGGCATAAATACCATCCTGATATTGATGCGGCAGACCCTCGATTTAAACAAGTTTCTTTGATTTACAGCATTTTGCTGATCATGATTGCCTATTTTGCCATTATTGGCACGCTCAATATCACCTTGTTTTATGCCCCTGAAATTGCCTTTTTTGATTATCTCGGATTAGTTCTTGCGCTGATTATTTTTCGTTTTGTGAGCCGTGGTGGAAACTTTAAAGTTGCGAGTTGGGCGGTTATTGTTTCCATCGCCGCCGTCTTGTTAGCTTTCGTCCACTTGGCAGAAGGGCGAAACTACTCCCTCATGTGGGTTACTATTTTACCGCCATTTGCATTTTTCCTTTTAGGTAGGCGCAATGGCTCTTGGGTCAGTGCAATCATTCTTGTGTACTGTAGTTGGTATCTATATCAGCTGATTCAACAGCAAGTCACCGCTAATCTTGGCCTCGGTGCACTCTTTAACTTTATTGAAGTAGCGACTGCGCAGGTATTTTTGTTTCGCTTTTATGAAAACTCGCGGCAAGAAGCTTATGATCAATTACAAAAAACCGCGATTACTGACCCGTTAACGAAAGTTTATAACCGTCTGCACCTCGATAACACGCTCAAATCGCTTGTTGCGCAAGCGAATCGCTCGCATCAAGCCGTGTCAATTCTGCTGTTGGATGTCGATCATTTTAAAGCGGTGAATGACAAGTACGGGCACCTTGTTGGCGATAAAGTTTTAATCAGACTCTGCGACGTTGTACGTGAAACTGTGCGTGAAACGGATGCCGTTGGTCGCTGGGGTGGCGAAGAGTTTCTAGTTATTTGTCCAAATACCGATCAACAGCATGTTGGTCAGCTTGGTCAGCGTATTATTGAGAATATACGTGCCGAGGCTGTCGAAAAAGATGTTCATATTACGGTAAGCATTGGCGCTGCGACCTATAGCCCCGGCGCGACCGATTCGATTGATCGATTATTGTCATCGGCGGATGAAAATCTTTACCGCGCTAAGCGCGGCGGACGTAATCAAATTGTTGGCGGTTCTTGAATCACTCGATATTGACCCGAATCACAAACTTTAATAACGAGAATGCCGCAACTAAGAATAGCCATAAAAACAATAAACTTTCGTCGTGTGCGAGTTTCGTCCAAATACTGTTTTTCAGAATAATATCTTCCGATTTATAACGTTGAATAACACCTGCATCTCCTTTGCCATTGAAGGTCACCTGCATGCCCAGTGAATCATCTACGAATATAAATCCAGAGCTTTGAATCGATGGGTTTTGAATAAAGAACTTGTCACCTAACTCAAGCGCATATGGCTCAGTTTGATAATACTGCCCTGACCAAGCGCCTTTATCAGAAATAGCGACAGAACCATCATGTAGAATTGGTTCGCGTGCTGACGCTTCTTTGACTTCGCCACCTATTGTCATCACGCCATCAATGGGTAGCGTATAACTATTATTGGCAGAAGCCTGTAGCTCAAATGCTTCGCAATCACTTAATTCAATGCGCTGATTATCCGTTTGAATATATCCCACTGGGGCGAGCGTCGCGGAACTTAAAGTTATCCACACTGACTGAGTGCCGATACGCTCAATATATACCGAAGTATCTTGTGCAACTTGAAGTTGTCCAGAAATGAAAGATGTTTCGCTACCGCATTGTGCATAACGCGTCACATTTTCTAATTGCCAGGGCACAAACGCACTGTTTTGAAATGAATCGATGGTGATGATTTCGGAGCGCGCTGTTACGTTATATAGCGTATCGGGCGTGGTGATAAAGCGAAGTGAAATAACGACAATGTAGGCCAACAGCAACCAAAATAAGCCAACCAAAATATGTAGTAACCAACGCCACGGGCTTAAGCTGATGCGGTCACGAAACTCTGTTGCGGTATACGGTAAATCTTCGTTCGTTAAAAAAATACCAAACAAAAACTTAGCCGTTTTTCGAAAAATATTTTTTAGAGTGAGACGCTTCATCGAAATAACTCGACTACTTCATCAGGTATTGCGCGCAAATTTCGACGCTTAATGACAATGCGCATTGCCGAATCCGTGTTTATATTTTGCAATAAGCATTCTTTGTCATACGAAACGCGATAATTACTACGTAAATCTTGGCACTTTACGGACTTATTTGGTGCTTCATTACCAGTATTAATCAGCGTAGCAACATCCCGGCGAGCATTACTGCGAAGAAATACCGCGATGTTGTTCATCGATTTTGGAATACCCCAAGCGCCCACCACGTAATTGCCGTTGGTGGCATTGCAATCGGCTTGAGCAGCAACCAATAAACCGAGTTCACCGGGTGCGAATTCTTCCAATTCATCAATGTACTGTGTTGGAAATTCGATACGAACTAAACCGTCGACGGATTCGGTGAAGTTATATTGATATTGCGATTTGTAACGGCCATCGGCACTACTCACAAACACACAAACAGCCCCCTCATAGGGGCTTGGGAAATAAATGTGCGGTGCAACTTGGTAATCGACGTCGGTAAATTGGAGGCCTTTTAAGAACTGCCCAGAAACCTTTACCGTTTCGCTGTATGATTCGGTAAAACCGCTGACCTGATTGGCTTGCGCAATGCCCACATTCGCAGTGAACATCGCCAGTGTAAGTAGATGTTTAATCATAATCGAACAACTTGATGGTGTAATTACCATGGCTACTAATACCAGTTAACCGAATGATATGAACGTCTGACGATAGCGGTGTAAAAACAATGCGATATTCGTCGTCGGAATAAAATTCGCCGGAATATCTTCGTTCATTGGTTTCATCAAATATTTCCAATCGGAATCTCATTCTCTTCGAGTGTCGCTCGAACTTGAAGTCGATAGGCGCATTGGCCGTCATCATCATGCGGTATTCTGCGACAGCATTTGTTGCAAGCTTGCCTTCGATAACGTCACCAGCAGTCACGACATTTTGTGGACTTTTCAGTACAGCGTCGGTCACCCATTGATCGATTTGAATATTTGCTGTGCCGTAACTACTTAACCCAACGATTTTAATTGTATACGTGTCGTTATTAGGCGGAGTGAAGGCATAAGAATAATTATCGTCAGAATAAAAATCATAATCTTGCTGCACTTCACCTTCACTATTCACGACAATAATCTTGAATCTAAACCGTTGTCCTGGAACTTTTTTCAAGTTGAATTCGATGGGACTATTTGATTCGCCCTTAAATCGATATTCAGCAACAGAATCCTTTGCAACCTTCGGTTCTATGGTTGTTGGAATCGTGATTGTATTACCTTGCCCTCTCAGCTCTGAATCAAAGGCAAAATCATTCATTTTAATGTCGAATTCACCAAATGAGCTCAGTCCGACGAGGCGAACGATATAAACGTCAGACTTGGGCGGCGTAAATGCAAAGTTATATGGGTCATCATTATAAAAGTCGTAATCAAGTAGCATATTTTCGCGGCGATCCATAATTCGAATCGAATACCGCATGCGATTACCCTCGTTAGCCTTCAACACAAACTCAATCGGACTATTCTCGAGCATTTTAACTTCATGATCTTTGATTTGGTTTTGCGCTAAACGACCGGTTAAATGCGAATTCGTTGTCACCTCAGCATCATCCGCTACTTTAGCATCATCCGTCACTACTGATACGTCAGCTGTGTCTTCGACACCGAAATGCTCATCCAGCATTTGAGTCAATGCGTCGGCTCGGTACACCACACCACCCTCGTCATCAACCTCAAGTAAAACACCAGCAGCTTGGTCAGCTACAAATAAAATACTGCCACTGTAACCTTGTTTAAATGGCTCATCTGCGCGCTCAGGTTTTATCGCTAAATACTCTGTTTCATCAATTGTATTAATCACGATCTTGGACTGTAAAACGCTGCCGTCAGCTAACCGCGTTTTAAGCACACCGGTTTGATAAACGTCGAGTAACTTCTTCAAGTCAGTGACTTGTAGAAATGTATTTCGATTACATTGCGCTTCAGGAATGTTGGATTCTAAAACGGCCATATCGACGTCGAACACGTGCTCTAAGTCAGCTGTGAAGTACTGTCGTGTTGGCAGCATAATATTGGCTGTTTGGGCATCACCGAGAACATGCTTCGGCGTTACAACATAGCAGGTGCCATTTACTAAATAATTGAATCCTTGGCCGACATTAAAATCTGCGGAAACCAGTACATCGGAGCTGTAACTGTTGGGGGAGAATAAAGATAAAAGGCTAATAAAGCTTAATGAAGCGATTGTTTTTGTTGTTTTCATAGCGATGCTTTTGTTTGACGTTTGCACCTTTATAGTATTTTTTTTCGGCAAACGTCAACAAAACGTAAACAATTTAGCGGGTGCCGAAGATCTTATCGCCAGCGTCACCTAAGCCAGGAACAATATAGCCGTGTTCATTAAGATGTGAGTCAAGCGCCGCGGTGTATATGTGGATATCTGGGTATGATTCAAGCACCTTATCCACACCCTCGGGCGCAGCGACTAAAACCAAAACACGCACATCTTTGCAGCCATGTTGTTTGAGCATATCAAGCGTTGCCACCATGGTGCCGCCAGTTGCCAGCATCGGGTCGATCACGAGAGCGGTACGTTGGTCGATGTCTTTCACTAATTTCTGGAAATAAGGGACGGGTTTTAAAGTTTCTTCATTGCGATATAAGCCAACGACACTGACCTTTGCGCTCGGAATTAAATCGAGAACGCCATCGAGCATGCCAATTCCCGCCCGTAAGATTGGAACCACCGTCACCTTCTTGCCTTTGAGTTTCTCAACGTTGATGGCTTCGCCACTCCAACCGTCAATGGTATGCGGCTCGAGTTCAAAATCCTTGGTCGCCTCATACGTTAATAAGCTACCAAGTTCGTTGGCAAGCTCGCGAAAGCTTTTAGTAGAAATATCAGCTTCGCGCATCAGCCCAAGTTTGTGCTGCACAAGCGGATGTTTAATGACGTGTAATGGCATTGGTATTCTCTTTTAGTTAGAAACGTAGTTAACTAATTTTAACGCATGGTCGATGAATTTCCTTTGAATTATTCAAAGTAGTACTGTGATATATGTAAACAAAAGAGTCATAAATGGACAATATCCGTGGCTGAGGGTATTAAATAGTTATTACAGAGCTAAGGAGTAGCCATGAAAATTCAAAAAATCTCACCTCTTAAAGATAGGCCTCTTAGAAACCCGGGTGAATCGCTTGAGCGGCGCTTGATTGATCTTATGTTTGACAAAGTCGGCTTCTATTTGGGGCTCGCTTTTACTTTTACCTTTTTCTTAGGAAATATATGGTGGATTTGGTACAAAGAAGAAATTCCAAATCCGATTACTTTATCCATTATTCTCGTTCCAATCATTCTGTTTTGTATCTTTAAGATTTACCAAGCACTAAAAGAAGCACAGAAGCTCAAACTAGGTCGTGATGGCGAAAAAGCAGTTGGTCAGTTTCTTGAACGCTTGCGCCTCGATGGTGCCCAAGTATTCCATGATATTGAAGGTGAAAACTTTAATCTCGATCATGTCGTTATTCACCGCTCCGGTGTGTATGTGATTGAAACGAAAACCATGTCGAAATTATCAAATTCGAAATCGGTACTGTTTTACAACGGTAAACAGATTTTAATGGGTGGCAAACCACTACAGTCAGATGCGGTTAGCCAAGCGAAAGCAGCCAGCACTTGGCTTCATAATCTATTACATGAAAGTACTGGTAAGCGATTACCAGTTAAAGGTATCGTAGTATTTCCGGGTTGGTATGTGAAAACGACTGAATTAGGGCGATCTGCTGATATTTCGGTCCTTAACCCTCGAGTTTTGCCAAATTACATTGGTAAGGCGCGTCAGCAAATGTGTGATGAAGATATTCATCTTAGCGCGTATCATCTAAGCCGTTATATCCGTACGAAGTAGAGGTGGGTTGTGAAGAAGTTTATCGGGATATTGCCGTTGTTTCTATTGCTTGGCTGCGAATCAACTGACTCGAAGCTACCGTCGTTTGCTCAAACTTCGGCGCAATCCTCGACGATTCCTAACGACCCAGCTTTAATCGCCAAAGGCGCAAAAGTATTCAAATATCGCTGTTCTGCCTGTCACAGTATGGATGCTAACAAAAGCCAATTTTTCGGCCCACATCTTGCGGATTTAATTGACCGAGAAATTGCCACAATCGATGGCTATACTTTTCCTGAAACCACAAAACAGCATGACATTGTTTGGACGGAATCAACCCTTTACGAGTGGTTGGAAAATCCACAGCAAATGGTTAAAGATATGTGCATGCCATTTACCGGCTTACCCAAAAAAGAAGACCGCGATGCGCTTATGGCGTACCTCAAATATGGCGGCTGAGCCCGCGAATTTACTGAGAAAACAGCAGTTTCGATTAATCTAATCGAATTTTCCTGTTTGTAGTTCCCTCGCAGAATCGATTATTTCTACTATAGTCAATTTGACTCAGAAACGGTCCCTTTTGGAGGAATCATCTCATGTTCAAGAAATCAATCCCGATGCTATCGGCTGCAGCGATTGCTGTTACCATGGCATTTTCATCAGGCGCGATGGCAGCTCCTGATAGCAAATCACAAATGTTCTGGTGGCCAGACAAACTCGATTTAAGCCCACTTCGTGATCACGACGTTAGCTCTAACCCAATGGCCAATTTCGACTACTCAGAAGCTGTCAAGAAAGTTGATTTTGATGCAGTTAAGAAAGACATCGAAGCCTTAATGACTAGCTCTCAAGACTGGTGGCCAGCGGACTACGGTCACTATGGTCCGTTCTTTATTCGTATGGCTTGGCACGGTGCGGGTACCTATCGTATTCATGATGGTCGTGGTGGTGCAGGTGGCGGTCAACAGCGTTTTGAGCCATTGAACAGCTGGCCAGATAACGTGAGCTTGGACAAAGCGCGTCGTTTGTTGTGGCCAATCAAGCAAAAGTACGGCAACAACTTGTCGTGGGCTGACTTAATGGTCCTTACCGGTAACGTCGCGCTGGAATCAATGGGCTTTAAAACCTACGGTTTCGCAGCGGGTCGTGAAGACGATTGGGAACCAGATGAAGTTTATTGGGGCCCAGAGAAGAAATGGTTAGCGGACGAGCGTTATAGCGGCGATCGTGAACTTGAGCGTCCTTTGGCTGCAGTTCAAATGGGTCTAATTTATGTCAACCCAGAAGGTCCAAACGGTAATCCTGATCCATTGCTTGCTGCAAAAGACATTCGCGAAACATTCGGCCGCATGGCAATGAACGATGAAGAAACTGTTGCTCTTATTGCTGGTGGTCACACCTTCGGTAAAGCACACGGTGCACACAAGCCAGACGAATGTTTGGGTGAAGCTCCTGCTGGCGCACCAATCGAAGAGCAAGGCTTAGGTTGGAAAAACAAGTGTGGTAAAGGCCACTCTGAAGATACTATCACTTCAGGCTTAGAAGGTGCATGGTCAGTAAATCCAACTGCCTGGACTACGCAGTATCTTGATAACTTGTTTGGCTTTGAGTGGGAACAAACACGCAGCCCAGCTGGCGCCATTCAGTGGATTCCAAAAGACGGTCAAGCGTCAAACTTGGTTCCAGATGCGCATATTCCTGGCAAGCGTCATGCACCAATCATGTTCACGACTGACTTGTCACTGAAGTTTGACCCTGAATATCGCAAAATTGCGAAGCGTTTCCATGAGAACCCAGAAGAGTTCGAATTGGCGTTTGCAAAAGCTTGGTTCAAATTGACTCACCGCGACATGGGCCCGCGTGCACGTTACATCGTGGACACTTCGCCAAAAGAACCTTTGATTTGGCAAGACCCAATTCCAGCGGTGGATTATGAGCTGATCAATGACCGTGATGTTGCGAATCTGAAGAAGAAAATTTTGGATTCAGGTTTGTCAGTGTCTGAGTTAGTGCGCACTGCATGGGCTTCTGCGGCAAGCTTCCGCGGTACCGATATGCGTGGTGGTGCAAACGGTGCTCGTATTGCGTTAGCGCCGCAAAAAGATTGGGCGGTGAACAATCCAAAAGAGCTGAAGAAGACCTTGGCAACGTTGGAAAAAGTCCAAAAAGACTTCAACCGTTCATTACCAAAAGGCACGCGTGTATCGTTGGCTGACGTGATTGTGTTGGGTGGTGCTGCAGCGATTGAAAAAGCAGCGAAAGATGCGGGTTACACTGTGTCTGTACCATTTGCACCAGGTCGTAACGACACCACACAAGAGTGGACCGACGATTCATTTGATGTGTTAGAACCGAAAGCTGATGGTTTCCGCAACTACTACACCAAAGATGTGATGATGTCACCAGCCGAAGCATTGGTTGAACGCGCTGACTTGTTGACCTTAACGGTACCAGAAGTGACTGTATTGGTAGGTGGTATGCGTGCGTTGAATGCGAACTACGGTGGCTCGAAGCACGGCGTATTCACTGACCGCCCAGGCCAGTTAACGAACGATTTCTTCGTGAACTTGTTAGACATGGGCACTGAGTGGGCACCGGCCAAAGGCCAAGAAGGTGTTTACGAAGGTCGTGACCGCAGTTCAGGTGAATTGAAGTACACTGCGACGCCGGTTGATTTAATCTTCGGTTCGAACTCAGAGCTTCGCGCAATTGCTGAATTCTATGCACAGAGCGACACAGATGAGAGATTTGTGAATGACTTTGTGGATGCATGGGTGAAAGTCATGCGCCTTGATCGCTTTGACATGAAGTAATTAAAAAAAAGTTAAAAAGGGAGCTGATTGCTCCCTTTTTTTGTGCCAATAATTATCTAAACTAAGAAAAAAGATAGAGAGATTTAGAATGGAACGTCGTCGCAATGATAGAAGATTGCATGCAACCGAGCGTTTAACGACACGGCTTCTTCTCCGTGTTAGTGCTTGGGCGATTGGCCTGGTCATTTTCGGTTCAATCGTGACGTTCTACGTTGTTTACCAAAACGCACAGCATCAGTTTATGCGTGATTTGAACCGAGACGTTGCGCAAAAAATAGAACGTAATCAACGGTTCTTTGAGCGTATTGAAGCATTTGGTGATGTGCTGGCCGAACGATTTGTGCAGCGCTATGAGTTTTATAACGACACCAACTCGCTGCGTTATGAGCAGGCGGTCGATGCGTTTGATGCATGGTATGAAGAAACATCACCCGGTGTGCTGCGCTTGCCCGTCACATTTCACAGCGGTACAACCATCGATAACACGCGTTTTGAGTATTTGTCAGCGTTCGTTGGGCCGCGTCCGCAACCGATGACATCCGAGTTGAAGTTACGCTCAACGGTTGCGCTGAGTATTCTGAACGAATTAGGCCCTGCCTGGCAGCATGTGGTGACCAATACGCATTTTTCCATGCCGGAAAATATCTTAATGCTGTACTCACCCGATCAACCTTGGGGACTGCTCGCAGACAAAGATCTCGTTATTACCAATTACTCGGTCGTAAAATCCACCCTGCAAAGTGAAAACCCTGAACGCAAACCCAATTGGACCGGCTTGTACTACGATATTACAGCAGGATATTGGACCATTACGTATCAGCGGCCAATCGATTATGCTGGGAAGCATCTTGCAAATGCGAGTTTCGATGTGGGCATCAGCCAATTGCTCGCTGATCTGACCCAACGGCAGCGTCCAGATGCCGAGCACTTTGTTCTGAACAGCCGAGGGCAATTAATTTCTGCAACAAATATCGCGTTTGATCTTGTTCAAGAGCAAGCGTTGCTGACGCCTGAGACGTATCCAGATCCGGCATTTTTAAGTATTAACGCGAAAATTTTAAGTGGAGAACTCAGCGCAGACACGTCGACGTTGGATGATTTTTTCGAGGACCATGTTGTTACGTTCCAACGCATCGATAACCCGAACTGGTGGTATGTCACCATTTATCCAAAATTGAATATACAGCGTGAGGCGGCTGTTTTACCTGTACGGCTAATTATTGGCGGTGTTGCGCTGGTGTTACTCGTGCTGATGGTCGTTTATTTACTGGTTCGCCGCGACGTGAGTAAACCGCTCACGGAAATGGCTCACGTGGCCTCCATGATGGACGCCCGTAACTACAAAGACGTTCTTTCAGGCGAAACTTTAAAAGGTAAATTAAAGGGTGAAGTGCGCTATGCTTTGAATGCCTTTGTGACCATGGCGAAACGCTTTATCAAAGCACAAGAGCAACTTGAGGAAAAAGTAGAACAGCGTACTCGCGAGCTTGCGCGAGCAAATAAAATGCTTGAAGCTCTCGCCAATATGGATGGCTTAACCGGCCTAATGAATCGCCGCGCATTTGATCGTGATTTAGCACAGGCATTGCAGCCAGACAGCGAGCCGTCGTTATTGGTTTTGGGTGATCTCGATAGCTTCAAAGCATATAACGATAATTATGGACACGAAGCCGGTGACCAGGCGCTGCAAAAAATCGCGCAATATTTAATGAATGCTTGCGAGCAAACCAATGTGTACAGATATGGCGGCGAAGAGCTGGCGATAATCTTGCCGCAGCGACTTATTACTAAACAACCGGAGTATATTGATAACCTGCGTAGCGGTATCACGCAGCTTGGTATTGAACACAATCATAGCGCTTCAGGAATTGGCGCACTCTCAATTAGCTTTGGTGTTGCACCGATTAAACCGGGGCAATCCGCAAGTGACGTCATTCGACTGGCTGACACCCAGTTATATTTAGCGAAGCGTCGCGGCGGGAATAGAACCGTCATGGCAGAAGAGTTGTTAAAAGAATAAGATACGAATACTCAACCGACGTTTGGAGATTCATGCATGGCGCGTTCAACCATTGAACAATGGCGTATGTTTAAAGCAGTGGCTGATTTTGGTGGCTTTCAGCAAGCCGCCGATCACGTCCACAAAAGCCAATCGACGGTGCACCATGCGGTGAATAAATTAGAAGAGCAGCTGGGCGTGCAGTTAATTGAGGTGCATGGTCGCAAGACCGCAGTGACTCATGCCGGCCAGCAGCTTCTTCGCCGTATTAATTACTTGCTCGCTGAAACTGAACGACTTGAAAACGTTGCTCAGAATCTTAAGCAAGGTGTTGAGTCAAAGCTTGCAATAGCGGTGGACGAGGCATTTCCGAAAGACGTGCTCTATCAAGCGTTAGCTGAAGTTTCGAATGAATACCCGATTGTCCACCTTGAAGTCATCGAAACAATATTGACCGGTGCCAACGAGCTTTTGAACAAGGGCATGGCAGAAATCGCATTGTCGCCATTTACCCTCGCGAACGAACTCAGTGAAGACTTATGTCAGCTGGAATTTATTGCGGTTTGCGGTGCGCAGCATCCATTGGCGCAGAAGAAAAACGTGACGCCAGAAGATCTCAAACAGTATCGTCAAATTGTCCTTCGTGATTCAGGCGTTGAGAAAAAGACGGATATTGGTTGGCTCGGTTCTGAGCAGCGCTGGACGGTGAGCCATTTAGCAACCTCTATCGAGCTCATTCAGAAGAACCTCGGTTTTGCATTTTTACCCCGCCGCGCGATTGCAGAAGCGTTGCAATATGGTCTTCTTGTGCCCATTCAACTCAACCGTGGTGGCACTCGCACCACTAACTTTTACCTTAATTTCCGCGACGCCGAAACACTTGGGCCCGTCGCCCGTAGCTTTATTGGACATGTTCGATACCTGACAAATTAATCCATAAAAACGCTATTGCGAATCATTCTTATTTGCATTAGGATCGCTCCCCTATCTATTATTCATTCATTTATAGGGGTATGGACGTGATCAAGTTCTCTGCAATAACTTCAGCTTTTATTTTGGCGGGTATACCGTCAGCTTTTGCAAGCTCGCTCGAGCCGCAAACTACCGAAGCCATCGAACGCCTAGAAATTCGTGGTGAACAACAAAGCGGTTACCTTGCAAGCGAGCAACAATCTGCGTCAAAGCTGGATATTAACGTGAAGGAAACACCGCAAACAGTGACCGTGATCACGCAAGAGAAAATCCGCGATTTTGCCCTCAATGACATCAACAAAATTCTCGAAACTTCCGCCACCATTAATGTTGAACAAGTTGAAACTGATCGAATTTATTACACGTCGCGTGGTTTTGAAGTGAATAACTTCCAGGTGGACGGTTTAGGTTTGCCGCTGATTAACAGTAATACTCATGGCCGCATCGATTCAGCGATCTATGAGCGAGTCGAGGTTGTGCATGGCGCAAACGGTATCATGACTGGCGTTGGTAGCCCTTCCGCAACCGTTAATCTGGTGCGCAAGCGACCGACTTCCGAATCTCAAAATAGTATTTCAGTAACGCTAAGTTCTTGGTCAGGGAAACGTATTGAAGGCGACTTTTCTGGTGCATTAACGGACTCGTTAAGAGGTCGTTTGGTTGTCGTGAATGATAATAGTGAATCGTATCTTGATCGCTACGAAAATAGCTCACAGGTTGTCTATGGTGTGATTGATTATGCGCCTACCAGCGACACGCTGATCACCGTTGGTCATAGCGAGCATCGCAGTGATACCGATGGCAATATGTGGGGTGCAGTGACGTTACATTATGGTGATGGAACACCAACGGATTTTGATCGCTCGGTAAATATTGCTGCCGATTGGTCGAACTGGACCGTGCAAGAAAGCCGCAGTTTTATTGATATCGAGTCCGCATTGAATGATTCATGGACGTTGCGTGTCGCTTACAACCGAGTGCGAACCGATGAAGATAGTTTCTTGTTTTATACCTATCTGCCAGACCCTTCAGTGGGGTTAGACCCGGAGACTGGATTGGGTCTATTAGGCTATGGTAGCGAGTATGATTTGGATGACCAACAAGACACCGTCGATGCCTATGTGTCAGGCCATTTTGAACTCGGTGGTTTAGAGCACGAAGTTGTTTTGGGCGCAAACTATGCTCGTTTAGATTATATCGATACGTCGTTGTATGACTTTCACACTGGAAACGGTTTCCCAGCAATGCCTGCGTTGGAAGATTGGGACGGTAACACGCCATTTCCTGAATTCACTGATGGCTTAGCAGGTAGTGAAATTGATAACACCCAAAAAGCTATTTATGCGCAAGCGCGCTTCAGTTTAAGTATCGACACAAAATTACTGCTAGGCGGTCGCTATAACGAATTCAAAACCGACGGCATTGGTTATGGTGTTGATCAATCACGCGATGATGCTGAATTTATTCCGTACTTTGGTTTAACTCATAACGTCAACGACGCGACAACAGTTTATGCGTCGTATACCGAAACGTTCCAAGCACAAAACTTGCGCGACCGTGAATTTAATCGACTACCACCATTGACAGGTGAAACTGCCGAAATTGGTATTAAAACCGAATTATTTAATGGTGGCGCCTTGTTGTCAGCCGCTTATTTTGACGTGACGCAGAAGAATCTAGCCGTTGGCGACGGCACCGTGACAAATCCAAACACTAATGCACCGGAAACTGTTTATCGCGCAGCCGATGGCGTTACCAGCAACGGCTTTGAAGTAGAACTTTCGGGTGAACTCGCGCCGGGTCTGCAAGGCAGTATTGCGGCAAGCGTGTTTGAACTTGATGGTGATACAACCGTTGAAGATTACACCCCTGAAAATTTATTCCGTGGGGCGCTCACTTATCGTCCAATGTTCGCTGAAAATTGGAAGTTTGGCGTGAGCTATCAGTGGCAGGACACAATCTCGCGTGTACAAGGTACCGTTGGTGAAAGCTATGCCAACGCAGGCGAAACGATTGTGACCACTCAGGACGCTTACGGACGCTTGAATTTGATGGCCAGCTACCAAGTTAACGAGAAGCTGTTGGTGTCATTGAATGCGAATAATGTGACCGATGAAAAATATATCAACAGCCTACTGTGGGCCACACAAGGCTACTATGGCGCACCTCGCAACTATTCAGCGACATTAAGCTACTCGTTTTAAAGGTTTAACCAACAATGCGAAAGACTCTCCATAAATGGCATGGTTGGGCGGGGATCATTTGTATGATCCCCTTTCTTCTTATTTGTTTAACCGGCAGCATTTTAGTTTTCAAAAAAGAAATTGATGCACTCCTGCTACCGTCTGTTGCAACGTTGCCTGCCACCGAACAACCGCGGTTGCCGTTGACTGAATTAACGGCCAAGGTAAACGCACAGTTACCGGGCTATGAATTTGGAAGTTGGGAAGTTTTCCCGGCTGGCCATGATGAAGCCGACCGTATCTTTGTGATTAAGCGCGGCACCGATGAATGGCACAAAGCTCATTTAAATCCATACACGGGTGAACTGTTGAGTCAGCCGAAAGCAACCGGCCACTACTTGACCGATTGGCTGGTTGAGTTTCACTACACGCTGATGCTCAACGACCTGAAGCACTTGCCCGAACACCTAGGTTTAATTATTGGGCTTATTCTGTCGGTATTTTTATTGTTCATGGGTGTGTCAGGGCTCATTATGTATCGGCGCTTTTGGGCGCGTTTGTTCACGTTACGTTGGAATCAGCGTCTACTTGCGGTGTTCAGCGATGTGCACAAAATGGTTGGAACGCTCGCCTCGCCAGTACTGTTGGTGTTAGCGATTACGGGAGGCTACTACAATATTCTGATTTTCTATGAAGAGTGGACGGAGCATGCCGATGGGGCCGAGCATCATGTGATGACCGAACGCCTTTATCATACAAATTTGAATATTGACGCGTTAGTAGCGGATAGTCAGCTACGTATCGACGGCTTTAAGCCAACGTACTTACTCTTCCCGTATGAGCCGGAATTACCGTTTACGGTATTTGGACGCGCGCCAACCGCGAACCCGCTTTTGAGTAATTATGGCAGCGTGAGCAATTATGATCCGCAAACGGGTGAGTACCTGAGCACGTACAACCTGAATGAGCAAGGTGTTGGCGCGAAAACGCTTGATAGCTTTCGCCGATTGCATTTTGGTACTTTCGGCGGCTTAACGGTAAAAATTATCTGGAGTATCGTCGGCGTTACACCGTTACTGTTGGCAATAACAGGTACCTACGTGTGGTGGCAACGCCGGAAAAAACGCGCACGCAGAAAGACATAAAACCACAAAAACAAGCGCTTGCGTTGTTACTCAAGTTGTTTCATTGTGTGTTCTATTCAGGCGTTAGAACACACAGGAACCCACCATGAAAATTTACGAAACCGCAACCGCACCAAATCCGCGTCGCGTGCGCATGTTTTTGGCCGAAAAAGGTTTACTCGAACACGTTGAATTCATTCAAGTTGATATCGCCAAAGGTGAGAATTTAACACCTGAATTTGTCGCCATGAATCCGATGAAAAAGGTACCGGTTGCGGTACTCGATGATGGCACCAGTTTGGCCGAGACCATGGCAATTTGCCGCTATGTCGAAGAAGCACATCCAGAAACGCCGAAGTTACTTGGCGACACACCAAAACAAAAGGCGTTAATTGAGCAGTGGGCTCGCTGGGTTGATTTTTATTTAATGACGCCAGTTGGCATGTGCTTTCAACACACCTCAGGTTACTTCAAAGACCGCATGAATTGCTTCCCAGATTATGGACAAGATTGTTACGGAGCGGCTGAGAAGTTTTTAGAATTCCTCAACGAACATCTCAAAACCAATACCTATTTGCTCGGTGATGAATTCACTGCGGCGGATATCAACGCGTTTGCAACGGTTGCTTTTGCGCGAGTTGTAAAATTGCGTATTAAAGAGGAACAGACCTATTTACAAGCTTGGTTCGACCGAATTAACTCACGCGCGTCGGCAAAGGTGTAATTTGCTGCAACAAGCTCCGAAAAGCTCGCCGCAACAACCCATTAGCGTTGCGATTGTCGGCACTGGATTTGGCGGACAAAGTGCGGCGATTCATTTATTGAAAGAAGGCCAGAATAACTTTGTGATGCTTGAGCGTCGCCCATTTATGGGCGGTACATGGTGTCAAAATAGTTACCCTGGCGCACAAGTTGATGTGCAGTCGCCGCTTTACTCGTTGGCATCTGAACCGCAAGCTTGGTCACAAATGTTTGCTGAGCAAGCAGAGCTTGAAGCATACACTAATCGCATCATTGATAAATATCGGTTACGCGAGAAGACGGTTCTCAATTTTAATGTTGCGCGCGTTGCTTGGTTAAACGAGATGCAGTGTTGGCGGGTTGAAGCTGAAGCCGGTGACGTTATTTATGCGCGCTATGTCATCAGTGCACAAGGGCCACTCAGTAACCCAGTCATTCCTAACTTTCCGGGGCGTGAGCGCTTTCAGGGTAAGAGCTTTCATACCAATCATTGGGACCACAGTTACGATTACAGAGGTAAGCGGGTCGCCGTTATCGGTAGCGGCGCAAGCGCCGCTCAGGTAATCCCGGCGATAGCTGATAAGGTCGCGCAGTTGCATGTATTTCAGCGCACGCCACATTGGGTCTTACCCCGCCCCGATCGAACATTTTCACCTTGGGTACGTAAGCTGCTTGGTAATAAGGTAATTTATCATGCGTTACGTAAAACCATTTATTGGGCACTGGAATGGCGAGTATTTGCGTTCAAATATGCCCATGGGCTTATGAAATTTTTTGCGCAACGGCCGGCACTAAAGCATTTGCGTTCACAGGTATCCGATGAACAGCTACGACGTAAATTGACACCTGACTACACCATCGGTTGTAAGCGCATCATTGTGTCCAACACGCTGTATCCTGCGCTCAGCAGAAGCAATGTCACGTTACATGATAAAGATGATGGCATTGCCGAAATTACCGAAACTGGCATCGTCACGGCACAAGGGAATCAGGTTGAGCTTGATTTAATTGTTTATTCAACAGGGTTTGATGCGACAGACGGCGCTGTTGGCTACGAGATAATCGGCCGAGATGACACGACTCTGCGCGAATTTTGGCATGAATATCCGCGCGCTTATTTAGGCACAACCTTACCAAAATTTCCGAATTTGTTTTTAGTGACTGGCCCGAATACCGGCATTGGCCATACATCTGCAATTTTCGTGATTGAGTCGCAGATGCAATACATAATGCGGGCGTTAAAGTTCGCCGATAAACAGGGTGGCGTGATTGAAGTTTCCGAGCAAGCGGAAGCTGACTATACCGCCATGATTCATCGTGAAATGCGTAAAACTGTTTGGCATAGTGGTGGCTGCAATAGCTGGTACAAAAGCAAAAGTGGTCATGTGATTGCGATGTATCCTGGGTTTAGTTTTGTGTATCGTCTTATGGCGCGACGTTTTAAACCACAACATCACTGTTTACCACCAAGTAGCATGCAGGAGTCATCGTGAAAAAGTTTCTGGTTACGCTTCTCGTATTGGGTTTCGCCGCATGGCTGGCTTCATTACACCCGCGCGTTGGGCTGGCGTTTTATGATGCAGTTGGTGCCGCAGAGGCCAAGTTATATGGTTTTGAGAAGTCTTTTGTGCGCATTGATGACATGGAAATGGCGATATATGAACGCAATGCGCACAATGCTGATGAAACGCTGATTTTATTACACGGCTACACGGCATCGAAAGAGTTGTGGCTGCGATTTGCAAACCAACTAAACAAGCGCTATCACGTAATTATTCCTGACTTAGCAGGGCATGGCGAAACCGGATATTTCAGTGGCTGGTCGTATCGAGCGTCTGCGCAGGCGGATCGAATTGCGCAGTTGATGAATACGCTGAATGTTGAACAAGCAACCATTATTGGTAATTCGATGGGAGGGCTGATTGCGGCTAATTTTGCCATTATGTATCCGCTCAAAACGCACAAAATTGTCGTGTTTAATCCGGCTGGTGTTACGCCACCTGAACCGACTGAAACTGAACAGATGTTTAGTCGTGGTGAGTCATTGTTCGAAATCGACTCCACGGCTGAGTTCTTTGAGTTTTATGACCGTACCATGGCGCAGCCACCGTTTGTGCCGCAATTTGTATTACGGGGCATGGCAGAGCGTTATCGCGAGCGCAAAGCAAACTATGCACATATTGCACAAGACTTTCGTTTCCATGATCAGTTGGATAATCGATTAGGACTCATTCGCGTCCCGACGCTGATTATTTGGGGGGACCAAGATCGGATACTGAGTCCATCAGCTGCACCTTTATGGCATCAAGGTATTCGTCAAAGTGAGTTAACGATTTTCAATGGTATCGGCCATATGCCGATGGTTGAAGTGCCGCAACAAGCGGCACAACGTGTCACCGAATTTTTAGAGCATTAGTTGCTGGCGCGTGTGGCGTTCCAGTTCACTGCTTGCCAGCGCCCGTCACGTTGAATGAAGACGCCGCTGTTGAGAAAGGTCTCGCGGGAATAACCAGCGTGATTATCGGTATTACTGACTAAAGTGAAATTAATCACCGCTGTCTCACCATAAAATGCGATTTGAATATCTTCCGCAGTATAGTAGTTCGTCAATGGCTCCTCGGTGATCTCGCCACCACTGCGAACGCCATCCATCAATTCACTTTTACCAAAACGTTTACCGCTTGAACTCGTATAAACGAGTTCATCTGCCCAGAATGCGTCATGAACAGATGCGCTGTTGATGCTCGCTCCCTCCATGAACCAATGTAAAGTTTTGGTAATTTCTTGTTGCTTGGATTCCTGCGCAATCACAGGAAAACAAAGGGCTAGCATAATTACGGTCAAAAGTTGTCGCATGGCATTCTCCAGCATCTGTACTACATTAGGGTGATGTATTAAATTCAATAAAAATATGTATAAAAATTGTTTAGTCAACGAGAGAGCGCGGCAGTGAAGCAGGTTCCATTTCATCCAGAAGAACTGGATTTATTTTTCAAACAGTTATGGAAAAAGTCGTTAAATCCGTTTTGGATCTGCAAACCTATTGCCAACGACTTTGAGATGATTCTTGCAAATCCTGCTGCGCTCGCACTGGACCCTCGCCAAAAGCCAGGAACTAAATTCTCTGAGCTTGTTGCGTCGGGCAAGTATCCCGATGGCATTCTTGATGGTTACCATAAATGCTTGGCTGACAAGATGCCATTGGAATTTGAACAGACACCGGTCATCAATGGCAAAGAGTATTTATTTCGCACGTTTTTAGTGCCTATTGTTGATGCCGAAGACGAGGTGACACATATTTGGGGTACCTCACATAATCTAACCGATTTTATTGACCCCCAGCGCGAACTATTGATGATTAATCAATACCTCGACGCCAAAGTTCAAGAACGCACTGCACAGTTAAACGACGCCATGCGGCGATTGGAAAAGTTAACGATTACCGATGAACTCACGCAACTGGCAAATCGACGTTATTTCGATGATGCACTGAAACGAGAAATTGAACGTGCGAAACGAAATAATCAGCCGTTGGCTTTAATCTATTTTGATATCGATTATTTCAAGACGTTCAATGATACCTACGGGCACACCGCCGGAGATAAGTGCTTGAAGCGCGTTGCGCAAGTCTTGTCGCGGCATGCACAGCGCGCGGCTGATGTCGTTGCTCGTTACGGTGGCGAAGAATTCGTGATGTTATTACCGAATTTAACCTGTAAACAAGCCCTACAGGTTGCTGAACGGGTTCGAACCGCAGTCACCGATTTAGCGATACCGAATGCCGATACGGTTGCAGGCATTGTCACCATTAGTGCCGGTGTAGCCGTTATCAAAGAATCCAGCGCCAGCGCCGATACGCTATTAAAACTGGCAGACAATGCCTTGTATCAGAGCAAATCGAAAGGTCGTAACTGTAGTCTTATTGCTGATTAGTGAGCTGCAGCACAGCATCGCGTTCCGCTTTACTGAACGGCACTACGCTTAAACGACTCCCTTTTTTTACCAGTGAATTTTCGGCTAACTCGGGTAATGTTTTCAGCTTATCGAGTGAGATGATTTGCGAGAATTTCCGCACAAATTGTAAATCCACCGCATCCCAACGGGGCTTTTCTTTCGTTGCTTTGCTATCGAAGTAGGGTGATTCAGTATCAAATTGGCTAGGGTCAGCGTATGCCGAGCGAGTGACTCGCACAATGCCCGCAATGCCAATGTGGGCGCAGCTTGAATGATAGATAAAAACCTCATCACCAATGTGCATGTTTCGCATAAAATTACGTGCTTGGTAATTACGTACACCATCCCAACGAATCACCTCGCTTGGCTGGTTGGCAAAATCGTCGATACTGCACTCATTCGGTTCGGTTTTCATCAGCCAATACTGCATATTTATTTGCCTTTATAAGAAATGACACCATTGTCTGTTAGCATACTAAAATGTTTCACCAAGAAGTAGATACAGGAGCTGTTGTGGCTGTACTTTCTGTCTTAGATTTAGCACCGATTACCGAAGGCAGTAACGCGCGAGAATCGTTACTCAACTCTGCCGATCTGGCCCAGCATTGCGAGGCTTGGGGGTATCATCGATATTGGATGGCTGAACATCACAATATGACCGGTATTGCCAGCGCGGCAACAGCTGTAGCGCTTGCCTATATTGGTGCGCAGACGAAATCCATTCGGATTGGGGCTGGCGGTATCATGTTGCCAAACCATGCGCCGCTGATTGCCGCTGAGCAATTTGGTACTTTAGCGGCTTTATATCCAGAGCGCGTTGATCTTGGGCTTGGGCGAGCACCTGGCACCGATGGTGCGACGCTACGTGCTTTGCGCCGTAGCTATGATAGCGCCGATAACTTTCCGGCAGACGTCCAAGAATTACTCGGATACTTGGCCGACCCACAACCTGGACAAAAAATTAAAGCGGTGCCAGGTTCAGGTTCTAAGGTACCAGTTTGGTTATTAGGCTCAAGCTTGTTTGGTGCCCAGTTAGCTGCGCAACTGGGTTTGCCCTATGCGTTTGCATCTCATTTTGCGCCTGATTACTTGCACGTGGCAATCGAGGCCTACATCAACAACTTTAAGCCATCAGCTTATCTCGCTGTGCCTTATGTTGCGGCGGCGGTAAATGTATTTGCGGCCGATTCCGAAGTAGAAGCAAAACGCCTTAAGAGTTCCATGCAATTGCAATTTATGGCATTACGGCAAGGGAATCCGGGCCCATTACCCGCACCTATCGATAATATTGAAGATAAAGTTGACCCTATGGCATTAGCCGCTGCTAATCATGCGCTGAAGTATTCTGCGACGGGCACAGCTGAGCAGGTTCACCAATATTTACGCGATTTCAAAAAAGCGACCGGTGTGAATGAACTAATTTTGACCTGTCATGCGTATGATCATAGTGCGCGGTTACGAAGTTTTGAAATTGCTAAAGATTGCCGCTTCGATTAATCGCCAAAAAGGGTAAACCATGAATCAACCACAGCAACAATTGATGCGTAGTACATCACTTGGGGGGGCCATTTTACTCGGGCTCGGTTCAATTATTGGTACTGGTGCGTTTGTAAGTATTGGTTTCGGCGTTGAATTGGCCGGCTCATGGATAATCTGGGCATTGCTGATTGCCGCCGTCGTTGCAACGTTTAATGGTTTATCTAGCGCGCAACTGGCTGCAATTCACCCCGTTAGTGGCGGAACTTATGAGTATGGTTATCAGTTTTTAAATCGGCAACTTGGTTTTACCGCGGGCTGGCTGTTTGTGCTCGCGAAAAGTGCCAGTGCTGCAACGGCGGCATTAGCGGTTGGTGTTGCGCTACAAAACTGGCTTGCCGGCCCTAGTTGGTTGGTGCAAGTGATTGCTGGTATAACCTTACTGATATTCACACTGTTGGTATTAGGCGGGCTGCGCCGTTCGAATCGTGCCAATGCTATATTAGTTGCGCTAGCAATTGGTGCGTTGCTGGTATTCGTGGCGGTAAGCGCCAACAGGCCGATGCCTGAGGTGGGGATTGCAGACGAGCCAACTTGGCGAAGCCTTCTGGCGAGCGCTGGTTTATTATTTGTGGCGTACACCGGCTACGGACGCATTGCGACCATGGGTGAGGAAGTTCAAAACCCGCGCCATGTGATACCTCGCGCTATTCTCGCCACCGTAGTTGTTGTCACGCTGTTGTATGCGTTGATTGGTTGGGGAATTTTACATTACTTGCCGCTTACCAGCAGTGGCGATTTCGTATTATCAAATTTACTGCCATCTGGTGTATGGCGACAACTGGTAGCCGTTGGTGCCGTGATAGCCATGTGTGGCGTCATTTTGAATCTTATTTTAGGAGTTTCGCGGGTGGTGTTAGCGATGGCGCGCCGCGGTGACTTACCGAAACAATGGTCGCAGTTGAATCAGCAACGCACGTCTGCACCAACAGCGGTATGGGTCACGTTTATTGTGATGTTACTGGTTGTGATCAGCGGCGATTTGAAGATAGCTTGGTCGTTTAGTGCGTTTACCGTTTTAGTGTATTACAGCATTACCAACTTGGCTGCATTAAGAGTCAAAGCTGAGGAGCGCTTCGTGCCACGTTGGATTTCTGTTTTAGGATTAATAAGTTGTTTGTCGTTAGCGGCATTTATTGAGTTGCAAATATTGTATGTTGGGCTCATATTGATAGGTGTCGGTCTTATTTGGCATGCCTTTCGCGCAAGTCACCGCTCGGATTAGCATCACAGCATTAAGGAAATAATTGGGTGGAGCATTATTCAGGCGGAATTATTATAGGGCTGGCGCTAGTGCTTTTCGTTGCGCTATTTTTTGCCTTATTTTTTTGGCGCCGCGCCCGCAACCAAACAAAACATCTGCAAGCCTTTATCGACGCTGAATACGACACGTTAAGCTCGCTCGCACAAGACCATCCATTAGCCGACAAGCTCGCCGATATTTGCGAGCTGGTAGAAACTCAAATTCCAGACTGTTTTGCATCCGTGATGATGGTGAACACGCAAAGAACAGCACTTGATGCCGTTGCGGTAAAATCACTTCCACCTGAATTCACCAAAGCCCTTCAGAATTTGCCAATAGCTGAAGGCGTTGGTGCCTGCGGTACGGCTGCTGCGTTAAAACAACCTGTTGTGGTTGAAGATATGTTAATTGATCCGCGCTTTGAAGTTTTCTTGGCGCTGATTGACCAATACAAATTACGCGCAGCTTGGTCATTTCCGGTATTTTCACCAACAGATAGACGCTTATTGGGTACGTTTGCGTTGTATTCGACTCAGGCGCGAATCCCAGATGCAGAAGAAGCGCGTTTAATTGAACGTAGTCGCGATCTTATTTCACTGGTGATTGCGCAGCATCAAGATCGGATTGATCGGCTGCGCAGCGAACAGCAAACAGCATCATTGTTTGAGCACAACCCAGAAGCCGTATTTACACTTAATCTCGATGGCTTTTTTACCAGCCTCAATAAAGCTGGTGAGAAACTCCTTGAACTCCCAGTGGAACAAGTTATTGGACGGCATTACGAAACAAACCTAGTCGAAGAAGACCATGCCCTTATGCGTCGGCATTTCGAAGCTGCCAAAGAAGGTGAGCCACAGCACTACCAAGTGAGAATTTTAAACAGTCGGGGCGTTTTAAAGAAACTGGAATTAACGAATATCCCGATGATTGTTGATGGCAAAATCACGGGTGTTCACGGTATCGCGAAAGACATTACGCAACAAAGTGAATACGAAGAGCGTCTACAAATATTCAATCGCAGTGTGGAAGCGAGTACGAATGGTGTTGTGATCAGTGATGCTCGTCGTCCAGGCTTTCCAATTATTTATATTAATCCGGCATTTAGTGATATCAGCGGTTATCAACCCGAAGAAATAATCGGACGCAATTGCCGTATTTTACAGGGCGCAGATACTGACCCGAACACCGTGCGAGAAATTTCGGCAGCGCTGCGAGAACAACGTGAAATTCGCTGCGTGATTCGCAATTATCGTAAAGACGGTAAACCGTTTTGGAACGAGTTAATCATTTCGCCGGTGCGGGATGTTAATCATGAAGTGAGTCACTTTGTTGGCTTACAAAACGATATTTCTGAGCGCGTTGAACGCGAAGCTGAGTTGGCATATAACGCCGAGCATGATGTGTTAACGGGCTTACCGAATCGCACTGCGTTAGAGCGATTTTTACAACGTTCGGTGGCAAATAATAGCGCGCGAGTATATGTCCTATTTATCGACTTAGATGGCTTCAAGCCAGTGAACGATAGCCTTGGTCATGAGTGCGGTGACCATATACTCGTGCAAACGGCAAAACGTTTGAGCAGTGTGATGCCGAAGCATGACTTACTCGCACGTTTTGGTGGCGATGAATTCGTCGCTGTTATTCAAAGTGCGCAAACGGATGAGAGTGTGATTCCAATTGCCCGTAAAATATTGGAAACCTTTGACGCACCATTTGCTTATGATGATGCTGAAGTCAGTTTATCCGCGGCTATCGGTATCGCAAGTAGCGAAATAGCGGTGAAGAATCCAAATGAGCTCATTCAACATGCTGATGTTGCCATGTACGAAGCCAAGCGCCGTGGTAGTGGCACTTATCAGTGGTTTTCACCTGACTTGGATCTTGATACGCAGCAGCAAATTACCTTGCGAGCACAACTCCAAGAAGCCATTCAAAAAGCTCAATTTGAAGTGTTCTATCAACCCATAGTCTCGCGTAGCGGCGGAATTGTTGGCGTTGAAGCCTTGGTTCGTTGGGCGCACCCTGAGCGCGGTTATATTTCGCCTGCTGATTTTATTCCACTGGCCGAGCGTACTGGACAAATCGTTGCGATTGGTAATTGGGTACTTGAACAAGCCTGCAAAGACTTGGCGACATTGCGTGAATCCGGTGTTGCTCAAGTCAGTGTGAATTTTTCGCCGATGCAGTTTTACCGTGATGATTTCATTGAGACCGTTGCCGGTTTGATAAAGAAATACGCGATTAAGCCAAATCAATTGGTCGCGGAAATTACTGAGAACGTGTTGCTACGAGACTCGGCAGGGGCGCTGCGCATGATGGCTGAATTACGCGAACTGGGTCTTGAGATAGCTCTTGATGACTTTGGCACCGGGTTCGCCAGCTTAAGCTACTTGAATGTGATTCCCGCTCAAAAATTGAAAATCGACCGTTGCTTCGTGCAGGACATCGATAGCAACTCGCGTAATGCAGCAATTACCCGCGGTATGTTAACCATGGCCGCTGAGCTTGGTATTGAAGTAGTTGGCGAGGGTGTCGAAACCGAAGCAGAGCGCGATTATCTCACGCGCTATGCCTGCGACTTCATGCAAGGTTATCTATTCTGTAAACCGTTGCCGCTGAGCGATTTATTAACGTGGCTAGACCACAAATAAATTGCGGTACATACGTTCAGCATAATCATCAGTCATACCGGCAACGTAATCACACAGTATGCGATCGGCTGCTTGCTGCCCTTGTTCCGCCGATGCCTTTTGCCACCGTTCACGCGTATTGCGCGGTAATAAGCGCAGCGGCTCGGTGTGCAGCGCAGTGAACAAATCAAGCAACATATTCTGACTACGATACCGTAACTGTTGAATCGATGGCTCGTTAATGACGTGTTCAAACACCACATCTTTTAGACTTTTCAGCAAGTAAGCTTCGGCATCAGGTAGCGTCGCATTATATCGAATCAATGGTTCATTAGCTTCGGGCAGAACCTCTTCTAGCCGAACCTTGGTGACAAAAATATTCACCAATGAGCCAATGGCATTCTTGCGTTGGTGATGTTCGCGGGCGAACAGCTGCTCGCCGAGCTCTTGCATCAGCTGTGCTAGCTCAGTTGGCAATTGGTCAATCACTTTATCGACATGCGCATGCCATTGGCTCTCGCTAAGCGTACCGGTTACCACGGCATCTTCTAAATCGTGAACGCCATAAGCAATATCGTCGGCCAACTCCATGAGAGACGCATCCAGAGCCTTATGTTTGGATTTTTGCCACGGTGCTTCAGCGAGTTTATCGACCGCTTGAAACAATTCACGGTCAGCAGTAGACAGTGGCTCAAGCACCCAATCGAGTAGATCAGAATCACAGGCGAAGAGCGCTTTTGCCGGCTTCCATTTTGCTAAGCTGCCTGGGTGTGAAATATTTTTCGGCGCCTCAAGTGCTGGCATCAACACCGGATACTTTAATAAACCCAACAGTGAACGGCGAGTTAAGTCCATTCCGTGTTCAGGATGATAGGCCTCTAGTTTACCGACAATTCGAAACGTTTGGCCGTTGCCTTCAAAGCCACCAGAGCCCAGCATTTTAAAGTGCAATGCGGCTTCGCCACCGTGGCCAAATGGCGGATGGCCAATGTCGTGCGCTAGGCACAACGTTTCCATCAGATTTAAGTCAGGCAGATACTGTGCTTCGTGCTCGGCACAAACTTGCTGGAGCTGATTGATCAGCGAAGCACCAATTTGCGCTGCCTCTAGGCTATGAGTGAGTCGGGTTCGATAAAAGTCGTTTTCACCGACGTTCATGATTTGAGTTTTCGATTGTAATCGTCGGAATGCTGCAGAGTGCAACACGCGCGCACGATCCCGTTGCCATGGTGTGCGTAAATCGCCCGGTCTATTTGATGGGCCGCCCGAGCGGCGTTGCTGCCAATGCGAGGTCATGCGTTGCTATCCTTAGTTGCTACTTGAGGTTTCTTAAAAATTACCACATCACGTGGGTAAATAGTCAGCTCTAAGCCAAACTTTGTGGCTAAATATGCAAAAGTTTGTTCATGAAAAAAGCTGATGTGCGTTGGGTCATTACGATAACCCCAGCCGGGGAATCGGTCGGTTGACGTCCAGCGCTGTGTCATGACGCCTAGTAATCCGCCAGTCTTAAGGCAATTAAGCAACTGTTGGAACACCTCGAGAGGTTTCGCGACATGCTCGATGACTTCACTGCACACGACAAAATCGTAAGTGACGGCTAACCGCTCCGGCACGTTATCGTAATAGATATCATATGTTTGGCAGGTTAAGCCGGCTTCGTTAAACATACAGCTTAAAGCGGGGCCGGGGCCGCTCCCAAAATCGAGGCCTGTTGCAGAGGCCGGCAAACGTTCACGCATCGGTTCAAACAGACGCCGCAAAAACTCGCGATAACGGGAATCGTTAGGGTCATTCTGGTGCAGATCGTAAATATATTTTTCTGCCGCGTTATCAAGATGAAATGCGGCCGGAACATGAATCAACTGGCATTGATGACAGCGATGATATTCACGTTGCGCAAGGGGACCTCGCTGCTGTGTATACAACAACGAGGTTGTAGAAGCGTGGCATAACGGACAGGCCGGCATGCTAATTAATCGCGGAAATTCTCGAACTGCAGTGGTAATTCGATATCCGAGCTGCGCAACATCGCGATAGTTTGTTGCAAGTCATCGCGTTTTTTGCCGGTTACGCGCACTTTGTCACCTTGAATCGATGATTGAACTTTCAGTTTGCTCTCTTTGATTTTTTTGGTGATATCTTTGGCAAGCGGCTGATCAATACCTTGCTTGAAAGTGAGCGCCAAGCTGTAAGTTTTGCCGCTGTGGGACGGCTCATCTGGAATGTCGATACCCGCTAAGCTGATATTACGCTTAGCGCAGTGATTGTTGAAAATGTCTTGTAACTGACGCACTTGGAAGTCAGATTCTGACGTTAACGTTACAGTTAAATCATTGAGTTCGATGGTTGCTTCAACACCACGAAAATCAAATCGCGTGGTCAATTCGCGGGTAGCATTGTCGACAGCATTTTTTAATTCAACTTTATCGATTTCAGAAACAATATCAAAACTTGGCATGTTCGCATCACCTTATGTAGCGTGTCTTGTCAGTAGGTATAGCGCGATTATCGCAAGAACCCAACGCTTATACAAAAAAAACATTTAGACATCTAAACGTCTATATTGATATTCAATACAAAAGCCGCTACATTAGGCGGCATCTTAATTCATCGTTTGTTGCAAAAGGTAATGCTGATGACAGCCAGCTCTTCGTTTCTTATTGAAACGCATCAATGCCCAGTGCCGGGTGGGGCTATTTATATCAACGAGTTAGGTCGCGGCCCATTGGTGTTAGTACTAGGTGGTATTTCGGGTGATCGACAAGCAATAACCAATGCTGCAGATGGCTGGTGGCAAGGCTTAGCGCACGCCGTTGATCCGAATGAATTTACCATCATCACGGTAGATTATGCCGGTGGTAACGGTGAATCTGAAGTTGCAGCGGTGCCACAAACGATTGCTGAACAAGCGAGCTATATCAGTACCGCATTACTGGAGCTCGGCTGGGTCGATTTCCATGCGGTTGTTGGCGGGTCATACGGTGGTCTGGTGGCATTAGAGTTAGCTCAAGATAAGCAACTGAATTTTGACCGTGTTGCGGTGATTGGCGCGGCGCATCGTCCGACCGCACAGGCGGTCATGTTACGGGCGTTACAACGAGAATTTGTGCGTCTTGGCGATGCCGCTGGACAACCTGAACGCGGTACACAGCTGGCACGTGCGTTGGCGATGTTGAGCTACCGTAGTGCCGAGGGCATGGATCAATATTATCCCGACCCCCAAGATGCGGTGAATTATATCGAAAGCCGCGGTTTGCGCACGGTGCAACGCTCATTGCCGCGCGCTCGGCAATTGTTTGAAGTGTTCGGCCCCGCGCTCGATAGTTATCGTATTGAGCCCTATCATATTGAGCAACCAACGCTTCTGATTGGATTCGACAGCGATCAACTCGTTCCACCAAGTTTACTTGAAACATTTCATGGGCAACTGCCCGACGGGCGTGGCTGTCATATTTTTCCGTCGACTTATGGTCATGACGGTTTCATCAAAAATACCGCTGATTATGCACCGGTATTGAAGCAGTTTTTGGAGTCATCATGGCGTTAGCAGTGATTGTTGTTGGCTTAGGTACCATCGGCAAAACTTGGTTAAATGATTATGCAGCGCGTTTGCCCAAGAATGTCTTTGTGCACGCGGCGGCAAATTCGAAACGATTGTGGCGCTGGCCGTTACCCAGTGATTGGCAACAACAGACCGTACCGATGCAGGTGCAACCGGCGGTGGTCGCAGAAATTAGTAAGCTATATGACTCAGGGCATAGCGTTGCGGTGTTGGATCTCACTGCCTCGAAAGAGGTCAGTCGTAATTACCTCTCTTGGATACAAGCGGGTGCTCACATCATCAGTGCCAATAAATATGCTGGCTCGAGTCATCCGGAATATTATCAACAGCTTCGCGATGCGCTACAGCACCATCAGCGATATTGGTTATATAACACCACCGTTGGTGCCGGCTTACCGATTCAAAAAGCGATTCGGGAGCGACTAGATTGCTATGACGCGATAACCGCAATGGAAGGGAACTTTTCTGGTTCATTATCGTGGATATTCCAGCAATATCGGCCCGGCGACAAACTATCCGAATGGTTATGCAAAGCCGCCGACATCGGCTACACCGAACCCGATCCACGTATTGATTTAAGTGGTATGGACGTCGCTCGTAAGCTACTTATTTTGGCTCGAGATGCCGGTTGGTCGCTGCAGTTAGCCGATGTCACCTTGCACAACCTAGTACCGACGGCACTACAACAGATTCCGGTAGCGTCGTTTTGGCAACAACTCGATGAGTTTGATCAGGCATTTGAACATTGGCGCTTACAGCATTATCCAACCGCCCAGCAGTTCTGCTATATCGGCCACGTGCAAGCGATGCCTGACGGAAGTGTGAAAGCAACAGCACAGTTGCAGCCGATCGGTAGCGACTCCCCCTATGCGCATTTACCGCCAGGTAATGCCAATTTTATTATTCGAAGCCGCCAGTACCAACAGAATCCCTTAGTTATACAAGGCCCTGGGGCTGGGCCCGAAGTAACGGCCGCCGGTGTTCAGAGCGATATCTTGGAATTGCTGAAACTTCTGTAAAAAATAACTTGCAGGTTGGCGTCATTTAATTATTATGGACGTCTAAACGTATAAACATCTATTTAATTGAGGCTGATATGACTGCGAATTACCATCCAGCAACGCTAGCAATTCATCATGGCTATGACACGGATCCAACCACAAAGTCAGTTGCTGTACCGATTTATCAAACTGCTGCATATGCATTTGATAGCGCCCAGCACGGCGCTGATTTATTCGATTTAGCCGTGCCTGGTAATATTTATTCACGTATCATGAATCCAACCAATGATGTGCTCGAGCAACGTATAGCAGCCCTTGAAGGGGGTATAGCCGGGTTGGCAGTAGCCTCTGGTATGGCAGCCATTCATTACACGCTGCTGACTTTAGCGAAGCACGGTGACAACATCGTCACCACCCCACAAATCTATGGTGGCACCTATACATTATTTGCGCACCAGTTGCCCGCGCTTGGCATTGATGTACGCTTTGCTGAAGATGACAGCCCCGAAGCGCTTGAGCGACTCATTGATGCCAATACCAAAGCGCTTTATTGCGAAAGTATCGGTAATCCTGCTGGTAATATTGCGGATATTCCGCGCTTGGCAGCAATTGCTAACAAACATGGTGTACCGTTGGTGGTTGATAACACGGTAGCCACACCTATTTTGTGTCAACCCATCGCGCTTGGCGCTCATATTGTTGTGCATTCACTCACCAAATATATCGGCGGGCATGGCACCACTATCGGCGGCATTATTATTGATGGCGGTAATTTTGATTGGGTGAAGCACAGCGACAAATTTGCACAGTTTTCGCAACCCGAGCCGGCCTATCATGGCGTGGTGTATAACGAAGCATTTGAAGCAGCGGCGTTTATTGCACGAGCTCGCACCGTCGCGTTACGTAACACTGGTGCGGCTTTATCGCCGTTTAATGCCTTTTTAATCTTACAGGGGCTCGAAACACTTGAGTTACGTATTGAACGCCACTGTGAGAATGCGAAGAAAGTGGTCGAGTATCTTCAACAACACCCGCAAGTTGCATGGGTAAATTATGCGGGAACCCCAGAACACCCGAACTACGCGCTTGCGCAGCAGATTATTAAAGGTGGCCTACCGGCCTCGTTGCTCACTTTTGGTGTGAAAGGTGGCTATGAAGCTGGCGTTCGATTCTATGACAAGCTGAAGCTATTCAAGCGGCTAGTGAACATCGGTGATGCAAAATCACTTGCATGTCATCCGGCATCGACCACCCATCGGCAGTTATCCGCAGATGAACAGGTTAAAGTGGGCGTGAAGCCGGAAGCTCTTCGTTTATGTGTAGGTATCGAGCACGTTGACGACATCATCGCGGATCTTGCGCAAGCTTTGGCGTAAATAACGAAACGTAAAGACTGTTGGCGTTACGTTAAGAAGTGATATTATCGGGGACTTATGTCAAATGTCAGATAAACATGTTGAGGATCCCCGATGTATCGCAAGCTGTGTTTTGGACTAGTTGCTGTAGCTCTGCTGCAAGGGTGCGCTACCTATGTAGAGCACAAATTGTCGAATCGTGTTGAGCCGATCGGGATCCCGGCTAACATGCCTGAGCTTATTGTCGAGCTTGGTGGTGAACAACGTCAGTTTTGCATGCCATATCTTGGCGGCTGTACGGAATACTTGTATGCGGCACCGATAACCGACTCTGATTCACGTGTTTTTGAGTTCACTGCAGTGGGCGAAACACAGACGCAAGAATACAAATTAACCCTCAACCGTCAGCAAATTCCAGAAGCACGTCGTGGCACCATGATCATGCTGCATGGTTACGGTGGCTCAAAAGAAACCATGTTTTTCTTAGCCGATTACTATCGCTTCCTCGGGTTTCATGTTGTGATTCCCGACTTGAAAGGTCATGGTGGTTCAACACATGAACAACCAGGGTTTGCGGTTGATGATGTCGAAATGATTACTACGCTAATTAATTCGTTACCGGCACGCGAGCGCCCGCACCCTTTATTCATCACAGGTTTTTCCATGGGCGCATTAGCGGCTGTACATGTGGCTCGTCAGCGCAACGATATCAGTGGTTTGGTGTTACTGGCACCAATGCGTCAGTTTGAGGACGCAGTGTACGAGGTGAGTAAAATCACTCATGAGCAAACCAGCAAAATCGTATCTGAAGAGTCAATTCGTGAGGGTGTGAAAAATACCTTGATGAAACGAAATATCGACCCAGCGTCGCTTGATTTGCATCAAGTGCTACCACCGGTAAAGGTACCTACATTGATTCTTGCCAGTAACGTCGATTCGGTTGCGCCATTTGAATACTTTAAGCCGCTGGAATCACGCTATGTCACGGTACGAGAAATTCCGGAACGCCACCATTTCTTGATGGCAATTATGGATCCTAAAATGCACGAGCATTTGTATCCGTGGTTGCAACGCCGCCGTTAACTTATGGGCCAATCAGCGGCATCAATATGATCAAGTTGGCCGTCAAAAGAATCGCCGTGCCAACGTTGAATAAATTCGCCGTGTGGATCATACATCGCGGTTTGCTTAGTTAAGTCAAACCAGCGATGCCCGCGCGGGTCGGCACCCACACCAGCTAAGTATTGCCAATTGCCCCAGTTGGCTGCAACGTCATAATCAATCAATTGTTGTTCGAAATAAGCTGCACCATAGCGCCAATCCAAACCGAGTTCGTGGACAAAGCAACTGGCAACAAGCTGGCGTCCCCGATTAGACATATACCCCGTTGCATTGAGTTGATTCATGCATGCGTTAACGATCGGATACGGTGTGTTGCCTTGGCACCACTTTTGAAAGCGTGAAGCGTAAAAGCTTGTTGGTGGGCGGCGTTGTTGAATGCCGTCGGCCGCGAACAACTTTTTGTCGTGATAAGCGGCATACCAATGAAAGTACTCACGCCAGAGCAACTCAAAGAAAATCCAATAGGTACTCTCATTAGCCCCTTTTTCTTGTTCATGTGTGGTTAGCGCTGTAAGAATTTGGCGTGGTGAAACAGCACCAAAAGCCAACCACGGCGAGAACTTGGTTGAATCAGACCAATTATCTAAAGCGTTTCGAGTTTGCTTATAGGTTTGGGCATGTGGTCCAGCGAAGTAATCTCGAACGTGATTCATGCCGGCCTGGGTACCGCCGACAAAAATACTGTCAGTTGTCGGCAACACTAACGTTGGCCAACTCAGTGATGCAGGCGGTGGCGGTAACTGTAAGGGTGCTGCCAATGGTTCTTTGATAGTGGCACGGCGCTGCGAACTCTCAATATACTTTCGAAATTTCGAGAAGCTATCAGGTATCTGCTCAATCACCTCGGGAATTTGTTCACGTTCAAACAAGGTATTGCTGTCAGTTTGCACATAATCCAAAAATGGATAGCGCTCGCGCACAATATCGAAGTATTGGCGCTCATAGCTGCCGCAATGATGGCTACGGTAAATCACATCGATACCGAACTGACCGATAAGTTTGGCAACGGCAGCCAGAGGCGCTTCGTAGCTCACATATAAGCGCTGGCCAAGTTGCGCAAGTTGTTGGTCGAGATCAACGAGTGTTTGTTGCAGAAATCGCCAACGGTTTTCACCCATACTGCGCAAGCCATAGCGGTTGGGGCGAAACCATTTCGGATTCACACAGTACAAGCAAATGAGTTGTTGGCATTCTTGTTGCGCAAGGTGCAGCAACGGGTGGTCGGCAACCCGCAGGTCATTCTCAAACCAAATGAGTCCCACCCGATGCTTCATCAGAACTTACACCAACTCTTTCAGCGAGGCCTTGCTGAACGCTTTAATTTCGTCTTCTTTGCCATCACGCATTTTTTGTAGCCAGTACGGATCTTGCAATAACGCACGGCCGACGGCGATAAGCTCAAACTCATGGTTGCCCATGCGTTTGACTAACTCGTCAATGCCGGATTTTTCTACTGCTGGTTTATCTGAGGCAAAGGTGCCGCTTATAAAGTCTTCGGTTAAACCAACACTGCCGACTGAAATGGTCGGTTTTCCGGTTAGTTTCTGCGTCCAGCCGGCAAGGTTTAAATCGGAACCTTCGAACTCAGGCTCCCAAAAGCGTCGCGTTGAAGCGTGGAAAACATCAACACCAGCAGCAACGAGTAAATCGAGAAGCTGCTTGAGCTGTTCAGGAGTTTCCGCAAGTTTGGCCTCGTAAGCTTGCTGTTTCCACTGCGAAAAACGAAAGACAATTGCGAAATCCTCACCAACTGCGGCGCGAACGGCTTTGACAATTTCGCAGGCAAAGCGAGCACGATTTTCCAGCGAACCACCGTATTCGTCTTCTCGAATATTCGTGCCTTCCCATAAGAATTGATCAATCAAATAGCCGTGGGCACCATGAATTTCTACCCCATCGAAACCGGCTTCTTTTGATTGCTTGGCTGACTCAGCGAATGCTTGAATCACATCGTTGATGTCATCCTTGGTCATGGCGACACCACTTGGTTTGCCGGGTCCAAACAAACCTGACGGGCTGTAAGCTGGCGCTGCATCGTCAGTTTCTGGTTTACGTACGGCACCCACATGCCACAACTGTGGAATAATTTGGCCACCAGCGGCATGCACCGCATCAACGACGCGGCGCCATTCGGTCATCGCTTCACCATAAATTTTCGGTACATTGGGGAAGCCACTTGCACCCGGGTGATTGATTTCTACACCTTCGGTAATGATTAAGCCAACTTCACCTTCAGCACGACGTTGGTAGTATTTGACCACCGCATCGTTCGGTACGTTACCGGGCGAAAAGCTACGGGTCATTGGCGCCATCGCAACGCGATTACGAAGCTGAAGAGATTTACATGAAAAAGGTTGCAATAAAGGGGATAAATCCGTCGACATGATAACTCCTTAAATCAGTCTGGTACGGGGAATACGCAAATGCCGGAGAAATTGATCGCGTGACTTTTACAAATTATGCAAAATTTGACGATGCAGAATTCGTCAGCATCTCATCCGGTAGTGGCTCTTCGATACAAGCACACAGCGTGGCGACTAATTTGCGTTCGGTATCTGAGATATGCTGGTCAGAAGTGACCGTTTCAACCCACTTTTGTACTAAAGGTTGTTTGGCTTTTGGCGACCAGCTCTTGCAGGTGTTTAAAGCCTGCTCAAGTTGTGCCAAATTCAACGGTTGTTGTGCTTCGGCACGTTTAAGCGCAACCACTGTTGCCGCAAATGCTTCAGCATTATCTAATTTCACCTTGAAGCGTTTCGATTCGATTAATTGCCGCGCTAACAATTGATACAAGCACCAGTGAAATAAATCATTGCTGTGTTCAAGCTGCTCAAGATCGCGCAACAGCCCGAGTCGGTCTGAATCTTTGGCAACCCGCAACGCTGGAATCGCAAGCTCAACCAGCGCCAGTTGTTGCGCAGCATTGAGTGTTTCTAATTGGGGTTGCTCTTCGCCAAGCAATTGACCCACTAACATATCGCGAATAAATTGCGGTGCTTGTTGTGGTGAACGCACCCGCTCTAGCAGTAACGCCGGTAGCGCCAGCATCGCTAAGCGATTCAAAGCCGTTGGTTGTGGCTGACTGGCTTGCTGCTCCGCCACCGATTGCACCATGGCCTTTTTCGGTTTTGGGTAGCGCCCATTCCAATTCGGCTGAATTCGCTTAATACGTTTATCTAACGGCGGATGTGTTGCCATGAGGGTAAACCACGAGCTTAATGCTTGGCCGAAAAATAAGTGTGCGGTTTCATCGGCATTGGCGTGACCAATCTTACTTCCGTACTCGCGGGCACCGATTTGTTGTAGGGCGCCGGATAAGGCCTCCGGATTACGGGTAAACTGCACAGCGGCAGCATCAGCGAGATATTCGCGTTGACGACTCACGGCTGCTTTGATGATGTTGCCGAAGAACACGCCAATATAGCCAATAATGAACAAGGCCAAGCCGATAAGTGGTAGTGCATTGCCGTTGCCACGGCGTCGCGATGTACTAAAGCGCGCTGAGTGCAAAAACATTCGTCCGACATGTGCAATCAGTAAAATCCCTGCAAGCGCGGCGATTAAACGAATATTCAAGCGCATGTCGCCGTTGAGAATGTGGCTAAACTCATGTGCAACAACGGCCTGAAGTTGCTCGCGCGAAAAGGTTTCAACCGCACCGCGGGTTAAGCCAATCACGGCGTCTTTACTTTCATATCCTGCCGCGAATGCGTTGATATTCGATTCGTTGGGCAACAAATAAACCGCCGGCACAGGCATATTGGCAGCGATAGCCATTTCTTCAACAACGTTAAGAATTCTGCGCTCCAGTGGGTCAGTACTATTCGGTTCAATGCGAACGCCGCCTAAACTTTCAGCAACCACGTGACCACCGGGCTTCAGGCTCAACCACTTCACTAACATTGCCGTGAGAATACCGCCACCAACAATCAGCACCACCCAAGCAATGGGTTGCCAACTAAATTGATAATCCCCGTTTTGTTGCACTGCAATACCGCCAAAGACAGCGGCGGTTACGACGGCAACAAAGCCAATGATTAGGGTGAACGCGAGAAAAAACAGCACCACCAGCAGGCCTGTATTGCGTTTAGCCTGCTGCTGATGTTCGAAGAAATTAACCATCGTAATCTTCCAGCGAGTGACACAAATTAAAAGTTAACTTTTGGCGCAGCTTGTATTTCCGCGCTGTCAGCAAACTCCAATAAGTTGGCATCTTTGCTATGACCAAAGAAGCTCGCAAACATCACCGGTGGGAATGATTGACGATAGGTATTGTAAGTCATCACCGCATCATTAAATGCTTGGCGAGAAAACGCGACGCGATTTTCTGTGCTGGTGAGTTCTTCACTTACCTGCATCATGTTTTGGTTCGCTTTTAAATCCGGATAGGCTTCCATCACCACATTTAAACGGCCTAGCGCACTGCCTAAGGCTGATTCGGCGCCACCAAGTTGCTGCATCGCACCGGCATTGGTTGGGTCTTTGGCGGCTTGTGGTAACGCTGCGGCAGCCTGATTACGCGCCGAAATCACGGCTTCGAGTGTTTCGCGCTCGTGGCTGAGATAAGCTTTTGCGGTTTCAACAAGATTAGGTATCAAGTCGTAACGCCGCTTGAGTTGCACTTCCATTTGCGCAAAGGCATTTTCAAATTGATTCTTTAAACGTACGAGTTTGTTGTAAATACCAATCAGGTACACCAACAGTAATACTGCAACAATGATAATAATCCATCCGGTTGTCATCTCAGCTCTCCGCTCTAGTTATTTTACTATGCAACATGCTATGCTTTGCCGTTATTAGCAAGCCGATCAATGTAAGTATTCATGACAACACCAATCGCTACCGGCAATTTATTTATTTTGGCTGCACCAAGTGGTGCAGGTAAATCCAGTTTAATCCGTGCTTTGCTTGCGCGCCACACTGAAGAGAGTATGCAGGTGTCGGTATCGTGCACAACTCGGGCGCCACGGCCGGGTGAAATTGATGGTGTGCACTATCATTTCCTGACTGAAACCCAGTTCAAAGAAAAAATCGACAAAAATGATTTTTATGAATGGGCACATGTTTTCGGTAATTATTACGGCACGTCGCGAAGTTACATTGAACAAACCTTGGCGCAAGGCATTGACGTGTTTTTGGATATTGATTGGCAGGGAGCACGACAAGTGCGTGAGGCCCACGCACAGGCGCAATCTATTTTCATTGTACCGCCAAGCCTTGAAATACTCGAAGAACGCTTGCGTAGTCGTGGCCAAGATAGTGACGAAGTGATTCGTTCACGCATGGAAAAAGCGCATGCAGAAATGTCGCATTATCATGAGTTTGATTACTTGCTGGTCAATGATAAATTTGACCAAACGTTGGCACAATTAGAGCATATTGTGTTTGCACAACGCCTTAAGGTAGCATTACAACAAGTGCGGCATGCCGCTAAACTCAAAGATCTCTTGGCGAATGGCGGGTAAATCCGTATAATTCCTGACCCGTTTTGCACATAGTTGGAGTAAACATGGCTCGCGTAACCGTAGAAGATGCTGTTGACCGTATTGGCAACCGATTCGATTTAGTGCTTGTAGCAGCACGTCGTGCCCGTCAATTGGCAACCCAAGGCAAAGATGCATTGGTTCCTTGGAAAAACAATGAAAAATCAACCGTCGTCGCTTTACGCGAAATTGAAGGCGGCCATATCGACGCGAAGCGCTTAGACGCTGAAGAGCGTACTGAAATGGCGCAAAAAGATGCCGAAGAAATGGCAGCGGTTGATGCAATCCGTGGGCTTGAGTAAATCGGGTGTATTTGTTTGAAGGCCTCAGGCAGCAGTTAGCTGAGTATTTACCACCAGAGCAGGTGGAGCAAGCTTCTGCGGCCTTCAAATTAGCTGCTGATGGGCATAAACATCAGAAACGTCATAGTGGCGAACCCTACATTACCCATCCTGTTGCAGTTGCTGGCCTGTTGGCCGATATGCGCCTTGACCATGAAACCATCATGGCGGCGTTACTGCATGATGTTATTGAAGACACGCAATATACCCAAGAAGATCTCGCTGAACAGTTTGGCGCAACCGTCGCTGAGCTCGTAGAAGGCGTCTCCAAGCTCGACAAGCTTAAGTTTGATTCCAAAGAAGAATTACAAACTGAAAACTATCGCAAAATGATTATGGCGATGGTGCAGGATATTCGTGTCATTCTGATCAAATTAGCTGACCGTACGCACAATATGCGCACGATTGGACATTTGCGCCCCGACAAAAAACGCCGTATTGCGCGTGAAACCCTAGAAATTTATGCGCCACTGGCACACCGTTTGGGTATTCACGACATTAAAAACGAGTTGGAATTGCTGGGCTTTCACGCCTTGCATCCTTGGCGTGCGAAATTACTCGAATCTGAAGTCAAGAAAGCTCGCGGTAATCGTCGGGAGTTGGTTGAGCGGGTGCAGACGGAAATTGAAAAGCGCTTAAAAGACGTCGGTATTAAGGCGCGTGTGCTTGGCCGTGAAAAGCACTTGTATAGCATCTATCAAAAGATGAGAGACAAGGAGCTGAAGTTCGAACAAGTCATGGACATTTATGCGTTCCGAGTGATTGTCGACGAGCTCGATACTTGCTATCGCGTATTGGGCGCACTGCATAATCTCTATAAACCGATTGAAACGCGCTTCAAAGATTACATCGCCATTCCCAAGTCGAATGGCTATCAGTCGTTGCACACTAGTTTAAAAGGTCCACACGGGATTCCGGTTGAAGTACAGATTCGTACTGAAGAGATGAACCTGATGGCTGACCGCGGTGTTGCCGCGCACTGGTTATATAAAACCGATGAAAGTACTGGCACCACTGCGCAAGTGCGCGCCCGCCGCTGGATGCAAAGCCTATTAGAATTACAGCAAAGTACGGGTAACGCTTTCGAGTTTATCGAAAACGTGAAGTCGGAATTATTCCCTGAAGAGATTTATGTCTTCACGCCAGAAGGCCGCATTATTGAATTGCCGCAGGGGGCGACGCCGGTTGATTTTGCTTACGCGGTGCATACAGATATTGGCAATACCTGCATTGGTGCACGCGTGAATCATAAGGTGTCATCACTGTCGAAGCCGCTCGAAACCGGACAAACGGTAGAGATTAAAACCGCACCGGGCTCGCGTCCGAACATCGCATGGTTGAATTTTGCCGTTACTGCTAAAGCGCGTGCGAAGATTCGTCAATATTTGAAGGGGCAGGAGACTCGTGAAGCCGAGCAGTTGGGAGAACGTTTGCTGCGCGCTGCGCTTGGACCAATCAATTATGATGACATTCCAAAAGCCGATTTCACCCGTGTGCTAAAAGAAGTCAAACTTACCGACTTACCGTCGTTATTACGCGAAATTGGTTTGGGCAACATGATGTCAATAGCCATCGCTAAACGTCTATTGGGTGAACTTTCGCAGTTAAAAGACGAACAAGACACCGCCGTTCAACCGAAAACGACATTAGCAATTCGTGGTGCTGAAGGGTTATTGGTGAGTTTTGCGAAATGTTGCCGACCGATACCAGGCGATGACATTATTGCCCACGTGAGTCCAGGCAAGGGTCTTGTGGTACACCGCAAAGAATGTAAGAACGTGCGCGGCTATGAAGAAGAGCCGGGGCGCTATTTCCCAGTGCAATGGGAAGGCAATACCGAAGCCGAGTTTACCACTGAAGTGCGGGTTGAGATTGAGAATCACCAAGGTGCACTCGCCAAACTGACCGCATCGATTTCAGCCACTGGATGTAATATCCACGGTCTGAAGACGGAAGAACTCGACGCCAATATTTATTATATTGATATCGCACTTAGTGTGCGTGATAGGAAACAACTCGCCGATGTGATTCGCCACATCCGGAAGATGCCGAATGTGCAGCGAGTTTGGCGCTTAAGGAAGTAAACATGTCAAAAGTCATCATTAGTACAGAAAAAGCACCCGCTGCCATTGGTACCTACTCACAAGCGGTGAAGATTGGTACGACGGTTTATTTGTCAGGTCAAATCCCACTGGTGCCAGAAACCATGGAATTTGTCAGTGAAGAGTTTCGTGCGCAAGCCGTGCAAGTATTCAAAAACTTGAGTGCGGTATGTGAAGCCGCTGGAGGCGAGTTGCAGGACATGGTCAAGGTTCAGATTTATTTGACCGACTTGGGTAACTTCCCAATCGTGAACGAGGTAATGGCTGAATTTTTCGAAACGCCATACCCTGCGCGCGCCGCTATCGGCGTGAAAGCCTTACCGAAGGGCGCGCAAATTGAGATTGATGGCGTGATGGAGTTGCCAAGCACCAATTAAGCAGTCACCCTACTGGCGCGAGCTTCCAATGGCTTGCGCCAGATGATCATGCCGATTGATACCGCCCCAAGAATAAAGCAGTAACCTGTGTGAATACTCACATCCAATGGCGATAAGCCGAAACTTGCACCCATCAACAATGCTTGGGCGCCGTAGGGTAGAGCTCCTTGCACCACGCAAGCAAAGATATCCAGCAAACTTGCGCTTTGGCGTGGGGCTAAATTACCTTCTTCTGCGAGGCGTTTACTGACTTCACCAGAGAGCAAAATCGTCACGGTATTGTTGGCAACGGCGAAGTTCGTTAGTCCAGTTAATGCAGCGACACCAAACGCGGCGCGCTGTTGTTTATGTTTAAACAATCGGCTCGTGATACTACTGACGGTGTTCGCAAGAAACTGTAAGCCACCTTGTTGCCGAATCAGCGCCGACAAGCCACCAATCAATAGCGACAGCAAGAAGATTTCTTGCATGCTGGTGAAGCCTTCGTAGATATCTTTGCTAAAGGCGACCCATTCATAACCAACGGTGACCATACCAAAGGCGGCGGCAAGAATAATCCCCAGGGTAAGCACGGCGAAAACGTTTAAACCCAGCACAGCTAACACAATAATGAAGAAGTACGGCAGGCTCAGCCATAAATTCGCATCGGGAATCTTAGGTGGTGCAGCACCGGTGTCATAGGTGAATAACCAAATCAGTGTGATTGCGGCGGCCGGTAGTGCGATTTTTAAATTCGCTTTGAATTTATCGCTCATTTCACAGCCTTGCGTGCGCGTTGCCGCAATCGTGGTATCGGAGATAAATGACAAGTTATCACCAAACATAGCACCACTAACTAATACCCCTGCCAGCAACGCTAAATCTATTTCTGCGGCCTGACCTAAACCCAGCGCAACCGGCGCCAGCGCAGCGAGGGTACCCATTGAGGTGCCCATAGCAGTTGAAACAACCGCGGCAATAATAAATAAACCAGGCAGCAAGAATTGTGGTGGGATGACATTTAAGCCAAGCGCAACCATAGCGTCCACACCGCCAGTAGCTGCAGCGACGGTTGAGAAGGCGCCGGCTAATAAATAAATCATACACATGGTGACGATGTTGCGTTCGCCAACACCGGCCACAAAGGTATCAATACGCGCGTCAAAGGCCTGTTTGCTTAGCAGCACACCAAGAACAATGGCGGGGAGTATGGCGACTGGGCTGGCGAGTTGATAAAACGCGTAATCGACTCCTGACAGTTGGAAGTAGATCCCGGTGCCAAGGAACAGCGTAAGAAATAAACCAAGCGGCAAAAGCGCCTTGGCACTGGCTGGCTGTGTCATAAAAATCCTTGCTTCAGTTATGTTGTTATTTAGACGTCCAGAAGTTTATATGTCTTATCTTGACGTTGCAAGCATCGCGTAGAACGCTTACCTTTAATTCAAGTTGTACACAGAACCACAAAGGATGTCTATGAGCCCGGATGAACTTCACTTACAGTTACGTAATTTGCGCAAAGACGATTACCCGCAATTAAAAGTCTTGATGGATAAGGTCTATCCCGATATTGGTGGCGCTTGGGGTGAACATACGATTTTAAAGCTGGTGCAAGAATTTCCAGAGGGTCAGATTTGCCTTGAGGACAATGGGCAGTTGGTTGGCGTAGCGTTAACCGTCAAAGTAAAGTACGCCCGTTTTAGTAACCCGCACACCTATGATGATTTGATGGATGCGCGTGAAAATATTCTGAACGACCGCAAAGGCGATGCGATTTATGGTCTTGATGTGCTAATCCACCCAGACTATCGCGGTTATCGCTTGGGACGCCGCTTATATGATGCGCGTAAAGAGCTTTGTCGGCAATCGAACCTGAAAGCGATTCTGGCTGGCGGGCGTATTGTTAATTTCCACAAGTACGCTGATGAAATGACGCCAGGCCAATACATTGAGGCCGTGCACCGCCGCGAAATCTACGACCCAATTCTAACGTTCCAATTAGCGAATGATTTCACTGTTAAACGGCTATTAGGTAAATATTTGCCGGAAGATAAACGTTCGGTTGGTTTTGCGACGTTACTTGAGTGGAATAACTTTTTATACGAGCCGTCAGATAATATTCTCGGGTCGCGCATCCGTAACGTACGAATTGGCGCCGTACAATGGCAAATGCGTGAAATTGACTCCGTGGAGGAAATGCTTCGCCAAGTGGAGTACTTCGTTGATGCGATTTCGAGTTACCAAAGTGACTTCGCAGTATTTCCAGAGTTCTTTAATGCGCCGTTAATGGGGCTTACGGATCAAAGCCAACAAAAAGATGCGATTCGATTCCTCGCTGGATTCACTGAGCGTTTCAAGCGTGAAATGTCGCAAATGGCAGTCAGTTACAACGTTAATATCATTACCGGTTCCATGCCAATTAATGAAGACGATGTGATCTATAACGTTTCTTACCTCTGTCGTCGCGATGGCACCGTTGAAGAACAACGCAAGATTCATGTTACGCCGCACGAAAAACGTGACTGGGTCATCGAGGGAGGTGATCAAGTTCGCGTGTTTGATACCGATGCCGGTAAAGTTGGCATTCTCATTTGCTACGATGTCGAATTTCCAGAACTTGGCCGCTTAATGGCCGACGAAGGGTTAGAAATTCTCTTCGTGCCGTTTTGGACCGATACACGCAATGCGTACTTGCGTGTCCGCCACTGTGCCCAAGCCCGGGCGGTCGAAAACGAATGCTATGTGGTGACCTGCGGTAGTGTCGGGAACTTGCCGCAAGTTGAAAGCTTAGACGTACAGTATGCGCAGTCGGCGGTTTTCTCGCCCTCTGACTTTGCTTTCCCATACGATGCCATCTTGGCGGAAACCACGCCAAATACCGAACAGCTCATTTTTTCTGATCTGAATTTAGATGAATTGCGATATTTACATCACGAAGGTTCGGTGACTAATTTAAAAGATCGCCGTACCGATATTTATGAAGTCACCCGTAAGTGGTAACAATTAAAAAATACAGAACAACAAGGAATCTTTATGCCGGTAAAATTACTAAAACCAACCGAAGAGGCATATCAATATCCTCTGCTGATTAAGCAGTTGCTGCTCTCGAGTCAACGCTATGGCGGCGACAACGAAATTGTGGGTGGCAACAATGGCAAGCGTTACAGCTATCAGGAATTTAATGAGCGCGTTTGTCGACTTGCGAATGTGCTCACCGAAGCTGGTGTTAAGGCTGGTGATGTAGTGGCTGTACTGGATTGGGATACGCCACGTTATCTTGAATGCTTCTTTGCGATTCCAATGATTGGTGCCGTATTGCACACGGTCAACGTGCGCTTAGCGCCGGAACAGATTGTCTACACCATGAACCATGCTGAAGACAAAGTAGTGCTGGCACATGATGATTTTCTGCCGCTTTTAGCAAAAGTGAAACACGAGCTAATGACGGTTGAAAAGTACATTCAGTTGAGTGACTCCGATACACCGCCAGATGCCCCTCTTAGCACGGCCGGTGAGTATGAAGAGCTGATGCGCGGTGCGTTACCAGACTACGACTTTCCTGATTTTGACGAGAACGCCATCGCCACCACTTTTTACACCACAGGCACGACCGGCAATCCGAAAGGGGTTTACTTTTCGCATCGTCAACTCGTGCTACACACCATGGCACTTGCGGCAACCACGTCAATGAATGACAACATGCAACTGATGCAGGCATCCAGCGTGTATATGCCAATTACACCCATGTTCCACGTGCATGCATGGGGCGTACCCTATGTCGCCACCATGATGGGCTTAAAGCAGGTTTATCCGGGACGTTATGAACCAGCGACCCTGTTGAAGCTATTTGTCACCGAAAAAGTCACGTTCTCACACTGTGTACCGACCATATTACAAATGGTGCTGAGCAGTGAAAAAGCGAAAGCGATTGATTTTAGCGGTTGGCAAGTGCTGATTGGCGGCAGTGCTCTAACAGCTGGCCTTGCCAGTGCAGCGCTCGAGCGTGGCATTCAGATTTACACTGGCTACGGCATGTCCGAAACCTGCCCGCTGTTGAGCACGACTTGGATGCCGCTGAATGCGGACGAATTTAGCCATGAGCAACAAGTGGCGGAGCGTATCAAAACCGGTCGTCCGGTGCCGTTTGTGAATATGCGGATTATTGATAGTAACGGTCGCTTCTTGCCGCATGATGGTGAAGCCATGGGCGAGGTGGTCGTGCGCACACCGTGGTTAACGCAAGGCTATTTAAACGAGCCGGAAAAGAGCCAAGAACTTTGGGCAAACGGCTGGATGCATACCGGCGATGTTGGCACCATTGATAGTACCTATACCTTGCAGATTCGTGATCGCATCAAAGATGTGATTAAAACCGGCGGGGAGTGGGTTTCCTCGCTAGATATTGAGAACCTAATTAGTAAGCATCCAGATATCGAGCTCGCTGCGGTAATTGGCTTACCGGATGAGGAATGGGGTGAGCGCCCGCACGCGATTGTGACTGCGCGCGCTGGCGCCAACGTCGATCGAGAAGCGGTGGTTGCACACATGCAGCAATATATCGATGAAGGCTTAATCGAGAAATGGTACGTGCCAGACACCGTCAAAGTGGTGGAAGAAATTCCGCGCACGAGTGTTGGCAAAATCGATAAAAAAGTGATTCGCGAAATGCTCAAAGTGCAGTAACTGAAACCTCAAATCGAAAAAGGCCCAATCTTGGGCCTTTTTTATGCTTCTAATTTCTAGCGTTATTAGTTCAGCTTAGCGTAATCGAACACCCAGTTTACATACAGCTCGGTGCCTGTTTTCAGAGCATCTTCGTCGGCATAGAAATACGGTGAGTGGTTACTTGGCGCTTCTGCCGGATTCTGGCCCTCTGGGGTAATACCCAAAAACACAAACAAACCAGGTACTTCAAGTGCATAAAACGAAAAGTCTTCAGCACCGGTTACCAACGCATTGACTTTGACATTATCTGCACCGGCCACGCGTTGCATGGTTGGCAACATTTTACGCGTTAACTCTGGGTTGTTAATCGTCACCGGATAGCCTTCGTCGATATGCACGTGCGCTTCAGCGCCACTGGCTTTGGCCGTGTGTTCTGCAGTCGCTTTCAAATTTTCAAAAATCTGTGCACGGTTATCCATATCAAAGTTACGAATGGTGCCTTCCAAGTACACTTCATCTGGAATGATGTTGTTACGCACACCACCTTCCACAATACCGAAGCTTACGACAGCTGGCGCTTTGGTGATATCAACCTGGCGCGACACAATGCTTTGCGTATTGCTGATGATTTGACCCGCGGCAACAATTGGGTCAACGCCGCCCCATGGACGTGAACCATGAGTTTGACGACCCTTCACGTTAATTTCGAAGCGATCTGACGATGCCATTAATGGGCCTTCGCGGTAGCCAATTTCGCCTGTGTTACCGGCCGACCACACGTGAATACCAAATACCGCTTCTGGCTGATATTGCTTAAACAGACCTTCTTTGAGCATTAACTCAGCGCCGCCTTCTTCACCAGCTGGCGCGCCTTCTTCCGCTGGTTGGAAGATAAATACAACGTTACCAGCTAGTTGGTCGCGCATTGCTGTGAGCTTTTCGGCCGCGCCCATTAACATTGCCACGTGCAAGTCATGGCCGCATGCGTGCATCACACCAACCTCTTTGCCACGATATTCAGACACTGCCTTTGAAGCAAACGGTACATCCGTTAATTCGGTCACCGGTAGCGCATCCATATCAGCGCGCAGGGCAATCGTTGGACCCGGCTTGACGCCTTTAAGTAAACCGACAACGCCAGTGTGAGCAACACCAGTTTGAACTTCTAAACCAAGTTCTTTCAAGTGTTCTGTGATGACTTTTGCGGTGCGAAACTCGCGGTTACTTAATTCCGGATGTTGGTGTAGGTCACGGCGCCATTCAATGACCTTCTGTTCAAGATCGGCACCAATTTTAACGGGCTGCTGAGCCTGCGCTGCACCAGTAAAGGAACCAAGCGCTGTGACTAACGCTAAACTTAATAGACTGTGTTTCATGGCAACTACCTTTGGGTTAAAAAACAAACATGAAATGAGTATGCCGTTTTTAATTAGCCTTTGCCAACCACAACTATGGTCGTACAGCTTAGGAAATGGTCAAAACGTCTCGATCATTTCCGGCAAGTCAGCAAAGTGTTCGTAATCCGGCCACGATACGGTGATATCAAAGTGTTCGCCGTTGTATTCAAATTGTAATTTCCAAGCGTGCAAATGCAGATGTTCGGCAACCTCACCGCCATAACGGTCATCGCCACAAATCGGCACGCCGATACTTTTCAAAGCGACCCGCAGTTGATGAGTGCGGCCAGTGATGGGTTTGAGCAGGTAATATCGATAGCCTGGCTTAAGGGAGTAACTCATAAAGCGCGTCTGTGCGGGGTTGTCTTGACTGTGCAATAAGCGCCAATTACCACGACGAACTTTATCCATATCACCACTAATCAAGCCCTGCTTTTTCTTCGGCTTCCCGGCGCTAATCGCAATATAAAACTTTTTCATTTTACGCGCAGCAAAAAGGCCGCTAAGTGCTGCGGCAGCGCTGTGATTTCTTGCAATGAGCAAGGCGCCAGAAGTTGGTGTATCTAAACGGTGCACGGGCCATAACGTTTCGCCAAGCTGCTCACTGAGTTGATGTACCACGCTAGGTTCATTATCGTTGGCATGCATTGGCGCGCCGGAAGGCTTGTCCAGCACATAAAAATCAGGATGGCGAAATACTATGGATAACTCTCGCATGCCGTTATACTTGCCTCAGTTTTAAATAAAAAATAGTTGGAAATCATCATGTCGCCGGAGCGCTTCGCACGTATTTCGCAACTGTTAGACCAGCGTCAACCTGATCTTACGTTGTGTTTGGAGAGTGTCCATAAAAATCACAATTTAGCTGCTTTAGTGCGCACCGCCGATGCGGTTGGGGTGCACGAAGTTCATGCTATTTGGTACGAGCGTCATTTTCGCATGACCCGCGGCGCAGCCGTTGGCAGCGAAAAATGGGTGAAGGTTAATCATCACGATGGCCTGCAACCGGCTATTGACCAATTGCGAGCTGAAGGCAAACAAATCCTCGTAACCAATCTATCCGACCAAGCCGTTGATTTCCGTACCATTGATTACACCAAGCCAACCGCAATTATTCTAGGCCAAGAGCGTCGCGGCGTCACACCAGAAGCAATTACCGCCGCCGATCATCAAATTATTATTCCAATGGTGGGTATGGCTGAGTCATTGAATGTCTCGGTCGCTGCAGCAGTGATTATGTATGAGGCACAACGACAACGCGAAGCGGCTGGGTGTTACCAGCGGCCGACCTTGCCCGAAGCAGAGCGCCAACGTGTGCTGTTTGAAGGCGGGCATCCAATATTTGCACGTTTATGTCGCCTGAATGGTATTCCTTACCCACAACTGGATGAATACGGACAAATTGCTGCTGATGAATTATGGTGGCAACAAATTCGGAGCGCCAAGCGATGACTTCAGATGGCCTGCACCGTATCCCATTAAGCGCGCTAAAAGGCGTGGGGCCAAAGCTGCAAGCGAAGCTGGAAAAGCTTGGCTTGGTAAACGTGCAGGACGTTCTATTACATTTACCGCTACGCTATGAAGATCGCTCACGCATTTATCCTATTGCCGCATTACAAGCTGGTACGAGCGCAACGGTGATCGCGGAAGTGGTTAAAGCTGAGGTGGCTTATGGCCGTCGGCGCATGCTCAAAGTGAAAGTTCGTGATGCGAGCGGTGTGCTGAATCTTGTATTTTTTCAGTTTTCAGCGGCGCAACTCAAACAATTCGCGCAAGGTACGCGGCTACAACTCTTTGGTGAAGCGCGTCGCGGTATTAACGGCCCCGATATGATTCACCCAGAATATAAGATCATCGAAGGCGCTGCGCCGGAATTAGGTGAAGAAGCCTTGACGCCAGTTTACCCTGCCACTGAAGGGGTTCAGCAAGCCACGCTGAGAAAGCTAAGCGAGCAAGCGCTTACTTATCTTAATGAACAGGCGCTACCAGAACTATTACCTGAGCAGTTGCGTCCGGGAGGCATCAGTTTGGCGCAAGCATTACGCACGTTGCATCGGCCGCCACTTGATGTCAGTTTGCAACAGTTAACCGAAGGTACACACCCCGCGCAGACCCGTTTAGCAGCAGAAGAACTCCTCGCTCATCAGCTGAGCTTGTTGAAGTTGCGAGCAGTAAAACAAGCGCACCAAGCGCGAGCGTTGCAAGTAAATCAAGCTTTACAGCAGGAGTTTTTAGCGCAATTGCCGTTTCAACCTACTGCTGCGCAACAACGTGTGGTGCAAGAAATTCAGCACGATCTGGCCTTGGATTTCCCCATGATGCGCTTGGTGCAAGGTGATGTTGGCTCGGGGAAAACGTTAGTCGCAGCGCTCGCGGCATTGACGGCGATCGGACAGGGCTATCAAGTTGCGTTAATGGCGCCGACTGAAATTCTTGCGGAACAGCATGCACTAACCTTTCGGCAGTGGCTGGAACCGTTAGGTATCCGTGTCGGTTGGCTAGCAGGCAAGCAAAAAACCAAAGAGCGCCAAGAAAATCTCGCTGTGATTGCCAGTGGTGAAGTGCAGTTTATTGTCGGCACCCATGCGCTGTTCCAAGCTGATGTGAATTATCACAACCTCGCCTTGGTCATTATTGACGAGCAGCACCGTTTTGGTGTGCACCAACGTTTAGAATTACGGCAAAAGGGGGTGGTGCAAGGTTACCAACCGCATCAATTGATTATGACCGCGACGCCAATACCACGCACCTTAGCGATGACGGCTTATGCGGACTTGGCGACGTCGATTATTGACGAGCTGCCGCCTGGGCGCACACCGGTAACCACAGTAGCGATTCCGGATACGCGGCGCGATCAAGTAATTGAGCGCGTTCATCAGGTGTGCACCGAACAAGGGCGACAAGCGTATTGGGTATGCACGCTGATTGAAGAGTCAGAGGCTTTGCAGTGCCAAGCGGCAGAAGACACCGCGACGCAGTTGCAAGAGGCTTTACCGAATTTGCGTATTGGTTTGGTGCATGGGCGCTTAAAGAGCCAAGAAAAAGAAGCAGTCATGGCTGCCTTTAAAGCGCATGAATTGGATTTATTGGTTGCGACCACGGTGATTGAAGTGGGTGTTGATGTACCGAATGCTAGTTTGATGATTATCGAGAATCCAGAGCGTCTCGGTTTGGCACAACTGCATCAATTGCGGGGGCGCGTCGGACGTGGCGCGGCGGCGAGTCACTGTGTGTTACTGTATCATGCACCACTGTCGAAAACCGCAACTCAGCGATTAGCGGTTCTGCGTGACAGCAGCGATGGTTTCGTGATTGCACAGCGCGATTTGGAATTACGCGGGCCCGGTGAATTATTAGGGCAAAAACAAACCGGTTTAACCGAAATGAAAGTGGCGGATTTAGTCAAACATAGTCATTTAGTCGATCAGGTGCAGCAGCTCGCGCACACGATTTGGGAGCGTTATCCGCAAACCGCCGATGCATTGATCCAACGCTGGTTACCACGTCGCGATCACTACGCCCAAGCCTGATTTCGTAGTACACTAGCGGCAGACGCTGAAAAAGGTTTAAACATGAAAGAATCGAATCAAGAAACTATCGACTTTGGTTATAAGCAAGTCGCGAAAACAGAGAAGCAAAACCTCGTTGCCAACGTGTTTAACTCGGTTGCGCAGAAGTATGATGTGATGAACGATCTCATGTCATTCGGTATTCACCGTTTGTGGAAGCGCTATACCATTGATTGCAGTGGTGTTCGCACGGGCATGAAGGTGTTAGACATTGCTGGCGGAACGGGCGACTTAACTGCACAGTTTTCGCGTCGTGTGGGGCCAACTGGCGAAGTTGTCTTAGCCGATATTAATGACGCGATGCTAGAAGTTGGTCGCGATAAACTGCGCAATCGCGGTATTGTCGGCAACGTTCGCTACGTACAAGCGAACGCCGAAGAATTGCCCTTTGCTGATGATAGTTTTGACATCATTACCATTGCTTTTGGTTTGCGTAATGTGACCGATAAACAGAAAGCGTTAGAGTCAATGTTCCGCGTATTAAAGCCAGGTGGTCGACTATTAGTTTTGGAATTTTCAAAGCCGGTTCAACCGTTACTGAATCAAGCGTATGATTTTTACTCATTCAATGTGTTGCCAAAAATGGGGCAAATGGTGGCTGGCGATGCCGATAGCTATCAGTATCTCGCCGAATCAATTCGGATGCATCCCGATCAAGAGACTTTGAAAGGAATGATGATAAAAGCCGGCTACGACCAAGTGACTTATGACAATCTGACCGGTGGCATTGTGGCATTGCACCGTGGGTTTAAATTCTGATGTTGTGGACGGTTCTTCCTACTGGTGCTGCAGAGGCACTGGCCAATCATTTATTAAGCTTAGATGCGCAATCGCCAGCGCGTTTGCAGCAACTTAGCGACAAGCGCGTGCGCGTCACGCTGTCGGAGCTGGGTAAGCCGCTTACCGTGACCGCAGTCGGCGACGGTATTCTTTTGAGCTGGGTGGACACTGATACGGTGGATTGTCATATTATGACGCGCCTCGCGGTGCTTCCAGAACTTCGGGACACGGCCAACATGACACGTCTAATTAAAGCTGGCGCACTGGACATTGAAGGTGACCCAATGTTAGCGCAGCAATTTAGCAAGCTGTTTGCTGAGCTCGATATCGATTGGCAGGAGCAATTAGCACAGCGCTTGGGCGACGTGCCAGCGCATTTTATGAGCCAAGCGTTCATGCGCAGTAAGCATTGGTTGCAGCAGGCTTTAGCTGATCAGCAAGCATGGGTGCGCGATGTACTTGTGGAAGAAAAGCAACTCCTTGTCAGCACCACTGAATTTGACCAGTTTAAGCAACAAATTCAGCAAGTTCGGGCACAAGTTGATCGGATTGAACGAGACCTTCGAGCAAACTTTTCAGCACGCGATAAAAGGTAAGCAAGAGTGAGTCAGCGCATTAGCAGAGCCTACAAAATTACCAAGACCTTCCTCACCTATGGTTTGGATGAGATTATTCCAGCGCGTTGGTTACCATGGAGCTTACGTATTGGCCGTTATGCGCTGTTTTGGATGCCCAACAAGCATAAACAAAAACCAGCCGGCGAGCGTTTGCGCTTGGCTCTTGAGTCATTGGGTCCGGTATGGGTGAAGTTTGGCCAAATGTTGTCGACTCGACGCGATTTATTGCCACCGGACATTGCCCTTGAACTGGCTAAGTTACAAGACAAAGTACGTGCATTTCCAGGCGAGCAAGCGCAACAATTGATTGAGAAGGCACTGGGCCTAGCGCATATCGATGAAGCATTCGACGATTTTTCTGTGCAACCACTGGCCTCTGCGTCCATCGCCCAAGTGCATACCGCGCGCTTGAAACAAGGCGATGATGCTGGTGCAGACGTGGTCATTAAGGTCATTCGCCCAGATATTCGCGCCGATATTGATGCGGACTTACGCTTAATGGAAACCTTAGCGGGTGTGCTAGCGCGGCACTTACCTGATGGTCGTCGCTTGAAGCCGAAAGAAGTGGTGAAAGAGTATCGGAAAACTTTGTTGGATGAACTCGACTTGCTGCGCGAAGCGGGTAATGCCATCCAATTAAAGCGTAATTTCGAAAACTCACCGTTACTCTATATCCCCACTGTATACAGCGATTTTAGTCGTCACAATGTGATGGTGATGGAGCGTATTGATGGGATCCCGGTGAGTGATGTGGATACCTTAATGGCGATGGGCGTGAATATGAAGATTCTTGCTGAACGCGGCGTTGAAGTGTTTTTCACGCAAGTGTTCCGCGATAGCTTCTTTCACGCAGATATGCACCCTGGCAACATTTTTGTTTCACGCGAAAACCCGGATAACCCAAGCTATTTAGGTATCGATTTTGGGATAGTCGGGACACTTAATCGCGAAGATAAACGTTATTTGGCCGAAAACTTTCTTGCATTCTTTAACCGAGACTATCGCAAAGTAGCGGAACTGCATGTGGATTCAGGTTGGGTGCCGGCGCATATCAACGTTGAAGAATTCGAGTCAGCAATTCGTACCGTTTGCGAACCAATTTTTAATAAGCCACTGGCAGAAATTTCCTTTGGCCACGTATTGGTTAATCTGTTTAACACTGCGCGTCGCTTCGAAATGGAAGTACAGCCACAATTGGTGTTATTGCAAAAAACACTGTTATACGTGGAAGGCTTGGGACGTACGCTATATCCGCAGTTAGATTTATGGCAAACCGCAAAACCATTTTTAGAAAAATGGATGAAAGAGCAGTTGGGTTGGCGTGCGGTCGTGCGTTCTATACAAGAAAACGCACCATTTTGGGCAGAAAAACTGCCAGAAATGCCGACCTTGCTTTATGATTATCTGAAGAGTCAACGGCCACAGGCTCTTGCGCAACAGCAAATTTTGGCGCAAATGCGTGAGGCGCAACAATTACAGAGTCAGAAAATTGGATGGGCGGCGCTCAGTTCTGGCTTAATCATGAGTACAACAATTTTATATGTAACGGAACAGCCACTGTGGTTGGTGGCATCGACTGCAGTCGCTGCGGTACTGAGCAGCATTGCGCTGTGGCGTCGAAAAAGTTCATAACAAACGAGGCATGACATGGGTGGAGTAAGTCTTTGGCAATTGCTGATTATTTTGGTGATTGTGGTGTTGTTATTTGGCACAAAACGATTACGTAACATTGGTTCTGATCTAGGCTCAGCAGTAAAAGGCTTTAAAAAATCAGTGAGCGATGATTCTTCAGCAGACCAAGCTGAAAGTAAGCAACTGGATCAAAAACAGCAAGCTGCTGATCAAGACAAAGATAAGTAATCCAGATGTTTGATATCGGCTTTTGGGAACTCATCGTGATTGCCATTCTGGGCTTGATCGTATTGGGCCCAGAACGATTGCCGGGTGCGCTGCGTGGTTTGCAACGCACGGTAAGTCGTGTTCGAGAGTTCTCGAGTAACGTGCAAAATGAACTCAAGCACGAACTTCGGATTAAAGAGCTACACGAGCACTTACAGAAAGCCGAACAACTCGATATGGATAAATTACCCCCAGAACTACAGCGTTCAGTTGCTGAGCTGAAAGCAGCTGCCCAGCAAGTTCAACGCCCTTATGCACCGAAACAAGAAAGCTCAGCAACACCCAAAAGCGATGATAGCAGCAAGCATGAGTAGCCAATCGCCATTAATTGATCACCTGCTGGAACTTCGAAATCGCCTTTTACGCAGCGTGATTGCTGTGGGTTTGGTGTTTGTGGTGGCGGCTATCTTTGCCGAAGAGCTCTATCGTTTGCTCGCCGCGCCGATGTTGGCGAGCTTACCGCAAGGCGCAAGTATGATCGCGACCGATGTAGCGACGCCATTCTTTACCCCATTTAAGTTGGCGTTTGTGGTCTCGATTGCAATCGCGGTGCCTTATTTATTGTGGCAGCTCTGGGCATTTATTGCGCCAGGGCTGTACCGTAAAGAAAAACGTTTGGTGGTACCGTTGCTCGCCAGTAGCACATTACTGTTTTATGCCGGTGCTGCTTTTGCTTATTTTGTCGTACTCCCACTAGCCTTGAGCTTCTTTGCTTCAGCGGCTCCTGAAGGAGTGACCGTTGCTACCGACATTGCCAGCTATCTTGATTTTGTGCTGACTATTTTTATGGCGTTTGGCATTGCCTTCGAAACGCCAGTTGCCATTATTTTGCTATGTTGGACTGGGGTAACTAATGTCGCTGCATTGCGTAAAAAGCGCCCGTATATTATTGTCGGTGCTTTCGTGGTGGGTATGTTACTCACGCCGCCCGACGTTATTTCACAAACCTTATTAGCTATACCCATGTGGTTATTGTTTGAACTAGGTTTAGTGATCGCGGGTCTATATTCAAACGATTCAAAAACCGAACAACATCAGGAATAAATTATGACCAAGCAGTTTGTGGTTCTTTCAATTGCTGCCATGTCGGTAGTCTGGGCCATTTCAAGCCCGGCTCAAGCGCAGTCACTCGAACAGCAGTTAGCGCAATGTACAACTATCAAAAACCCACTGAAGCGACTTGTTTGCTTCGATGATGTGGCTGCTGGAAATGCTACAGCACCAGCTGCAAGCACCAATAGCCCAGTAGCAGGAACGCCAGCATCTGAACGTGCGCAACAACGCGCGAATAATCAAGGTCGTGCGCAACAGACTGAAACAGCGGAAAGTAAACGCGAGCGTTTTGGTTTTGAACATTTGCCAGACGAAGATGCGGAAAACGCCAAACCAGAACGTATGGATATCCGTATCGCTAGTTATTCAAAAAATAGAGTCGGCGTACTGACGATTGAAACTACCGATGGTCAAGTTTGGGAACAAATTAGCGCTGAACGTTTTACGATCAAAGAAGGCGAGCCGTACTACCTTGAGCGCGGCTTGTTTGGTAGCTACTTCTTCCTTGGCCGGGAAGATAGCCCGCGTCGTACGCGCGTCAAACGCATTAAGTAATGCGCTGGTTTGATAGCGGCGTTAATTTAACGAACGGTAAGCTTTATCGGGATGTTGAGGCGGTGCTCGAGCGCGCCGCCGCCGCTGGTGTCGAAAAACTATTAGTGATTGGTACCAATGTTTCTGAAAGTGCTGACGCAATTGCCTTGTGCGACCGCTATCCGAAGCAATTACTAGCTACCGTAGGGGTTCACCCGCATGATGCCGCGGCCGCTGAACCCAACTTCATCAATCAACTTCGGGAACTCGCCAATCATGAAAATGTTGTGGCCATCGGTGAGTGCGGACTCGATTTCAATCGGAATTATTCACCGCAAGCAATACAGCTTGAAGTTTTTGAAGCCCAGCTGGCACTCGCAGCGGAACTACAGCTCCCCGTTTATCTGCATGAGCGCGATGCACAGCAACAACAATGTGATTTATTAGCACGTTATCAAGCAAAAATTCCGCGTATGCTAGCCCATTGTTTTACTGGTGGTAAAAAAGAACTTGCACGTTACCTCGAACTTGGTTGTTATATAGGCATAACAGGTTGGCTGTGTGATGAACGTCGAGGGCTCGAACTTCAGCAAGCTGTGTTAGATATTCCAGCAGATCGTCTGCTTTTGGAAACCGACGCACCATTCTTGCTACCGCGAACGATACGCCCTCGTCCTGCACAAAATGAACCATGTTATTTACCGGAAATCGGTCAATTTTTGGCGCAGCTGCGACACCAGGAAGTCAGAGAAATAGCTGCCCAGACATGGCAAAACAGCCTTCGTTTTTTTACAAAATAGGGAAGCTATGACATACAAAACTTTCCAGCAGTGGATGATTCTACTGGTGGTGTTGTGTTTTGGGGGCGCGCTGTCCGAGGCTCGAGCAGAGCCGACAAAACCACTTATTTATTATCAGCAAGAGAGTGAAAATACGTCACTCCAGCAACTGATAGATTCGCCTGTGCAAAACTGGCAAACCATACCAGAAGGCGAAGCGGTGTCATTTGGTTACACGCCGAACGCCTATTGGTTCCGGATACGTGTCGGCGAACATGAAGCTGATCGAATGCTGTATATGGGGTATCCGTTACTCGATAGCATCGATGTTTATTTCGTGCAATCGGGTAAAGTTTTCAAGCAGCTCCATATGGGCGACCAATTGCCATTTAATGAGCGACCCGTCGATAATAAAAACTTTGTTGTCCCTTTACCTACGCATGCTGCTCACGATGTTTATATTCGAGTGAGAACCGAGAGTTCACTGCGATTTCCGTTAGAGATTTGGGCGCCGTTAGATTTTATGGAATCCCATCAATATCAAGTGGCGGCCACGGGGCTTTATTTTGGTCTATTGCTGTGTATGGCGATATATAACTTGTTTACCTTCTTGGTTACGCGTGACACAAACTTTTTAAATTACTCCGCTTACACGCTGTCTATTGGCTTATTGATGGCTGGCCTCGACGGTGTTGGCTACCAATATTTGTGGCCGAATTGGATTTGGTTACAAGACCGCATTGTGACCATGATCGGCAGTATTATGATTATGTTCGCCACCTTGGTGACTATGGGCGTGCTCCAAACCAAAGTTCACAGCGCCACCATTCATCGATGGTTACAACGCTTCATGATGGTGTTTGCGACCACATTTGTGTTGAGTATCTTTTTGCCGTACGCGGTACTTATTCCATTTGTACTGATATTGGCGGTTGTCAGTTGTAGTTTCCTGCTCGCCAGTGGGATTGTCCTGTGGCGTCGTGGGCTTATTTATGCACGTATTTATACGTTGGCATTAAGCGCGTTGTTAGCGGCGCTGTGTGTCAATGCCCTGGGTTATTTAGGCCTATTTGAATCAGTGTTCGTTCAACGCTACGCAATTATGGGAGCTTCGGCATTCGAAGTGCTGTTGTTGTCGTGGGCGTTGGCAATACGTTTTAACGATGGCCGTAAAGAACAATTGGTGCTCAAAGAACAAATGAACCATCAGCTGGAAGACATGGTATCGCAACGTACTGAAGAGTTGGAACGGGTGATGATGCGCTTGCAAAAGGCGAACCAAGAACTTGAACAGCGCAGCAATGAGGATGGCTTAACAGGTCTTTATAACCGCCGGTTCTTAAATCAGGAATTCAAGCGTGAATTTCGTCGGTGTCGCCGCAACGGCACCAGTTTAACCGTGATTATGCTCGATATAGACCATTTTAAAGCGCTAAATGATAGGTACGGGCATTTACTCGGCGACCAAATATTGATTGATTTGGCGCATTTGCTGAAGCGTAACTTACGTCGTGCAAGTGATACCTTGTATCGTTATGGTGGTGAAGAGTTTACTTTATTACTGCCAGATACAGATGAAGTAGGTGCGCGAGAACTCGCCGTGAAGCTTGCCACACTTGTACGGGAACACCCATTTGATACGGATCATGGTCCAATGCATATTACCGTCAGTATTGGTGTTGCGGTTGCTGCGGCGGGGGTCTATGATCAGCCCACACAATTACTTGCAGCGGCAGATGACGCGCTATATCGCGCCAAAGCCGCGGGCCGCGATCAAATTCGTGTCATTGTGGAAAGAGAGCGCTCCGAGTCAACCTCAACTGAATAAGCGAAGGACAATTTATGCAGCATGTCAGTCAATTTCCATTCCGGCGTATGCGTCGTTTACGTCGCCATGACTTCAGCCGGCGTATGGTTGCCGAAAACCAACTCAGCCCAGCTGATTTCATTTATCCGGTATTTGTATTGCCCGGTGAACAACAGCGCGAAAAAGTTGCATCCATGCCAGGGGTCGAGCGTTTGTCGATTGATTTGCTAGTTGCGGAGTGTCAGGAAATTGCAGCGCTAGGTATTCCGGCCGTGGCTTTGTTCCCGGTAACTCCAGTTGAAGATAAATCACTTACAGCTGAAGCTGCTTGGGATGATAATGGTTTAGCGCAACGTGCTGTGCGAGCGATTAAAGCGACAGTTCCTGAACTTGGTGTAATTACCGACGTGGCTCTCGACCCGTTCACCACGCATGGTCAAGACGGCATTATTGACGAGCAAGGCTACGTGCAAAACGATATCACCACTGAGGCACTGGTACGCCAGGCGTTATCGCATGCACGCGCAGGCGCCGATGTGGTGGCTCCGTCAGATATGATGGATGGGCGTATTGGCGCCATTCGTGAAGCACTCGAAGAGCATGGCTTTATCAACGTGCAGATTATGGCGTACTCGGCCAAGTATGCATCGGCGTTTTACGGGCCATTTCGCGATGCAGTCGGCTCAGCGGGTAACTTGAAAGGTGGTGATAAGAAAACCTATCAGATGGACCCTGCTAATTCAGATGAAGCCCTACATGAAGTTGCGTTGGATATTGACGAGGGTGCTGACATGGTTATGGTAAAGCCAGGCATGCCGTATATTGATATCGTGCGCCGTGTAAAAGATACCTTCAAGGTACCGACGTTTGCTTATCAAGTTAGCGGTGAATACGCCATGATGCAGGCTGCTATTGCGAATGGGTGGCTGAGCGAAGCGGTAATTATGGAGTCGCTATTAGGCTTTAAGCGTGCCGGTGCCGACGGTATCTTGACGTATTTTGCCAAGTACGCAGCACAGCAATTACAGCAGAAATAATTTATTGCGGCATCGAGTGGGTCAGCATGTCGATTAGCAGGCCCTCTCGTAGCGCGCCCTCGGCAATTTCAACACGCTGAATATCTAACTGCTCCACTAATGCAATCAAGATACACAGTCCGCCAACGAATACAGCTTGGCGATCGCGGCGAATACCTAATTTACCTAATCCGCTGACGTGACCGATAGCGCACGCCTTGGTCAGAACTTCACGCAACCATTGTTGACACATGGGCAACTGTTCACCGCGTTCGTTCATGTCGTATAGCGCACGAAACGTTCCCGAAGCACCACTGACATGCTGCCAACCACTTTGCTTAAAACGTGCCGCGTGCGGTTCAATGAGCGCGCAGGCTGCTGCAATTGCGCGTTGACATGCGTTATCGGTAATCACTTGCTCGGGGAAATATTGATTTTGCCAGGTCACGCAACCCATATCGAGACTCACCAAGTGTTTCGGCGCAACGCCTTCGCCAACGATAACCTCAGTACTTGCTCCTCCAATATCTAAAACTAAAACAGCTTTTTGAGAGTGGAGCAAATGCTGCGTAGCACCTTGATAAATAAGTCTTGCTTCAGCCTCGCCACTAATCACTTCAATTGCGTGCCCTAATGCTTGCTTGAATTGTGTAAGCATCGCATCACTGTTGCTGGCTTTTCTTAACGTGGCCGTTGCGACGCAACGAATGCGTTCGGTGGGAATATCTTTAAGGAGATTGGCAAAGCCGAGTAGGCAATCGACGCCGCGAGTAATTGCGGCATCACTGACAACAAGCTGCTCATTAAATCCATCGGCTAGACGAACTTTTTGCCGATAGCGACCTAAAATGCGGTAGTGGCCGTTACGCTTCACCGTGGCAATAATTAAATGAAAACTATTGGAGCCTAAATCTATGGCGGCGAAGCGTGCGTCCTGCGTCATGCTGTGTTACCGAGTCGGTTTACGACCGCCACTTCGTCGCTGTTGGTTGCCGCCACTACGGCGACCTCCGCGAGGGCGACGCTGATTCGAGCGCGGTGTTTTCAAATCAGTTAATAATGCCGTTGGGTCATATTTTGTCACCGGAATACTGTGACCAATATATTCCTCAATGGCTGGCAGATTATAAACATATTCTTCGCAGGCTAGGTTAACCGCTTTGCCGCTGGCACCGGCACGGCCAGTGCGGCCAATACGGTGGACATAATCTTCAAAATCATCGGGTAAGTCGTAGTTATAAACATGACTGACTTCAGGTATGTGAAGGCCACGCGCAGCAACATCGGTAGCGACCAAAAAGTCGAGTTCACCATCGGTAAACTGCTCGAGAATTTTGAGGCGTTTGCGCTGTGGCACGTCACCGGTTAACAAACCAACGCGATGGCCATCAGCTTCAAGCCAATTGAAAACTTTCTCGCAGGTATGCTTGGTGTTGGCGAAAATAATCGCTTTATCTGGCCAATCTTCTTCGATAAGAGTCAGCAATAGCTTGATTTTGTCTTGCTTGGACGGATAAAACAGCTCTTCGCTAATACGCTCACCGGTTTTACGCAATGGCTCAACTTCAACTTTGGTTGGTGAGTCCATGTGTTCATAGGCAAGTTCCTGTACGCGCTGCGACAAGGTAGCAGAGAACAGTAAACTTTGGCGTTGGCCCGGTGCTGGCATTTTGTTGAACATGTAGCGAATATCTTTAATGAAGCCTAAATCGAACATGCGATCGGCTTCATCAAGCACCACGGTTTGGATTTTATCGAGTTGATAAATGCCTTGCTTGTAATAATCAATCAAGCGACCTGTCGTACCAATGAGGATATCAACGCCTTCTTCGAGCTGTTGCCGTTGAGAATCGTAACCCTCGCCCCCATACACAATACCAAGGCGCATATCACAATGCTTCGCAAGTTGTTCGGCGTCATTGGCAATCTGAATGGCAAGCTCACGCGTTGGCGCCATAATAATGGCACGCGGATAGCGTTTCTCACCGTCACGAGGGTTATTAAGCAACGTGGTAAACGTTGCAATTAAAAACGCCATCGTTTTACCAGTGCCTGTTTGGGCCTGGCCTGCAACGTCTTTTCCGATTAACGCAATCGGTAAGCTCAATGCTTGTATCGGTGTACAATATTCAAATCCTGCACTTTCCAGTGCGGACAATACCTGCGGATGCAGGTCGAGATCGGCGAAGCGTGTCTCTGTTAAGTGTGTTTTACTCATGGCGTAAGCATATCAGTTTGCGCTAACATTCAAAAACAGAAATAATAGTGTTTTATTATTTCACGCGAATTCAGCAGCGGAGATTATCATGAGTGACAAAATTGTTCAGCTAAGTGATGAAAGTTTTGAGAGCGATGTTCTTAATTCTGACAAGCCAGTATTAGTAGATTTTTGGGCCGAGTGGTGTGGTCCATGCAAAATGATCGCACCAATCTTGGACGATATTGCCAACGAATACGGCGACCGCATCACTGTCGGTAAACTGAACGTTGACCACAACAATCAAACCCCACCGAAGTACAACATCCGTGGTATTCCTACTTTGTTGTTGTTCAAAAACGGTGAAGTCGCAGGTACTAAAGTAGGTGCGTTGTCTAAAGCGCAACTGGCTGAGTTCATTGAACAAAACCTGTAATTGCTAGACAGATTCGGCGGGTTGTTGAAACTGATCTTCAGCAACCTTTGCCGAGCTTTTGCACAAAATGAGCTGAAAAACTGGACGTTTTTTCATTTAAGTGTTACTTTTCTGGCATAACAATTCTTCAGGATGCCAGCCTTCCGGCAACCGAGCAGTCAAATCCCGAACTGATTTAATAAACTGGTTTAACTGAATAAACGTGTAACTATTTCCATTGGCCAAAAAAGTCATAACCCCCCTATGAATCTAACAGAATTAAAAAATAAACCTGTGAACGAGCTTGTTCAGCTCGCAGACACAATGGGCCTTGAGTCCATGGCGCGCATGCGCAAACAAGATATTATTTTCGCCATTTTGAAAGCACATGCGAAAAGCGGTGAAGATATTTACGGCGACGGTGTGCTCGAGATTTTGCAAGATGGCTTTGGCTTTTTGCGGTCTGCAGACTCGTCTTACTTGGCCGGCCCAGACGATATTTACGTCTCACCAAGCCAAATTCGACGCTTCAACTTGCGTACCGGCGATACCGTATCAGGAAAGATTCGACCGCCGAAAGAAGGCGAACGCTATTTTGCCCTCCTGAAAATCCGCGAAGTTAACTTCGACAAACCAGAAAATTCCCGCAACAAAATTTTATTCGAAAACTTAACGCCACTGCATGCTGACGAACGTATGCGTATGGAGCGTGGTAACGGTTCAACCGAAGACATTACTGCGCGAGTTCTCGATTTAGCATCGCCAATTGGTAAAGGTCAGCGTGGCTTGATTGTCGCGCCACCGAAAGCGGGTAAAACCTTATTGCTCCAGAATATTGCCCAGTCAATTGCCGCCAACCATCCTGAGTGCGTATTGATGGTACTTCTTATTGACGAGCGTCCGGAAGAAGTGACCGAAATGCATCGTTTGGTGAAAGGCGAAGTTGTTGCATCAACCTTCGATGAACCTGCAAGCCGTCACGTGCAAGTTGCTGAGATGGTTATTGAGAAGGCGAAACGTCTTGTTGAGCACAAGAAAGACGTGGTTATCTTGCTGGATTCAATTACCCGTTTAGCACGCGCCTACAACACGGTGATTCCAAGCTCAGGTAAAGTTTTGACGGGTGGTGTGGATGCCAATGCGTTACACAAACCGAAGCGCTTCTTTGGTGCTGCGCGTAATGTTGAAGAGGGTGGTAGCTTAACTATCATCGCCACAGCGTTAATCGATACCGGCTCGAAGATGGACGAAGTCATCTACGAAGAGTTTAAAGGTACAGGTAATATGGAACTGCACCTCAACCGTAAGATTGCTGAAAAACGTGTTTTCCCAGCCATTGATTTCAATCGTTCAGGTACGCGTCGTGAAGAGTTGCTCACCTCGCAAGATGAACTGCAGAAAATGTGGATTCTTCGCAAAATCGTTCACCCAATGGGCGAAACCGAAGCCATGGAATTCCTCATTGATAAATTGCAGATGACGAAAACCAACGATGAGTTCTTCGAAGCGATGAAACGCCAGAAGAGCTAGTTTTCGCTTTTTAAAGCTAACTCAGTCAGTAAAGCAAAATGGTCTGAGCCAAACGGTGGTAACCGTTTGAGCTCAACCAACATGAAGTGATTGCTGTGAAATACGTGATCAAGCGGCCAGCGCATGATCGGTATTTTGGCGTGAAACGTGTTGTATATTCCTCGTCCCATTCGCGGATCAAGTAACTGACTTTCTTCGATAAATGCACGCGTTGATTTGGACCAAGCGACATCGTTAAGGTCACCGGTAACAATCACCGGACCATTCTCGCGTTTCGCTTGGCCAGCAACGAGCATTAATTCGTTATCGCGCTGTTTAGATTTCTCATTTTCGGTTGGGCTTGGCGGGGCAGGATGCACGCAGTGCATTCGTATGACCCGCGTCGGTAATTGCAAATCAAAATGCATTGAAGGCACGCCTGCTTGAACTAAGTCGGTGACTTCAATGTTACTCATGGGCCATTTTGAATACACCATCATGCCGTATAAATTATTCTGTGGCTTGCGTATAACGTGAGGTAGGTCGTCTTCAATATCCCGAAACTGCTGTTCCCACCATTCGTCGGTTTCAACCGCAACAATAACGTCGGGGCGATGGTTATTAATGATTTGAGTGAGTTCAACGGCTCGACGATTGGGCTCAAGCACATTCACGGTTAACAATCGAATGTGTTCGTCTACGTTGGCTTCGTCACGCTTTCGCTTGTATCGTTTCACCGTGCGTTGGGCAAATGGCGTATATGGGAAAATCCACCAAAATTGCCAAGCCCCGCAAGCTAATTGCGCCGCGATCAATAGCCAGGTGCTCAGTTGATCAGCAGGAAGAAAAATAGCACTGGCTATTAATAGGAACAACGCAACAGCAGTTTGCTGCAAACGCGGGAAGTCCCATACCCGGACCCACCAAATTGTTTTGTTCAACCGCGGTAATAAACTGGTTAGCACCAGCAAACCAGTCACGCAGGTAATGATCCAAAAAGCCAGCATTTCGATATCCCTATGAGTTCGTCGAGTCAGCGCTGAAAACTATAACAAAAACATTTATACTGCGCCCTGACTTATTGGTAAAACATAAACCACAGCGAGAGCCCGAGTGAAATATCAAGACCTACGCGATTTCATGGCGTTGTTAGAGAAGCGCGGTGAGTTAAAGCGCATACAGCATGAAATTGATCCCTATCTTGAAATGACTGAGATTGCCGACCGGACGTTGAAGGCAGGTGGCCCTGCGCTGCTATTTGAAAACGTGAAAGGGCATGATATTCCGGTACTAGCCAACTTATTTGGTACGCCAGAGCGTGTTGCTTTGGGTATGGGGCAAGAATCGGTCGAGGCTTTACGTGATGTCGGCAAACTCTTAGCGTTCTTAAAAGAGCCAGAGCCACCAAAGGGCTTTCGTGATGCGATTAACATGTTGCCGATGTACAAAAAAGTACTCAGCATGTCACCCAAACAACTGAAAAAGGCTCCCTGCCAATCGGTTGTGCTTGAAGGCGACGATGTTGATTTAACCAAGCTACCCATTCAACACTGTTGGCCAGGCGATGTGGCACCGCTCATCACTTGGGGACTCACGGTAACTCGTGGGCCACACAAAGAACGCCAAAACTTGGGCATTTATCGCCAACAATTACTCGGCAAGAATAAAGTGATTATGCGCTGGTTATCGCATCGCGGTGGTGCGCTAGATTTCCAAGAGTGGAAACGCGCACATCCTGGCGAAAATTTCCCCGTAGCGGTTGCTTTAGGTGCTGACCCGGCAACGATTCTTGGCGCGGTAACGCCAGTGCCAGATAGTTTATCGGAGTATGCATTTGCTGGCCTGCTGCGCGATGGAAAAACAGAAGTGGCCAAATGTATTAGTAATGACCTACAAGTGCCGGCGCATGCTGAAATTATTCTAGAAGGTTACATTGCGCCGAATGAAATGGCGCCGGAAGGGCCTTATGGTGACCACACGGGTTACTATAACGAAGTTGATGAGTTCCCCGTGTTTACGGTGACTCACGTGACCATGCGCGAAAAGCCTATTTACCATAGCACGTATACCGGACGGCCACCGGATGAGCCGGCGGTACTTGGCGTCGCCCTAAATGAAGTGTTTGTGCCGCTACTACAAAAGCAATTTCCAGAAATTGTTGATTTCTACCTGCCACCCGAGGGCTGTTCCTATCGGGTCGCGGTGGTGACCATGAAGAAGCAATATGCCGGCCATGCGAAGCGCGTGATGATGGGCGTATGGAGCTTCTTGCGCCAGTTTATGTACACCAAGTTTGTGATTGTTTGCGACGATGATGTGAATGCTCGTGACTGGAAAGATGTGATTTGGGCAATGACGACGCGCATGGACCCATCACGCGATACGGTTCTGGTAGAAAATACACCAATTGACTACCTCGATTTTGCGTCGCCGGTATCTGGTCTTGGCTCGAAAATGGGCATGGATGCGACCAATAAATGGCCTGGCGAGACTGACCGTGAATGGGGTGTACCTATTGTCATGGATGCTGAAGTGAAGCAACGTGTTGATGCGTTGTGGGACGAACTCGATATTCTTTAAGGAAACAACGCTGTTATGAAACAACTCGTGTGTCGTGTTGCGACCATAGAAAATTTGACGCCCAACGTGTATCGCATTGTGTTAGCACTACCAGAGCCGATTGAATTCCAAGCTGGGCAATATATTCAAGTGGTTATGGGTGAGCGGGACAAACGACCGTTTTCGATTGCTTCCTGCCCATCGAAGACCTCCGAGCTTGAACTGCATGTTGGGGCGACCGCAGATAACCCGTATGCGATGGAAGTTTTGCAAAAAATGCGTGATACCGGTTCAATTACGATTGAAGCTCCATTAGGTGAAGCGTGGTTGCGTCAGGATAGCGAGCGACCTCTCATTCTTATTGCTGGCGGTACTGGCTTTTCTTACACCTGGTCTATCTTGCAAGCTCATTTACGGAGCCAGTCGTCACGCCCAGTAACTTTGTACTGGGGGGGTCGCAAGCCGGAAGATTTATATTTAGATAAGCGACTACAAGAGCTCGCTGAGCAGCACGAAAATATGCATTATTGCCCCGTCGTTGAGCACGCACCGGATACATGGCACGGAGCTCAGGGGCTTGTGCATCACGCGGTGATGGCTGATCAAACTGATCTTAACGAAGCGGATATTTACGTAGCGGGGCGCTTTGAGATGGTACGCGTTATCCGCGATGCGTTTCATGCGCAAGGTTTACCGTTGTCACAACTTTACGGTGATGCACTGGCGTTTATCTAGCCAGGTCTGTTATACTCGCCGCGCAATTTACCAAGGGGTGCCCGCCAGCATAATCGGTTGGGCTGAGATGCAATTTGCAAACCCTTTGCACCTGATCCGGTTAATACTGGCGTAGGGATGGTAGCAATTTACTCCATTATAAAACCTGCCCGACCGGATTGTTTCTGACTAAGTTTTGAGGAAATAATCCATGTTATCACCTGCTTTACTATTACTTGCAAGCGTTGCTTCCGAAGACCCCATTGAACGGATAGCGGTTCAAGGTCAATATCGATCTGTTTACGTGAATGAAGCGCCAACAAGTGTGTCAGTGCTTACTTCTGATGTGATTGGCCAACGCCATGGCACCCACATGGAAGAGGTGCTGAATATTATTCCAAACCTTAACTTTTCCAGTGGCAGCTCACGCGCGCGATTCTTACAAATCCGCGGCATTGGTGAACGTAGTCAGTTTGTTGATCCGATTAATCCATCAGTCGGCATCTTGATTGATGGCATCAACTATAGCGGCTTAGGTCAGGCTGCACAGTTATTCGATATCAGCCAAGTGGAAGTGTATCGTGGGCCACAAAGTGGGCGCTTCGGAGCGGATGGGATGGCCGGTATGCTCGTGCTCGAAAGCACGCAAGCAGGCACTCAGTTTGATGGGTTTTGGCAACTCGGCGCAGCGAACTATGGTGCGGTTGAAGGCGGTTTTGCTGCTGGCGGTGAACTTGGCGTTTTAGGACGGGCTCGGCTGAGTGTGTATCAGCAAGCTGACGATGGCTTTACCGAAAATACTTATTTGCAGCGTGACGACACCCAATCACGTTCAGAGCGAATCGCTCGTTTCAATTTGTGGACCGAGCTAGCCGATACATGGCAATTGCGCTCAACTGCGCATTTGTACCGTCAAGATAATGGCTATGATGCGTTTTCACTCGACAATACCCGTCAGACGCTCTCGGATGAGCCAGGTCAAGACGATGCGACCATGAAAGCGGCGCGCATGGCGTTGTCGTATACCGGTGCGGATACCCATGAAACTGTACTCAGTTACAGCATCATGAGCGCCGACACGGTCTATAGCTACGATGAAGATTGGAGTTATGTCGGTATCGCCCCAGGTTGGGAATATTCATCGACCGACGCGTATTGGCGCGACCGCCAAGATCAAACCTTTGAGGCTCGTTGGCTCAGTACACAGCCGGCAACGATGTTTGGCGTACCTACCGATTGGGTGGTGGGCTGGTACTATCTCGATCGAACTGAGAACTTAAAACGCGAATTTATGAACTGGGATACATACATGGATGATATGTTCGTCAGTGATTATGCGAGCAAACGTAACGCACTCTATGCAGAGGTCACGCAAAACCTCTCTGAGCAGTGGCAATTGATCACCGGATTGCGCCTAGAGCGTTACCGTAACACCTATCAAGACTCCAACGCTGTGGCGGTGAATCCCAAGGACACCATGGTTGGTGGTCGAATTAGTCTTAACTATAAACCAGCACTAGGGCATATGGCCTATATCACGTGGTCACGTGGTTATAAAACCGGCGGCGTGAACGCTGAAGCATTGGGTAAAGCAACAGATAACCCGGAACTCGAAGAGTTTTTGTTGCAGCGCTCGAGCTTTGCACCGGAATACCTGACTAGCTTAGAAGCAGGTTATAAGTACATTAACGCCGATGATACGCTGTCATTAAATGTCGCGCTGTTTGCGCAAAATCGCGACGATGTGCAACTGAAAAGTTGGATTAATCGCGCCCAAACCTTTATTGGTTACATTGAAAATGCGGCGGGAGGCAAAGTTCAGGGGCTTGAAGCTGAGCTTAATTTGAAGCTGACGCCACAGCTTTCATGGTTTACCAACGTTGGTTTATTAGATACCAAAATTGAAGGTTTTGTGACTGAAGACGGCGTTGATATGGAAGGTCGCGATCAGGCTCAAGCACCAAACTATCAGGTGAATACCGGTATTCATTGGCAGTTCAATAACGATATCAGCGCTACCGTGCAGATAGACAGCAAAGATAGTTTTTACTTTTCTGACTCGCACAATAGCCAAAGCGATGCTTTTAGCCTATTACATGCAAGTTTGCAGTGGCAATTGAATGCTTGGCACATCAAGCTTTGGGGACGTAACCTGACGAATGAAGATTACGCCACACGCGGATTCTATTTTGGTAATGACCCACGTGATGAATATCAGCCTACAACTTATGTCCAGTGGGGTGAGCCACGTCGAGTTGGTATAACTTTTAACTACGCAATGTAATTGGGAGCGAAAATTGGAAAGTATCGCCATTGCTTTTGCGTTGTTGTACTTATTGCTTGCAGCACGCCAGTCTGTTTGGTGTTGGCTAGCAGGCGCTATAAGTTGCGCAATTTATACCTTGCTCATGTTCCAAGTGCAGCTGTACATGGAGGCAGGGTTGCAAGCCATTTATGTTGCTTTATCGGGGTATGGCTGGTGGCAATGGCGATTTGGTCAGGCGCGGGTTGCCGCGCAAGACATCACCGAGTATTCGTGGTGGTGGCATGCCCGTGCTGTTATTCTGCTGGCGCTGATAGCTAGCGCATGTGCTTGGTTGTTGGGGCGCTATACCAACGCCGATCAAGTGTGGTTAGACAGTTTTACTACGGTGTATAGTTTGTTTGCGACATGGCTACTCACACGGAAATTATTTTCTAACTGGTTATATTGGTTGGTGATTGATAGTGTGTATATATACTTATATGCCATCAAAGGTTTTGAAAAAACGAGTGGGCTTTTTGCGATTTATATCGTACTGATACTATATGCCATGTGGAATTGGCGTCGGAGTCAAAAGGAATTATGCAACAACACTGGTTAACAAATTTACCAATACACGGCGTGATGAAAACCGAACCGTTGTTACGCGGAGTCGCCAACGATGTGTATAAAATTACTGCAACCAGCGGCGTTTATGTCCTCAAACACTTTCGCTTTGATCACCCCTACGGTCTCGATCGCGATCAAGAAGTGACGGTTCAGCAAATCCTATTCAATCACGGTCTAGCACCAGAAGTTTTGCATTACGATCCGGTACAAGGGCTGATGCTACAGGCGTTTATAGAAACGCCGGATTTAGCACATGACAAAAAATCGATGGGCACGAAGATTCAACGCTTAGGCGAAATTTGTGCTCATATTCATCGTTTACCGGTTGATGTTCCAGTGTGGTCGCTGCGTTGCCGCGTGCAACGATATTGCGACAATTTGGCACAATATGAACCGGAACGTGCTCGACAGTTTCAAAAGTTATTGCAACAACAGCGCAAGCTCTTGGATAGCTTTGGCAACAATCCAGTGTTCTGTCACAATGATCTCGCTTTTCATCACCTATTCTTGAGCCAGCCGCCACAAGTGATTGATTGGGAATATTCTGGGCTTGGAGAACGCTATTTTGATCTCGCCAATTGTATTCAGGTGAATCAATTAGAACACGGCGAACAGCGCGCGTTCATCAATGCTTACGAAGGTGCATCGGGTGAACGCATTGATATGCAGCATCTCGCCAATTGGTTAGAACTGTCTCAAACCATTAGTCGCTTGTGGTACGAATTACATCATCATTTGCAACATCATCATTTATAACGGTGTCACACCCGAGGAGAGTCTATGTCTAAGCTTACTGACCGCATGTACGGATTGTTAGCTGAGGATGAAGATGCTCGGGTTTGTAAAGATATCCCAGAGAGTGCTTGTAACGATCAACCGCAAGCGTTTATGGCGCATTTATGGTCACTGACACTCACGAAGTTGGGCGACTCCTTAGTCAGCGCACGCCTCGTTTTGCCTTGGATGCTCACAGCACTGGGCGCACCTAGCATATTCATTAGCGCGTTAGTGCCGTTACGGGAATCTTTGGCGTTGCTACCGCAACTATTTATTGCGCAACAAATGCGACAAACCCCGATTCGAAAATGGTTCTGGGTGGTAGGTAGCGTTGGTCAAGCTGCGACGCTCATAGGTATGGTCGTTGCAATTGTTGTGACCGAAGGCACCGTATTAGGCTGGGCTATTGTCATCTTGTTGGCTTTGTTTAGCTTGTCGCGCGGCGTCTGTTCGGTAGCTATTAAAGATGTGCAAGGTAAAACCATTTCAAAAACTCGGCGTGGACGTCTCTCAGGCTTAGCTGCCTCAGTGGCTGGATTGCTTTCGTTGGTCACTGCTTTGGTGATTATTTTCGCGCCGCAGGTAACCGACATTGGACGCGAAGGGGATGCTTGGTTATTTATCCTGTTATTGAGCTTTGCTGCACTGCTATGGTTTACCGCAGCGCTTATTTACGCCAGTGTTCCAGAAGTACCCGGCGCCACTGAAGGCGGCGGTAATGCGCTGGTTGAAGCTCTGAAATCAATTCGTTTGCTGTGGCAAGACAAAAACTTTGGGCAATTTGTTTTAACCCGAGCTTTATTAGTTGCGTCAGCCTTTGCTATTCCATATATCGTGGTGATGATTCAACGTAGCGGCGAAGGTAGTTTAACGAGTCTGGGTGGCCTGATGTTAGCAAGTGGGTTAGCGGGAATGCTTGCGGGACGGTTTTGGGGTCGATGGTCTGATAGCGCCAGTCATCATGTTATGGCGGCTGCCGCAGCAATGGCCTCATTCGTTATGGCGGTGGCTCTAGCGCTTTATATGATGATGCCAGAGCTATTGGCGCAGCAGTGGCTTGCTGGATTACTCATTTTTAGTGCCGCTGTGGCGCACCACGGTGCGCGTGTTGGCCGTAAAACCTATTTAGTGGATATGGCGACGCAAGAAAATCGCGCACAATTTACCGCCGTTTCGAATACGGTGATTGGCATTGTGCTATTGCTAGGTATTTTACTCGGTGTGCTTGAGAGCTTTGCAGGGGTTGAGGCGGTTATCAGCTTATTGGTTTTGCTTGGCATTATTGCGGCATTGCGCGCTTTAAGTTTGCCGAATGTGCAACAGAATTAAAAAAGCGAGCCAATTTGGCTCGCTTCATTTTTGGGCTTAACGACGTGTTAATTTCCGCGATTTACTTGCCGCGAATGACGCCATACAAACCGACAATCACGGCAACCGCGCCGCCAATTAAATACCACATCGCTTCATCGGTTGTTTCGCCAGTAAGCGCTTGAGTCGCTTCAGAGGCAACTGAGTTATACGCTTCCCAACCAAAATAAAGCAAAATAACACCTACCACTAATAGAACGATTCCAATGACTTTGTTCATCGAATTTTTCCTTTTTATTTTCATGGATTAAGGTACTACTGATTCAGCATAGCAAAAATAATAAACTTTGCGAAAGGTATAAAAAAGCCGCGCATTAAGCGCGGCCGTTTTATTTAGAGCGGATTAACCTAAGTAGGAGGTTAACATCCACGACGTTTTCTCTTGCTCTTTAATGTAATCGCTCATCAATGACGCAGTCCCTTCATCACTGGCTTCACCAGCAATCTCAAGAATTTCGCGCTGCAAGCGAATGATCACACGGTAGCTGTCGAGAATTTCGCGTACACAAGCTTTACCGTCGTGAATATCTTTCGCTTCTTGAATCTCACTCGCCTTGATGTAAGTCGAGTAAGCATGCAACGGACGCTGACCTAGTGTCAGAATACGTTCAGCGATTTCATCAACTTTCAGCAACAAGTCATTGTAGGTTTCTTCAAACTTGACGTGCAGCTCGAAAAATTCCTGACCTTTGATGTTCCAATGAAAGCCACGAACATTCATGTACATCACCTGATAGTTCGCCAAAAGTTGGTTTAAACGCTCGGCAAGTTGTTCCGCGTGATGTTGGTCAATACCAATTACATTCAACTGTTGCATGATTAACTCCTTGTTTGAATTTAATTTATAAGTTGTATCTATGAACGAGTATAGACTATTTCAAGCCACAACGAACAACAATTAAACCCGATTGAGCTCATCGACTTTGCCATCGCGGATGTGTTGCTCACCACGTTTTTTCGCTAGTTGAATTTGCTTTTCGCGCTCAGCAAACCGCTCCTTTTGCTCCGGAGTGGTTTTGTCATGACAATGTGGACAGCTCACACCTTTCACGTAGTGTTCTGACTGCTTTTCTTCATCAGTGATCGGCATACGGCAGGCGTAACATTGATCGTAATCACCTTGCTGTAAGCCATGACGCACAGTGACGCGCTGATCAAAAACAAAGCAATCACCATTCCAACTGGTGTCTTCTTCTGGTACTTCTTCTAAGTACTTCAGAATGCCACCTTTGAGGTGATATACCTCGTCGAAACCAATGGATTTCAAATAAGCTGTCGATTTTTCGCAGCGAATACCACCGGTACAGAACATTGCGACTTTTTTGTGTTTTTCCGGATCGAGATGGTCTTTAACGTACTGTGGAAATTCGCGGAAAGAGTCCGTTTTGGGATTGATTGCACCTTCAAAGGTACCCACGGCATACTCGTAATCGTTGCGCGTATCAATCAGAAGAACTTCTGGGTCACGAATCAAATCGTTCCAATCTTTTGGCTCAACATAGGTGCCCACAACGTTTTTCGGGTCAACCCAATCGATACCCATGGTGACGATTTCTTTTTTGAGTTTCACTTTGGTGCGATAAAACGCTTGTTTATCGCTCGGAGACTCTTTGTGCTCGGTATCCGCAAATGCTTCTTGGCTGCGAATAAACGCTAACACATTATCGATACCTTTGCGGGTGCCACAAATGGTACCGTTGATGCCCTCTCGAGCTAACAACAACGTGCCTTTCACATCGTTGTTGATCATGCAGTTATAAAGTGGCTCACGAAAAGCTTCAAATTCATTAAATTCCACAAACTTGTAGAGTGCGGCGCAAATATACATCTGTTATTTCCTTCTTTGGCGATTCGGATCGTAAATCCGAGGTCAAAATTTGCGCACGCATTCTACCACAATTTTATTCGTTAAGCAGTTTTTGTACGGGTGTCTCGAGACTCTTGAGCCCATAGTCACGACCGGTTTGCAACGCTGCTTCGTTCGAGGCGTTGTCGTACCAAGCTGCATGTAACGCCATCATGGCGCCAACCCGGTTGCTACTGGCGCAGTGGATGAGGGTCGTTTGGTTTGCCGTGGCGGCCAAGGCTCGATCAAAATCTGCGACGCTAGCGCGAGTGAGATCACTAGGGCCACCAACCGGGACGCGATAATAATCAAGGCCGAGCTCTTGTGCCCAGCGCGCCTCTTGATCGTCGTTGTTCATGTCATCGTCAGTCAACAGATTAATGACAGCAGTTACACCTTGTTCTTTTAATTTCACCAAATCATCTTTTGAAGGTTTACCGGAGGTGAAGTGTTGCTCGTTCGGGTGATGAATATTGGGAACATCAGCCACGCCCACAGGAATCTTATTTACCGGTTGTTGTTCGTCACAAGCGGATAAAAACAGGACACATATAAGCGATATTACGAAGAGATAAACGCGTTGCATGATAAGACTCCATACGCAGGTTTGAATTGCTGTAAATATAGCGACATTACAGCAGAAGATCACTTTTGATTTGGCTGGTTTCAGATGCGGTATTTCGATAGGATGACAACTACACATGCAGAGGAACAGTCATGAGTCAGCTTACCCCAGGATTTATTGTCGCCCATAGCCATCGGTTACAGGATTTAACTGATCTGGTGATTTCAATTAATCGACAATATCCTATCGGAGCATTAGACAACGAAACGATTTTGGTGCAATCGAATGGTATTGCACAGTGGCTCAAACAACACTTAGCGCGTGACTTGGGTATAGCCGCGATGGTTGATGTGACGTTGCCGGCTCGCTTTCAATGGCAAGCCTATCGGGCAATTTTGGGACACGATCTGCCACGGCACTCGCCATTTGATAAAGACCGACTAACATGGCGAATTTTGCGCCTGCTTCCAGAGCATTTAGATGAACCTGACTTCGCCCCGCTACGCCGTTATATGGCTGATGATCAAGACCAACGTAAGTGTTTTCAGCTCAGCGAACGCCTCGCCGATTTATATGACCAATACCAAATCTATCGTGCTGATTGGCTGAGTGATTGGGCTAACGGCGGCGCCATGGCGGCAACTGATGAACAAGCTTGGCAACCCAAGCTGTGGCGTTACCTCTTAGCTGATGTCGGTGATTCGCGCTGGAACAACCGCGCGTACTTGCATCAACAATTTATTGAAAGTTGTCGTCAACGTAGTGCGCAGCAACGTCCACACACCTTGCCGCCGCGAGTTATCGTATTTGGCATTTCAAGTTTACCGAAGCAAACGCTTGAAGTTTTACAGGCATTGAGTCGCTTCACTCAAGTGGTTCTCTGTGTCCACAACCCATGTCAGTATTACTGGGCTGATATTATTGACGGCAAAGATATTTACGATAAAGAAGTCAAAGCGCGCCAGCAACGTCGTCATCAGCAGTCAATTAATCCCGATGAATTACACGCATACAGTCACCCGTTGTTGGCGTCGTGGGGCAAGCAAGGGCGTGACTATATTCGTTTATTAGATTCCTTTGATGAAACCGATCAATTGCGCCCTGAGTTTCCCGCGCTAAAACTTGATTTATTTGAGCAACCAGTGCCTGACCAGCCATCTATTTTAGATGCCATTCGTTACGATATCTTGCACCTCAATTCACCCAGTGAAGCGCAGACACAATGGCAGAACGTGAGCTTAGATGACGGCGCCATACAATTTCATTGTGCCCACAGCCCGCAGCGTGAGGTCGAAATTTTGCATGATCAGCTGTTAGCGCGATTTGCTGCTGACCCAGACCTCAAGCCTCGCGATGTGATGGTCATGGTGCCAGACATTGATCAGTACGCGCCGCACATCGATGCGGTATTTGGTCGTTACGAGCGCAGCGATACACGCTACATTCCCTATAGTCTGGCCGATCAAGGTGCGCGACATCAGCACCCGATGCTCATTGCGCTCGAATATGTATTAACCATAAGCCAGCAACGTGCCAGCGCCAGTGAACTCTTCGATTTACTGCAAGTCAGCGCAATTCAGCGACGTTTTGGATTACGCGAAGACCAACTAGCGACGTTACAACGCTGGATTGACGCATCAGGCGTGCGTTGGGCACTCGATGAACAACACCGTCAGCAATTGGGGTTGCCACCTGTGCGGCAAAATACTTGGTTGTTTGGCTTGCAACGCATGCTATTTGGCTATGCAGTCGGAGCCACTGAAGGGTTTACACCAGGTTGGCAAAATATTGAGCCGCTGGTCGACGTCGGCGGGCTCGATGCTGACATTGTCGGTGCATTACAACAATTTTTGATGGTAATAAATGAACACTTTGAACAAGCCAGTCAGCCGCGTACCCCAGCACAGTGGGCGAGTTATTTGAATGATTTGCTAGGGCGTCTGTTTTTGCCTGAAGCTGACGCCGATGTGGTGTTGTTGAATAAACTGCAGCAGCGGTTGCAGCAATGGCTTGATGCTACCCAAAGCGCCGCCCTGGAGATACCTGTTAGTATCACCGTGGTCCTTGAGAGTTGGCTGAGTCAGGTTGATGAACCAAGCTTGAATCAACGTTTTTTAGCGGGGCGAGTGAACTTCGCCACGTTAATGCCAATGCGCGCTATTCCATTTAAATATGTTTGTTTGTTGGGCATGAATGACGGCGATTATCCGCGCACACAAAAGCCGTTCGATTTTGACCTGATGGCGCACGATTATCGTCCAGGCGATCGATCGCGTCGCGAAGATGACCGTTATTTATTCCTTGAAGCTATTTTAGCCGCGCAACAGTTGCTTTATATCAGCTGGCAAGGGCGCAATATTCGTGACAATAGCGAAAAGCCACCGTCAGTTCTCGTCAGTCAATTGCTTGAACATATTCAACAAGTTTATGGAAAGCGACGCGATCAATCACCGTGGATTATTGAGCATCGATTGCAACCATTTCATCGCGCCTATTTCCAAGCGTCACAACCACAATCAAACGGTTTATTTAGTTTCGCTGAAGAGTGGCATGTGGTGCATCATGGTGAGCCAACGGCAGCGCCCGCTGTTGGCGAATTAAGTGCATGGTTGCCGCCGCGTGCACTGACCGTGAAACAGGTGAGCGACTTCCTGAAAGAGTCAGCCAAATTGTTCACGCAGGTTCGCCTGAATACCTATTTGCAAGAACAAACGCATACGCTTCGTGACGAGGAACGCTTTGCCTTGACCGGTTTAGAACGTTGGCAGTTGCTACAGCCAACGTTGCATCAAGTATTACGCCAGTTACGTGATGAGCACGATGTGAGCAGTGCTGAAGCCACAATTATCGCCATGCTCGCGCGCTATCAACGTGCTGGAGAACTGCCCATTGGCGCTTCGGGAAGGTTAATGCGAGAAAACTTACTTGCTGATACACAAGGCTTATTGGAGCGGGCGAATGAACTATTGATAGCCTATCCAGAGCCAGTGGACACGCTACAAATTACCCAACAATTTGATCATGATTTGAGTCTGGAAGCGACGTTTCCCACTCTGCAAAAAAATCGTTCGGGCGAGCATCTTTGGTTGCAAGTAACGCCATCGGTGATTGTTGATAATAAACGCAAAGCCTACCGCCCACGACCTGAGCATACGGTGCAATTGTGGGTCGAGCACTTGTTGTTGAATAGCCATCAAGCAACGCATAGTTGTTTGCTCGGGCGCGAAGGTATGATTCAGTTTGCACCAATAACGCAAGCATCAGCGATAGCGCTGTTAACGACGTTGATGCAGTGGGTTTATCGCGGATTGCAGGAACCACTGCCACTAGAGATAAAAACCGCGTTTGAAGGAATTAAAGAAAATCACAAGGATTGGCAGCAAGCCACCTTAAACGACAGCCTTGATGCGCTACATGATAAGGCACAGGAGTTTTATGACAACGGTGGTTATAACCAAACTGCGCAGAAGTTTGTGGCGGTATATACCGCACGTTATTTTCCGGATTATGCGAGTTTAACTGCAGCGGAAACTTTCAATGCGATGGTGCAAGCGCTTTATCAACCGATGTTGCAGCATGTATTTGAGAGCTTGCCAACAGCGGAGGAACACGCATGAGTGCAATCAATAAACTGGTACCGCTGACTTTTCCATTAGTCGGGAGTCGACTGATTGAGGCCAGTGCCGGTACCGGTAAAACCTACACGATTGCCGCGCTTTATTTACGCTTAATATTGGGACATGAATGTTCGCGTTGTTATACCCCAGATGAAATTCTGGTTGTGACGTTTACGGATGCGGCGACAGAAGAACTACGCAACCGTATTCGCGCCAACCTGAGTCAAGCGGCTGCCTTCTTTCGTGACGAGATAGATTCAGGTGATGAGTTTCTGCGGGCGTTGAAAAAGAGTTACGCCGAGCATGACTTAGCGCGCTATGCGCGGTTACTTGATTTAGCGGCTCAGGCAATGGATGAAGCAGCGGTGCATACCATTCACGGCTGGTGTAACCGTATGCTTCGAGAACATGCATTTGCCAGCGGTAGCCTATTTACCCAGCAATTAAACACCGATACGCAAGCACTCTGGCAGCAAGTGAGTGAAGATTATTGGCGCACTTATATCAGTACGTTCTCGGAAACTGAAATCACACAATATCAGCTGGTGACCAAGGAATTTGCTGATCCCGAAGCCTTATTAAAGGCGGTGAAACCTATTTTGAATCACGGCCAACCTGAAGGAATACCAGAACCGGCGGTTGTGTTACAGAATACCGTGCAGGCGCAACAGCACATTCGCGATAAGTTTCATCAGTTGAACTGGCACCAATGGATTGATGATGGCGAATTAATGCTTGCAAGGTTGCGCGATGAAAAACGTCTCAATGGTCAGAAGATGCGTGCCGACTCCATTGTGAAATGGTTGGTTCAGTTGCGCGAATGGGCTAACTCTCTCTCACAACCGAACGCGCCGCTGGTGCCGACGTTGGAACCTGTATCCGGATGGGACCGTTTGACAGTTGAAGGGCTACAGGAGTGTGTGAAAGGCGAGTTGCCAGAACATTTATTATGGCAACACTTTACCGAGCTTCGCTCAGCCTATGAACAAATTCCCACGCCGCGTTCAGGATTATTACAACACGCTGCAAGGTGGTTTCAGAAACGCTTTGCGAAGTTGCAACAGCAGCGCGCCGAAATGGGTTTTAACGATATGCTCACGCGGTTACGATTCGCGCTACATGGTGAGTTTGGTGACGCGCTTGCGACGACGATTCGGCAGCAATTTCCGATTGCGATGGTGGATGAATTTCAGGATACCGATCCAGTTCAGTATGCGATTTTCGATAAAGTCTATCAGTTGGAGCATCCGCACAATGAAACGGGTATATTTTTGATTGGTGACCCCAAACAGGCCATTTATTCTTTTCGTGATGCCGACATTCACACTTATTTAAAAGCTCGTGTAGCGACAGCCGGGCGTCACTACACCTTGGCCACAAACTATCGCTCGACTCAAGCAATGGTGGATGCCAGCAATGCGTTATTTTTAGAAGCGCAGGATACGCCGCATGGGCCATTTCATTTCCGTGATCCGAATTCCGGCGATGACCCCTTACCGTTTGTGCCAGTTGCGGCGAATGGCTTAAAACAGCGTTTTGAAATTAACGGTGTTTCACCTGAGGCGCTACAGTTTGATTGTTTTGCCAGCGAGGCCAAGCAAAATAACGCGAATCTCAATACGATTATGGCCAATTGGCACGCCGAACATATCGTGCAGCTACTGAATAATCCGCAAGCTGGGTTTGTTGAAAACGACAAATTAGAGCGGGTGAAACCGAGTGACATCGCGGTTCTGGTCAATAGTGGCACCGAGGCCAAAATCATTCGCCAAGCCTTGCGCGAACGTGGGGTCCAGAGTGTTTATTTGTCTGACCGCGATTCGGTATTTAGTAGTCCACTGGCGGTGGAGTTGTTACGGGTGCTGCAAGCTTGTGCGCAACCGCGTGATCCACGGTTACTGCGGGCAGCACTGGTGAGTCAATTATTTGCGTTATCACTACATGAAATCGACCAAACACTGAATAATGAATTACTTTGGGATAGCTTTGCTGAGCGTTTCTGGAGCTATCATCAGCGCTGGCAACAGCATGGTATTTTGGCGCTTATTCAGCGGTTGTTGCACGACTATGATGTACCAGCGCGATTGCTTCGCGAAGTAGATGGTGAGCGACAACTTACCGACCTTCTACACATGACCGAGCTATTACAGCAGCATGCGGCAGTTAGTGAAGGGATGTCGGGCATTTTGCGCTATTTAGCCGAGCATATTGAAATGGCACGAGAAGGCAATAGCACTGACGCGAAAGAGCAGCAAGTGCGGTTGGAAAGTGATAGTCAACTGGTACAAGTGATTACTATCCACAAATCCAAAGGGTTGCAGTATCCACTGGTTTATCTGCCTTTTATTGCATGTACCAAAACTAAGGATAAACGGATTAAGTTCCCAGCCGTCTACCATGACAGTGACGGCAACATACAGGTTGCACTGGCAGGTGACGATGACACGATTACTGCAAAACTTGATCAAGAGCGCCTTGAAGAAGACATTCGTAAGCTCTATGTAGCTGTTACTCGTGCGCAATTCGCAACCTATGTCGGGTTAGCGCCTTTTAATACTCTTCCCGACACTGCGATAAATTATGTTCTCAGTGGTGGTGACAAGTTGAACTTGAGCGACTGGACACCACCGCCGCATTGTCAGCGTCAGGATATTCATGACGACGTGCCGCAAACACTTTATGAGCCACCGCAATCAACTGAACCGGCAATTGATTATTGCCAGATGCCCGAGGGTTTTCGGTTTGAAAACTGGTGGGTTGCAAGCTATAGCGCATTGAAATATGGTGATTGGGTTGCGGTGGATGATGTTGATAGCGCGAATGCCTTGGAGGAGCAGTACGACCGAATCCCTGAGCAGGAAGCAGCACCACAGCGCGAGACCATACACAGTTTTCCGAAAGGGGCTGACGCCGGTACATTTCTGCACAATTTATTGGAAGACGCTGCGGATGAAGGGTTTGCGGCGTTGCATACTGACACGGATCGGTTGCGTGAATTCGTGCATGAGCGCACGCAACTCGAGCCTTGGGCAAGTCACCAAACCGTGTTGATACGTTGGTTAGTCGCCATGCTTGCCACGCCAATGCAGGTTGCTGATACCCAACTGGCGTTAGTCAATTTACAACAAGTGAAAGCCGAACCCGAGTTTTGGTTTCCGGCGCCGCACCTTGATGCACAATCAATTGATGCGCTGGTGCGACAACATGTACTTGCCGATCACGATCGTCCGAAAGTTTTGCCGATGCAACTCAACGGTATGTTAAAAGGCTTTATTGATTTGGTATTTGAGCATGACGGTAAGTATTACGTCGCTGACTACAAATCGAATTATCTGGGACCAAATGAAGCCGCTTATACTGAGAAGGCAATGCGCGATAAAATTCTCAGTAGCCGTTATGACCTGCAATATGTCATTTATTTGGTTGCGCTCCATAAGCTCTTAACGGTGCGGTTGGGCGAAGATTATGATTATGATGACCATATTGGTGGGGCAGTCTACCTATTCTTACGTGGAATCGAGGCGCCTTCAGCTGGCGTATTTTTTGACAAGCCGCCACGGCAATTGATTATGCAATTAGCTGAGTTATTCACCGAAGCGGAGGTGCAGTAATGCTAGAGCAACTGCAACTGTGGTATCGGCATGGCTGGATACGAGCCATTGATTTAAGTTTGGCGCAACAGTTGGCGCAACAACTCGGTGATGATGACCAAGCGACCGTGTTATTGGCGGCACTAACCAGTTATCAATTAGGGCGCGGGCATCCATGCCTTGATCTAAATCAACTCTATGTTACCCCCGAACAGACGCTTGATCTGCCAGCTGAACATGCAACCTTGGAAAGTCTGCAAGAGTGTCAAACGCCACAGCAACTGTTAGCCAGTGTGCCAGCGTTGGCGAACCAAGATAGCGCTATGCAGGCATTAATCAGCTCGGTGGCGGTGAATCAAACCAATAGTCCGCTAGTACTTGAACAACAGCGTTTGTATTTGCGCCGTTATTATCGTTATGAACAACAAATTAAAGCTGACCTAGCCGCCCGAATGGCGTCAATTCAGCCAGTTGATGTGCACCAGTTGAAACAGGTTTTAGACGAGTTGTTTGGGAGGCAACAGTCGATAAGTTGGCAACGCACCGCGTGTGCGATGGCGATGCGTAGTCGATTTACTATTGTAACCGGTGGCCCTGGTACTGGAAAAACCTATACGGTCGTGCGACTTCTAGCCACGTTACAAAAGCTGCGTGGGCACCAACAGCCGTTGCGCATTCGCTTAGCAGCACCAACCGGTAAGGCCGCTGCGCGAATGAGTGAGTCAATAAGTAACGAGTTGAATACGCTCAAGACGATAAACGATGTCAAAGCGGATATTCCAACCGAGGCTGTCACGCTACACCGACTGCTCGGCACAGTGCCGAATAGTCGCGGCTTTCGTCATCACCAAGACAACCCACTGCATGCCGATGTACTGATTATTGATGAGGCCTCCATGGTCGATATTGAGATGATGGCTGCGGTTGTGAATGCTTTGCCGGCGCGGTCACGACTCATTTTACTAGGTGACAAAGATCAGCTCGCCTCGGTTGAAGCTGGCGCTATCTTGGGGCAGTTATGTGAACAAGCCGAACAAGGCCATTACACGCCAGAGTTGACTGCATGGTTGAATCAAACCACTGAAGTTGCATTGCCGTTCGATAAAACCGATCCAAACGGAGAAAGTTGGCGGTATCTACAGCACACCACCATGTTTCACGAGAGCCGACGCTTTGACCCGAATAAGGGCATTGGTAAGTTAGCAGATGAAGTGAATCGCCAACAATGTGGCTGGTTAGCGCAATGGCTGCACGATAGCGATGCGATGGCAGCCGCTCATGTCGAATTTGATAACATTCGCATGCGTGCCGTGCCGCGGGCGAATCATCCAGCGGTTCAGCAGTTAGTGGAGCAAGGCTATGCGCCGTTACTACAACTGCTGCAACAACGACCTGATAGCGCTGACGAAGTCGTCATCGATACTTGGGCGAAGGGCATACTCAAACAATTGGAGCAATTTCAATTGCTAACAGCTGTGCGTGAAGGTGACTGGGGCATGCATCAGTTTAATCAACGCATTAGCTATTGGTTGTTTGGTGATCAAGCGGCTGAACATGGTTGGTTTGAGGGGCGCCCGGTAATGGTGACACACAATGATTACAGCCTTGATTTGCGCAATGGTGATATTGGTATTGCTTTACGCCGCACGTCGGATGAACCATTACGGGTAGCTTTCCCAACCGCCGAAGGTGGAATCCGTTGGCTACTCCCGAGTCGTCTGACACAAGTTGATACCGCTTTCGCTATGACCATTCATAAATCGCAAGGGTCGGAGTTTACGCATACGGTAATGATTTTACCGGATCATGATGTCCCGATTTTAACCAAAGAGCTGTTATACACTGGGATTACGCGTGCCAAAGAACAGTTTACGCTGCTATGCGCACAGCCGCAGCTGGTGTTAAAAGCGGTAGAACGTCGTATTCAGCGCAGCGGAGGTTTAGCTAATGGGTGAGATTCAAATATCCCAGCGTGTGACGATTCCTGAGCGTGAAATCGAATGGCAATTTATTCGGTCGTCAGGTGCTGGCGGGCAAAACGTGAATAAAGTATCCACGGCAGCACAGCTTATCTTTGATATTAATGCCTCGTCACTACCAGATATGTACAAAGAGCGCTTACTGGCATTGCGTGACCATCGCATCACGCAAAGTGGCAAAATTATTATTAAATGCCAAGAAACCCGCAGCCAGTTAACCAACCGAGAACTGGCTCTCGAGCAATTCGTCGCATTAGTTCGTAGTGTCAGCGCAACCCGCAAAAAGCGCATTCCTACCAAGCCCTCGAAGGCGGCGCAGCAACGCCGCGTGGATGCGAAGAAAAAGCGTGCATCGATTAAAGCAATGCGCGGAAAAGTTGACTAATTTTTGAACTTGCAGCTCCGACCAGTTCAAGCCATACTGCTGTTGTTTACATGATTTATACAAACGTATTTTCTCAGAACAACCAGGCAAGCTCATGAAAATTAAAACTAAAAAGCTAAACTTACTCACGCCTTTGGTGTTAGCCAGTGGTGTTTTATTACTCTCGGCTTGTGGCGATAGCTCAAGTACCAATGAAGAACCTATTGTTCCAGTATCGCCCCCACCGACGGGGTTAGTCGCTTTTGCTCCGAGTGGCAATCTCAGTGCGGATATCACGTGGACAAATTACGGCGTGCCGTATGTAAAAGCTGACAATATGGAAAGCCTAGGCTTCGGTGTTGGCTATGCGTTTGCGCAAGATAATTTATGTATCCTCGCCGATCAAATTGTGAAGTTTAACTCAAAGCGTGCATTCTATTTTGGTCCTGACGCGGTGCTTGGTTCTGGTGACTCTGAGAATTTACTCACCGACTTTGGCTTTTTGACGCTCGGTATTCGTGCCAACGCTGAAGTTGGTTTCGAGCAAATTAGCGAAAATGCGCAAGCGCTTCTGACCGGTTACGCGGCCGGTTACAACAAGTATATTAATGAAACGTCTGAAGCAGATATGGATCCGACTTGTGCCGGCCAGCCTTGGGTTCAAGATATCACGCCAATTGACCTGATGACCTATGCACAGGGCGTCGCATTGTTGCCAGGCGCGGCAAACTTTACCGGGCCATTGTTCTTAGGCGTCCCAAATAACCAAACCTTTGTGACCACCGATTCAGGTGAGCCAGTTGCTCTAAACTTTGATATCAGCAAGGTCGGCATTCCTGATAGCAACCCGACTGAATCAGGTTCAAATGGCTGGGCAATCGGTAGCGACCTGAGTGCCACTGAGCAGGGCATGCTAATTGCGAATCCACACTTCCCACATACCGGAAACCAGCGTTTTTGGCAGTTTGGTATTGAAGTGCCCGGGCATTTGAAAGTAGTTGGTGGTTCGCTTTCAGGTATGCCAGGTATCGTCAATATTGGCTTTAACGAAAATGTGGCGTGGACCCATACGTTTTCAACCGCGTCGCGCTTCACGATTCATCGGTTAACATTGGACCCAAACGACGCATCAGGTACCAGTTATATGCTTGATGGCGAAAGCGTACCGATGACGACCAAGACACACGATATTCGTGTAGCAACTGGTGCAGACAGTTATATGACGTTGCGCAAAACCAGTTATTACAGTGAATTTGGTCCCGTCATTGTGATTCCAAACGCACTGCCGTGGGGCACCGACGCAACTGGGCAGAACGTTGCCTACGCACTGCATGATGCGAACCTACCAAACTATGATTTGTTTGATCACTGGTTAGGTATGAATATGGCCGACAGCATTGATGCCTATAAACAAACATTCGTTGATTACACGGGTACCGTATTTAACAATGCCATGGCGGTTGATTCGCAGGGCAATGCATTCTTTACGGATGGTTCATCGGTACCCAATATTCTGCCAGAAGCGTTGGCAATGTGGGCTGAGAATCCACTGTATCAGACGCTGACTGAGCAAGCTGGGCTATTTATTTTCCCAGGTGATGACAGTGCATTTATGCCACAAGGTACAGTGCCGTTTGAGCAAGCACCACAACTGGAACGTAATGACTTTGTGCAGAACTCCAATGATAGCTTCTGGTTAACCAACCCGGCAGCCCCGATTGAAGGGGTATCACCATTGTGGGGGCCGGTCGGTAATCAGCAATCTCTGCGTTCGCGTTTAGGTCAGAAGATGCTTGCGGAAGGTGGTTCGGTCGACGGTCGTTTTACTCGCGAAGACTTAGTTGATCGCCTTATCGGTAATCGCAATTATCTTGGTGAAGCGGTACTGAGTGATCTACTGGCACTGTGCCAAACGCAAGGGGCAACGCCGGTAACCATGGCCGATTCCACTACAGTTGTTGTGACTCCAGCTTGTGACGCCTTGGCCTTGTGGGACGGTAAGATGAACCTTGAGAGTCAGGGCGCGATGATGTTCCGTGAGTTTGCTTTTGAGTTTAACCGCAATCCTCAATGGCAAGTTGCTTATAACGCTGAACAACCAACGACAACGCCGAATACCTTGGCAGCCAATAATACTGTCTTACAGCAATTAGCAACTGCGCAACAGCGCATTGTTGATGCTGGGCTGAACCCTGCGGCCACGTTAGGCAGTGTGCAGTTCGTTGAACGTAGTAATCCAGATGGCACGCCGTCAGGACAGAAGTTACCATGGGGTGGCGCGAACAACATTGAAGGTGGCTTCAATGTGTTCCGTAGCAACATGAGTAATGACGGAACGATTTTACCTCGTCATCGTTATCCGTTATTGCCTGGTTCAGATTTGAGTGCTGAAGCGGGTGGATACCACATCACCTACGGCTCAAGCTGGATGTTTGCGATGGAGTTCACGCCTGAAGGTCCGGTAGCTGAGGGTCTGTTAACTTACTCGCAAAGTTCGAACGTATTGTCTGATCATTATCTTGATCAAACCTTGTTGTATTCTGAGCAACCACAATTACGTCCGCTGCATTTCCAACAAGCGGACATTGAGGCAAATGCGGCGACCACCGCGACGTTAAGTGGTTCTAGCTTGCGCTAATCACTATTACGGAAGACCGAAAGGGCAGTTGAAAATTCTCAACTGCCCTTTTTTATTGCCAGTTTATTTGTATGTTTTTTATTTTAGCTATTGACGAAATACAAACTATTGCACATAGTCATAGTATAAATAGTGTACAAAAAGGACGTTAAATCATGACTCATGTGGCTGTTGTTGGTGCAGGCTTAGGTGGTGTTTCTGTCGCATTTGAACTGCGCGAGAAATTAGGCAAGCATTCTAAAATTACTGTTATTGGTGAAGGCGCAGAATTTAACTTTGTCCCTTCGAATCCATGGGTTGCTTTAGGTACGCGCAAGCGTGACGATGTGGTGATGCCTATTGGCGACTTCTTTAGTAAGCGCGATATTGCATTTTCCCCCTCTGGTGTAAAAGAAATTAAAGCGACTCAAAATACTTTGGTTCTTAACGACGGTCATGAAATGGCCTATGACTATTTAGTTTTGTGTACTGGACCAAAATTAGACTTTGCTGCGGTTTCTGGAGCAGGTCCTGAGGCCGGAGGCTCACAGTCGATTTGTACTGTTGACCACGCCGTAACATCGTTTCACGATTATCAGCAGTTATGCGAAAACCCCGGCCCTGTAATTATTGGCGCATTGCCTGGAGCAAGTTGTTTCGGTCCAGCCTATGAATATGTGCTATCGCTCGAATATGAGCTGCGTAAAAAGAAAATTCGTGATCAAGTTCCGATTACCTTTGTTACTCCAGAGCCGTATATTGGCCACATGGGCCTAGGTGGTGTTGGCGACTCAAAAGGCTTAATGGAGCATAAATTCCGAGAGCATGGTATCAAGTGGATTTGTAATGCCAAAGTGACAAAACTAGCTGATGGAATCTGCTACTTTGATGAGCTCAATGACGCAGGAGAAGTCATTAAGCAGCACGAATTGGCTTATAAGCACTCCATGTTTTTACCACCATTCAAAGGCTCTCCAGCTGTTGCTGCAGTTGCAGAGCTATGTAATCCCAAAGGGTTTGTGATTACCGATAAATATCAACGCTCACCTAAGTATCCCAATATTTTTGCGGCTGGTGTTTGTGTTGCGATTCCCCCGATTGAAGCAACACCCGTGCCGGTAGGTGCACCGAAAACCGGATTAATGATTGAGTCGATGACCTCTGCGATTGTGTCGAATATTGAAGCGATGGAAGCCGGCTCCGATGCGTTGGTTGAGCCAACGTTAAGCGCACTGTGTTTAGCTGATATGGGTAATACCGGAGCGGCGTTTTTAGCTATTCCGCAAAACCCACCACGAAATCGGAACTGGACTGGTAGCGGTCGTTGGGTGCATTGGGCGAAAGTCGCATTCGAAAAATACTTTATGTACAAAATTCGCCGTGGTACGTCAGAGCCCATTTACGAAAAGTTGTCGTTGCGTTTTATGGGTGTCGAACGGTTAAAGCCGAAGAAGTAATTAATCTTTGGCGAAAATAAAACGACCCTCAAGGCGTTGGAGGTGATCTTCAGCGCCGCATACTTGATATTGACCGCCGTCGTTATTGTCATCGAGCTGCTGCCATAATGAAACTTTCGCAGGTAACGGCACTGGACGTTTAAAAGCGACGTCAATTTTAGTCACAGGTCGTTTGGCGGCGCGCTCAACTTCAGCTTGAGCGCGACCTGACATGTACATGCCATGAATAATCGGCTGGTCGAAGCCGAACCATCGCGATAGCAACGGATGCAAATGAATGGGATTAAAGTCGCCCGATAACCGCGCATAATCACGTGCAACTTTGCCGGCTAATTTCCATGTATCAATGCGTTGCCAATCGTCGCTTGGTGGTTCCGCTATTTTATTCTCTTTACTACGGCGCGGCTTATCGGTTTGTTTCGGCATCACCTGATATTCGCTGACACAGGTAGCGACGTGCTTGTCGTTCTGCCAAAACTCAACCTGAAATAACGGACGTAAACGGCGAGCTGAAACTTTGGGGCCGCGAGCCGGTAACTGAATGGAAGCTTTTAAGAGAAAACCTTCATCCGCAACAATGGTTTCGTGTTGCTCAATGCTATTACTAACATGAACTAAACCAGGCGCTGGCCATGGGAAGTGCTCGCCGAGCATTTGAGCCAAATGAACGCGTTGCGCCAAGCAATAAATGAGCGTTAGTGGAACTTCGCTCACAAAGCCATTAAATGCTTCGTGATACCGCTTTAATTGCGTAGCCGAAAATGCAGGCGCAGTAAATTCTGCGTCTAAAGTTTGTGGCTCTGCCTCTTCCTGGTCGTTTCGCGCGACAGTAAATAATGAGCGAAAAAACATTCCAGGCAGGTTTGGCAATGTAACCGGTTGCTCGACTTGCATTACAGCTTCATCCTTAAATATATCTACGCAATGTGCAGCGACGTTGTTTATGTATAGCACAATTAGGCAACTATTATACACACCAGTTGGGTGATAACAGACCTTACCACAGCAAAAAAGGGCCGCTTATAAGCGACCCTTGGGGATAATTATTGACGTTGGTGATCAACGCTTAGCGGTTATCGCCATTATCACCATTATCATCTTTCTTCTTTTTCTTAGCTTTAAGCTTGTCGCTTTGTTCATTACGCTCTTTTTGTAGGGCTTCTTTTTCAGCCTTCATTTGAGCGCGTAAGGCTTCTCGTTCAGCTTGAGCTTTATCAGCCTTATCTTTCGCTTCTTCAGCTGTTTGCTGACCTTTTTGTGCATTTTGATCTTGTGCTGTCGCAACGTTCACAACGCTTAATGCGAGCAACATCATGAGTGCAAATCGAATCATTTAAACCTCCTATCAGGCATTTTGCGAAGGCTAGTCTGGTTAGCCAGCGATGCTAAGTAAAGCGCTTATTCGACTTATATACAATGTGGTATAGGTTGGTTTTGCTGTAGTTTTACAAAAATGTAACTGGTGCGACAGATCCTGACGCATACTCGGGGTATGATGGATGTCATATAGTGCCAAAGACAAGGAGCTCGTCAGTGCAAAGTGTTTTACGATATTTAATGCTACTTCAACATATTCCGCGTGAACCGCAAAAAGTGGATGTGCAATCGTTAAGGAAAAGGCTTTCAGAACACGGCGTGGACGTTAGCGTCCGTACCATTCAGAGAAATTTGAATGAATTATCAGAAGTCTTTCCTCTAATTGCTGATGACCGCTCAAGACCATTTGGCTGGAGTTTGGCGAAAACTGCGCCGCACTTACCATTCCCTAATTTGCCAGATAGTAATACTCACGGTGTCCTGGCGCGTATAAAACTAAAATGTACGAATGGGTTGCTGAATCTAGTGACGAACAATCCACTGCATCCAGAACAACATATTGAACGCAATGGGCTGAGCTTTTTTCTTACCTTTGTACAGCCCGTCAGCAAAGATCTCGTCGCATGGATTTTGAGCTGCGGCGAACATATCGAAGTGCTTGAACCGATGTCGTTGCGTAACGAAATTGAGACGCACGTCGCGCGGATGTTTTCAAGTTACAACGGCAAAAGTTAAATTAATCAAAAAATGCCGCTCCTTCATGGCGGAGTAAGAACGCCTTTTTCTCAATACCACCGGTGTAGCCGGTGATACTTCCATCGGCGCCAATAACCCGATGGCACGGAACGACAATTGCGATAGGATTACGACCATTCGCCATGCCGACTGCGCGATTACCCTTCGGGTTACCAATAGCCACCGCGATATCTTTGTAGCTAGCTAATTGCCCATACTCGAGTGTTGCTAATTGCTTCCAAACTCGCTGTTGAAACTCAGTGCCTGCGGGTGTTAACGGTAAATCGAACTGTTGCCGTTGGCGATTAAAATACTCAATCAGTTGCTGCTTACCTATGCTGGTGACATTACAGGATGGGTAACCGTCCGGTTCCGCAAACGCAATTTCACAGATAGACTCACCGTCTTGACTACTAATAGTGACGGGGCCGATGGGGCTTTCAAAACTGTCTTGATACATGACTATCCTAAAGTGTGTCCTGGGCTGTTATTATTATTTAGCATGCTACTCACAACGCTGCCAACTGGGAACTGCAAAAGACCAGGAAAATACGATAATAACAATAACCAAAAATGGGTAAAGAATGACAAAACAGCGACGTTTAAGTATGGGGCCGGCCGCATTGGTTGCCGCAGCGTTTATTGGTCCAGGAACTGTGGTAACGGCTTCATTAGCTGGCGCCAACTATGGTTACGCGCTGATGTGGGCACTCGTTTTCTCCGTGCTGGCGACGATGATTTTGCAGGAAATGTCGGCGCGCCTCGGCGTTGTGACCCAACAAGGGTTGGGCGAGAATATTCGTGCAGCGATTCAACAGCCAGGGTTACGGAAAGTCGTCGTGTTACTTATTTTCGCCGCCGTAATTATTGGGAATAGCGTTTATCAGGGCGGTAATATTAGTGGGGCCCGGATGGGGCTCGCCGACTTAGTGCCGTTCGATGGCCAATATATACCCGTTATTCTTGGCGCCTTAGCTGGCTTTATTTTATGGCAGGGCAGTTATAAGTTGGTCGAAAAGGTATTAATCGCTCTGGTGCTATTGATGAGCGTTGCATTTCTCGCAACATTTATTTTAACCCAGCCGGATTGGTTTGCATTAGTGGCGGGCTTGCTGATTCCATCAGTGCCAACCGGAAGCATTTTGATGGTTGTGGCGCTTATTGGGACTACCGTGGTGCCTTATAATTTATTTCTCCATGCTTCTAGCTGTGCAGAAAAATGGCGCTCTGCGGATCAGCTCAATGAAGCGCGGCAGGATATTTATATCTCGATTCCGCTCGGTGGTCTTATTTCGTTGGCGATTGTTGCTACAGCGGCGTCAGCATTTTTTGGCAAAGCGTTAACAATCGAGGGTGCTGCCGATTTAGGCCAAGCACTGCAACCGTTATTTGGCGATGCGGCGACAACCTTTATGGCGCTCGGCTTATTCGCTGCTGGTCTTTCGTCATCATTGACTGCACCGTTGGCCTCAGCATACGCCTTAAGTGGAGTGCTAGGTTATGCCAATAATCTCAAGGATAAAAAGTTTCGTGCGATTTGGGGCTCCATTTTGACCATTGGTATTTTGGTTGCGTCATTAGGATTAAAGCCCATTGAAGTGATATTGTTTGCGCAAGTTGCCAACGGCCTACTGTTGCCTTTTGTTGCGATATTTTTGGTCTGGGTCTGTAATCAACCGCGGCTAGGATTACATCGTAATTCACGAGCGCAAAATATCTTAGGCATAATCGTTTGCTTTATTGCGACAGGGTTAGGAATGCGAAGTATTGCAGCGGCATTTGGTTGGCTATAGTTCTACTTGCCAAAGAGAAGCTCTAATTCTAAACCAACCATCCATCTCGGTTTGCGTTGTTCCTCAACGGTTTCACGAGGCCAATGCAAACCAACCCAGCCTTCTAAGAATAACCACTCGCGTTTGAATCGACTCCGATGCAGTGCGCGTATGCCGTAGTCTTGCATCGGTACCGCAAGCTCGGTTTCGCCGTACCACCATACTTCACCGGCAATGGCTCGCTCAAAGTGATACATATAATAAATTTTCTGCGAGGCATGCCAGCGCACGCCTTCTGTACGCTCTGCAAAGGTTCCTTTAACCCAACTTTTAGAAAACCAGTTATCTGAAAGCGCAGCATCAAACGCAAATGTTTGTGCCACACCAAAGCCATCGCTGTCGCGCCAAAATCCAACACTTTGTGTGAAAAATTCTACATTTTCGCCGATGATCGACTCATATTTATATCGCACTCGAAAGTAGGGGTCGAGTGCTAAACCGCCGCGAATACCAGCGCCAAATGATAAATTGTGGTTGTTACTAACTTGCGGGTCAAATCCTAAGCCCAGCATCCATTCCTCATCAGATTGATCGCGTCGAATGACAGAGGGGCGGGATTGTTGCGTATCATTAATAAAATCGTCGAAGTCGCCACGACCGATTATGGCAGAGAATTTTCTTTCAGCTTGCGGGAAAACGACGGTTGCACGGAAGCTTGAATCCAGCTTAAATCCGCCATATTCATCCCATTCAGGAGTGACGCGGAGACTACCTGAAGCTGTATCATAGGCATCAGGATCTATCTCATCGGCAAAAAAAGAGTCGAGCCACGCCGCAGTGGCATTCACTGAGCTTGTTAAACCCTCCCGAAACGAATCGATCATTGGTTTATCTTCGTCGGTGGGCTTTTCCGTCTCTTTTGATTGACCCTGAACGGTTGGTGATACCAACAGCAATATCAGGCTCATAATCACCCAGCGCATTCGACCTCCTTGCGTCGCTATGTATTGAACATACAAGGAAATAGGTCGAATCGCCAGTGACTTTGACTAAATGCTTACACGCTTGTAACGACGATATTCTGGACGCCAAAAGTTTGCTTCAATACGATCACGTAAGGTTTCATCACTCACCTCAAGCGCAAGGCCTTGTTGCTGAGCAACTTTACCAACGTTAAATGCAATCTTTTTACTCAGCTCTGCAATCTCGGGGATACCTGGCAATAGATTATCGCCGGTACCGCGCACACGCGGCGATTCATCAGCCAAGGTATTGCTCGCTGCCATCAGCATTTCATCGGAGATAATACGCGCTTTTACCGCAATCACACCCAAGCCAATGCCCGGGAAAATATAACTGTTATTGCATTGGGCAACTGGATAATCAGTCCCTTTGTATTTAATCGCGTCGAATGGACTACCTGTTGCGATGATGGCTTCACCCTCTGTCCATTCAATGACGTGCGCCGGGTGCGCTTCAATTTGCCGCGACGGATTTGAGAGTGGGAAAATAATTGGTTTTTCGGTGTATTGGTGCATCGTCCGAATCACTTGCTCAGTGAAGAGGCCTGGCTGACCAGAGACGCCAATCAAAATACCCGGGTTAGCGCAATGCATTACATCTAACAGTGACGCATAGTCGCCACTGTGTTGCCAATCATTTAGGTTTTCTAATGGTTGTGCTAAAGCTTGCTGAAAATCACGCAGATCACTCATGCCCTCCGTAAGTAAGCCTAACCGGTCAACCATGTAGATATTGCGACGTGCTTGCGTATCGGTAAGGCCTTCGGCCACCATTTGTTGAATAATTTGCTCAGCAATACCGCAACCAGCAGAACCAGCGCCCACAAACGCAACCTTTTGATCTTTCAACTGCACGCCTTTGCTCCGGCAAGCGGCCAAAAGTGTGCCAACGGTAACCGCCGCGGTGCCTTGAATATCATCATTAAAGCAACAGTACTCATCACGATATTTACGCAGTAAAGGCATCGCATTTGGTTGCGCAAAGTCTTCAAACTGAATCATCGCTTCTGGCCAGCGCCGTTTAGCTGCCTTCATAAAGCGATCCACAAAGGCGTTATATTCGCGCTGATCAATACGTTTATGGCGCGCGCCCATATACATTGGGTCGTTTAACAACTTTTCGTTATTGGTGCCAACATCTAAACACACTGGCAATGTGTAAGCTGGGCTAATACCACCGCAAGCGGTGTAAAGGCTTAACTTACCGATTGGAATACCCATGCCGCCAATACCTTGGTCACCCAGACCGAGAATCCGCTCGCCATCGGTGACAACAATCACTTTCACTTTACGCTTCGTCGCATTGCGCAAAATATCTTCCATTTGATCGCGGTCTTCGTAGGAAATAAATAATCCACGTGAACTGCGATAAATATCAGAGAATTGTTCGCACGCATCCCCTACAGTTGGGGTATAGATAATTGGCATCATTTCTTCGAGATGCTGCTGTACTAAGCGGTAAAACAAGGTTTCGTTATTGTCTTGAATAGCGCGCAGATAAATATGTTTATTGATAGCCGTATCAAAGCTTGAATACTGCATGTAACAGCGTTTTACTTGTTCTTCGATGGTTTCATACCGTGGCGGTAATAAACCGGTCAGATTAAATGCTGCTCGCTCTTCTCGAGTGAACGCGCTACCTTTATTGAGTAGCGGCGTTTCAAGCAAATTAGGGCCTGCATAAGGAATATACAGCGGATTCTTCATGAATCATTCTCCTCGCGCGACATGATGACATGGGTGAATCAGTAATTATTGCAGAAAAACTGGAGGAAGACATGGAAAATCCGGCGTTTGAAGTAAAACTTGCGTTGATTGATCACTACAAGTTTGAAGTTGACTTCGGCGAATTTGGACAGCTGATCACCGATGAGCATGAGCCTGTTGGTCACGGTGAAGGGCCTGGCCCGAGCCAGTTATTGGCGGCCGCTGTCGCCAATTGTTTGGCGGCAAGTTTGATGTTTGCCATTCGCAAGTATAAGGGTGACCCAGGTAAAGTTACCGCCAAAGTACAAGGCGACATGGAGCGCGTAGACGGACGCCTGCGCATCAGTTCGATGCAAGTTGAGTTAAATCTCGGCCAAGCGGCGGATCAAATCGATAAACTTGACCGAGTGCTCGAGCAGTTCGAAAACTTCTGTGTGGTCACACAAAGCGTTCGTAACGGCATTCATGTTGACGTAACAGTGCTAGACGACGACGGGCAGGTGTTGAAATCACCCGAATAATTGTTGCCCAGAATTCATTAAAATCCAGCTAGTTAGAATGTACTTATCATTCGAAACCGGGACAGTTCCGCGGTGTGTATGGGTGAAATAACCTGGTGCGATGACCATCCGCCCACGCCGCGGTTTTATGCTGCGCTGCTGATAATAAAAATCAGTGGTGCCACCTTCCTCAACGTCGTTTAAATAAAACATAAACAACAAACTCCGGTGTAATGCTTCAACACTGTTTTTTTCAGGGAACACTTCGCAATGCCAATAATTGTAGTTGCCTTGGTTCTTCAAGTATTTCTGCGCTTGAATCGGCCCTAATCGATAGAGTAATTGCATATAAGCCTGCTCATTACCGGCAACAACCTCGTTAAAGTTCTCATGGGTTAGGTTAACGGCTTCGCCAGTTCGTGGATGCTTCACTTTTAAAGCAACCGGTGCAATCAGCGCAAAATGATACTTTTTGAAATAATCCAAAGCGTAGCGTGTGGTAATATCACAGATAGTCCGCAAGTCGTCGGCATACTCTTGGTGTTGATTGAGGTAAAGGTCCTCACTGCGCTTTTTTTCTGTATCAATGCCGCCACCGGTGCGCCCTTGTTGTTTGTGCGGACTTTGCTCAAAACGCTGAATAAAACGCTCACAAAATTCGGCTGGTAAAGCGTCGTCATAAACTTCAATAAAATCTGTTGTCACGATTATCCCCAATAATTGAAATCTTTGCCGAAACAAACGGCGGAGCTTAATTCGTTGTCGTCAGCTTGCTGATCTTCTAAGTTGAGCGCCTCTAAAATCGCATGCTTTAGAATGGGCAGGTGCGACCGTTCAAAGTTTTTGACTGCGCTTAAAAGCGTGAGTTTTGATTGCCGTGCGTAGCGCAACAGTGGCGTTAAATGGTCTGGGTGTGCACTGAGCTCCTCAAAATAGCGTTCGGCAAACGTTTTATAATCAATTTCTTCTGCGTGATACGCCTTGCGCAAATCATTTGAAGGACAAGCCTCTTTGCACCAATCGCGGTGCTTTAGTGATTCTTTCTTAACGCCGCGTGGCCATAGTCGGTCAACCAGTACTCGGGCACCATCGGTGTCGTCAATTGCGTCATAAACACGCTTAAAGTGTATGGTGTAAGTAGCTGTCATGCCTCACCTGTATAAATGCTGTTCATAATCTGTATTGGCTTAAATTTGGGCTTTTTTCTTTTTTTAGCCGTTGTAACAGACTAGTGTTAATTGAGATTTTCAAATTCAAACCATAGGAACTGCGTATGAGCTATATTCACGATACCATTGAACAATTGCAACAGACCAGCCCAGCTCAATCTGAGTTTTACCAAGCCGTAGAAGACGTACTTGAGAGTTTAGAGCCGATTCTAGAGCAACATCCAAAGTATCGTGAGCAAGCGATTATTGCGCGTTTAGTAGAGCCGGAACGGCAAATCATGTTCCGCGTACCCTGGCTGGATGATAACGGCCAAGTGCAAGTGAACAAGGGGTACCGCATCGAGTTTAATTCCGCACTTGGGCCCTACAAAGGGGGCTTACGCTTTCACCCGAGTGTCAATGGTTCAATCATCAAATTTTTAGGGTTTGAGCAGATTTTCAAAAATGCGTTAACTGGCTTACCAATTGGCGGCGGTAAAGGTGGCGCCAATTTTGATCCGAAAGGGAAATCTGATGCCGAAATTATGCGCTTTTGCCAATCCTTTATGTCGGAGTTATTTCGTCATATCGGGCCTACCACAGATGTTCCCGCCGGAGACATTGGTGTGGGCACCCGTGAGTTAGGCTATTTATTCGGCCAATATAAGCGTCTTGCCAATGCTTTTGACGGTGTGCTTACCGGCAAAGGCCTCGGTTGGGGTGGTTCTTTTGTTCGTAAAGAGGCCACCGGTTTCGGTTGTGTTTATTTTGCTAATTACATGATGGCTGACCGAGAAGAAGAGCTCGATGGCAAACGTTGCGCGGTTTCCGGATCGGGTAATGTCGCTATTTATACCATGGAGAAGCTTTATGAGCTCGGCGCCAAACCTGTGACGTGCAGTGATTCATCAGGCACGATTTATCACGAGGCGGGAATCGATCTCGACTTAGTCAAACGTTTAAAAGAGCAGCAACATGAACGCCTCGAGAAATATCTAGAGACACACTCAGAGGCAAGCTACACACCGCGCGAAGATTATCCCCAAAATGGCCATCAAGTTTGGCGTTATCAAGTTGATTTAGCATTTCCTTGCGCGACCCAAAATGAAGTGACGCGAGAAGATATCGAATGCTTGTTGGAGCACGGCTGTTTAGGCATTGCGGAGGGCGCCAATATGCCACTTACTGAGGCGGCCTTTGACGCAGTGCAACAGAGTTCGATTGCTTATGGACCAGGCAAGGCCGCTAATGCCGGAGGCGTCGCGACCAGTCAACTGGAAATGGCGCAGAACGCTAGTATGCAACGCTGGACCTTTGAACAAGTGGATGAGCGCTTAAAGCAGGTGATGAAGAATATCTATACGGATATTTCTCAAACGGCTGATAAGTATGGAAAACCACGTAATCTAGTACTCGGCGCAAACATTACAGGTTTCAAGCGGGTCGCTGACGCAATGCTCGAACAAGGACTTGTATAATCAGTTAGTTAACTGAATCTTTACAAAAAATAATTGTTTAGATGAAACTAAAATGTACAAAATTGCGACTAAACTAGTAACTAATAGCTTTTCGCTATTTGCCGATTGGAGGCATATTTATGCAAATTCGCCAGTTTAAACACGGTCTCAGTGCCGTCGCAATGTTATGCGCAATGGGTACCACAAGCATTGCTTTGGTGCCGGCAGTGGCGCAAGCGGAAACGACTCAGCAACAAGTTGTCTATTATTCAACAGCTGAACTGGATCGCTTGCTTGCACCGATTGCACTTTATCCAGACAGTCTTTTGTCACATGTTCTGATTGCTGCGACCTATCCATTAGAAGTGGTAGAGGCAGAGCGTTGGGTGCGTCGCCATGAACATTTGTCGCCGCAACAAGCACTGGAACGTGCTGCCGCTGAAACCTGGGATGCTAGTGTGAAAGCTTTGGTTGGCACGCCTGATGTATTAAAGCAAATGAGCGACGATTTACAGTGGACTCAAGCCATTGGTGAAGCATTTTTAGCTCAGCAAGACGAAGTGTTAGAGCGCGTACAAGTGCTTCGTGATGACGCTTATGTTGCTGGTAATTTGCGTTCTAACAAGCACGTGAATGTCGAACGCGAAGACCGTACCATTGTGATCGAGAATGTGCGTCGTGAGGTCGTGTATGTGCCTTATTATGATCCGCGTGTGGTTTATGGTTCATGGCGTTGGCATGACTACCAGCCGGTATTTTGGACGCGCCCGTCATTAACAGTGAGTATCGGCTCCGGTATTTATTGGGGCATTAGTTACAGTATCCCCAGCCACTTCTATTTTAGCCACTTCTATTGGCCACAACGTTATGTCGTGATTAACCATCACTATTATCGTGAGCCGCCGAAAAAGCGTCGTGATTACTACATGACCGGTAAAGATAGTAAACGTTGGTACCATAACCCACGCCATCGCCGTGGTGTGGATTACCGTCACCGCGATTTGCAGCCGGAGCGGCCGAAATATTACATGGTCAACGGTGGTGCAAATGGTCGAGGTGAAATTGTGCGACCAGCGGTTTCTCAGCGAGCAGTGAATAATGAGCGCGTGATGACGGCTAATCGCGCGCAATCGCCGCAACCGACAGTTACGACGCGAAATGTTGCAGTTCAGCGTAACAAACGCCCAGAACAAGATCGGATTGTGCGCACGTTACGTGACAACAAGCCGGCGCGTGCGGTAGTGCGGACGCCGAGTAGAGAAACAGCGCGGAAAGAAGTTATCCAGCGCCGCGATGTTACAGTGACACCACGCAACAAAGCGCCACAATGGGGTGATGCGGTGGTGCGTGAGCGAAATGTTCGAGTTCAGCCAAAGGTAAATAATCGTGATGTACGTCAGCCTTACATGAACGCACCGAAGCAGCCGCAAGTCAGTCAGCGTAGCGTAAGAGTATCACCACAGGCGGCGCCTAAACCGCAACCAAGTTATCAAACGCCGCGGCCAACAGTGAAGCCTGCGCCGTCCTATCAGGCGCCAGCCAAAGCAACGCCGCGCGGGCAGATAAATCGCCCAACGACTGCAAACCCTCGTGCAAAACAAAATCGCATGCAAGATTTTTAAGATATCACAGCGCTTAAATACCGAAGTCATCGTAACGAATTCGAGACTTCGGTATTTTTTTATCTGCTAGTAACTGTAATGTTGCCGCCAGCATCGCTGGTGGGCCGCAAACATAAAAATCGTAATCGCCGGGATTTTGATTTAACCAATGAGCCACCTCTTCATGCACAAATTTATCGACGACTGGGTGGTAGTCGAGCGTTGGCATCAATTTAAATTCATCGGCAAAAATAAGCTCTGCTTCGCTACGGGCGCCATGGAATAGGTGACGTTGTCGCTGACTCTCACTTTCAACTAGCGCATGGATAGGGGCGATACCGACACCTCCGGCAATGTAAACCTGTTCGCGATTCGTGTCGGTGGCGACAAAGTTACCGAATGGTCCAGCAGCATCAACCGTGTCACCCACCTGAAGACCAAGCAAGTAAGATGAGCCGATACCGGCAGGGGTAACGTTTGCAACAGCAGGAACATGCCGAATAAGAAAGTGCAGTAATGGTGTATCAGTTGGCGCTGTTGTCAGTGATTTGGTTGCAAAAGAGTAATGTCGTAACAGTACGTTATTACCGTCAGGAATCTTAAATTGCATGAACTGCCCAGCACTGTATTCACAGCTGGGTTCGCTTTTAAACGTTAGTTTGGTTATTGCTTCTGACAACTTAGTTTTAGCAACTAATGCGAGCTTGAAATGGGTGACATGTTCATCAAGTAAGATGATTGTTTGACCGTGATCGCGATGTTGACAAGCGAGGCGAATACCCGAATTAATTTCAATGGTAGTCAGTAATAATTGCTCTGCTTGCGTTGCCACCGTCGGCTCAGTCAGTTTCACTTTACACAAGCCACAAGTACCACCACCGCCACAGCCGCTTGCGATCGGCTTATGTTGTCGCTGCAAAGACTCTAATATGGTTGGTTGACGACGTGGATTGAAATCGCCACGACGTAGATTTTGCACTAATAACAACACACCCGACAAGGTAAACCAGAGAGCCAACAATGCCGCCGTATATATCAGTAAGTGATTAAAACTCCGTGCACCGGAGTAATCCATAAAGTGCAGCTTAAATGCCCAATCAGCAAGCAGCCACGGCGTATTGCGATGATCCAGCACTTGGCCATTGGCGGCATCAACGTAAATACGTGTATTGAGTTCATCAGCAAACAAGATTTTGTAACCTTGACCTTGCCAGCCAACGAGCTCTTTAGTTTTGGTTAACGGTGAGGTCGAGAGAATGTTACCAGGACCACTGTAGGTAGCGAGTGCCAATTGTTGTGCTTGCTTAGCATTTGTGTGCCATAACTGTCCAGTATGACCGTGTAAGTACACATCTTCATCGGCGAGTTCGACAACGTATTGCGGCGTGTCGCCAATGCGATATAACTGAATTGAAAGAGCCTCAGGATAACGCCGCCAGATCTCTTCAATACCGATGTTGGGCATTGCTTGACGAAGCACCAATCCAGTCGGATTCTGTTTATATTGATGACCGGACATCGCATGATGGCCTTGCAGAGAGAAATATAAGCCACTCACAAGCCACAATACCACCTGAAGTAGCAAAATCAGACCGAGCCAACGATGTAACCATTGTGCGAAGCGCATCATGAATGCGCTCCTTGACCACGACTGCGACCGATGGTGAAGATTAACAACATAATACCCGTGATACTAAGTAAACCGGTGCCGAGAATGAAGCTTCGTAGAAGCCAGTTGGTAATATCTTCTCGCGTTTCATAATCCATAATGTGCAACATCCAGAAGAAGTCGAAGCCACGCCAGAAACTATGTCGCTTAGTAACTAATTCGCCGGTGGTTGGTGAAATATAAAAGCTGGAATTACCGAAATCATCGAAGTTGACCTGCCAAATCGGTAATAAACTTGGGCTAATCTCTGCTGGTGCTCGGTGCTCGAGTAATGTAGCTCTGGTTATGGGTGCGGAGTCGCTTGGTGCATAGAGTCGCTTAGCGATGGCTACAATATCGGCCTCGGTAAATACCACCGGTTGCAGAGATTGAGCGTCAACTAAAAAGGTCTCTCGGTGAGCGAAAACTTCATAGGTAGCAATCCATTTGCCGCCAACAAGAGTGGGCTGCAACGTGACTTCACGAGCGCGTGGAAATGCCCGAATAACATGTTCAACTGGACGTATCTGAGCGCTATTTGGTAATGACGGATGGTTTGTTTTAACTAAGTGATCACCGTGAATAAAACTGAGTTCGAAAAACACCATATACGCGCCGCTGATACTCCAAATAACTAATTGCACCCCGAATACCAGGGATAGCCAGCGGTGCCAAGTACGCCAACGACTTGAACTTTGTTGCACGGGTTTGCTCGAGGTAGACATTGGCTACTCTTTATTGAATGGGTGAAACGACAATCGATACAGTTTATGGTATTTAACCATGAAGATAAAACTTTGATATCCGATCAAAAAACCGCAGAGTAAACGATGAAATTTGATTACTTTTACCAACGTGCTTGTGAGCGTCATGGTGGCGAACCAGCTGTGCATGAGCGCATGCCACGCATAGCAACAGCAGCTGAATTACAGAAGATCACTGATAACCAAGTACTGGGTGAAATGACGCGCTGCGTGTTTCGAGCTGGATTTGCTTGGCGAGTAATAGAAAATAAATGGGCTGGGTTCGAAGCGGCTTTTGCCGGATTTTTGCCGCTGTATTGGCAACAAGTACCGCCCGAACGTCTTGATGAATTGGCGCGTGATGAACGAATTGTGCGAAATTTGCAAAAAATTGCGACGGTGCCAATAAATGCACGGATGATTGTTGAAGTGGCCGAAGGATACGGTAGCTTTGGCAAGTTTTTAGCGCAATGGCCATCAGCTGAGCAAGCTGAGTTACTACGATATTTTAAAAAGCACGGAGCGCGCCCCGGCGGAACGGCAGCGCAACATGTTTTGCGCCGATTAGGTTGGGACGGTTATCTCCTAACGCCTGATAATTTAACCGCATTACGCAATCACAACTTACTTGACGCTTCGCCGTATAGTCGACGCGGCGCAAAGCAAATTCAGGATACGTTTAATCAGTGGCATAGCGAGACAGGGCTGCCATACAGCCATCTGTCTCGCATTTTATCGATGACGCTTGATGTGAAGGGTTAACGCAGGGTAACGAACTCTTCGGCACTAGTTGGGTGCAGTGCGACCGTGGCATCAAAATCGGCTTTCGTCGCGCCCATTCTCATTGCTACGGCAAAACCTTGCAGAATTTCATCCATCCCTTCGCCAATGCCGTGCAGACCGATAACACGCTCTTCAGGGCCAACACATACCAGCTTAAAGGTGCTTAGCGCACGGTGCGGTGTTACGGCGTTATACATAGCAGCAAATTGTGAACGATATACTTTCACGTTATCACCGTGCACTTCACGCGCTTCGGTTTCAGTTAAGCCAACGGTACCAATGGTTGGATGGCTGAACACGATAGTTGGAATCTGACTGTAATCCATATGCGCGTCCGGCATGTCTTTATTGAATAGACGTTCAGCTAATAAACGCCCAGCTTTAATGGCGACGGGTGTTAATTGGGCTTCACCGGTGATATCACCGACGGCATAAATGCCTTTGACATTGGTGTTTTGGTATTTATCAGTTCGAATAAATCCGTGCGCATCAGCGGTCACGCCAGCAGCTTCTAGGTTAATTTTGTCGGTCGCTGGTTCACGGCCGATAGCCCAAATTAAGCAATCAACACCGCCGATTGATTCACCGTTATCGCAATGGATTGTGAGCAAGCCGTCGTCGCCTTTTTCAACGCGCTCAACCACACAACCAGTATGTAATTCTGGGCCATCTTGCTTAAGACGTTCCAATAAAGCATCGGTGATGTCGTGATCAAAGTAACGTAGCGGACGATCGCCACGAACTAACAAGTGAGCGTCTGAACCCAGTGCATGTAAGACACCAGCAATTTCGACGGCGATATAGCCAGCACCAATCACAACGGCTTTATTAGGACGTTCCGTTAGCGCAAAAAAGCCATCCGAATCGATACCATATTCCGCACCCGGTACATCTGGAATCATAGCGCGTCCACCAACAGCGATGGTGATATGATCAGCGGTAATCCGCTCACCATTAACTTCAACCGTGCGCGAATCGACGAAACGGGCAAAACCTTCAATATAGTCAACGCCATTATTCTCAAAGCCACGTTTGTAACCGCCATGAATGCGTTCAATGTAAGCTTCGCGGTTTTTGACTAGGGTGCTCCAGTCAAAACCTTTTTGCTCAAGGTCAAACCCGTATGCTGAACTGTATTTAATGGCTTCGGCAATGTGTGCGCCGTACCACATTACCTTTTTTGGAACGCACCCGACGTTAACACAGGTTCCACCAACGGCTTTGGCTTCAATAACGGCCGCTTTAGCTCCGCGAATTGCTGCTCGGTTAGCTGATGCAATGCCGCCGCTACCGGCGCCAATGGCTAGATAATCGTAATGTCGGGTCATGTGCTCAACTCCTGTGACATGCTAGAGTAATAGTTCATAATAAGAATTCGACTATGATCGCCGAAAATGCCAGCAGGTGCAATGCAACAGCCGGCTGAGGACACGAATAAAGCAACGAAAAAACCGATGAGCCTTATCTACCAAATCAATCGCAGTAAAAAACGACGTAACTTGGCGCTAAAAGTTGCCCGCGGCAATTTAGAAGTTCAAGCACCTTGGCATATGTCGGAGGCCGTCATTGCTCAATTCGTTGAGCAAAAACAAGACTGGATTAATAAGCACCTAAATCGGCAACGTCAGCAGCTCGATAACTTAATGCCGAGAAAATGGCGCTCCGGCGAGCGATTACGTTGGCTTGGACAGCCATTAAAATTAAAGGTATCGGTGGCAACGCGAAAAACCATCGAGCGTTACGGTAACGAATTATTTGTAACCACTACCGCGCGCAGTAATAGCGAGCGCGAGCCCAAACAGACGATTGTTAATTGGTATAAAGAACAAGCTATGCAATGGCTCGATCAGTTTTTTTCGGCCTGGTCCACAGCGCATCAACTTAATCCGACCAGTTGGTCGATTGGTGACTTCACCAGTAAGTGGGGGCATTGTACGCGTAAGCGTGAATTACGTTTTAGCTGGAAATTGTGGCTGGCGCCGGAGTGGGTGGTACTTAACGTTGTGATTCATGAACTCTGTCACTTACAAGAATTCAATCACAGCAAAGCGTTCTGGCAGTTAGTTGCACAACACTCACCTGACTATGAAGCAGCTGAACAGTGGTTGCGTCAGCACGGCGTAACCGTGCTGAACAACCAATATCTTGATTTTACCGACGACTAAGGCGTACTGACTGGAAGGTTTTGTTTCAAAAACTCAACCATCATGGTACGCAAATGCTGCGTGGTGCCTTTGCCTTCGCTAATGCCATGCGTACGGTTCGGATAGGCAAAATAATCGAACTGCTTGCCATGCTTAATCAACTCATTGACTAAGCGCTCAGAACCCTGAAAATGCACGTTATCATCACCGGTGCCATGCACTAACAACAAGTCCCCTTGTAAGTTTTCGGCATGAGTGATGGCTGACGTTTCACGGTAACGCTCTGCAGCTTCAGGCAGTAAACCAGAGTAACGCTCTTGGTAAATGGTGTCGTAAAGTGTGAGATCAGGAACTGGCGCTAACGCCATGCCGACATGGTAAGCTTCTGGATAGCGAAATAGTGCATTCAGCGTTTGTGAACCACCGCCACTGTGCCCCCAGATGCCGACGCGATCACCGTCAATGAAATCCCAGCGCTTTAACATCGCCTGCAAGGCGTCATGCTGATCACGAACGGTGATATCACCCAGATTTTTGTAAATTGAGCGACGCCATTCAAAACCGCGTGGTGAACGCGTACCGCGGTTATCAACTGATGCAACGATGTAGCCTTGTTGCGTTAAGTAGGTATGGAATAAAAAGCGCTCACCGCCCCAGCTGTTTGAAACCGTTTGCCCCCATGGTTCGCCGTAAACGTAAAACAAAATCGGATATTTTTTGCTTGGATCAAAATCGGTTGGTTTCATTAAAAAACCATCAAGCTTTAGACCATCTTGCGCTTCGACTTGAAAGAATTCAAAAGCGCCACGTTTGAGTTTATCAAAGGCGTCCTGCGCGTTTTCGTTATCTTTAATGACGCGAATACGACGATGTTCCGGCAGCGAAATCATGTCGACAACAGGCATGTTATTCACGTCAGAAAAGGTATGCACGGCATACTTGGCATCAGCCGAAAGTTGATAACTATGTGTGCCTGGCTGGTCTGGTGTCAAGCGTTCAAGTTTGCCGCTACCATCAAGGCTGGCACGGAATAAATAACGCTCTAACGGCGTTTCTGGAGAGGCAATAAAGTATACCCAGCCATCATTTTCGTTAATTTGCAAAACCTCGATGACATCCCAATTGCCGCGAGTAATTGTGCTGAGGCGTCCAGTATCGCGCTGTACTACGTAAATATGGCGAAATCCGCTGCGCTCACTCAACCAAGTAAATGATTTACCGTTGTCGATAAATTGCAAATCATCAACGTATTCTGCCCAACTCTCTGTGACTTCTTGCAATAATTCGCGGACTGCACCAGATTTTGCATCAGCTAAATAAGCAGTATTCACTGCTTGCGAGCGGGTCAGTTGCTGAATTAATAGCTGCGAGCTATTGCCAGCCCACTGCATGCGCACCAAATAGTTTTGACGTGGGTCGCCTGGTATTTTCATCCATTTTGTGTCGCCGCCGCTCGCCGGCATGACGCCAATTCGCATGGCGGCATTGGTTTCACCGACCTTCGGGTACGGAAATTGCTTCAGCGTTGGGTATAGCGCATCGGTGTTATTGATCATCGTAAACAGTGGAGTGCCTTCGGTATCCAATTGCCAATAGGCAATTGAGCGGCCATCAGGGCTCCAACGGAAACCATCGCGTAAGAAAAACTCTTCTTCGTTAACCCAATCGAAAGTACCGTTGACGATAGTGTCGTTACCGTCATCTGTCAGCTGCGTGATTTTCTGCGTACTTAGGTCTTCTACATAAATATTGTTTTTCATCACGTAAGCAACACGAGTTGCTTGCGGGTCAAACTTTGCAAATTGCAGTGTCGACGGCTCGGCATTGCCACCGAGTTGCTGTAAACGCTTGGTCGACAGATTATAAACCCAGTAATCACCTAAGGTATGGGTACGCCAAGAGCGCTTCGTGTTGGTAAAAATAAGTAATTTTTTACCATCTTCGGACCAACTGTAGTCGGCAACTTCAAGTGGTTCTTCAGTTGCACTTGGGCGCAGGTTTTCAGCTTCGACAAGTACGGTACGTTGCTGAGTTTCAGGATGGTATCTAACGAGGTCGTGGCCACCGTTTTCGGTGCTCTCTAGAACGGTATAACCGCTACCATTTGCCAACCAACGCGTTGGGCCGACGCCCCGCGCATTAAATTTGCCTTCGCCATACAGCTCGTCAAATTGAACAGCTTCAGAACCCTGTGCCGACGCAACTGTATCGGTGTTACTGCCACCGGGTAACGAACTACAGCCGCTGATCAGCAACGCTGCAGTCACTGCAGTGAAAGTTTGGCGTAGCCAATAGGAGGTATTTTGTGTCATTGTTATTCCCTGTTGTGAAGTGCAGCCCTTGATATTAGACCGAGCACCCATATCTCATCATTAGAAACGCGATAGTAAAATATTTACGCATTATTCAAGAGGAAGTTCCATGAGTCAAAACCCTTTGCTCGGTGATTACCATTTACCACCCTTCGAAGCGATTCAACCAGAGCACATTGTGCCGGCAATCGAGCAGCGTATTCGTGATTGTAAAACGACGATTGCTGAGGTTATCGACAAAGGCGATTTCACTTGGAACGGTCTTGTTGAGCCGCTCGAGCAAGTGGACGACTTGCTGGAAAGAAGTTGGTCACCGGTTTCGCATTTAAATGCTGTGGTGAGCTCAAAGGAGCTGCGCGAAGCGCATGACCAATGTCTACCATTACTGTCTGAGTATGGCACTTTTGTTGGCCAACACGAAGGTCTTTATCTTGCTTTTAAATGGTTAAAAGAAAGCGCGGAATTCAACCAACTGACTGAAGCACAGCGCAAAGTGATTACCGACACGCTGCGCGACTTCGAATTATCTGGCATCGCGTTGCCTGAAGATAAAAAGCAACGTTATGCAGAAATTCAAACGAAGTTATCCGAGCTGTCGTCGCAATTTAGCAATCATTTACTCGACGCAACCGACAGTTGGTACTACTTGGTGACCGACGAGAGTGAATTGGCCGGCTTACCGGAAAGTGCTATTGCTGCCGCACAGGCGGCTGCCGCCGAACACGACCAGCAAGGCTGGCGGTTTGGCTTGGATTTTCCGAGTTATTTGCCGGTAATGACCTATGCGGATAATTCTGAATTCAGACGCACGATGTATGAAGCGTTCACGACCCGAGCATCCGATCAAGGGCCGCAAGCAGGCGAATTTGATAACTCGCAAATTATGTCGGAGACGCTTGCTTTACGACATGAGCTAGCCGTGTTACTCGGCTTTAAAAACTATGCCGACTTGTCACTGGCAACGAAAATGGCGGAGTCAACGTCGCAAGTTGAACAATTTCTACAAGATTTAGCGCAACGTTCTATGCCGCAAGCACGGGCTGATTATCAAGAAGTACTCGATTTTGCGCGTGATCATTACCAAGTCAATGAGCTCGAAGCGTGGGATGTTGCATATTACAGTGAGAAACTGAAACAACAGCGCTATGCCATTTCCGACGAGCAACTGCGCCCGTACTTTCCTGAAAACCAGGTTGTGAAGGGATTGTTTAGCGTTGTCCAAACCCTCTTTGGCATTCGCATTGAAGAACAAGATAATGTCGCTGCGTGGCACCCGAACGTCCGTTACTTTGTGATCACCGACAATAACGGTGATGTACGTGGTAGCTTCTTCTTAGATTTATATGCACGTTCAGGGAAGCGCGGTGGTGCGTGGATGGCCGAATGTGCGGTGCGACGGATCACGGCGAATCACACACTACAACTGCCGGTTGCTTATCTCACCTGTAACTTTAATAAACCAGTCGGTGATAAGCCGGCGCTGTTTACGCATGACGAAGTACTGACCTTGTTCCATGAATTTGGACATGGCCTGCATCACATGTTGACCAAAGTTGATGTTGCTGGAGTTTCAGGGATTAACGGTGTGGCATGGGACGCAGTAGAGCTTCCATCGCAGTTCTTAGAAAACTGGTGCTGGGAACCAGAGGCCTTAGCCATGATTTCTGGGCACTATGAAACCGGCGAACCGTTGCCTCAACAACTGCTCGACAACATGTTAGCGGCGCGCAACTTTCAGTCGGCGATGCAAATGGTCCGGCAATTAGAGTTTAGTTTGTTTGATTTACGCATTCATCGCGATTACGACCCAGCACAGGGTGATACCATTCAAGCCATCTTAGATTCAGTTCGTGATGAAGTTGCAGTGCGCAAGCCACCCGCTTATAACCGCTTCCAGCACAGTTTCGGGCATATTTTTGCTGGAGGCTATGCGGCTGGTTACTACAGTTACAAGTGGGCGGAAGTATTATCGGCAGACGCCTACTCACGTTTTGAAGACGAGGGTATTTTCAATCGTGAAACTGGACAAGATTTCTTGCGGGCAATTCTAGAGCGGGGTGGTTCGCGCGAAGCCATGGCGCTATTCAAAGAGTTTCGTGGCCGTGAACCTCAGGTTGATGCACTATTGCGCCACTCTGGCATCACTAGTCTGGAACAACCCAGCTAACGATCAGCACCAGCGTTAGCACAAACAAGATGACAAACACTGCACCGACCGCGACGTAAATCACTGGATTACCATGATTGAAATCGCGCTGTCGGTTGCGGTCAGATTGAACACCAAACAACGCTGCTAATACACTGATGATAATGTCTAGAAAAGAGGGCTTTTTTGCCGGCTCGGCATCTGTCTTCAGTAAAGACATAACCACTTAACCACTGATTGGATGATTGTAGTCGCGCTTGCTGGCTTCAGAGGAGCCAAACAGCAACTCGAATAAATCTAAGAAATGAAATTGTGTTGAACGGCTTTTCCCACTAAACCAGCTTCCCCAAGTCACACTTTGCTGATGTGCTTCACACACTTGTTGTGCATTAGGTTGCTCACTATTTTGCATGAGTGCTTGGCACTCTTCGAGCGTTTTGCTGTTTTGTGTATGCCACGCAGAAGCACCCACTGCGCTAGTAAGCACAATGCTTGTAGCCACTAAGACTGACATTGCTGACAGTTTCATGGGAACCTCCGGTTAATAAATGAGCTACTAAAATAGCAGGAAATAACGCAAACTGCCAAGCAAATTCCCGCATTTTTTTGACTGCTAAGCGCACTAACCTTTGGTACACTATGGCGAATTTTATACAGGTGAGGTGTTTATGCGTGACTTTCTAATTGCACCATCGATATTGTCAGCCGATTTTGCTCGACTCGGTGAAGAAGTTGAAAACGTTTTAGCGGCTGGCGCAGACGTTGTGCATTTTGATGTAATGGATAATCACTTTGTACCTAATTTGACCATCGGCCCGATGGTTTGCAAAGCGTTGCGCGATTACGGAATTACTGCACCAATTGACGTACATTTAATGGTGCAGCCGGTGGATCGTATGATTGATGACTTCGCTGCAGCTGGCGCGTCAATCATCACCTTTCATCCAGAAGCGTCAACGCACATCGACCGTTCATTGCAACAAATTAAGGCAGCGGGTTGCCAGGCTGGTTTAGTATTTAACCCAGCCACACCATTACATTATTTGGATTACGTTTTGGATAAAGTTGACGTCATCCTATTGATGTCAGTCAACCCAGGCTTCGGCGGTCAAGCATTTATTCCTGCAACGTTGGACAAGTTACGTCAAGCACGACAAATCATTGATGCAAGTGGTCGTGATATTCGTTTAGAAATCGATGGTGGCGTGAAAGTTGACAATATTGCCGAAATAGCCGCTGCTGGCGCTGATATGTTTGTGGCTGGGTCAGCGATTTTCAATCAACCCGATTATGCGCAAGTGATTGCGACTATGCGTCAACAACTTGCAACAGTAGTTTAAAAACGGAATCAACAGATTATGAGTAAACCCATTGTACTAAGCGGCTGTCAGCCATCAGGACAACTTTCAATTGGTAATTACATTGGCGCGTTGCGTCAATGGGTCAAGATGCAAGACACTCATGACTGTCGTTTTATGTTGGTTGATTTACACGCGATTACGGTTCGCCAAGAACCAGAAAAGTTGCGTGAAGCGACGTTAGATGGCTTAGCCTTGTACATGGCGTGTGGGCTGGATCCCGAGAAGAGCGTGATTTTTGTGCAGTCACATGTACCAGAACATGCGCAATTGGCTTGGGTATTAAATTGCTACACTCAAATGGGCGAATTGAATCGGATGACTCAGTTTAAAGATAAATCCGATCGCCACGCAAATAATATCAATGCTGGTTTGTTCACGTATCCAGCACTGATGGCGGCAGATATTTTGTTATACCAAGCCAATGAAGTGCCGGTGGGCAACGATCAAAAGCAGCATCTTGAGCTCGCTCGTGATGTCGCGACTCGCTTTAATAACATTTACGGTGACGTATTTACCATTCCTGACCCGTTTATTCCAGAGGTTGGTGCGCGCGTCATGAGCTTGCAAGATCCAACCAAAAAAATGTCGAAGTCGGATGATAATCCAAATAACTTTATTGGCTTGTTAGAAGACCCGAAGAAGATTACTAAAAAGCTGAAACGTGCTGTAACCGATTCAGATGAGCAAGCACGTATTTATTTTGATACCGAAGAAAAGCCAGGTGTATCGAACTTGCTGTCAATCCTGTCGGCAGCAACAGGTCGTGCCATTGCGGATTTGGTGCCAGAGTACGAAGACAAAATGTACGGTCACTTGAAAGGTGATACCGCCGACGCCGTCGTGGCTATGCTCGAACCTATTCAGCAGCGCTACAACGAATTGCGCCACGATCGTGCATATCTCGATCAAGTGATGGCGAAAGGTGCTGAGGCTGCTAGTGCACATGCCGCAGAAACCTTGCGCAAGGTGTATGACGTGATTGGGTTTGTACCTCGGCCATAACTTATGCTGCTGATGATCGATAATTATGACTCGTTCACGCACAATGTTGTGCGCTACTTTCGCGAGTTGAACGCCACCGTCAAAGTTGTGCGTAACGATCAAATTAGCCTTGCAGAAATTCAGCAGTTACCGCTCAGCGGTATTGTGATATCGCCGGGGCCTTGCACCCCCAATGAAGCTGGCATTTCGCTGGCCGTGATTGAAAAGTTTGCGGGGCAAATCCCGCTACTTGGGGTGTGTTTGGGTCACCAAGCCATCGGACAAGTATTTGGCGCGCAAGTAGTGCGCGCTAGACAAGTCATGCATGGCAAAACTTCCGAACTCCATCATCATAACCTCGGCCTATTTCAAGGCTTACCATCGCCATTTAAAGTTGCCCGCTATCATTCCTTGGTTTTAGCCAATGAGCATCTACCTGAAGAACTTTTGGTCGACGCTTGGGTGACGAACTCCGCGGGTGAGCGAGAGATTATGGCAATTCGCCATGCTGATTTGCCAGTGTGGGGGGTTCAATACCATCCAGAAGCCATAGAGACGGAACATGGCCACGCGATTTTTCAGCGATTTCTGGAATTTTGCCAGCCCACCTGAATAAAAGTTAAGCAATAGATATTCAACGAAAATAGGTGCTTCTGCATACTTATGCAACGCGTCTGCAAATCAAGCTAAGTTCCCTAAAACACCCTACTTTTTGTGTGCTGCAAGCACGACAGCGTTGCTTTTTTCTGCAATAATATAGCCACTTTACGCGACCTCTTCAGAAGGTCAATTTGAACCAATTTGAACGGCATGAGGAATACTTATGACAACCACGAATAAAGTCGAACGCGCGCTTTTTGATGACGTAATGGTACCGAACTATAATCCGGCGAAAATGATTCCGGTAAAAGGTGAAGGTTCACGAGTTTGGGATCAAGAAGGTAAAGAGTACGTCGACTTCGCGGGCGGTATTGCCGTGAACTGTTTAGGTCATTGTCATCCTGCTATGGTCAAAGCTTTAACCGAGCAAGGCAACAAGCTTTGGCACCTCAGTAACGTATTCACCAATGAGCCGGCTATCCGATTAGCGAAAAAATTGACCGACGCGACATTTGCCGATCGGGTTTACTTCGCCAACTCAGGTGCAGAGGCAAACGAAGCTGCGCTGAAATTAGCACGCCGTTGGGCTTTGGATAAGTTTGGTGCTGAGAAAAATCAAATTATTGCCTTCAATAAAGGTTTCCACGGTCGTACTTTCTTCACCGTAACCGTTGGTGGTCAGCCAGCTTACTCTGATGGTTTTGGTCCAAAACCGGGTGCTGTTGAGCACGTTGATTACAACGATTTAGCGGCGCTTGAGAAGCTGATGTCAGAGCAGACTTGTGCGGTCATGATGGAACCACTGCAAGGTGAAGGCGGTGTGATTAGCCCAGACGTCGAATTCGTGAAGGGTGTACGCGAACTGTGTGATAAATACAACGCGCTGTTGGTTTTTGATGAAGTGCAAACTGGTTTTGGCCGCACTGGTAGCTTGTACGCATACCAACAACTTGGCGTGGCGCCAGACATTTTATCGACGGCAAAAGCGCTTGGTGGCGGTTTCCCTATCGGTGCAATGTTAACCACCAATGAAATTGCGCAACATTTAAAGCCAGGTACCCATGGTAGCACTTACGGTGGTAACCCACTGGCTTGTGCGGTTTCAGAAGCGGTATTTGATGTTGTAAACACCAGCGAAGTGCTTGAAGGCGTTAAAAAACGCGAACAATTGTTCAAAGATACACTGCATAAAATCAATGAAAAATACCATGTGTTTAAAGATATTCGTGGTAAAGGTTTGTTGCTTGGCGCTGAATTAACCGAGCAGTTTGAAGGTAAAGCGCGCGATTTCTTAAACGCTGCAGCAGATGAAGGTGCAATGGTATTGGTTGCTGGACCAAGCGTGATTCGCTTTACCCCGTCGTTAATCATTCCTGAGCAAGATATTGTGGAAGGTTTAGCGCGATTTGAACGAGCTGTAGCTAAGCTCGCTGGTTAACCAAAGCGGAGACACGCTATGTTAGTGGTGCGTCCGATTACGCCGCAGGATTATGCGGCGCTTTACACCTGCGCAGTTGAATCTGGGCATGGTTTCACCTCGCTACCGGTCGACGAGGCGTTATTGCGTCGTCGTATCGCTCGCGCGCAAGAAGCCTTTGCGCGTGAACAAGTGAGTGAGCCGGGTGAAGAAGGCTACCTATTTGTCATGGAAGATACGGACACCGGTGAGGTTGTTGGTTGCAGTGGTATCGAAGCGGCGGTAGGGCTTACCGACGCTTTTTATCATTACCATATCGGTAAGGTTGTTCATCATTCGAAAGAGCTCGATATCTACAATGCACTTGAAACGCTCACGCTGTGTAATGACTACACGGGCGTCAGCGAACTCTGTACGTTGTTTTTACGCGAACCCTTTCGCAAGAACATGAACGGCCGTGTCTTGTCGCGTTTCCGCATGTTGTTTATGGCTGAGTTTCGCAATCGCTTTAGCGATATTGCGATTGCCGAGATGCGCGGAGTCTCTGACGAGAACGGTGAATCACCATTTTGGGGTTGGTTACAACAAAATTTTTTCTCGATGGATTTCACCCAAGCCGATTATCTAACGGGCATTGGTGAGAAAACGTTTGTTTATGAATTGATGCCAAAACTACCTATTTATGTGCAGCTTTTGCCGCCGGAAGCGCAAGCAGTCATTGGCCAAGTGCATGACAATACGCGGCCTGCTTTGCGCATGTTGCAAAGTGAAGGTTTCCGCTGTCGCGGGTATATCGATATCTTTGATGCGGGACCAACGGTTGAGGCAGAAGTGTCAAATATCAAGAGCGTGAGAGAGAGTAAGCGCTTACCTGTAGTTATCGGAGAAGTGGCTAAAGATAAACCACGCTTCATTGTTTGTAATACCAAAGTTGCTGAGTTTCGTGCCATTCAAGCACAGCTGAGTGATGAGCACGATCACGTCATTATCGATGCCGAAGCGGCCGCCGCGCTGCGTGTACAAGACGGCGACTACGTTCGATTTGTCACATTGACAGGAGCAAACTAATGTCTGAACAGAATTTATTTATCAACGGCAATTGGGTTGCCGGAGAAGGCGAGTTGTTTAAATCAATTAATCCATCTCGCGATGAAGTTATTTGGGAAGCGAAAGCCGCGACTGACGAACAGGTTGATGCTGCAGTCATGGCAGCACGAGCTGCGTTTGTTGAGTGGGCGGATAAAAGTTTCGAAGAGCGTCTTGCAATCTGTAAACGTTTTGCTGAACTTCTCGAAGAAAATAAGCAAAAATTCGCTCATATTATTGCTGAAGAAACCGGTAAGCCGGTTTGGGAAACGCTAACCGAAGTTGCGGCAATGATTGGTAAAGTCGCTATTTCTGAGCGGGCTTATCATGAACGCACGGGCACGGTAGAAAATGCGATGCCAGGTGCAAAAGCATTTGTACGTCATAAACCGCATGGTGTTGTTGCCGTATATGGGCCATATAATTTCCCGGGTCACTTACCAAATGGTCACATTGTGCCGTCGTTGTTGGCGGGTAATACGGTAATCTTTAAACCAAGTGAGATGACACCTAAAGTGGCTGAGTTCACAGTAAAAATGTGGGAAAAAGCTGGTTTACCAAATGGCGTTTTGAACTTAGTTCAAGGATTGGTTGATACCGGTAAAGCCTTGTCAGCTCATCCACAAATTGATGGTCTTTTCTTTACTGGTTCGTCAAACACTGGCCATGTTCTACACAAATTATTCGCTGGTCGTCCTGATAAGATCTTAGCGCTAGAAATGGGCGGTAATAACCCGCTCATCGTGAAAGATGTCGCAGATATCGACGCTGCGGTGCATGATATTGTGCAATCAGCATTTGTTACCTCAGGTCAGCGTTGCACCTGTGCACGTCGCTTATTTATTGAGAAAAGTGCGCAAGGCGATGCGATTTTGAAGCGTCTAATTGAAGTGACTGAAAATATTCAGGTTGGTGATTACGAAGCCGATCCGCAGCCATTCATGGGTGCAATGATTTCAGCGAAAGCCGCTTCGGATATGGTCAAAGCGCAGAACGATTTGATTGACGCGGGCGCCAAAGTACTGTTGAAAATGTTGCAAAAAGACCACAATCTTGGTTTCGTCACCCCAGGTATTCTGGACGTGACCAATGTCACAGAAATGCCGGATATTGAGCATTTCGGACCGCTATTGAAGATATATCGTTACACTGATCTAGATGCAGCGATTGCAGAAGCGAACAATACGAAGTACGGCCTTTCTGCTGGTATTTTGTGTGATAGTGAAGATACCTATCGTTATTTCTTCAAGCGTATTCGCGCAGGTATCGTGAATTGGAACAAGCCAATTACTGGCGCAAGTAGCGCTGCACCGTTTGGCGGCATTGGTGCGAGTGGTAACCATCGCGCTAGCGCCTATTATGCGGCTGACTATTGTGCTTACCCAGTAGCTTCGGTAGAAGCTGAGCATGTAAGCTTGCCAGAGAAACTAGCACCTGGCCTTAAATTCTAATAGACACAACGAAAAGGAGTTATCGATGGCAGCAACCATGCATGCAACAGTGAATTGGCGTGACGGTTTAGTATTCGAGGCGAAGTCAGGCTCGGGTCATACGGTGGCAATGGATGGCAATAAAGCCGAAGCCGCAAGCCCAATGGAGTTGGTGTTAATGGCTGCTGGTGGATGCTCCTCAGTTGACGTGGTGAGTATTTTAGAAAAGGCACGTCAGCAGGTTACTGGTGTGCAGTGCGAAGTGAAGGGTGAGCGTGCCGATGCAGTGCCTGCTGTGTTTACCCACGTTCACCTGCACTTTATTGTCACCGGTACTGACGTTGCTGAAAAGCATGTTGAACGTGCGGTTGCTTTATCAGCAGACAAGTACTGTTCAGTTGCGAAGATGCTGGAAGCCTCGGTAAAAGTTACGCATAGCTATGCAATCGTAGACACGGGTGAGAATGCGTAGATGAACTATCGGCATAGTTACCATGCCGGCAACTTTGCCGATGTCCTCAAACACGTTTTGCAATGTGTTGCCCTAGAATATCTTCAGCAAAAAGATAAACCATTTTGGTTGCTTGATACGCATGCCGGCATTGGTATGTATGACCTTCAAGGGGAGCAGGCGCAAAAAACTGGTGAGGCAACCGACGGAATCGCGCGGTTACTGGCTCGCGACGATTTACCGCCCGCTATTCAGCGCTACGTTGAGTGGGTGAAACAGGTTAATAGCCCAGAACAACTGCGCTGGTACCCGGGCTCGCCTTGGTTCAGCGCACAACATTTGCGACCACAAGATAGTCTGACGCTGTGTGAAATGCACCCACAAGACAGCGGTGCGTTGGCTGAAAATGTGCGCAGCGAGTTTCCCGCAGCAAAGCAAATTAAAGTATTAGAACAAACCAATGGTTATGGCGCGCTCAAAGCCTTATTGCCACCCCCACAAAAGCGCGGCATGGTGCTGATTGATCCGCCATTTGAACAGCGTGATGAGTTTGAACAAGTCGTGCGTGCGCTTACTGATGGTGTGCGGCGCTGGGCAACAGGGATTTATGCGGTGTGGTATCCGATTAAAGATCCGTTGACCATTGGCGACTTTCATCAAAAGGTGAAACGTATTGCCGGTGTCGAAAAGGTGTTTGCGGTCGATTTACTCATCCGCACAGCCACTGACCGCAGTAAACTCAACGGCTGTGGCATGCTATTTATCAATCCACCGTTTGGTTTAACGGAACAAATTCATGACATTATGGATTATTTAACACCGCTATTGGCGCAAGACCGCGGTGCAGAATATCAAAGCATTTGGCTCTAAGCGCGGCTGTTGCTGCGCTGTTTCTCTAAGATTTCTTCTATCAGCGGGGCTAAGATTAGTTCCATCGCAAACACCATTTTACCGCCAGGTACCACGAGCGTATTCATACGCGACATAAACGAACCGTCGATCATTCGCAGGTAGTAGGGATAGTCGACATTCTTAATGCCACGGAAACGAATCACAACGAAGCTTTCATCCAGCGAAGGGATGTCTTTGGCACTAAACGGATTTGAAGTATCGACGGTTGGCACACGCTGGAAGTTGATATGTGTCCGCGAAAATTGCGGCACAATGTGGTGAATATAATCTTCCATACTTCGCACAATACTTTGCGTGACAGCCTCGCGTGAATGGCCGCGCTCTGAGGTATCTCGCAGGAGCTTTTGGATCCATTCAAGGTTAACGATAGGCACCATGCCGATTAACAAATCGACATACTGGGCAACATCATATCCTTCACCTACCACACCGCCATGTAAGCCTTCGTAGAAGAGTAAATCGGTGGCCTTTGGCAACGGTTCCCATGGAGTAAAAGTGCCCGGTACCTGATTGTAGGGCACGGCATCATCAAAACTATGTAAATAACGACGCACTTCACCATTACCGGTTGCCCCGTATTCGCGAAACAGCGCCTCCAGTCGAGTAAAATCGTTCGCTTCAGCACCGAAGTAGCTAATATGCCGACCTTGCTCCTGTGCTTTACGAATCGCCAATTCCATTTCAGGTCGGGAGTAACGATGAAAACTATCACCTTCTACACACGCAGCCTCAACATTTAGCGAACGGAAAATATGTCGCAGAGCTTGGCTGGTTGTGGTAGTACCGGCGCCTGATGAGCCAGTTACTGCAATGATAGGATGTTGAACCGACATGAAACCTCCAAAAACGTAGAAAGAATGTTATACGGGGTCAGTTACACGCGGTCAAGTTTTGTTCAGGTTAGTAATGGGGCGGGATGTCATCCTCAGGGTTGGTGGAATTGCCACCTTCTCGATCGCTTATTTGTTGGAACTTTTCCACCATTAATTGCATCTTACGTTGCAGAAGTTGTAATTCTCCCGCTTGTTGCGTCACCAATTGATTCAATGTTTCAATGGTATCTTCTTGGAACGCCAATTGGCTTTCTAAATCGGCGATACGTCGTGATAAATCATGTTCGTGTTGCGCAGCCATAGGCAAACACCCCTAATTGTGTGTAGTATATTCAGCGCGACGAATTACAACTTACTCTGACAGAGAATTCAATCCTGGAGACAATAAATGAAGCAATTTAAAAAGCCTTTGGCGCTGGCAGTAATCGCGCTTGCAGTAACCGGTTGTATGCAGCAACAGGAAAAATTTCCGGTAAGCGAAGCTGCACCAGAGGCTGAGCAAGACAAAATGGCTTATGCCTTCGGTTCAACCTTAGGTGAATATGTTGGTGAAACATTGAACCGCCAAGAGCAAGCCGAGTTTGTTTTAGATCGTGAAATTGTGATTGCTGGCTTTGTCGATGCAATCAAAGGTGATGCGAAAATTTCGCAAGCTGAAGCGGAAGAACTAATCACAACCATGCAAACCCAGATTGCTGAGCAAACGGCAACTGTAATCGGTGGTAAAGCGCAGGCTGAAGGCGAAGCGTATCAAGCAGAAAATGCCAAGAAAGAAGGCGTAACAGTCACTGAGTCAGGCCTCCAGTACGAAGTGCTGCAAGAAGGTCCAGAAGACGGTGCGCAACCATCAGCAACTGATTTAGTTGAAGTTCATTATCACGGCACTTTGGTTAATGGTGAAGTCTTTGATAGCTCGGTCGATCGTGGCGAGCCATTAGTATTACCATTGAACCGTGTTATTGCTGGCTGGACTGAAGGGGTTCAATTGATGAGCGTAGGCGACAAATATCGCTTTGTTATCCCTTCAGATCTTGCTTATGGTGAGCGTGGCGCCGGTAACGGTCAAATCCCACCAAACTCAACTCTTATCTTTGAAGTTGAACTGCTCAACATTGTTGATCCAGAAGCGACTGAAGAAGAAACAGTAGAGATTGAAGCGAAGCAATAACCATTACTTCGCTGATTGATAACATCGCTAGAGTAGCTCGTGCTGCTCTAGCGTGTTTAATAAGCGGTCTTCAAACTCCATTCGCAGTTCGAGTGCCTCACCTAAGTTTGATAGATCTCGATCAAACCCATTCAGTTCAGATTCAGGCGTGACATCGCCATAGCTATCATTGAAATCAAGCGCAATCTCTGTGGTATCGCCTATTAATGGAAATAGTTCATCAGCCAGTTCGCGGGTCGATTCCGGTGCCTTTTGGCTATTACGAATAATCGTATCGAAAACTTCAAAATGCCCCGCTGAAATATAATCCATGAGCAATTCGCAAAAATGCGTAATATCTGCTGTCGCAGGTAACGCATGTGCTTCACGTTCATAAGGTGGTAGCCCAGCAAGCTTAAAATATTCAATCAGCATTGCTTGTCGCTCTTGTAACCAAGTATCCACTGCAGCGTGGGCGCCTCCCCAGCGTTGCTTGGCTTGCTCGTTACGCTTTAACATGTGTTTCTCCGTTTGATGAATAGCCACCAATCTACTGATGATGCTAAGCTAGCGTCAACTATTTTCGCTGACTTTCAGGTTATTTTACATGACAAAACCATACCAACGCCCCGCACCAGACGAACCTGTTTGGTGGTTTGTGATTTCAGGTGGTGAGTTACTCATGACCGAAGCCAAGCAAATACCACACGGATTGCTTGAGGATTTGCCGTTTCCTGATTTAACCGAATATAAAACTGTATTTATTGGTGAGTTACGTGAACGCCATTGTTATTTGGTTATAGCCGATTACGGGGATTCAAATTTCACTGCCGTTGGTGAATTTTTGAGTGTGAGAGAGCTCATCATCGGCTCTGACGATGAACTATTCGCGATGGCGGCGCGAGCCAAACAGATTGCTGATTTTCTTGCGACGCACCGGTTTTGCGGTCGGTGCGGAGCGCGCATGCAGGCTGTGGATTGGGAAATCGCCATGCACTGTCATAGCTGTCAGCATCGCTGTTATCCGCGTATTTCTCCCTGTATTATCGTCGCGATTCGCAAAGGTAATCAGATTCTGTTAGCCCGCGGTAAACGCCACCCCGAAGGGCTATATTCGGTCTTGGCCGGCTTTGTTGAAGCCGGTGAGCCGTTGGAGCAAACCTTAATGCGTGAAGTGATGGAAGAAGCTGGGGTTCGTATCAAAAACCCGCGTTATGTCACCAGCCAATCATGGCCGTTCCCGAACTCTCTGATGATGGGTTTTCTTGCTGATTGGGAAAGTGGTGACATTCGTATTGACCCATTTGAGCTTGAAGAAGGCGGTTGGTATGACATCAACGATTTACCAAAAATCCCGCAGCAAGGAACCATCGCCAATAAATTGATTATGCGCTTAAAAGCTGAAATTGATCAGGAAAGAAATTCCTAATACTGGTAAAATATGCGGCAAAATTTAAAGGGTAACTTGGATAGATAAAATGTCTGAACTTAAGTCGGAATTAAAAAACGATCTGTATCTCCGCGCGTTGCTACGTCAGCCAACCGAACGCACGCCGATTTGGATGATGCGTCAAGCTGGGCGCTATTTACCTGAGTATCGCGAAGTGCGTAAACAGGCCGGCGACTTTATGGCTTTGTGCAAAAATGCCGAACTTGCGTGTGAAGTGACGTTACAGCCGTTACGTCGTTTCCCGCTGGATGCAGCCATTTTATTCTCAGACATTCTGACGATTCCTGATGCCATGGGTCTTGGATTATATTTCGAAGCCGGAGAAGGACCTAAATTTGAGCGCCCGGTGCGTGATATTGCGAGTATTGAAAAGCTCGGCGTACCTGATCCAGAGCAAGAGCTTCGTTATGTGATGGATGCGGTGCGAACGATTCGCCGCGAATTAAACGGACAAGTTCCGCTTATCGGTTTCTCAGGTAGCCCTTGGACGCTAGCAACGTATATGGTTGAAGGTGGTAGCACGAAGAATTTCAGTGAAGTCAAAAAGCTGATGTTCAGTGAGCCGAAAGCCATGCATTTATTACTCGACAAATTAGCACAGTCGGTGACCAGTTATCTCAACGCGCAAATTGCCGCCGGTGCCCAAGCTGTGATGATATTTGATACGTGGGGTGGTGTATTGAGCCCGCGCGATTATCGTGAATTCTCGTTAAATTACATGCAAAAAATCGTCAATGGCCTAACGCGTCATGCCGACGGTCGACAAGTGCCAGTCACCTTGTTCACCAAAAATGGTGGTGCTTGGTTGGGTGATATGGCCGCTACTGGATGTGATGCATTGGGTGTGGATTGGACCACTGATTTGGGCACTGCTCGTGCAGCCGTGAACGACAAAGTGGCGCTGCAGGGGAATATGGATCCGAGCGTATTATATGCCCCGCCAGCTCGTATCGAAGCCGAAGTTGCAACCATATTAGAAAGTTACGGTCATGGCCACGGTCACGTCTTTAACTTAGGCCACGGCATTCACCCAGAGGTGAATCCAGACCATGCAGCAGCGTTTATCGAAGCCGTGCACAAATTAAGTCCCGCCTTTCATAAGTAATTGCTATTTGCGGTAAACCCCGCTTATTGTCCGATGAGCGGGGATGTCGCACGGAATCCCTAGGTTACAATAGTGTCAGAACATGACATGAAGCCAAAGTGGTAACCTGAGGGATTTATGGCAGCAAGAAATTTATTTAATCCGATCACCATCATACTCGTTCTCGTGGCAGTCGCCACAGCGTACTTCTTTGGATTTGCAGACCCGAATGCGGGTAAAGAAGAGCGCCCACAAAACGCTGTACCGGTACGTATTCAATCTGCTCAAATAAGTGAATTTCGCGATGTCATTGAAGCGCTAGGTACGGCTCAGGCAAATGAATCAATCGTGGTTACCGCACAAGCGCAAGATATCGTGATGGCTGTCCACTTTGACGATGGTGATGTCGTAGAAGCTGGTGATGTCTTAGTGGAACTTGACTCTCGCGAGGAAACCGCGGTTGTACAAGAACTAAAATTTCGTCTCGCCGAAGCGAATCGCCAGTATCAACGTTTAGTTGATTTGCGCCGCCAAAATGCCGCCTCACAGCAGCAATTAGAAGCACAAGACGTATTGGTCAAAGAAATTATTGCTGAGTTAGAGGTTGCCGAAACACGCTTGGCTCAAAAGCGTATTGTTGCGCCATTTGCCGGACGTCTTGGTATCCGTCATGTCAGCGTTGGCTCGTTAGTCTCTCCGGGTGAACAAATTACGACTTTAGATGATGTCACTCCGATCAAACTCGATTTCAATGTTCCAGAACTCTTTTTTGCCAGTTTAAAAGTTGGGCAAGAAGTTGCTGCACGCAGCGGTGCTTATCCGGGTGAAGAGTTTCGTGGTGAAATTCGTAGTATCGACTCACGTGTCGACCCACTAACCCGCTCTATTTTGGTGCGAGCAACATTGCCAAATAACGATAATAAATTACGCCCAGGCATGTTGCTGCGCGTTAATTTATTACGCAGCGTGGATGAGACAATGATCTTGCCTGAAAAAGCCATTGTGCCAATCAATGATCAAACCTTTGTCTATGTGATTGATGAGAACAACATTGCGCACCAAACGCCAGTAACATTGGGCCGCCGCAAGCCAGGGATTGTTGAAATTATTGATGGCATCAAACCTGGTGATAAAGTCGTGACCGAAGGAATGGTGCGCCTACGTGATGGCGTTGCTGTAACCGTTCGGGAGGGCTAACGCAGATGTTGCTCTCAGATGTTTCGGTTAAACGCCCGGTTTTTGCCTCAGTTGTTAATATCCTACTTATCGTTTTTGGTATCGTCGCGTTTACGATGCTGCCGTTACGCGAGTACCCTGATATTGATCCACCGGTTGTATCGATTGATACAAGCTATACGGGTGCTTCTGCAGACATTGTTGAAACTCAAATCACCCAAGTTATCGAAGATCGTATCAGCGGTATCGAAGGGATTAAAAATATTAACTCAAGCAGTCGTAATGGACGCTCACGTATTAGTATCGAGTTTGAACTGACGCGAGATATTGATGCCGCGGCAAATGACGTTCGCGACCGCGTTTCGCGCGTTCTGGATAACCTACCCGAGCAGGTTGACCCACCTGAAGTTTCAAAAGCAAACTCGGATGAAAGTACCATCGTTTGGTACAACCTACGCAGTGAAACCATGTCGGTGTTGGAGCTAACCGACTACGCTGATCGCTACATTGCCGACCGGTTATCGGTGGTTGATGGCGTTGCGCGTGTGCAACTTGGTGGTGAACGCCGTTATGCCATGCGAATTTGGCTCGATCGCGACGCAATGGCTGCCCGTAACATTACGGTGACCGATATTGAGAATCGGCTACGTTCCGAGAACGTTGAATTACCGGCCGGTGAAGTTGAATCAATTGACCGCGAATTTACCGTTCGCGTCGCCCGTACTTATTTGACACCGGAGCATTTTGAGCGGTTGACGATTAAGCGTGGTGACAACGGTCAATTAGTGCGATTGGCTGAAGTGGCTCGTATTGAAATGGGATCGGAAAACGATAAAACCGATTTCCGCGGTAACGGTATCAACATGGTTGGTGTCGGTATCGTTAAGCAATCTAAGGCCAACACATTAGAAGTGGTGGAAAACGTCAAAAAAGAAATTGATACCATCGCTCAGACGCTACCTGAAACCATGTTCATTGTGCCAAGTTATGATTCATCGATATTCATCAAAGGCTCCATCGACGAAGTTTATAACACGCTGGGTATTGCGATGGCCTTGGTTGTTATCGTGATTTATATGTTCCTCGGTAATATTCGGGCTACCCTCATTCCTGCGTTAACAGTACCTGTTGCGATTATTGCGTCATATATCGCGCTATTTGCAATGGGCTTCTCGATTAACCTATTGACGTTGCTGGCGCTGGTTCTGGCTATCGGTCTGGTGGTGGATGACTCAATTGTTGTGCTCGAAAACATCTATCGTCGTATTGAATCTGGTGAACCACCGTTGTTAGCCGCATACCGTGGCGCTCGCGAAGTTGGTTTCGCAGTTGTGGCGACGACATTGGTGTTGATTTCAGTTTTCGTCCCGTTAGCGTTTCTCGATGGCAATATCGGACAGCTATTCACCGAGTTTGCGTTAGCAATAGCCGCCGCAGTTGCCTTTTCGAGCATCGCTGCGCTGACTTTATCACCAATGCTGAGCTCAAAAATTCTGCATAAAAAAGAGCGCTCGAGTAAATTCGGTCAAATTATAGATAGAGTTTTCGCCTGGGTTGAATCGGGCTATGTTCGTGTACTTAAACGAACTCTAGCGTACCCATGGATGGCGGCTGCACTTATCGTATTATCGGGCGTGTTGTCGTACGGCATGATGCAATTTGTTGAGCAAGAATTTGTGCCACCAGAAGATCGCGGCACATTCTATGTCATGGTGCGAAGCGAGGAAGGCGCAAGCTTCGAATCAAACTCTGCCAACATGCGTGAAATCGAAAGCATCCTCATGCCATATATTGATCAAGGTAAAATCGACCGCTTGATTATTCGCTCACCAGGTTGGGGTAACTCAGCAGGTGTTGCCATTGTTGGTGCAGTGCCGTTTGAAGAGCGCGAATGGTCAACTTTCGAGCTGATGGATGAAGTTTCGCAGCAGCTTAACAATGTGACTGGGGTGCGCGCGTTCGCATTTATGCGCAGCGGTATAAGCGGTGGTAATGGACGCCCAGTGCAGTTCGTTCTGCAAGGCAATACCTATGAGCAACTGGCGGCGTATCGCGATATTGTCATTGAGAAAGCGAGTCAGAATCCGAATTTAATGGATCTCGATAGCGACTATAAAGCCACACTGCCACAATTGTTAATTCGTATCGATCAAGAGCGCGCTTCAGATCTTGGTGTGTCAGTTGGTGATATTGGCCGAACGCTCGAAACCATGTTAGGACAGCGTCGTGCGACCACCTATCTCGATAGAGGTGAAGAGTACGACGTGATTATCGAAGGTGAACGATCGGATTATCGCAGCCCGACCGCCATCGATAATATTTATGTGCGCTCAAATAGTTCCAATCAACTCATCCCGCTATCAAACTTAGTGACAGTTGAAGAACAAGCTACCTCAGGTTCGCTCAATCGCTACAACCGTATGCGCAGTATTACTATCGAAGCGAACTTAGCTGAAGGTTATTCGCTCGGTGAAGCCTTGGCTTATCTTGAAGATATCGTTCGTACCGAGTTACCTGATGACGTGTCGATTGACTATAAGGGCGAATCGCAAATGTACAAAGAGAGCGGCAGCTCAGTAATCTTTGTGTTTGTTCTCGCCTTACTTGTTGCTTACTTAGTGTTAGCGGCACAGTTTGAAAGCTTTGTTCACCCGCTTGTCATTATGCTGATGGTACCGATCGCGTTTTTAGGGGCTATTATCGGCCTTTATGCGACTGGAATGACGATCAACATTTACAGTCAAATTGGTATTGTCATGCTCATTGGTTTGGCTGCGAAGAACGGTATCTTGATCGTCGAATTTACTAACCAACTGCGCGACGCCGGTATGAAGTTTGATGAAGCGATTGTCAAAGGCTCGCAGCAACGCTTGCGCCCGATTGTCATGACTGCGTTCACAACGCTAATGAGCTCTGTGCCATTAATTCTTGGTTCTGGTCCAGGTGCTGAAAGTCGAATGGTGATTGGTACAGTTATTTTTGCTGGAGTCGCTTTGTCTGCATTCTTAACGATCTTCATTATTCCATCGTTATATGCCTTGCTTGCGCGTAATACAACTTCACCGGAAGCGGTTGCGCATGAGCTAACAGCGCTTGAACAACAGCATCCGGATAGTAAAGGAAGTTAAACGACTATTCCCATCGATTGGCTTCACGGGCATCAACAAATAGCCCGTGAAGCACGTTTCTTGCAAGCGTGGGGTGATTGGTAAAGATGCCATCTACCCCCATTTCGTTTAAATCACGCATATCATCGGGTTCGTCAACCGTAAACACAAAAACCTTTAGACCACGTTGATGGGCATCATCCACAAATTCCTGAGTCACAAAATCGACATCGATGTGCACAGACCATGCATCAAGTTGTGCGGCAAAGTACGCGTAATTAAGTGGACAACTGGTGGTAAGCGCACCAATGCGCTGGTGCGGATGATCCTGCTTCAGCTGTGCTAGCCAATGATGATTAAAACTGGAAACTAAGAGCTGTTCCGGTTGGAAATTGGCGTGTTCAACCGCGCGCCGCAAATGGCGGGTTAAGCCGCGCTTAATATCGGCGCCCTTGAGCTCGATATTGACCTGACAACGCCCATGAATAAAGTCGAGGGTTTCATCTAGGGTTGGTATTGGTTGCTGCCCGAACACCTTCAAAGTACGAATCTGAGCGAGGGTCAAATCATGTAAACGCCCAGTTTGAGCGGTTAATCGAGCTAAATAGCGATCATGAAAGACGAGCCATTCATCTTCAATCGGGTAGACATCAATTTCAATGCCGTCAGCTTGCGCATCGAGAGCCCTGCTGAACGCCGCAATGGTGTTCTCCGGTGCTTCAAAGCTTGCTCCACGATGCGCAAAGATGAGCATAACTAGTCGTCACGCTCACCCAATACAGTACCCATACGAGTAACAGTGCCTGGTTTCAATTCGTCGGCAAAATCGATGACGTCATCTGGGAATACCAAAATGACGGTTGAGCCTAATTTGAAGTGGCCCATCTCTTCGCCTTTTTTCAGTCGAAGCGCCTGGTCACCGGCGGTTGGATATTCCCAAGTGTGCACATCACTGCCGCGCGGCGGTGTCACAGTTTCGGACCAAACGGTGCCAATACTAGCTACAATAGTTGCGCCAACCAACACCATCGCAAATTGCCCAAAATCAGCTTCAAATATTGCAACGACTCGTTCATTACGCGCGAATAAATTGGGCACGTTAGCCACTGTTAGCGGATTGACTGAATACAAGTCGCCGGGCACGTAGATCATTTTTTTCAGCACGCCATCACATGGCATGTGAATACGGTGGTAATCTTTCGGTGCCAAGTAGATGGTCGCAAAATCACCATCACGAAACGCATGCGCATCACGCGGGTCACCACCGAGAAGCTCAGTTAGACTGTAATCGTGTCCTTTTGCTTGGAATACGCGACCTTCTTCAATATCGCCGAGTTGGCTGATTGCTCCATCGACAGGGTGAGCAAATTGCTTATCGTCGGTCGCTTTCAACGGACGCAACTCAGGCTTTAGATAGCGAGTGAAAAATTCGTTGAACGTTTTATACGCTTTTGGATCTTCATGAATGGCTTCACTCATGTCAATTTTATATTGGCGGATAAACCACCGAATAAAGAGCTGCGTAAACCAGCCAGCGCGTGCGGCTGCAAATTTACCGACCAGACGCGATACGGCATGCTTAGGTAGCCAGTGTTGCATTTGAATTTTTACGCGATCCCAATTCACGTTTTTTTACCTCGAGTAGTAGCTCTGGATGGCTTTTTGATGGCCATCGATTCAATAATTTTGTGGAAATTGTACAGGCGTAGCGGGTGTAGGTCACCTGCTTCTAATGCTTCGCGAAGTGCACAACCTGGATCATCCTGGTGTTTGCAGTCGCGAAACTTGCACTGTCCTAAGTATGGTCGAAAATCGATATAGCACCAAGCGACGCGCTCAGGCTCTAAATGCCACAGTGCGAACTCACGAATGCCTGGCGAGTCAATGAGTATCCCGCCGGTGGGCACCACATAGCGAGTGGCGACGGTGGTTGTATGTTGACCTAGCCCTGAATTATCCGAGATAGCGCCAACATCAGCATCGATATCAGGTAACAACGCATTGACCAACGATGATTTACCAACCCCTGACTGACCAACAACAATCGAGACATGTGCGCTTAATAGTTCTTGCAAAGCATGCAGAGAATCGCGCTGTTTGGCACTCACTTCGAGCACCTGATAACCGACATCGCGATATACTGCCAGTGCGTGATCAATCTCTTCGCGTTGCTCGGTTTCAAGCTCAGCAAGAAGATCGGCCTTGTTGAGAATAATAACTGGGGTGACCCCAATATCCTCGCATGCCACCAAATAGCGGTCGATAATTTGACTCGAAAACGCAGGTAAGACGCTTGAGACGATGAGAATTTGATCGACATTGGCTGCGACCGGCTTAACACCATCGTAATAATCTGGACGGCTCAGTAACGAACGCCGTGGTTGCACAGCCTCAATCACTCCTGCTACGTCTTCTGAACGTTGTTTGAAACGTCGCCAGATAACTTCGTCGCCACAAACTAATGAATCGACAGCGCGACGAATATGACAACGTAGAGCTGGATCAGATTGGGTGCAGATAATTGCTTGTTGGCCGAAACGGCTTACGACAATGCCTGATTCAGAAGCATCCAAAGCTGCATCTTCAACTTCGATTTCTAATTCAGCACGTTGAATACGCTTCTCTTGATTTGACTTTATTCGGCGTAGTTGCCCTTTGTTCAGACGTCGTTGTTTTGCCATCAAATTAATTCCAGTACATACTAGGGGCAATCATACATTATTCAGCACCAGAGTGCCTGAACTTAATTGTAATCAAATAAGGTAAATTGCATGACAGCGAGCGCAGAACGTCTCATTTGGATCGATTTGGAAATGACAGGATTAACGCCGGATTACGATCACATTATTGAGATTGCGACGATAGTGACTGATTATGAACTGAACGTATTGGCCGAGGGGCCTGTTATTGCGGTGCATCAATCGCAGGCCAATTTAGACAAAATGGATGATTGGAACGTGCGTACGCACAGCCAATCAGGCCTGGTTGAACGGGTTAAAGCCAGTAAAGTAAACGAGCAACAAGCGAGCGATGCGACGATCGAATTTTTACAGCAATGGGTAACCGCAGGCAGTTCGCCAATGTGTGGAAATAGCATTTGCCAAGATCGTCGTTTTTTAGCTCAGCATATGCCTGAGTTAGAGGCGTATTTCCATTACCGCAATCTTGATGTCAGTACATTGAAACAACTGGCTAAGTATTGGGCACCGGATGTTGCAAATGGCTTAACGAAGCAAGGTGCGCATACCGCATTAGCAGATATTCGTGAATCGATTGAAGAGTTGAAATATTATCGAGCGAACTTATTTAAATAATAATAACAACAACAAGGAAGGCTAAGCACGTGATTAAATGGCTCGTTGCTGCAGTTTTCATTATATTCATGGGGCTCACCTATGGCCCACCCAAGTATGTCGCATTTGCTGATTACCAGAAGCAAATTGAGACTGTATATGGTGAGCAAGATGCGTTTTTAAGTTGGCACGTCAACCGTTGGCTACCTTTAGAAATGTTTGCCGAGCTGGTTTGGTATGCGCCTGCTACTGACAGTAAGCAACCACTTACGGAGCTCGAGTTAGCGCAGTTTAAGCAAACATTTGTCATTCCCGGGCATTGGTTTTCAACCTATATTTGGTGGCTATTGCCACCACTTCTATGGGGCTTTAATAGGGTATTTGGCTTGGCATTCTTTGCTTGGCGACAGGTACGTTCACATCAGCGTAACTTCTTCTTAGCTGAACGCCGCAACACCATCATTGCTTACGAAACGTTTTTAAAGTTAACCAAAGACGCTCCCAATAAACCCTTCCGATTGAGACGCAAGGCCAAACAAGCTCGCGAACAACTTTATGATGATTACATGCAATCATTAACGCGTGCCGCTAGCGATGATGACGAAAGAATATTAAATGGCCTAGTCGCAAAAGCCTTGATGTTTAACCGCGAACATAATCAGCGTTATCTGCCGTTACAGTTGAGTATGGCGCCGGGCTTCAAAGCACTAACTCGAGGTGAGTATCGTTACTTTGCAAAGTTTGAAGGCTATTTTGATGAGCGCATGAACCAATCCGCGAAGCAATGGTTGCTAGAAACTCATGGTTCAGGTGTGCCGAGTATGTCGGAGTTATATGACGACTGGGATGCGCGAGCCCGCAATTGTGCAAAAGCAATTCTGACTTCGAAGCAATGGCGACCGCTGACTGATTTACGTGAAAGCTTCCGCGATTTTGCTAAAGATACCCTGTTCCGTATTCTTGGTAAGGCCAACATTCAACGCAATCGTGACGAGCTCGCGCGTTTTGCTGAAGCCTACCTGACCTATTCTGTATACCGTTACTTACCGGTTGATAACCAGCTGAGTGCGTATGAACAAGATTACAAAAAGTTGATTGGTAAACGCATTGCAACAGTGTTCTCCAGCTATTTTCCGCAGGAAGTTACCACCAACAATGTGCGCCCTGACTTGTTTTTGAATCCGTCATTTCGACAGGACAGTCATATGGGGACGTTGACTATTGAATTAATATTTGAAAACAAAGTACTACCAGATGGCATGCCGATGTTGAGTAGCGCATTCTATTTGAAGATGCCGGGTGAAGAACCGCAACGTTTGAAAGAACTTGAGCGAAAAATTTCGCAACTTAACAAGACCAAGGAGAAATCCTGATGCGCCTGATTGTTGCGTTAATGACATTGATGATGAGTGCCCCAGTGAGCGCACAGGAACCGAGTGAGTCGCAGTTACAAAAATTTCGCTGTGAATTGCATACCTGGATTGAACAAACCGATATTGTTCGTCATTGGTTAAATCGAGTTGAGCAAAATAAATTAGTGTTTGTGGATCAACAGGGTGCGATACGGGAGCCGCCACAACCGATTTTGTGGAAAAAAGCCGCAGGATGTTCAAAAACCGAGCGAACAAACAATTCAGCTGAAAAAAGTGGTTGACGGCGACAGACGAATCCGTAAAATACGCCCTCGTTAACACATGCGAGAATAGCTCAGCTGGTAGAGCACAACCTTGCCAAGGTTGGGGTCGCGAGTTCGAATCTCGTTTCTCGCTCCAAATTCGAAAAACCCGAAAGCGTCAAAACTTTCGGGTTTTTTTATTCCCGTCATATTTTTACCGTATACTTTAATTTATCAAACTCTTGCTGTTCAAAAGGAGTAATTTATGACGATTAAAGTGGGTATTAACGGTTTAGGCCGAATTGGCCGACTCGCGCTACGCTTGATTGCGCAGAATCCGGCATTTGAGCTTATACGGGTGAACGATCCGGGCGCAGACGCTGCGACCTTTGCGCATTTACTAAACTTCGACTCTGTGCACGGGCGTTGGCAACATGAGGCATCTGCGTCTGATGAGGCGCTCGTTATTCAAGGCAAATCCATTTCATTCACTCGTTTTAAAACAATTACTGAGAATAACTGGGGTGATTGCGACATCGTGTTAGAAGCATCCGGCAAAATGAAAACGGTTGCTGTATTGAATGATTATCTGCAACAGGGCGTCAAACGCGTTGTTGTATCGGCACCAGTCAAAGAATCTGGCGCATTAAATATTGTGATGGGCGTTAATGACCATCTGTTCGACCCATTCCAACATCGTATCGTTACGGCTGCCTCGTGCACAACAAACTGTCTTGCACCGGTAGTTAAAGTGTTGCAAGAGAAAATAGGTATCAAGCACGGATCCATTACCACCATCCATGACTTAACCAATACGCAAAGCATTCTCGATGCTCCGCATAAAGATTTACGGCGTGCCCGCGCTTGCGGAATGAGTCTTATCCCAACCTCGACCGGGTCTGCCACCGCGATTATTGAAATCTTCCCTGAGCTAAAAGGTAAAATCGATGGCCATGCCGTGCGTGTCCCATTAGCCAATGCGTCATTAACAGACTGCGTATTTGAAGTCGAACGGCCAACCAATTCAGAAGAAATTAACGGCTGGATGCAAGAGGCCGCACGGGGGAAGTTACAAGGAATTCTTGGTTATGAAGACCGCCCATTGGTGTCGATTGATTATAAAACAGACCCACGTTCGAGCATTGTTGATGCGCTCTCAACCAAAGTCATTAACGGCACACATGTGAAGCTTTACGCTTGGTATGACAACGAATGGGGCTATGCGAATCGCACTGTTGAGTTGATGGAGAAAGTAGGGCAATGCTAGCGCAACTGTCACCGGCGATTCGCCAGTACATACTGGTAACTGGCAATTACTGGGCTTTTACCCTGACTGATGGCGCGCTACGCATGTTGGTGGTGCTTCATTTTCATCAGCTCGGTTATAGTGCATTTGAAGTCGCGATGCTGTTTTTGTTCTATGAATTTTTTGGAGTGGTGACGAATTTAGTCGGTGGCTATTTGGGGGCACGCTGGGGTTTGAATCGCACCATGAATATTGGTCTCGGCCTCCAAATTATTGCGCTCGCAATGCTTTTAGTGCCGAGTAGCTGGTTGACCATTCTATGGGTGATGTTAGCCCAGGCGCTCTCTGGTATTGCCAAAGACCTCAACAAAATGAGCGCAAAAAGTACCATCAAGTTGCTGGTACCCGAAAGCGCGCAAGGGCAACTTTACAAGTGGGTGGCACTGCTCACCGGATCGAAAAACACCTTGAAAGGCGTCGGCTTTTTCCTCGGTGGCGTCTTACTGACTTGTCTGGGTTTTGCTGGCGCAGTATTAAGTATGACCTCCATATTAACGCTGGTGTGGATCTCCAGTTTGATTTTCTTGAACCGAGAATCTGGGAAAGCCACATTTAAGCCGAAATTTAAGGAGTTATTCTCTAAAAGTCGCCCTATAAATGTTCTCTCAGCGGCGAGATTTTTATTGTTCGGCGCGCGTGACGTTTGGTTTGTGGTTGCGCTTCCGGTATTTCTTGCCAGTGAGTTGCAGTGGGATCACTGGCAGGTTGGTAGCTTTCTTGCCTTATGGATTATTGGTTACGGCTTGGTACAAAGCTTTGCCCCTAAATTAACCGCAACAACAATAACTGACCGCGCCTCGCATCAAGCCACGCTTTGGGGGGCGTTACTAACTTTTACGCCATTACTAATTGCTGGAGCTCTTTGGTTACAACTTTCGGTGACCTTCGTCATTATTGTAGGCTTGGCACTCTTTGGTCTCTTATTTGCGATTAACTCATCACTCCATAGCTACCTCATCGTGTCATATTCACGAGCCGATGGGGTGTCTCTTGACGTTGGCTTTTACTATATGGCGAACGCTGCGGGCCGCTTGTTGGGGACTGTACTATCAGGTTGGGTCTATCAGCACAGCGGATTGGTGGCGTGTCTGATGATCTCAGGACTATTGTTAGCATTATCGACATTGGTCGTTCGGCAGTTACCGCAACGAACAGGCATTTAGGCAACGAACGCGAACTGCTAGTTCATTGTCGATTGCCGTAAAATAACCAGAGTTGGTTTGCGCCAAGCTGATAACTCAACACGGCCGTGTCGAATATCAACCGTTGTCGCTAAGAATTCGTTGCCGTGTTGAACAAAACCGCTGGTGAGCACCTGAAAGGTTTCAATATTTTCAGCATGTGCTCTGAGCTTCGCCGCATGTTCAGTCAACAAGAAACTTTCTAATTCTGCTTGGGTAGGCAAGCGCAGCTCTGGGTGTGCTGATAACACTTGTTTCGCATCATATGCAGACAATAAAACAATGTCACCGCTACATGTATTAGCGGCCGAAGCTTGCCCATACCAACATGGTTGCCAAGGGGTGTCGCATGCAACAGCTGTAGGCGCTAGCAGGTAAATGAAGATAACTGCGACCATTTTGTTCATTAGAACTCCTTGAGCATGGCCCAAAAAATCCAAATCCACGCCACAATAAAGCAAACCCCGCCGATGGGTGTTATTGGGCCAAAGAATTTAATTCCTGTTAACGCCAACAAGTATAGACTACCAGAGAACAAGATAATGCCAGCCAGCATGATCCAGCCGCCGGTTCGCAACCCACCAGCGTGAGGGTATGGAATTAGCAGTACGGCAACCATTAGCAGACCAAGTGCATGATAAATTTGATACTGAACGCCCGTTTGAAAAACATCGAGCATTTCTGGGCTAATTAACTTTTCCAAACCATGTGCCCCAAATGCGCCGAGAATTACCCCTAACGCCATATTGATTGCACCGAGCATAACGAATACTTTCATACTATGTTTATGACTTACGTTGATGAATGACGTTTAAAATGTAACTGAAAAGGAATCACTATGCTCGTTCAAAATGCACAAGAAGCGCTACATATTCTGGAAGATAATGATGTGATCTGGTGCCAATCCATGGCCGCAACACCATATAAGCTTCTTGAAGGGCTAGCCGAGGTTGCCCTTTCTCGTAAAAATTTAACGTTATTACAGTTGCATACTGAACATAGTGAGATTTTAAGTGACCCAAACCTGAAAGGGCATCTTCGTCAACGCGCGTTCTTTGTCGGTAAGTCAACGCGCGCTGCTGTGAATGAAGGTTTGGCTGATTATGTGCCAATGTTCTTGTCTGAAATTCCTAAATTATTTCGCTCGGGTGAACAGCCTTTGGACGCCGTGCTAATTCAGGTGTCGCCACCCGATGCCCATGGTAACTGCAGTCTGGGCATTTCCGTTGAAGCAACGCGAGCCGCGTTGCAGGTGGCACGAAAAGTTATTGCCTGGATTAATCCGCGGATGCCACGCACCCATGGCGATTCCTTTATTTCGCTGAAGCAAATCGATCGCTATTTTGAAGCAGAAGCGAGCTTGCCACTGCATGCACAACCGCAGCAATCAGCAGTAACCACGCAAATTGGCGAGCGTGTAGCAAGCCTGATTAATGATGGCGATTGTCTACAAATGGGCATCGGTGCTATTCCAGATGCGACGTTGCGTTGCTTAGGTAATCATAGAGATTTGGGAATTCATACTGAGATGTTCTCGGATGGCGTGTTGCCGCTGGTTGAGAGTGGCGTAATTAATAATTCGCGCAAACGTAAACACCGGGGACGTATTGTTACCACGTTCGCCATGGGCAGCCAGCAACTTTATGATTTTGTTGATGATAATCCATTGGTCGCGTTTTTAGACGTGGAATATACCAATGACACTTCGGTGATTCGCCAAAACAAACAAGTCATGGCCATTAACAGCGCGTTGCAAATCGATTTGAGTGGGCAAGTTTGCGCTGATTCAATGGGAACCAAAATCTATTCCGGCGTGGGCGGACAAATGGATTTTGTGCGCGGCGCCAGTTTATCGGAAGGCGGTCGCTCAGTGATTGCTCTACCAGCAACAGCTTGCGGTGGTCAGGTTTCTCGTATCAGCAGCATGCTGAATCCTGGCGCTGGTGTGGTAACAACTCGTGCCCATGTACACTATGTGGTAACTGAATTTGGTGTCGCTAATTTGCGCGCGAAGAGTCTGACAGAACGAGCCGAAGCACTCATCCATATTGCTGCCCCACAATTTCGCGAACAACTGGCAAAACAAGCTTGGGAAGATTGGGGATTGCGCGTGCGTACCTCGTAAGAGGTACTCACGAAAGCACAATAACCGCACTCCCTTCAGTGACATAGATCAAAATTTAATCATGTACTAGGCTTACTATCAGACAAGGTAGTCTCATTTCTCGATGATCCACAAGGAGGACATCTAATGAAACCTAGTACGATAACTAAGTTGTACCCGAAACTGTCTACGCTTGCAGTAGTAACAGGGTTGCTACTAACAGCAGGAAGCTCAGTTGCCGTTGCATCGGATGATGGTAAAAAGGCCTATGAGGCGAACTGCCAGGCTTGTCATCAACCCAATGGGCAAGGTTTGCCGGGCGCTTTCCCTCCGCTTGCCGGTAACCCACATGTCGTTGATGATAAGCTGCACGTGGTGCGAACTATTTTAAAAGGCATGTCCGGTCCGCTGGAAGTAAATGGTCAGAAATACAATGCTGTCATGCCGCCCATGCAACATATTAGCGATGAAGATATTGCTGATATTGCCAACTATGTTTTATCAAGTTGGGGCAATAAAGGTGGTGAAGTAACCGAAGATGAAGTGGAGCAAGTTCGCGTTGATCTGGGCTTAAAAGATCGCGCGGGAGGTCAGCCGCATCAAGGCTCAACCGCTGCTGAAGTCAGTTATAAAGGCGCTCCATCGGCTGTTTCTGGCGGAAAAATGGTGAAAACTCCAGGCGCGCCGGATATCAGCGAAGAGGAATTTGCTAAGGCACAGGAAATTTATTTCCAGCGGTGTGCTGGGTGTCACGGTGTGTTGCGTAAAGGGGCAACAGGTTTGCCGTTAACCACCGATATCACCCAGAAGAAAGGCACCGATTACCTTAAAGCGTTAATCAACTTTGGTTCGCCAGGTGGTATGCCAAACTGGGGCACGTCCGGAGAACTGAGCGAAAAAGACATCGATATGATGGCGCGGTTCTTACAACATGAGCCACCAACCCCGCCGGAGTGGGGTATGAAGGACATGAAAGAGTCTTGGGTGGTACACGTTAAGCCAGAAGATCGTCCGAAAAAGCCACAGCATAATTATGATGTCGATAATATGTTCGCTGTGACGCTCCGTGATGCTGGTGAGGTTGCCATTATTGACGGTGCGAGCAAGAAGGTACTGAATTATGTGAAAACCGGTTATGCGGTTCATATTTCCCGTGCTTCAAGCTCTGGTCGTTACTTCACGACGATTGGCCGAGATGGCAAAATTGACCTAATCGATTTGTATATGAACCCACCGCAAGTTGTTGCCGAAATCAAGATTGGTCTAGAGGCGCGTTCGGTTGAGAACTCTCGCTACAAAGGCTATGAAGATAAAATTGCAATCGCTGGCGCCTACTGGCCTCCGCACTACGTGTTGATGGATGGTGAATCGTTAGAGCCACATAAAATCGTTTCAACGCGTGGTATGACGGTTGATACGCAAGAGTATCATCCAGAACCTCGTGTTGCCGCCATTGTGGGTTCGCATAAACATCCTGAGTTTATTGTTAACGTGAAAGAAACCGGCCAAATTAAGCTGGTGAATTATTCCGATATCGATAACTTACAGGTCACTACCATCGACGCAGCACCATTCTTACATGATGGTGGTTGGGATCGTTCAGGTCGCTATTTTATGACCGCAGCGAATGAAAATGACACCATCGCCGTTGTCGATGCGCAAGATCGTGAGCTGGAGGCATTAATTCCGGTGAAACGTATTCCGCACCCTGGTCGTGGCGCCAACTTTGTTGATCCGAAGTATGGTCCAGTCTGGGCGACAAGCGCCTTAGGTAACGCCGATATCACGTTAATTGGTACCGACCCTGAGAAGCACAAAGACCATGCGTTTAAAGTTGTCCGTGTGTTAGAGGGGCAAGGCGGTGGTTCGTTATTCATTAAAACTCACCCGAAATCAAATAACTTGTGGGTTGATACACCATTTAACCCAGATGCCAAAGTTGCCCAATCCGTTGCTGTATTTGATATCAACAACCTAGACGCTGGTTATAAAACGTTACCGATTGCCGAATGGGCGGATTTAGGTCCAGGCCCGAAACGTATCGTTCAGCCAGAGTACAATATGGCTGGTGACGAAGTTTGGTTCTCGGTATGGAGTGGTCAAGAAGAAGAATCAGCGATTGTTATCGTCGACGATAAAACACGCAAGCTGAAACATGTCATTAAAGGAGAGAAAATGGTCACTCCTACTGGCAAGTTCAATAACTACAACACACGGAACGAGGTGTACTAAGCGTGAAATATACAGCACTTGCTGGTGTTGTGGCTGGGGCATTAGGGTTAATGCCCCAGTTAACACTGGCTTTACCACAAGATGTGAATGAAGCAGCAACAACTCAGCAAAACGCTGACATGGAAGTGATTACCGTGGTTGCCCATCGGCAACCACGCCAACTTTCCGAGGTGGCGGGTACAGTAACGATCATTGACGAAGATGACTTACAACGCGATCTCGTTATTAGCGCTGCCGACTTAGTTCGGTATCAACCAGGAGTAGAGCTCGATGACGATAGCAGCCGGTTTGGTAACAGCGGTTTTCGTATACGTGGTATTGGCGGTAACCGCACCGCAGTCGTAATCGATCAAGTTCCGGTAGCCGATTACTTTGCAGTTGGAAGTTATTCAGATACCGGGCGAGGTTTGCTCGAATTAGGGTTAGCTAGTCGCGTTGAAATTTTACGCGGTCCGGCATCCACAATGTATGGTAGCAAAGCCTTAGGTGGTGTGGTCGCCGTTCATTTGCTAGATGCGGAAGACGTATTACTTAATGGTAAGCGAGGTTCACGATTACAAGCCGGCTTTAACACCGACAGTCATCGTGCCAACCTGATGGGAGCAACAGCATTCGGTGATGGTGGTACTCGATTGCTATTAGCTGGAGCTATTCAATACGGCGAAGATGTTCGCTCGGCTGATTTAGCAGATGCTTTACGCGACGAGCAACAAAGACGTCAGCAAGCATTGTTGGTTAGTGCTGAAACTGATACTTATTTGGGTGAATGGCAGTTTACGCTCGATGCGATGAATGAATCGCGAGACACAGACGTTCAATCAATTATTGGAACCGGACGACTCAGCGCAACCACAAGTTTGCTTGGTGAAGATAGTCGTCAACAGTACCGCTTATTGGCAGAACTCAATCTTGATCCGATGGCATGGATTGATCGCGGTAGCTGGCGCTTATACCATCAAGCGACGGAAATTGAGCAAGACTCTTTTGAGCAACGAATGCTTTTACCCGAGCCTTTGGATATCGAGCGGTTGTTTGATTTTGAGCAAACAACAACGGGGATCGGAGCCGATCTTGAAACTGATACTGAGTTGGCCAATACGCGTCACCGAATCGGCTATGGTTTTGAATTGATGAGTTCAACTCTAGAAGATCAGCGAGATGCAGCGCAAACGAATTTGGTAACGAACGAAACAACGAAAACATTGTTAGGTGAAACGTTTCCGCTGCGAGACTTCCCTCGAAGCCGAGTGACGGAACTCGGTGTTTATCTGCACGATGAATTCGAATTATGGGATAACGGACCGACTGTTAGTCCGGGTATACGCTACGAGCATTACAAATTACGAACGCGTGACGATGCTCTGTTTTCGGAGCGTTATCCAGACTCGGAAGTGACTGATCTGACACATGACGCCTGGCTGCCCAAGCTCGGTATGATTTGGTCAGTATCGGATAACTCCGAATGGTTTGCTCAGTATGCTCGTGGCTATCGTGCGCCGCCGTTTTCTGACGTCAATATCGGTCTGTATTATCCGCAATTTAGAGTGCTGGCGATTGCCAACCCTGATTTGAAAGCAGAGCGTGGCTACGCTTTTGAAACCGGTTTCCGCGGTCGAGATAGCGATACTCAGTGGTCAATAACGGCTTATCACAACCGCTATAGTGACTTTATTCAAAGCCGAGCATCATTGGGATTCGACCCTGCCCGTCAACTATTGATTTTCCAGTCGATTAACCGCGACAAGGTCGTGATTGAGGGTATAGAAGCAAATTGGGAACAACAGTGGTCAGCGGCATGGTCAAGCGCGATAAGCGCTGAATATAGCCGTGGAGAAGACCGTGAAAGTGGTCGTGATTTGGCTGATGTAACACCGCCTCGTATCATCGCCGAACTTCAATATGAAGCCCAAGATTGGGATACGCGATTGGTGCTAACCGCTGTGCGAGGTCAGCGCGCATTACTCGATGAGGCAGACAGCCCATTATTCTCAGCACCTGGCTATGCAACCTTCGATTGGCTTTCACGTTGGTACGTCACGCCCGATCTGAACATAACGGCAGGCCTATTTAACCTGACAGATAAGCGTTACTGGCGAAATGCCCGGGTTAGTGGAATGCCAATCGATGATCCATCATTACCGGTATTAGCTGAAGCGGGGCGTAGTTTCGGCGCATCCGTTTATTATCGGTTCTAAATTAAATACGTAAAAAAATTCGAAAATTGTTGACAACTTACGGTTTCGCCTCTATATCGTCAGTGACGCAAAGAGGCGTTACCGTTTACCTGTAGTTGTTGGTCTGGAGGATGGGCACACAATGGCAACAATGAACCGTGATCAAATTATGAAGAAGCCGTTTAACGACTTCAAAAACTACCCGTACGGCTTTGCTCGTTCGGGCGATTTTTCAATTCGCGAAAGTGAGCTGTTAGCAAAACACGGCAGTTTGATTGCGGCGTTGATGAGTGGTGAGCTTGAACCTGAATCAGCCGAAGAACAATCAATGTTAGCCGTAGCGCGCGGCGAAAAAGCAGCGGATACGGCAGTTGAAAAAGCTTGGTCGAAATATCAAGCGCGTATCAATCGTCCGAAAGTAGGCAGTATGTACGGCCGCAGTCGCTACACTGATGAAGCATTTGAAATCAGTGGTAGTGATGACGACGATATCGTTGTAGAAGATTAAAAAAAGCGCCTTTACGGCGCTTTTTTTTAGGCTTGTTCGCGTCTAATTGCACGATGTGCAATATCGGTGCGGAAATAAACGTTATTCCAGTTTATTTTGTGAAGTGCTGCATAAGCTTGCTGTTGCGCGTCGGTGACGCTGTCACCAATTGCGGTGACGCATAGAACACGCCCACCGGCAGTCACCAGCTCACCATGCTCGTTTCGCTTGGTACCAGCGTGGAAAACTTTAGCGCCGTTTGCCTCAGCTGCTTCAATGCCAGTAATGACATCGCCCTTCGCGTAGCTATCAGGGTAACCACCGGCGGCCATCACAACACCGACCGTTGCACGTGGATCAAAATCGATACTTTGACCCGCGAGCTCGCCAGCACAAGCTAATTGACAAAGTTCGACTAAATCTGAACGTAAGCGCAACATAATCGGCTGTGTTTCCGGGTCACCGAAACGACAATTAAACTCAAGTACTTTGGCTGTACCGTCTGGCGCAATCATCAATCCTGCGTAGAGGAAGCCAGTATAAGGATTGCCTTCTGCTGACATTCCTTCAACGGTTGGTTGAATGACATGTTGCATCACCCAGTCATGTACCACAGGCGTAACCACTGGGGCAGGTGAATAAGCGCCCATACCACCGGTATTTGGGCCTTTATCACCATTATCACGGGCTTTATGGTCTTGGCTTGACGCAAATGGTAACGCTGTTTTGCCATCAACCATGACAATAAAGCTGGCCTCTTCACCTACTAAAAACTCTTCGATGACAACTCGGCTACCAGCTTCACCAAAACGATTACCGGCGAGCATATCGTCAATTGCGGCGAACGCTTCAGCTTCAGTCTCTGCAATAATAACGCCTTTGCCTGCAGCCAGACCGTCGGCCTTAATCACAATAGGTGTACCGTGTTCACGAACATAATTTTTCGCCGCATCAATGTCGGTGAAGTTACCGTAAGCAGCTGTTGGGATATTGTGACGCGCTAAAAAATCTTTACTAAACGCTTTCGAGCCTTCCAACTGAGCAGCTGCTTGCGTTGGGCCAAATATTGATAAACCAGCGGCGGTAAACTTATCGACTACACCAAGTACAAGCGGAGCTTCTGGGCCGACAATCGTCAAACCGATATTCTTGTCTTGTGCGAAAGCGAGTAAAGCATCAATGTCATCAGCGGCAATCGCCACATTCTCGATGCCTGATTCAGTTGCTGTGCCCGCATTTCCGGGTGCAACATAAACCATTTCAACAGCGTTTGACTGCGCTGCTTTCCAAGCTAATGCATGTTCGCGACCACCGCCGCCAATTACCAATACGTTCATGAACTCTCTCGTTACGATTTAGGTTTTACAAATTTCAGAGTGAAGCGATCGCTTTCACCAATTGCAGTATATTTCTCTCGCTCTTCGTCGCCTAAGCGCAAGGTCGGTGGTAGTGTCCAGACGCCGCGAGGATGATCGGCAGTATCTTTCGGGTTGCTGTTGATAGCACTGCTCTCTACTAGTTCAAAACCGGCTGCCTTCGCCATGGCAACTGCAAAGCTTTCTTTCATGTAGCCGGAGCTCGCCATATCTTCGTCTGAGCGTGACTCTGGCAAGCGATGATCAACAACGCCTAACACACCACCTGGCTTTAACGCGTTATAAAACTGCGTAAACGCATTCTTTACCGCCTCTTCACCACCGCCCATATACCAGTTGTGCAGGTTACGGAACGTCAGCACCATATCAGCGCTTGCTGGTGGTGCAATAACGCTGTCGCCCATGGGGGCGAATTCGGTTACAACGACTGCATTAAATGCAGCGTCGTTAGCGACGCGATCTATAAATGCTTGGCGTGAACGCTGATAATATTCACTGCTACTGTTTGCTGGGAAATGCGCTGCGTAAAGTAACCCTTTGTCTTTCAAATACGGTGCTAGGATTTCGGTATACCACCCGCCACCAGGAGAAATCTCAACCACGGTAGAGGTTGGCTCAACACCAAAAAACGCTAACGTTTCAGCGGGATGACGAAATTCATCGCGGGCTTTATTACGCTCTGAGCGAGCTTCAGAGTTAATCGCTTGTTGCAATGCATCCGCATTTGCTGAATTTGCTTGCGCTGATTCCGAACAAGCGTTCAGGCTTAGCACGGTAAGAGGAATGAACAACAGATTTAACAGACGAGTACGTGCAGTCATTATCTTGCTCCTTAGCTATAAGATAGCTTCATCCTAAACCGTGCTAGCCATTTCGGCAAACGAATCCGTTAGTGACGGAAGTGGCGCATGCCGGTAAACACCATGGCAATACCGTGTTCGTTCGCGGCCGCAATGATTTCGTCATCACGAATTGAACCGCCAGGTTGAATAATTGCGGTAATACCCGCAGCGGCTGCTGCATCAATACCATCGCGGAATGGGAAAAACGCATCTGAAGCCATTACTGAACCAGGCACTTCTAAGTTTTCATCGGCAGCTTTAATACCAGCAATCTTGGCACTGTATACGCGGCTCATTTGGCCGGCACCAACACCAATTGTCATGCCATCACGGGCGTACACAATCGCGTTTGATTTAACAAATTTGGCAACTTTCCAGCAGAACAACAAATCTTGTAATTGCGCTTCAGTCGGCTGCTTCTCGGTCACAACTTTCAGATCATCAAGGGTAATTTCGCCTTGATCATTATCTTGCACTAACAAGCCGCCATTCACGCGCTTGTAATCAAGGCTAGCGCTATGCTTGTCTGGCCACTGACCGCACTCCAAGAGGCGCACATTCGCTTTACTCGCTACCACATCGCGCGCCGCTGGGCTGACGACTGGGGCAATAATCACTTCAACGAACTGGCGATCAACAATTGCTTTAGCTGTATCAACGTCGAGCTCACGGTTAAAGGCAATAATGCCACCGAATGCTGATGTCGGGTCCGTTTTAAAAGCCCGCTCATATGCGGCCAACGGTGTATCACCAATCGCAACACCACATGGGTTCGCGTGTTTCACAATCACACAAGCCGGTTGCTCAAATGATTTCACACATTCAAGCGCCGCATCAGTGTCAGCGATATTGTTGAACGATAGTTCCTTTCCCTGCAATTGCACGGCGGTTGCAACAGAAGCTTCTGTTGGCTTCGATTCGACATAGAAAGCCGCTTGTTGATGGCTATTTTCGCCATAACGCAAATCTTGTTTCTTCTCAAACTGAACATTAAAGGTTCTTGGAAACTTGCTTTCTTGTTGCGGCAGACGAGCACCGAAGTAATTGGCAATCATGCCATCATACTGTGCCGTATGCTCAAAGGCTTTAATTGCGAGGTCAAAACGCGTATCAAATGTCAGACTGTTTTGGTTTGCATCCATCTCGGCAATCACACGGTCATAATCGTTTGTATTCACAACAATGGTCACATCGCGATGATTTTTAGCCGCGGCGCGAACCATCGTAGGACCGCCGATATCGATATTTTCAACGGCATCTTCGTGTGAGCAATTTTCATCCGCAACGGTTTCAGCAAATGGATAGAGATTCACCGCAACCAAATCGATTGGCGCAATATTTTGTTCAGCCATAACCTGCTGGTCCACGTCGCGACGCGCCAAAATGCCGCCATGAATCTTCGGATGCAGGGTCTTCACGCGACCGTCCATAATTTCAGGTTGTCCCGTGTGCTCCGAGACGTCGGTTACCGGTACTTGATGCTCACGAAGTAATTTTGCTGTGCCGCCGGTTGATAAGATAGCGACGCCGCGTTGCACGAGCGCTTGTGCAAAAGCGACGATTCCAGTTTTGTCGGAAACACTTAAAAGGGCGCGTTGAATAGGACGATGTTGCATGGTTGCTCTACCTTTCTGATGTCTTACAAAGAAAAAAAGAGCACACAAGGCGCTCTTTTTCCGGGGGCACTTAGTTCATGCCGTATTTTTTCAGCTTCTTACGCAAAGTACCGCGGTTGATGCCGAGCATCGTTGCGGCGCGGGTTTGATTACCACGCGTGTAGGTCATGACCTCTTCCAATAATGGAGCTTCTACTTCAGCGAGCACTAATTCATATAGCTCTTCAGGATCGTGTCCGTCAAGCTGTTTCAAAAATGAATTCAACGCCTGCTTTACCGAATCACGCAGCGGTTTCGGCTGAGCATTGTTACCAATTGTGGTAAATGGAGAAATCGGATCACGATTTGCGTTTTGATCAAACATAGGTGCGCTCTATCTCTTCTAGTTTACTGTTGCAAAAAACTTCGTCAGGGCATTTAGTTGTTCGTTAGCATCTTCAATGCTGACAAACTCCCGACGAAAAGCTGACGCAGGTTGTTGCTGTTGTAAGTACCAACCCACATGTTTTCGGGCAATCCGAACACCGCTATAGTCACCATAGTGGTTGTGAAGGTTGCGAACATGGCGAATGACCACATCACAAACTTCATCTGCATTTGGTGGCGGCAGTTGTTCACCAGTTGCCAAGTAGTGCGCAATTTCGCGAAACAACCACGGATTCCCCTGTGCACCGCGGCCAATCATGATGGCATCGGCGCCGGTATACTCAAGAACCTGTTTCGCCTTCTCAGGCGTGGTGATATCACCATTAGCAACCACTGGAATACGAACCGACTCTTTAATAGCTCGAATGGTGTCGTATTCTGCGTTGCCTTTGTACATACATGCGCGAGTTCTGCCATGAACGGCTAGCGATTGAATACCAAGTCGCTCAGCAATCTTAGCTATTGCTACACCGTTGCGATTGTCTGGATCCCAGCCCGTACGTATTTTTAGCGTAACGGGCACATCAACTGCTGCCACCACCGCTGATATAATTTCTTCAACCAGCTGTGGATATTGCAGCAAGGCAGAGCCCGCTAACTTTTTGTTTACCTTTTTTGCAGGGCAACCCATGTTGATATCAATAATCTGTGCGCCATTATTCACGTTGTGAATTGCCGCAGCTGCCATCAACTCTGGCTCAGAACCTGCAATTTGCACTGCTCGAATACCTGGCTCATCTGCGTGCTCCATACGGTCACGTGATTTCTTGGTATCCCACACCAACGGATTGCTCGATAACATTTCAGACACCGTTAACCCTGCTCCCAACTCTCGGCACAAACGTCGAAAGGGAAGGTCGGTTACTCCCGCCATTGGCGCAAGTATTACTGGATTGTCTAATTGATATGGTCCGATCCGCATCGGTTAAAAACTGTGCAACTCAAGGGTGGGAAATTTTAGGGAATTTGGCGGCTAAAGAAAAGGCTGTAATTTGTACAAAAGCCGCCTTTTTTGTACTTTTTGCTCTTGACAAATTGCAGGAATATTACAGTCTGCGCTGGGCGTGGAGCATTACCCAGCCATCTTTGACCTGTGGCGGGCTGAATTCAAAATGCTCTTGATACGCTGCCTGCACGGCAGGGATCTGTCGTTCGAGTATGCCAGACATGACGAGTTCACCACCTTCGGCGACATAATCTGTAATAACTTGAGCAAGTTCCTGTAATGGTCCGGCAAGAATATTGGCGGCGACTACGTCGGCTTTGAGCGTTGGTTGGTTACTTGGTAGATAAACTTCAAGTTGCTCGGCGACACCGTTGCGCTCTGCATTTTCCATGCTCGCTAGCAAAGCTTGTTTATCAATATCAATACCAACGGCTCGTTTAGCACCGAGTAATAACGCACCAATGGCTAAAATACCGGAACCACAGCCAAAATCGACCACAGTTTTATCAGCAAGGTCTTGTCCATCTAACCATCCTAAACATAGTGCGGTTGTGGGGTGTGTGCCGGTGCCAAATGCCATGCCGGGATCAAGCATGATATTAACAGCCGCCGGATCGGGAATTTCACGCCAAGTTGGGCAAACCCATAAGCGCTTGCCAAATTGAATCGGGTGGAAGTTATCCATCCACTCGCGTTCCCAATCTTTGTCTTCTAATTGGTCGGTTTTGTAGTTAAATCCGTCTTTGAAGTAACTCGATTTCTTCAAATTCTCGATAACTGGCGCTAAGTTGGTTTCCGCAGGGAATAAACCAGTGACCAGTGTTTCTTGCCAATAAACGAGCTCGCCAAGAGGTGGTTCAAAAATCGGATTATCTTGTGCATCGCGGTAGGTTACGGCCATAGCGCCGTTGCCTTCAAGCATGTCCCCAATGTTGGGGGCATGCTTTTCAGGCGCTGAAACAGTTAATTGAATCCAAGGCATCGGGTTTAGTGACCACCCATACCAAGTTTCTTCTCCAGATAGTGGATATTCGTGCCACCATGCTGGAAGTTCTCGTCAGCCATAATATTTTTTTGCAACGGCACGTTGGTTTTAATACCTTCAATGATTAACTCACTGAGTGCATTACGCATACGAGCAATCGCAACATCACGGTTTTCACCGTAAGTAATGAGCTTACCAATCATAGAGTCGTAGTTTGGCGGCACTTTGTAGTCTGCGTAAACATGTGAATCCCAACGCACACCAAGACCACCTGGCGGATGGAAGCGTGAGATCAAACCGGGCGACGGTACGAACGTGTTTGGATCTTCAGCGTTGATACGACATTCAATCGCATGCCCACGAATCACGATATCTTCTTGCGAGATAGACAATTGACGACCGGCAGCAACACGCAGTTGCTCTTTAATTAGGTCGATGCCCGTGATCATTTCAGTCACCGGATGCTCTACCTGAATACGGGTATTCATTTCAATGAAATAGAACTCACCGTTTTCGTACAAGAATTCGAAGGTACCGGCACCGCGGTAACCGATCTCAATACAAGCCTTCACACAGCGCTCACCAATGAACTTACGCATTTCAGGTGTGACACCTGGTGCTGGGGCTTCTTCAACGACTTTCTGGTGGCGACGCTGCATTGAACAGTCGCGCTCACCTAAATAAACGGCGTTGCCCTGACCATCAGCAAGTACTTGAATTTCGATGTGACGAGGATTCTCTAGGAATTTTTCCATGTACACCATCGAATTACCAAAGGCTGCACCAGCTTCAGCTTTGGTTGTGCTAATTGCGCGCAGTAACTCGTCTTCTTTACGAACAACGCGCATACCGCGGCCACCACCACCACCAGCTGCTTTTACAATCACTGGATAACCAATGCGTTTAGCAATCTTAATATTTGTCGCATCGTCATCACCAAGCGGGCCACCAGAACCTGGTACGCATGGAACGCCAGCTTTCTTCATTGCTTCAATCGCGGATACTTTATCACCCATCAGGCGAATTACATCAGCGGTTGGGCCAACAAAGATAAATCCTGAGTTTTCCACTTGCTCAGCAAAATCGGCATTTTCCGCCAAGAAGCCGTAGCCTGGATGAATTGCTGCTGCATCGGTGATTTCTGCCGCACTGATAATGCGCGGAATATTCAAATAGCTATCCGTTGATGGACCGTTGCCGATACAAATCGATTCATCCGCCAACAACACATGCTTCAAATTGCGGTCCACAGTGGAATGCACTGCGACCGTCTTGATACCGAGTTCTTTACAAGCGCGCAGAATACGCAGCGCAATTTCGCCTCGGTTTGCAATCACTACCTTATCTAACATGACGATGTCCTGTGTCGATATATTTATTCGATGACAAACAGAGGTTGGTCGAATTCGACCGGCTCGCCGTTCTCAACAAGAATTTGCTTCACCACCCCGCCTTTATCGGCTTCAATTTGGTTCATCATCTTCATGGCTTCAACAATACATAGCGTATCGCCAGCTTTTACTTGTTGACCAACGCTAACGAAGTCTGCTGCACCTGGTGCTGGGGCCGCATAGAAGGTACCAACCATTGGTGATTTCACTACGTGACCTGATAACTCAGGTGCCGCAGGCGCTTCAGCCGCAGCTGGTGCTGAAGCCGGAGCAGGAGCTGGCGCTGCCATCATTTGTTGTGGTGGCAGTTGATAGTGCATCGGAGCACTGTGGCTACCGCCGCGGTGAATACGTACTGACTCTTCACCTTCAGTGATTTCTAACTCGGCAATGCCTGATTCTTCGACCAGTTCGATCAGTTTTTTAATTTTACGAATATCCATGATCTGTTATGACCCCAATGGTTTGTGTTCGTTATTGCTTGCTTAAAAAGTGCTTGGCGGCTTGTAACGCAAAGTCATAACCTTGCGCACCGAAACCACAAATCACACCAACAGCAACATCGGCTAAAAAGGAATGCTGACGAAATTCTTCGCGAGCGTGAATATTGGAAAGATGTATTTCAGTAAATGGTATTGCTACCCCAGCCAATGCATCACGCAAAGCGATGCTAGTGTGTGTGTAGGCGCCAGGGTTAATAATGATGTAATCGACGTGTGATGTGCGCGCTTCATGAACCCAGTCAATCAACTGGTGCTCGGCATTGGATTGCCGGCAATCAAGGGTGATGCCCATTGACTCAGCGTGTTCGCGTAAGCGATGCTCAATCTTATCGAGGGTGTCGCTGCCATAGATTTCTGGCTCACGCGTACCTAACAAGTTCAAGTTAGGGCCGTTGAGTAGAAGCACTCTGAATTTTTTATCGTTATTTGCTGTCATAATGCTGCGATCTGCTGCGAACGTATCAAGATTGATATTAGAGGCCAAGTTCGGCCTCTAATTCAACACCTAATTCAGCATTATAGTGAAAAAATGAAAATAAGCAGCAAAATACTGGTCTTATCACCGCCGTTCGCTGCAAGTTTTAACGTGTTTTTAACTCTTCGATGTGTTCAGCGAAGTTTTCTGCCGACATAAACCCAGTCACCCGCGAGCGATTTATTTCCTGTTCTGCTTTAAAGAACAGAATTGTCGGCAAGCCGAGCACTTGATATTCGCTTAAAATGGCATTGTTTGATGCTGTATTAGCGGTTACATCGGCCTGCAATAGCACAACATCCGCTGTTGCATTGGCTACCTGTTCGGCAGAGAACGTGTCCCGTTCAAATTCTTTACACGCAACGCACCAATCGGCATAAAGATCCAGCATCACAACCTGATCATTACGAGCTGCCGTTGCTAATTGCTGTTGAATTTCAGCAACCGATGACACTTGAACAAACGGCAGCGTGTGGTGTGACTGTGGCCACCAGCTATATAAAAGTACGCCACCGATGATAATCCAAATAGCGACGAAACGAGCTGCGACTTTCCGAGAAAGCTCACGGACATCGGCTTGAATTAAATAAGCCGCACTTGCTGCAATAAAGATAACCCAGAGCCAATCAGCAACAACGTAGGGAATTAGTCGCTCGACTAGCACAATGGCAACGCCCAACAACACCACTCCGAACACCCGTTTGATGGTATTCATCCACGCACCAGCTTTTGGCAGCAGCTTGCCGCCAGTAACACCGAAAGCCAGTAACGGGAGTCCCATACCCACACTTAAGGCGTAGAGAACGGCGGCGCCAATGGTGAGGTCACCCGATTGCGCAATAAACAAAAGTACGCCTGATAGCGGCGCGGTAGTACATGGTGAAGCGATTAACCCAGAAATTGCTCCCATGGTGAACACGCTACGATGCGCGCCACCGCGTTGTGATTGGCTGAGCTGATTGAGGTAATTTTGCCATCGTTGTGGTAATTGTAATGTGTAGGCGCCAAGCATACTTAGCGCAAGCAGCACAAACACGACTGCTAAGGTAATGAGTATTGCAGGATGTTGTAGCATCGCTTGGTAGCGTAATCCTGCCAGTGCAACGACCACTCCTAATACCGAATAAGTAATGGCCATGCCTTGTACGTACGCAAGGCTTAAGGTGAAAGCGCGGTGGGTACTTAGTTGCTTTGGTTGGCTAGTGCCGGCGCCAGTCTGTCCCATAATGATCGCGGAAATAATCGGATACATCGGCAATACACATGGGGTAAACGCCAAACCAATACCCAGCACTACAAAGAGCAATAAAACTAGCCATAAGGGCTTCTCGATGATCGCATCAAAAAATGTCGATGAAGTGGTTTGTTGCGAATTTTCGGTGACCTGCTGGAAATCAATGGCGACTGAACCATCGCCTTTCACAGCGTTGAGATAAATGGTCTTTTCAGTGGGCGGATAACATAAGCCAGCATCAGCACAACCTTGATATGAAATAGTAAACGCTTGATCAGGGCTCGCTTGGCTTAATTGATAGGTTAGTTCGACAAATTCGCGGTAGACAATTGTTTCACCGAAGAACTCATCAAAGTGAGCTTCGCCCTCTGGCAACTGTGGCTCTTGCTTCAACTGAACCGGTGTTTTGATGACGAACCGGTGCTGGTACATATAGTAGCTATCAGCAATCTCCCAACTTAGCGTGAGTACGTCGCCTTGCTGACGAAAGTCGAACTGAAATGCATCATCAACCGGTAGAAACTGGTTTTGTTGGGCGAACGGGTCATCTTGTCCCAGTTCAAACTGGGCCTGGGCAACAGCAATCGATGGCAATACCAGCCACAGCGACAACATAACAAGTAAGCTTCGAAACCACATTGACTTCATGATTGGGTGACCTGTGTAATCCAATTTAAATAGCTTTCTGAGCCCTCGGTAATAGCGAGAGCCACAATTTCTGGAACATCGTACGGATGCGCAGTTTGAATGAGTTCAAATAGTGCATCAAGTGAACCGACGGTTGTCTTGATTTGTAGCAAAACTTCTTCATCGGCATGAATGTGGTCATCCCACCAGTACATGGATGTGCAGGGTGCTGAAATATTGATGCATGCCGCATGTCGTGCGCGAAGTATCTTATCTGCTAAAGCTTTGGCTACATGTTTATCAGGACAACTACAAATCACTAAACGATATTCTGTCGTCATACATACACCCATTCGTTAAATTTTGGTCAGTATACGAAAACAAAAAAAATTTATCAGAAAACCTTGATATCAATTTTTTACCCCCCATAACAGGGGCACAACAAATTTTTTAACAGCTTCAGCTCATCCCTGAAGCAGAGTTATCAACCACAAACCTTAGGTTTAGGAGTTATCAACGATGAAACTTCGTCCTTTACATGATCGTGTGATCATCAAACGCTCAGAAGCAGAAACTAAATCTGCAGGCGGTATCGTGCTGACTGGTTCAGCAGCAGAGAAATCGACGCGCGGTGAGGTTGTTGCTGTGGGCAATGGTCGCATCTTGGATAACGGTGACGTGAAAGCTTTGGATGTCAAAGTCGGCGACAGCGTATTATTCAACGAAAGCTATGGCGTGAAAACGCAGAAGATTGACGGTGAAGAATACCTGATTATGTCTGAGTCAGACATTCTAGCGATTATCGAAGCTTAAGAGGGAAACGAACATGGCAGCTAAAGAAGTTAAGTTTGGTAATACAGCGCGTCAGCGCATGTTAAAAGGCGTCAACATCCTAGCCGACGCAGTTAAAGTTACGTTGGGCCCGAAAGGTCGTAACGTGGTTTTAGAAAAATCATTTGGCGCACCATTGATCACCAAAGACGGTGTATCTGTTGCGAAAGAAATCGAACTAGAAGATAAGTTCGAGAATATGGGCGCACAAATGGTGAAAGAAGTTGCGTCTAAAGCAAATGATGAAGCTGGTGACGGTACTACTACGGCAACCGTATTAGCTCAAGCTATCGTCAACGAAGGCTTGAAAGCTGTTGCCGCTGGCATGAATCCAATGGATTTGAAACGCGGTATCGACAAAGCAGTTATCGCCGCAGTAGCAGAGTTGAAAGAATTATCTCAGCCTTGCAACAACTCAAAAGCCATTGCACAGGTTGGTACTATTTCAGCTAACTCTGATAGCACCATCGGCGAAATCATTGCTCAAGCAATGGACAAAGTAGGCCAAGAAGGTGTGATCACCGTTGAAGAAGGCCAAGCATTGCAAGACGAGCTTGACGTTGTTGAAGGGATGCAGTTTGACCGTGGCTATCTGTCACCATATTTCATTAACAATCAAGAGAACGGCACTGTTGAACTCGATAGCCCGTTCATTTTGCTTGTTGACAAGAAAATCTCAAACATTCGCGAATTGTTGCCAGTATTGGAAGGCGTTGCGAAGTCAGGCAAACCATTGTTGATCATCGCTGAAGACGTTGAAGGTGAAGCCTTAGCAACGTTGGTCGTGAACAACATGCGTGGCATCGTGAAAGTTGCTGCTGTAAAAGCGCCTGGTTTCGGTGACCGTCGTAAAGCGATGTTGCAAGATATCGCGGTATTGACGGGCGGTAACGTGATTTCTGAAGAAATCGGTATGGAGCTCGAGAAGGCACAGCTTGACGACCTCGGTACAGCGAAGCGTGTGGTGATTAACAAAGATAACACCACCATTGTTGACGGTAGCGGTGATCAAACGGCGATTGAAGGCCGTGTCACGCAAATTCGTCAGCAAATCGAAGAGACCTCTTCAGACTACGATCGCGAGAAACTGCAAGAACGTTTGGCTAAATTAGCTGGCGGTGTTGCCGTGATTAAAGTTGGTGCTGCCACCGAAATGGAAATGAAAGAGAAGAAAGCTCGCGTTGAAGATGCGTTGCATGCAACTCGCGCGGCTGTTGAAGAAGGTGTGGTTCCTGGTGGTGGTGTTGCGTTGGTACGTGCAGCAAGCAAACTTGCTGACTTGCGTGGCGACAACGAAGACCAAAACGTTGGTATTAAATTGGCGTTGCGCGCGATGGAAGCACCATTGCGTCAAATCTCAACCAACGCTGGCGCTGAAGCCTCAGTGGTTGCGAACAACGTGAAAAACGGTGAAGGTAACTACGGTTACAACGCTGGCCAAGACGTTTACGGTGACATGTTAGAAATGGGTATTTTGGATCCAACCAAAGTAACTCGTTCAGCATTGCAATTCGCGGCATCGGTTGCTGCGTTAATGATTACCACCGAAGCGATGGTTGCTGAGTTACCAAAAGATGAACCAGCTGCTCCAGATATGGGCGGCATGGGCGGAATGGGCGGCATGATGTAAGCAAAGCTTGCCCAGCGATGTCTATATAAATCAATGTGTTAGCGTTGCTTGTAGACGCTAATGTAGACAGAGATGTAGACATTCATGTAGTACAGTAAGAAGGGATGGGGTTAGCGCTCCGTCCCTTTTCTTTGCGTATAGGTTGGCCGCTGTTTGTTCATGGAACTAACCTGAAAAAAAGCCCCAGTGACTTGTTATAGTCGCTGAGGCTAGATGTTCTAGTGTTGTTTGGTTCACGTCATGCAAGGCTCTATGTTCTATGCTGGCTCACAGTTGCCTCTTGTTGTTCTGCCAGAGGCGTTGGATTATCAACATAACAGATCTGACGCCAATGACTATTTCCACTTAGTTACAGTCGCTTATTACTACTACTCATTGAGAGCTGAATGCGGTAGGAACAACTTAAAGTCAATTTGTTGCCTGAGACTAGCACAAACGGGGACTAGCATGGGGGAAGCATAGTAAGCGTAATGCTGCGACAGTGGCTGACAGATTATTACTGACAACTTGCCTTAACTCATAATGCATCAGGTTGGCTTTAAGATAGCTCTAGGGTGAGCTTAAGACCATTACTGGTTAACCTAGAGTCATCGTAAAGAAGACCTGTAGTTCATGTTTAGTCTCAATCATTATTGATTATTACCAATAACTAGACTCTGAGAAGACTTAAGGGAAGACCTTAAGATGACTTAGAGTATGCCCCCTTACCCCCACGATTCCTGTCATGCCCCCTTAAGATGACAGGTCGGTCAGACATGATAGTCCAACGATAGAGGTAAGCTGAGTGGCAGCTAAAAGTTCTTGCATAGTAAGACTTTGAGTCTTTTTTTTAGTTTCCCACCCATAGGTGTGTGACCTGCCTGAGCCCGTTATTTACAGGGCTTTGAGTCGTTCGATAGGCGTTGCTGTGTGGCTGCTTTATGATAGTCACCGTGTCAGCCCTTCAGATTTTAAGCAGGGTGAGACAAGTAAGCGCCTAGGACGCTCTGTAAGATCGGCTGCGAGCTTGTCGCTACCATCGTATAGCCTCAGCGCTTGCACGATCTTACAGGCTCATTTAGAGGCCTCTATGACGCTTGGGCAAGCCCTTCCACACTAGAAGCTTCAATGATTCGATGAACTGTACGCCAATGTACTCCAAGGTCACGTGCAATCGCTGCCTTCTTAAGACCTTGTTGGTGTAATGAGATTACGCGCTTGTGGTTAACCTTACGCTTACCCCCAGTATACACGCCTCTCGCCTTGGCTTGTGCGATGCCTTCTCGCTGACGCTCATTAATCATTGCCTTCTCGAACTCACCGACGGCTCCCATCACGCGCAGCATGAGGTCTTGCATTGGGTTGTTACTTTCAGGTGTGAACCTCATGCACTCTTTGACGAACTCTACGGTCACGCCTTTGGCTTTGAATGAATCTATCAACTCAAGCAGGTGACGTAAGTTACGAGCCATGCGGTCGATGCTATGGACAAGCACTGTGTCACCGTGGCGTACATGCTCCAATAGACGGTCAAGCGCTGGCCGCTGCTTCAATCCCCCTGAACATTTGTCGATGAACTCCTTGTCGTAGCTGATACCGTCAAGCTGGCGCTCAGTGTTCTGGTCAGCACTTGATACACGAATGTAGGCGATGCGTTGCATGGGTCTTCCTCCGATTATGTGACAACAGCCTCTAGACTCTCTTAGTAGATCGGCCATCGGATCGGTTGTCAAGCGTTTCGGAGATGAAAACTATGACATAGTTACATGTGACAGCGAGGTACACCTTGTTGAGATACAGAGGTTCTTGTGGTGTCAAAAGGTTAGAGGTTAATCTTGTCAATAATCAGCCACTGAGTCTAACTTAGTGTTGTGCAAGCTAGCCCTACGGGGGGGGAATGAGCTGAGCTACTCGTTTCTACAACCTCACAGATTTTTATTGCTAAAATGACTCGAGGCTCTAGGAAGTGTTAACCGATCTTAAAGATTCTGGCTCTGCCTACTTTCTTGCCTTCTGCCGCACCTCCGTGGTGATAATGAGGCCGACGGAATCTCATCTCCGCTGAACTGTTTTCCTCCATAACAGCAAACTCAATCTTGGCTCGCCTGAAAGTAGAGACAGCGGCTTTTATGGCTGCCTCGGGTGAGGAGAATAATTGGTCGTCCTTCTGAAGGTTTCCACTTTGACGATGGATGCGCACTAGGTATTCACCGCCCGACTCTAATTTTGATTTACCGACTAGCTCATCGAGCGCTAACACTGAGTCGTCGTTAGGGTCATCGAGCGCACGCAATTTGCTAGCGTAGGACAGCCAGCCAATTGCAATCATGACGACGCCCAGTACTAGCGCCAATAGTGTCTCAGCTAGCTCAGAGTTCACTTGGAATTATCCGAGCCACTATATAGCAGTTACCAGTCATCGCTTGACGGAGCAGAGTCGATATACTGGCGTAAGTCAGCGGTTATAGCTTCAACGGCCTTCTTTGCTTTCGCTTTCCTTTCCTCTGTAACGCTATACATCTCAACTGATTGACCACTGCCGACATTTAAGTGCTTATTGATTTTATATTCTGCCTTGAACTTACCATCCTTTGTGTCGACTCGCATGGTAAAGTCAACTTTGAATGCAACAAGCCCAAACGGTTCCTCGACTCCGATAGTAGTTATGCCATTCCCTATTATCGTGCCCGACTCAGCGTCTTCATAGTCAATCACTGACTCCCCAGACACGAAGTACTCTGAGAACCATTGTCTAGCTTTCGTATAGATTTCTTGCTGGCTTGCAGAAACCTCGACCACATTAGTGACGACGGCTGGTTGGTAAGGCTCCGTAGACTGGCAACCTGCGACAGTCAGAAGAGCTGTGGCTCCAATGACCGTATAGTTCCAATAGTTCATAATTTCACCCTTGTAAGCGTTCAGTGGCTCAGTGTATTGAGAGAGTGCGTAAATATCACACGCACAACAAGTATTTGTAACAAGGTAGGGCTAGAAGTCAACAATTGATATTGACGTGAGCCTGTGGGACTCACGTGCTCGACGATTGTGCAAGCAGTCGCTAGTCAGTTTCTATAACAGCCAAGTCGACTGTATATAGCTGACAGCTTTGTCGCATTGTCTTGCCAACAGGGCTAATTCGTTCTCCCTAGCGTAATATCCGTACGACATCGTTTCACCACGCTTGTGACCAAGAATCTCAGCGGCATATCTCTCATGAACATCACAACGCTTGAGTGCGGTTGAGAAGCCTACACGGAGGGAATGAAACACCTTTCGGCTGTCATCTACTACGGAGGACTTCAGCACGGAGAACCAGCGACTGTATGTCTTGCTATCGACTGAAAACAATAGGTCATTTTCAGCTAGACCTTCGCGCAACGCTAGCATGTCAGCTACGAGCTCAGAAGGTATAGGCACGTTTCGTGTCGCGTCCTTCGTCTTACCTTTCTCAATGTGATAGTAGTAATGTTCCCCAGCTTGCTGGATGTTGCCAGCCTTGATGTTGCATATCTCACTAAGCCGAGCGCCAGTGAACAGACCAAGAAGGAATATAAGCCTGCGGTCGCGAGACGTTTCATCCAATGACTTACACAAGGCCTGAAGCTCAGTGGGTGTAAACAGTTCATACTTCTTGGTTTCGCTTGTGCCAGCCATCGTATGACCGTGAAATGGGTTATCTCCTGTGACGTCGCACCTGTCCTTTGCTAGTTCCCATACAACCTTAAGTCGGCTGATGTGGCCTGACACCGTGTTTTTAGCGTAATGCTGAGCAAGGTACTCAATGAAGTCGTACACGTCACGGCGACTAACTGACTGTAAGCTGACGTCTTGTACCTCAAGGAAGTTCAGAAACAGCTTCACAGTGTTGGGAACCTTCCGTTGAGTCTCCAATGACTTGTTTACACCGTGCTTCACTTCCCAGTTATGCAATGCTTCACGCAAGCTAATGTCGTAATGGGCTGACTTGTCATTCGCCCCATTGACTGTGGTGTATGCGTCAACGAACACTATGTCGCCAGCACGTTCAATTTCACGCACGTCGTAAGGCTCATCCCATTCGTAAGGGTTGTCTTGCTTGTCCGCCTGTAAGTGACGAACGATGTGACGGAATCGCGCTGCGTCTGGGTTAGCTCCTGACATCTGCTTGCTAGCTAGTTCGCCGTTGAACTGGTCACGTTTAGACTTAGCAAGCCTAATGTCACCTGTGTTTAAGCTGAAGCTTATGAAGCTGTCACCCTTGTATATGTGCTGTAATGACTTGGGAACTCGTCGCTGATACCACCAGACGTTGCCTCTTAGCTTAAGGTGTTTGGTGTCGTTCGTGCTGTTACGGCTCGGCATGAATGTAGACGCTTATGTAGACAGTAAAGTAGACAGCGATTATCTACGAAACCTATGTAGGCCGCAAGCTGTAAGGCATTTGGCGTGATATTGGGCGGCATGATGTAAGCCGGCGCATTCGTCGCTGAGTTAAAAAGGGAAGCGTTTGTGCTTCCCTTTTTGTTTTCTGGGCTGTCACGAAACTCAGCGTTTCAGCGTCTATACTATTGAAAACAAAATTTCAGAAGCAATATCTGAAAATAGATACTCAGTGTTTGTAATGGAGGTTAACCATGAAAGCGTCCGTTTTAAGTCTTGCTGTTGTCGCTAGTCTGTTTGCTGGTGCGTCAAGCGCAGCGGAAGTTTCGGTAAAATGGGATGACGTGAAATCGTTTACAGATTTCGAAGCCGTTAACGAGTTAAAAAGCCGTTTTGAGGAACGAACTAAAGCTGATTTTGCTGAGTATGTAACAAAGCTAGGTGAGCGCTTACCCGAGCAGAATAAGCTAGAGGTTACTTTTAACGACGTTGATCTTGCCGGTCGAGTGGAGCCGACGTTCGGTGCAACCAGCAGTGCATTTCAGCGCATCCTCGATGATGTTTCTTATCCGTATCTCGTGATTTCATATCGATATACTGATGCGCAAGGTAACGTTTTGAGTGAAGCTGACCATATTGAGTTAAAGTCGCTCGCGCCACCGCGCAATATTAGAAATATCATGGGCTCAAGTCGGGATAGTCTTTATTTTGAGAAAGAGCTGTTACAAGAATGGTTCCGAGAAACCTTTCCTGAAACAGCCAAGTAATTGCTTCTCTGTGCGCGCTGACATCTAAAGCGGTGTCTTGCTGGCTTCACCAGCAATTTCGCGCACCAGTTTAGGAACCAAGAAGCCAGGTAGGCGGGCTCGTAACTCATGTTCAAGTTGTCGAGCTCGCTCATCACTCACAGCGAAATGACTTGCCCCCGCTACTTTATCTAATTGGTGCAAGTAATACGGAGTAACCCGCGCATCAAATAGAGCTTCGCTTAAGGCTTCGAGAACCTCTGCCGAGTCATTAATGCCGGCGAGCAACACACTTTGATTGAACAACGTGACATTGTGCTTGGCCCACATCGCTAGAGCACTCTTTAAGGTACTGGTGATTTCTCGAGGGTGGTTCGCGTGAATGACTAAAATTGCCTGCAACCGACTCGACTGTAATCGCTTAGCAAGCTTCTCGGTAAGGCGTGAAGGTAATACGACCGGGAGTCGACTGTGAATGCGCACTCGCTTTAATTGCGGCAGAGCTTCCAGTTCGGTTATCACTCTCTCAAGCTGGTCATCGTTAGCCATCAATGGGTCGCCGCCACTTAAAATCACTTCATTGATTGCTGCATCAGCTTGGACCAACTCAACCAGCTGTTGTAATTGTGCGCGACCAAAGTGATGGTCCTCATACGGGAAATGCCGACGGAAGCAGTAACGGCAGTTAATTGCGCAACCACCGCGAAGAATCACGAGCACGCGTGATTTATATTTGTGCAAAATGCCCGAGTGATTGCTGCTTTGCTCCTCGAGTGGGTCTGTAACAAAGCCTTCTTTGGTTGCAAATTCTTCTTGCTTCGGCATCACTTGTAGGAGCAGCGGATCGAATCGATCACCGGGTGTCATCAATCCAGCGAAATAGCGCGTTACCCGCAATGGGAATAACTCACGTGCAGATTGATTCTGAGTAATCCAGTCTTCTGGTAGACGCAACAACGCACCGAGTTCACGCGGGTCTGAAATAGATTGTGCAAGCTCTTGCTGCCACTGCGGCCGCACAGAGATAACATTCAGATTCGACACAAGCTTCCTGTAAATTTGTTTAATGACTGCAATTATTTTACCTGAAAATTGCGTCGTTATGGTTTATTATTGCCCGCGAAATCGCTTAATTTGAAAGCATATGAGGAAGCTATGGCGAATTACAGCACGAATGAATTCAAAGCTGGTTTAAAAATCATGCAAGATGGTGAACCATGTAACATCATCGACAATGAAGTTGTAAAACCAGGTAAAGGGCAAGCTTTTAACCGCGTTAAAATCCGTAAACTCATCAGCGGGAAAGTGGTTGAGAAAACCTTTAAATCAGGTGACTCAGTTGAAGGCGCAGACGTGGTTGATATGGAACTATCGTACCTATACAACGACGGTGAGTTTTGGCACTTCATGAACAATGAGTCATTTGAGCAATTGGCCGCCGATGCAAAAGCGGTTGGCGATTCAACCAAATGGTTAGTGGAGCAAGATACTTGTACCCTGACATTGTGGAACGGTAACCCAATTGCTGTTACACCACCGAATTTCGTTGAACTCGAAATCGTAGAAACGGATCCGGGCTTAAAAGGTGATACCGCAGGTACCGGCGGTAAACCAGCAACGTTAAGCACTGGCGCCGTAGTGCGAGTACCGCTTTTCGTGCAAACGGGCGAAGTCGTCAAAGTGGATACGCGCTCTGGCGAGTACGTTTCGCGCGTCCAGAAATAAGTTTCCCGAATCTATATGCAGCTCACTGATGATTGGCAACCAAGCGCATCGCTTGATGTTCTGCAACAGCGAGCTGCATTGTTTCAAACTATCCGAAGTTTTTTTCAGCACCGATGTGTTCTCGAAGTTGATACACCAATCCTTGGCCGATTCGGTGTCACGGATTTACATCTTGAGAACCTTGAAACTTCGCTGAGCCATTTCCCACACCAACGGTTTCAACTGCAAACCTCGCCCGAATATGCCATGAAACGGCTACTTGCCGCACATGGGCAGTCGATTTATCAGCTTGGTAAAGTATTCCGTGACGACGAAGCTGGTCGCTTCCACAATCCAGAGTTTACGATGTTGGAGTGGTACCGAGTAGGTTTCACAATGCAAGACTTAATTGATGAAGTCGTCTGCTTACTCCATTCGGTGCTTGGTGATTTAATCGTTCAGCAGTCAACCTATCAAGCGCTTTTTGAAAAGCATTTGAACATTGACCCGCTGACAATTTCAGTAAAAGACCTTCAAGCGCGATTGATGTACGATGAGCGAATTGCCGATTTGGTCGAGCGAGAAACTGATAAAGATACCTTGCTGCAGTTAGCCATGGCTCTTGTCATTGAACCCCAGTTAGACAAATCACAGATCACAATTGTGCATCGGTTTCCTGCTAGTCAAGCGGCATTAGCTCAACTCGATGTTGAAAATCCGCGGGTTGCACTGCGTTTTGAAGTGTATGTCGGTGGTATCGAGCTCGCGAATGGTTATCAAGAGTTAACCGACGCAACGCAGCAACAAGTGAGATTTGAGCACGATAATCGGCTTCGCCAACAATTTGGAAAGAGTGAGAAGCCGGCTGACTTTCGATTGATTGATGCCCTTAATTCAGAAATGCCTGAGTGCGCCGGAGTTGCGCTTGGCTTTGACCGCTTATTAATGTTGGTTACCGGTGTTTCTGATATTCGTCAAGTTTTACCGTTCGGCATCGCTTGCGCTTAAAATAAGTAATGTTATACTATAACACTCTTGTTCAGAGTAGTTGGTATTCATTGGAGTAAGCGAAAAATGACGCAGCGTTCATTAGACAAAACAGGCATGTGGGTCACCACCTTGTGCGCATTGCACTGCTTGTTGCTACCTGTCATTTTACCAATGCTATCGTTAATTGGTTTATCGTTTATCGGTGAAGAACTGCTCGAACGTGTTATTCTAGGTACCAGTATTTTGCTTGGCTTAGTTGCGCTAATTAGTGGTATTCGCCAGCACGCTCGCTTCTATCCGTTGGTATTATTAATCGCCGGTGGCTTCATCTATTGGCACAAAGATAGTCTAGGTGAAATGGGCGAACCGGTTATTATTTTACTGGGAGCAAGCCTTATTATTGCTGCGCATTGGGTTAACTTACGTTTGGTTCGCTCAACCAGTCTTCTCACCACAGCTTAACTCAAAATTTTTAACGCTTTCTTTTTAGTAATACTCCAGCTTCCATGTGGTGGGTATACGGAAATTGATCAAACAATGCGGCTTGTTTCACCTCGTGAGTTGTCTGCAGTGCCGCTAGATTTTCCACCAGAGTTTCAGAGTTACACGAGATATAAACAATTGAATCGTAATTCCGAACGAGCTCAATCGTATCAGCATCTAAACCTGCTCGCGGTGGGTCGACTAAAACGGTTTGACAGTCAAAGCGCTCCAATTCAGCTTCATTGGCTCGTCGAGACTCACGCTCACCTGCCATAACTGCACTAAATTCCTCGGCAGACATACGCACTACAGTCACATTATCGATGTTATTAAGTTCGCAATTGTATCGAGCTGAGTGAACAGAGGTTTTACTAATTTCGGTTGCCAGAACACGCTTGAAGTTTTGCGCCAAGGGGAGACTGAAGTTACCGTTGCCACAGTAAAGCTCCAGTAGGTCACCTTCACTACCTTGCGTCGCATTAAGTGCCCAACTGACCATATGCTGGTTCACGGCAGCATTGGGTTGGGTGAAACTGTTCTCAACTTGCTGGAAGCGAAATGGTTTATCGTTAATCACGAGAGTCTCTGTGACCCAGTCTTTGTCAATACAGAGTTTCTGTTTCTTAGCGCGCCCAACAATTTCTATCTCGCCAAACTGACTTAAATGCTGACGCATTGCTCGCGCTTCATTCTGCCAGTCTTGATCAAGCTGGCGATGATAAATTAATGAAACTAAAGCTTCGTTTGTTGTCGTTGTTAAAAATTCAACTTGGAACAGTCGTTGTCTTAAGTTTGGACGCCCTCGCACATAGTCGAGTATCTCTGGCATTAGGCGATTAATAAGACGATTGGCGACTGGAAAGGAATCGGTGCGTATTTTTTCTCGCGTATCAGGATCAAACATAATGTAGAACAAGTCGTCACCATCATGCCAAACACGAAATTCCGCACGCATGCGATAGTAAGTTTTTGGTGATTCATAAACCGCAATCTCTGAAACGTTAAATGGTGTAAGCATTGATTCCAAACGCGCGACCTTTTCCGCAAGTTGCGTTTGGTAATTGTCAGAGTTAATGGTTAATTGAGTCATGAAACTTCCTAAATGTATGTCTTACATCTGCAAACGAGGGCGAATTGTAACGGCAGAACTGAAAATGTCTACTGAACTTACGATCAAGCAACTTTACAATTTCTTCACGATATGACATTGCGCATACGAGCAAAATACTACATTATGAGTTGTTGTGGCGTTAAAAAAATAATGAGCCGCAAACGAACAACACATTAAACAACACATTAAAAAGTATAATAAAAAAGGGTCAAATCCATGTCGAACACTACTAAAAATAGTGCGCTAGTTTTAGCGGCGTTGTCGCTTGCTATCAGCACAGCTGTACACGCCCATGGGCCAGCTCATGCAAATAATGAAAAAGAACGCGTTATTGTCGAATTTAAACCAGGCTCAAAAAACGCCATTGAAGCTTTTTTACATTTAGATGATGACGGTTTGCTCGATCCACCTAAAGATGGTGATGATCCAGGCGGCAATAATGATAATAAAATTATCCATCGATACGACCGCTTCAATGCTATGGCAATTCAAGTGCCGCACTCTGCCGTGCATAGCTTAATGAATAACCCGAATGTTGTCAGCGTAACGCCTGATGAAAAGCGCTATGTACAGAACACACAGTGGGAACCAGGTAAGCCATATGGTATCGAAATGGTTCAAGCTGATCTGGTATCAGACGCTGCGGCTGGGACTCGTACTGTCTGTATTATCGATTCTGGCTACGATATGGGCCACCCAGACTTGCAAACAGCAGGTGTTACGGGTGTAAACGATGCAGGTACTGGTACTTGGTATACCGATGAAAATGGTCACGGTACGCACGTTGCGGGGACGATTGCTGCGTTATCGAACGGTGAGGGCGTTGTTGGTGTTATGCCAAACGGTAACGTTAACCTACACATCGTAAAAGTATTCTCAGCTTCAGGCTGGGCATATTCTTCATCGTTAATGGCGGCAGCTGAGCAGTGTGCTGATTACGGCGCTAACGTGATCAACATGAGCTTAGGTGGCTCGCGTGCTAACCGCACTGAAGAACGAGCTTTCGCCCAATTAAACGCAGCTGGTATTTTGAGTATTGCAGCAGCAGGTAATGATGGAAACACACGTCATTCATATCCAGCATCTTATGATGCAGTGGTTTCAGTAGCTGCGGTTGATGCGAATGAACAACATGCGTCGTTTTCGCAACAAACTGACCAAGTTGAACTGGCTGGGCCTGGTGTAAGTGTTCTATCTTCGGTACCACGTGGTATGGGTGAGAAGGTTTCACTTTCAGTTGCTGGTGTGGCCTATGAAGCAACCAGCATGGAAGGTTCTGCTCGAGTAGAAAATTCTGGCGCGTTAGCGAATTGCGGTATCGGCGATACCACTTGTAATGATGCGGTAGGCAAAGTTTGTTTAATCGAACGTGGTGTGATTTCGTTCGCAGAGAAAGTGCAAGCTTGTGAAGCCGGCGGTGGTGTTGGTGCGATTGTTTATAACAACGAACCAGGTATGGTGTTAGGTACCTTAGGAACTTACCAGTCAAGTATCCCTGCAGTTGGTATTAGTGATACGGACGGTGCTACCTTACTTAACCAATTAGGTGCAAACACAACCGTAGGTGTTGTAGATAGTGATTGGGCGTTCTTCGATGGAACATCAATGGCAACGCCTCACGTTGCTGGTGTAGCCGCACTAGTATGGTCGCATCACACAGCTTGTAGTAACGACGATATCCGTAACGCTTTAGCAGCTACTGCCAAAGATTTGGGTGCAACAGGTCGCGATACACTTTATGGCCATGGTCTTGTGCAAGCAAAAGCAGCGGTTGATTACCTAACAGCGAATGGCTGTGGTGGCTCAACGGGTGGCGACACCGGTGGTGATACTGGTGGTGATACCGGCGGCGGTAACCCAGGTAAAGGCGGTCCGAAGAAATAATTCAGGCTCCTAATGTTGAAAAAGCTCGCTTCGGCGAGCTTTTTTTATACGCTTCGCTCACAAAATCAGCAGTTGGCAAAAAAACACATAAAAATGTCAAAAAGGCGCTTGACGCGGCGAGTTAAATCTCTAAAATGCGCCCCACGCTTGAGGCAGACAACGAAGTCGCCAAAAGCACAAGTTTTGAGTCAGAAAAAAATTCGCCGAAAGGCTTGACACAAAACTTCGAGGCTGTAGAATACGCCGCCTTGCTTGCCGAGATGCAAGCCGCTACTTCAGCGAAGTAAGCGAACGTTCTTTAACAATATACCAAGCCAAGCAAACTGTGTGGGCACTTACCGGATTCAGGCAGAGAAGCATCTTCGGATGCAAAAAAGTATCCTTCTTTAATAACGAAGGGGATACACCTGACTGATTGGAAAAGTGCTTAACAAATTAGATTTTATTAAGTCATTGATTCAATGGGTCGATTAAACACTTTAAACTGAAGAGTTTGATCATGGCTCAGATTGAACGCTGGCGGCAGGCCTAACACATGCAAGTCGAGCGGCAGCGGGGAGTAGCTTGC
>NZ_PIQJ01000003.1 GCF_004214835.1 Pseudidiomarina tainanensis | reverse complement strand
GCAAGCTACTCCCCGCTGCCGCTCGACTTGCATGTGTTAGGCCTGCCGCCAGCGTTCAATCTGAGCCATGATCAAACTCTTCAGTTTAAAGTGTTTAATCGACCCATTGAATCAATGACTTAATAAAATCTAATTTGTTAAGCACTTTTCCAATCAGTCAGGTGTATCCGAAGATACTTTTTTGCATCCGAAGATGCTTCTCTGCCTGAATCCGGTAAGTGCCCACACAGTTTGCTTGGCTTGGTATATTGTTAAAGAACATTCGCTTCTTCGTGAAGCGGGATGCGTATTTTACGCCATCCTTGGTTCAGGTCAAGATCCTTTTGGATCTTTTTTTTTGACTTGCGTCACTTCCTAAACCCGCGTCATCACTCGGTGACAACGGCGGCGAATTATAAGGATCGCCGCCAGCTGTGCAAGATCTTTTTTGACGTTTTTGAACTGACTGCTGAGTTTTTAATCGGTTGTGCTTTTAGCACTCGATTTCGGCTCAGTTTCTGAACTATTTTGTTGCTTTTTGGTTGGTTCTTCACTTTCTTCGCAATCTGAGTCACCGACCACATGTTCCAACTTTATTTTCTTTACGGTTCTGAAAGTCGTAATTGGACCTGAAATCGCATAAAGAAGGAAAATCGAGAACAACACCAACGAAGGTTCAGTTGCGACGACGACAAATGCCAACACAATTAAAAGAATGGCGATAAACGGAACACGGTCACGCCAGTCGACATCTTTAAATGAGTGATAGCGGAAGTTACTCACCATCAGTAAGCCCGCAGCTATAGTTAGAACAGCTGCAATATAACTGACATTTGACGGGTCAATTTCGTATTTACTACCAACCCAGACAAACCCGGACACAATGGCTGCCGCACTTGGAATCGCTAAGCCTTGGAAGTAGCGCTTGTCAGATGTACCAAGATTGGTATTGAAACGTGCTAAACGTAATGCGCCACCCGCAACAAAGATGAACGCTGCTAACCAACCGAGTTTACCCAAATCAGAAAGGCCCCAGTTATACATGACCAATGCAGGCGCCATACCGAACGAAACAATGTCGGCCATGCTGTCATATTCGGCACCAAAGGCACTTTCAGTATTCGTCATTCGAGCAACGCGTCCGTCAAGACCATCAAAGACCATCGCAATAAAGATTGCGACAGCAGCTGACTCAAAGAGGCCATTCATAGACGCAACAATTGCGAAGAAGCCGGAAAACAGTCCCGCAGTTGTCAACAAGTTGGGCAACAGGAATATTCCGCGGTTCTTTGCGGTAGCTAATGACTGTTCTGTTTTATTCGGCATAGTTTGATTCCCTAATCATAGTGGCCGCACAGCATAACATAGCTTATTCATAGCAATAAATAGCCGAACTTTGGCTTAGCTCGGCTATTACACTTCATCATTACTGCGAAATCACCAATTCATTATCTTGGTAGTCAACATGAATGACCTGCTTTGGAATCAGCTTGCCAGCTAATATCTGCTGCGCCAGTGGGTTCTCAAGCTCTTGCTGAATCGCACGTTTTAGCGGACGAGCACCAAATACCGGATCGAAGCCAGCGGCAGCCAAATGTTCTAACGCAGCATTTGAAAGCTCAAGAGCGTAATCGCGTTCAGCTAAGCGTTGATACAAGCGTTGTAACTGTATCTTCGCAATATTTTTAATATGTTCCTTCGCGAGCGGATGGAACACGACAGTCTCATCAACTCGATTCAAGAACTCTGGACGGAAATAATGAGAGAGAATTTCCATCACCTCGTCTTTCATTTCATTATAGGTTTGTTGATGCGCTTTTTCTTGTATCACATCGGAACCTAAGTTGGACGTCATGATGATCACAGTGTTTCTAAAATCGACTGTTCGCCCTTGGCCATCCGTTAAACGGCCGTCATCCAACACCTGTAATAGGATGTTAAAGACATCAGGGTGAGCCTTTTCCACCTCATCCAACAGAATCACTGAATACGGACGGCGGCGAACCGCTTCGGTAAGATAGCCGCCCTCTTCATAGCCAACATAACCTGGAGGTGCGCCAACGAGCCGAGCAACCGAATGCTTCTCCATAAACTCCGACATGTCGATACGAACCATCGCTTCATCGGTGTCAAACATAAAATGCGCTAAAGCTTTGCACAGCTCTGTTTTACCGACACCTGTTGGCCCCAAAAACAGGAATGACCCAATCGGACGTTGCGGGTCGGATAATCCGGCGCGTGATCGACGAATGGCATTGGCAACAGAAGTTACCGCTTCGTCTTGACCAACAACGCGGCTGTGCAATTGCTCTTCCATTTTCAGTAGTTTGTCACGTTCACCTTCAAGCATCTTGCTCACCGGGATTCCAGTCCAACGTGATAACACATCGGCAATTTGCTCTTCGGTGACTTTATTTTTGAGCAATGACATACCTTGTTCATCAGCTTCTGAGGCAGCTTTTAGCTGACGCTCTAATTCCGGAATTTTGCCGTACTGAAGTTCCGACATGCGATTTAAGTCACTTGCTCGGCGCGCAATTTCCAAGTCTGTTTTGGCTTGCTCAAGCTGAGCTTTAATATTTTGCTCACCTTGCACCACGGCTTTCTCGGCTAACCAAACTTCCTCAAGTTCAGCGTACTTGCGTTGCTGATCTTTCAGCTCTTCTTCTAACAACTCAAGACGCTTCTTACTCGCTTCGTCCTTTTCTTTTTGCAGTGCTTTTTGTTCCAGCTGCAACTGAATGATGCGGCGTTCTAACCGATCTAAATCTTCCGGTTTTGAATCAATTTGCATGCGAATACTTGATGCCGCCTCGTCAATAAGGTCAATCGCCTTATCCGGTAACTGACGATCGCTGATATATCGATGCGACAATGATGCCGCAGCAACAATAGCTGGGTCAGTAATTTGCACTGAGTGATGTACTTCGTAACGTTCTTTTAAGCCACGTAAGATTGCAATGGTATCTTCCACCGATGGCTCATCAACCAATACTTTTTGGAAACGACGCTCTAAAGCAGCATCTTTCTCTATATATTGACGGTACTCGTCTAAAGTCGTTGCACCAACACAGTGCAATTCACCGCGCGCTAGAGCAGGTTTCAACATATTCCCGGCATCCATTGCGCCATCGGCTTTACCGGCACCCACCATCGTATGCAACTCATCAATAAACAGAATAATGCGGCCTTCTTCTTTACCCAGCTCATTCAAAACAGCTTTTAAACGCTCTTCAAATTCACCGCGATATTTCGCACCAGCAAGAAGTGCGCCTAGATCTAAAGAAAGCACACGTTTGTGCTTAAGACCTTCAGGCACCTCGCCGTTAACAATGCGCTGCGCCAATCCCTCAACAATGGCTGTTTTACCTACACCAGGCTCACCAATCAGTACAGGGTTATTTTTAGTCCGACGTTGCAACACTTGAATCGTACGGCGAATTTCATCGTCACGACCTATAACCGGATCAAGTTTGCCGAGCTCTGCACGTTCGGTCAGATCAATCGTATATTTCGACAACGCTTCGCGTTTGTCTTCGGCATTTTGGTCATCCACAGCTTCACCGCCTCGTACTTTTTCAATTGCTTGTTCAACTTTCTCGCGAGTCACACCCAGTTTCTTCAAGATCTCGCCAAGTGCGCCTTTATCTTCGGTTGCTGCTAACACAAACAGCTCAGATGAAATGAATTGGTCATTGCGCTTTTGAGCGAACTTATCGCAGAGATTTAGCAGCGTTCCAGTTGCCGCCGAAACTTGCACATCACCACCAGTGCCTTCAACTTGCGGTAGTTTTTCCAAAGCGGCCGATAACTGCGTTTTTAAATCATTTGAATTGACCTGAAGCAAGGTCAATAAAGGACGAATTGAACCACCGTCTTGCGTCATCAACGCATGCATTACGTGAACTGGTTCAATAAATTGATGGTCGCGACCCAACGCCAAAGACTGTGCGTCTGCAATCGCCATTTGGAATTTGTTGGTTAATTTATCGAATCGCATGGTTACCCCTTAAAAAATCTCTAATATCCTGATTCTTTATGTGGGTATTACTGAACGAATTTCAAGCGCCAGTGAATTATTTTTTCCAAATCAATGACGCAATGCGACCACAACTTGAATCACGACGATAAGAATACCAGCGCGAATCAGTGTAAGTGCAATGAGCGCTTTGCTGAACAGATAGACAACCTTGCTGTTCAAGGATGCGTTGCGCCAACAAAGGAAGATTCGCGTGCCATTTCCCTTGAATATGGGAGCGAAAAGTATCGGAATCAACTGCCTCAGTGGATAAAAATGCTTCACGCACTTCGTCGCCAACTTCAAAAGCTGGCATCGAGATTGCTGGGCCTATATAGGCTAACAATTCGCGGGGCTTGGCTTGAAAACGCGCCAGTGCATTTTGGATAATACCGCCAGCCAGACCGCGCCAGCCGGCATGCACTGCGGCAATTTCTTGACCATCTTGGCTACACAAAAGAATAGGTAAACAATCGGCGGTGAGCACCGCGCATACTGTTTGGCCACGATTCGCATACACTGCATCGGCTTCGACGGTTGGATAGGCCGCATCGAAATCAACAATGTGCGTGCTATGCACTTGTCGAAGCCAACGCGGTGAAGCTGGAAGATTTAATTCGCGCTGTAATTGGCGTCGATGGCGGATAACCGTCGCCGGCTCATCATTCACATGCACAGCTAAATTGCCCGGTTCAGCCACTGAAGTGACAGCGGCGAAAACGCCTTCGGGTAATTTCCAATCGAGCTGTTTCATATTAATCGATTGGATGTTCTTTTCTATCAGCGCGCAAGGCCGCAATTAATTCGACCATGTCATCTGGTGTTGGCGCATCCCAACTCATCCATTCACCTGTAATCGGGTGGTGCAGAGACAAACGTGCGGCATGCAAGGCTTGCCGACGAAAGTTTCGCAGCGTTTCGAGCAGCTCAGGGCTGGCTTTCTGCGGTGGTCGCGGACGCCCGCCATACGTAAAGTCACCCACCAACGGATGACGCAAGTGTGCCATATGCACGCGAATCTGATGCGTGCGCCCGGTTTCTAATCGTAAGCGCAAATGGGTATGTGCGCGGAAGCGCTCAACTACACGATAATGGGTTACTGCTGGCTTACCTAATGCAACAACCGCCATATGCGTGCGCTTCGTTGGGTGACGCGCAATAGGTTCGTCAATCATACCGCCGGCAGTCATTGGCCCATTGCAAACAGCTTCGTACTCGCGGGTAATCTCGCGCTCTTGCATGGCGGCAACCAAATGGGTTTGCGCTGGAACCGTTTTCGCTACTACCATCAAACCCGTCGTGTCTTTATCTAAACGATGAATAATGCCCGCACGCGGCACTTGATCAATGGCAGGGAAATGATGCAATAAAGCGTTTAACAACGTGCCATCAGGTGTGCCTGCGCCTGGATGAACAACCAAACCGGCAGGTTTATTGATGACGAGAATATCATCATCTTCATACACAATATTTAATTCAATGGGTTGCGCTTCAAAGCGTTGTTCTTCCACCAATTCCGCGGCGACTTCAATAACCATACCTGCGAGAACTTTCTCGCGCGGCTTATCAACAACCTGCCCTTCCACCTTCACTTGGCCATCGGTAATCCAACTTTTTAACCGAGAACGTGAATAGTCAGGGAACATCTCTGCGAGAGTTTGGTCCAATCGCTTGCCGTTCGCTGAAGGGGGGACATTTCCTGTTAGTGAAATCTGTTCGCTCATAAATTCGTATTCGGACCTGTGAAAGCAGCCAGTGCTGCGCTAGAATGCGTGAATATGTATAGTGTACCTGTTTGGGACGCTGCACCAAAGTTAAATCAACAGAGATAAATAAAACACATTATGAAATTTCGTCTAATTGTAGCCTGTGTAACCCTCATGACCTTGAGCGCTTGTTCAAGTTCGCCGGATGAATTTGAAAATACGCGCATGACCGATATCGAAGTCGGCTACGAGCGGGCACAACAAGCAATTCAAGCTGGTAACTTCAGTAGTGCATTGCAAACGTTAGAAGCCCTGAATACGCGCTTCCCGTTCGGTCCGTTGACCCATCAAATTCAGCTCGACTTAATTTATGTGTACTACAAAACTGGTGATATTGATAAATCACTCGCTGCAATCGACCGTTTTACGCGTTTGAATCCGAATCATCAGTCGATTGATTACGCACTTTACATGCGTGGATTAACAAATGAACGTGCCTCTGAGAATTTGTTCCAAGATTTAGTTGGCATCGACCGCTCAGATCGTGACCCAACCAAAGCGCGTGAAGCATTCGATGATTATGCAGAACTCGTCCGCCGCTTCCCAGATAGTAAATACTCAGCCGATGCGCGCCAGCGTATGATTGGTATTAAGAGTCGTTTGGCGCGTCATGAACTTGCAGTTGCGCAATATTACATGAAGCGTGAAGCGTTTCTGGCAGCGGCGAATCGCGGTAAATATGTACTTGAGAACTTTAGTGATACGCCTGAAGCTGAACACGCATTGGCAATTATGGCGGAAGCCTACCGAAGCCTAGAGTTGACTGAGCTGTATGCTGACGCAGTAGCTACGCTCAAAACTAACTTCCCGCGTAGCGACTATCTGTCACAACTTGACTAATCAATACAGACGCGGTGACTTACACCGCGTCTTCGTTTTCCTCACCTGTACGAATTCGAATAACACGCTCAACATTAGTGACGAAGATTTTGCCGTCGCCGATTTTACCTGTTTGTGCTGTTTCTAAAATCGTATCGATGCAACGCTCAACTTGATCGTCTGCAACAACAATCTCAAGTTTCACCTTTGGTAGAAAATCAACCATGTATTCTGCACCGCGATAGAGTTCGGTGTGGCCCTTTTGTCGACCAAAGCCCTTAACCTCGGCCACTGTCATACCCGCAATACCGATTTCCGATAGTGCTTCACGTACATCATCCAGTTTAAATGGCTTAATGATGGCTTCAATTTTCTTCATGCGAACTCCGAGCTTGCACTTGTCGTTCTAGTTCGTAACGAAAGTGATTGGTAATTGGAAAACGACGATCTTTGCCAAAATTGCGAGCTGTAATCTTCGGCCCAACGGCACCTTGGCGCCGCTTATATTCATTAATATCAACCAAGCGCACAACACGCAAGACATCCGCCTTATCAAATCCGCAATCGATAATGGCACTGGGTGACCAATCTTGTTCAACATAAAGTGTTAAAATTCGATCAAGCACATCATACGGCGGTAAACTGTCCTGATCTTTTTGATCTGGTGCCAGCTCGGCAGATGGTGGACGCGTGATCACTCGCTCCGGAATCACTTCTTGCTCTAAATTACGGAAGCGTGCCAGCTCAAACACAAGTGTTTTAGGCACGTCTTTTAACGGCGCAAAACCACCGTTCATGTCACCATAGAGCGTACAATAGCCCACCGCCAGCTCGCTTTTGTTTCCCGTTGTGAGTACCAGTGACCGGGTTTTATTCGACACCGCCATTAACAACGTACCGCGTGCGCGAGCTTGTAAGTTCTCTTCCGTCGTGTCTTTTTCAGTACCCGAAAATAGTGGATCAAGCTGCTGCATAAAAGCATCGTACATCGGCTCAATTGCTACCACGTCATACTTCACACCCATGCGGCGTGCTTGTTCGGCGGCATCATCTTGACTCATTTGTGAGGTATAACGAAACGGCATCATAATGGCGTGAACTTTATCAGCACCTAACGCGTCAACCGCAACCGCCATCGTAACAGCAGAATCAATACCGCCCGATAAGCCAAGTGTTACGCCCTGAAAACCATTTTTGTTTACATAATCGCGCACAGCCAGAACGAGTGCTTGATAAATTTCTGCCAACAACGATTGTTGACGTGGTGTGAATGCTGTATCGATGAGCTGTATGCCGTTACTATCAGCACGAATACTTGCACAGGCTGTTTGGCAGTGCGGCAGCTCCGCAATGAGCTCACCCTTGGCGTCCATGACTAACGAATGACCATCGAAAACTAACTCGTCTTGACCGCCACAATTATTCACGTAAAGAATTGGAATGTGCGCTTCACTTGCGCGTTGCTGCAAAATATGTAGGCGTTGTTGGTGCTTTTCTACTTCATACGGCGATGCGTTCAGAGAAATAACCAAGTCGACATTCTCGGCAGCTAAGCTCGCTAAAGGCGCTGCGTGCCAAAGGTCTTCACAAATTAGCAAACCAATCCGATGGCCTTGCCATGTGAAAATGCCATTGTCATGACCAGGAATAAAATAGCGCTGTTCGTCGAATACGCCATATTGCGGTAGGCGTTGCTTGTGGTAGCGCGCAAGGCACTTCCCTTTATGTAACACCGAGACACTATTATAAAGCTCATCGCCGACTCGCTGCGGATGTCCGACAATCGCAAGATTAGTATCTGCCGCGACGGCAATTTTATCTAATGCTTGGTAAACCAGCGTTTCGAAATCGTCTCGGAATAGCAGATCTTCTGGCGGGTAACCGGTGATCGCGAGCTCGGGGAATATGACTAAGTCACTATCAGCGTACTGCTGTAACGTTGCGATAATCGACTCGGTATTTCGAGTGATAGCACCCACCGTAAAATCAAGTTGGGCAAGCGTTATCGTTATAGGCTTCATGAACGGTATCTCAAGCTCGGCTACAAATAGGATGCGTATGATAGAGCAGCGTTATGTTTCGCGCAAATTCAGAACAACATTACTGATTTAAATCAAATCGAGTGCCGGCACTTTCAATAGTATAAATATCGCGGCCATTCCGTTGCTGCACTTGAGCAATCTCTGCCCACTGGTACACCACGTTACGGTGCACCTTAGCCCAAAGCTCTCGACCGCAGTCTACATAAAGTTGTTCGTTGCGAACCACAAGTGGATGTTGTTCGGACAGGGCGAACCTCTGATCAATATTGGTGGTAACCTGAATAACAGGTGGCGTTAACTCGTCGACTTTGGCCCAAGTCACCACTATAAACGGCACATCAGCGACACTTATTTTGACCTTCTCGGCAGGTGTTACTAAAAAGTAGTTACCCTGTTCGTGCACTAACACGCTAGCAAAGAGCTTTACCAGCCGATCTCGTTTGATCGGCGAGCCCTGATAATGCCATTGGCCATGCTCATCGATATGAATCGGAATCTCACCACAATAAGGTGGATTCCAACGTTCAGTTGGAGCATGCTTCCCCTGCTCTAGCGAGCTTAGGATTTGCTCCAAACTCATTTAACCCACCAAACGTTTTTGGCGCAGCAAGTACCAAAGCGTGGCTTCCGTTCGGTTCGATACTTTAATCGCCTTAAATATGGCAGAAAGGTGAACCCGAATTGTTCCTTCAGTAATGCCAAGGATGGTGGCGATTTCTTTATTCGACAAACCTTGCGCCAACAACTGCATGATCTCTAATTGACGCGGTGACAAAAAGTGTTCTGCACTCCCTTGTCGATTCATATTGTCATTTAGTCGCGACTCTTCTGGTAAATAGCGATCGTTTTGCAACAAGATGCGTATGGCTTGTTTAGCCTCTTCTGCACTGGCGTCTTTCGGCAGATAGCTGCGCACACCATTACTTAGTGCCTGGCGCACTTCAGATAGCGGACGAGGCCAACTAAACAGCACGATATGCGAACTTGGCGCCATCTTTTTTAAGGTCTGTAAGGTCGGACGGATTTCCGCGTCGGGGATATCCATATCAAGGAAAATTAGGTTATAGTCATTTTGGTGGCGCAGATATTCTTGCGCAATATCAAAGCTCGGGGCTTCGTAAATAGCGAGCTGGTCAGAAAAGCTAGTTAGTACTTGGATTAGCCCAGCACGTACAAAAAATTGCGAATCTATTATTAATATTTTCATCTAAAACCACGCGCTTTAATTGATTACTAACATTTAGCGTATTGTACACGCTTTAACGAATGTTTGAAGTTATGGTGTTACTAAATTGTAAATTTATGTAAAAAAGCCAAATTTTCAGTATCTGATATAAACAATGGTTCAAGCTAAGAGTGTGCTATAGCGCATAAAATTCAATAAAAAAGAGAAATTTATGAGAATTTTACGTTTAATTGGTATTGTTTTATTAATGTTGCATTCTGCCACCGTGTTTGCGCAGACTGTTTTCTTTCATAATTTTAACGGCTATACCTTAACCGGAAACCCTGGAAACGAAGCTGTTTTGGTGAAGTTTGACGCCATGTTGATTCGTGATGGCAAAGTTGCGGCGATTGGTACACTGGCTGAATTAGAAAGCGTTTACGGCGCACTAACAAAAGAACAACGTGTCAACTTAAACGGCAAGTTCGTGTTACCGGGCCTTATTGATGCACACGGTCACGTGCTTGGGCTTGGTCAAAACCTGATGCTGGCCGATTTACGAGATGCAACATCACAAAGCGATGCAGTAGCAATGGTCGCGAAGTTTGCGCAAGGTACACCCGGCGCAGACTGGATTTTAGGCCGCGGATGGAACCAAGAAAATTGGACTGTCAAACAGTTCCCAAGTGCTGAATCACTTGATGAAATCTCTTCGGATAAACCAATTTATTTAACCCGCGTTGACGGCCATGCGGCATGGGCGAATAGTAAAGCATTGGAAATTGCCGGTATTACCGCAGACACTGTTAGTCCCGACGGTGGCGAGATCATTCGCGATGCGCAAGGTAATCCAACCGGCGTACTTATCGATAATGCGATGAACTTAGTCGAGCAAAAAATTCCTGCAACGTCAGCGCAACAGCAAGAAGAAGCATTAAAGCTAGCCTTTAATCATCTGTTAGAACGCGGCATTACCGGTGTTCACGATGCTGGCGTTGATGCACTCACCTTGAGCGTTTATAAAGACTTAGCGGCCAAACAGAACATGCCATTACGCATTTATGCCATGCTCTCGGCAACTGAACCCAAGCTACCTGAACTGCTCGACGCTGGCCACTATGTATCAGCTGATGACAAGCTGACCGTGCGCAGTGTAAAAATCTACGGTGACGGTGCACTCGGTAGCCGCGGTGCCGCTTTGCTGAAGCCTTATCACGATGCGCCTGATCAGCACGGCTTAATGGTGACTTCGCAAGAACGTATTCGTGAGTTATATGAGTTGATTATTCCGCACGGTTTCCAAATTAATACACACGCTATTGGCGACCGCGCCAACCGTATTGTTTTGGATGAATATGAGCATGCTTTTGAAACGATTGGTGGGCGTAATTTACGTCATCGGATTGAGCATTCTCAGATTGTCCATCCAGATGATATTCCACGATTCAAAGAATTGAACATTATTGCTTCAATGCAACCAACGCATGCAACCAGCGACAAAAACATGGCAGAAGATCGTCTGGGCAAAGCGCGCATGAAAGGTGCTTATGCTTGGCAAACTTTTGAAAAACAAGGAACGATTATTGCTGCCGGCTCGGATTTCCCAGTTGAACTTGCTGACCCGTTCTTTGGTTTGCACGCAGCGGTAACGCGTCAAGATCGTGAAAATCAACCTGAGGGTGGCTGGTACGCGCATGAAAAACTAAGCCTAGAGCAAGCTCTGCGCGCCTTTACCCTTGATGCCGCTTATGCTGCTGGTCAGGAACAAATTCTAGGCACCTTAGAGCCTGGAAAATGGGCTGATTTCATTGTGTTAGATCATGATCCGTTTGCGCGTGAGGCCGCTATACTATGGCAGAATACAGTCAACGCAACCTATGTTGCCGGTAAAGCTGAATATCAATCGAAATAAGAAAACAGGATTAACCTAAGGAAACAACGCAGTATGGATTTAAAAAACGTTCGACGTGATTATGAGCAAGGTAAATTGTGCCGCGATTCTCTTGCGAATGACCCGATGCAACAGTTTGCACAGTGGTTTGCTGCTGCTAAAGATCATCCGTCGCAAACCGATCCAACTGCGTTTACGCTAGCAACGGTCGGTGCGGACAATCAGCCGCACCAACGTATTGTATTGCTTAAAGAACTCCGCGACAACGGCTTCGTATTTTACACCAACTACGACAGCCAAAAAGGTCACGACATTAGCAACAATAGTCGTGTCGCGATGCATTTTTCGTGGTTAGCCATTGAGCAGCAAGTTCGAGTTGAGGGCTTTGCAAGAAAAATCTCACGTGAGGATAGCGAAGCGTATTTCTACAGTCGGCCACGCGAGAGTCAATTAGGTGCCTTAGCGTCAGCGCAAAGCCACCCGATTGCTAGTCGTAGCGAATTAGAAGCGCGTTACCACCAACTCACTGAGCAATACAACGACCAACAAGTACCTATGCCGGCAACTTGGGGTGGTTACCTGATTGTGCCAGAGCGATTTGAGTTCTGGCAAGGCGGTCGCTATCGCTTACACGACCGCTTCACATTCACCAAAGCAAATGATGCTTGGGCAATTGAGCGCCTCCAACCTTAGTTAGTTGATGTAGGTAAAGGTTGCTGCATTAGATCAGCAACCTTTTCTAACTGACGCCACAATTCTGGACTGTACTCAACGCCAAGCTGCAGCTGTCGCGCACGAGTTGTCATAGCTCCCTCACCCGGTATCCGAACCGGATAATTTTTATCAATGGGTGTCGCGGCTTTCATCCCATCAACGAGTGCTTGAGCCTGCGCCTTAAATTCCTCAGCATCACCAAACGCACTTGGGTCAATCACTTGAATCCATACCGTATTCGCATCAAGGCCTGGTTGCTCTTGATGGCGACCCAATTGGCTCAATGCTAGGGTCCACAATTCGCTAAACAAACATAAGCCCGAACCTTTGTAGCCCAACTGCTGCCCACCTAACGGCGCCAAAACACTGGCAGGATCGTTTAGAAATGTAGTGGCGTCGGTCGTATAATCGCCATCAGCAGTAATCAATGCGGGATACGGCAACGGTTGTTGTTCGGCAATCGCTTTACGGACTTTACCGGCAGCGGTCATCGAGAAGCTAATATCAAATAAAATCGGTTGTGACTGCGTTGGCGCGCCAATGGCAAACGGATTTGGTGAGAACCAAGCTGACTTCGCACCGTGCGGAGCAACAACTTGCTGCCCCGGCGTTGCGCACATCAATTGGATGAGCATGCCGGCATTCACCGCTTGCTCAAGATAAACCGCGAGCGCAGCGACATGCTGAGCTCGTTTGATAATCACAGTTCCGGTACCGCATTCGCGTGCCATCTGCATGGCTGCATTAACTGCTTTAGGCACCACGTAAAGCCCAGATAGCAAATCTGCATCCCACAGCTGCACTGCTGCACGCTGCCTCAATACCTGATAATCGCCGCTTGGCCGTGAGCTACCATCACGCAAGCAGTTAATGTTATAGCGCAGCCGCATTAAACCATGCGTTCGGAATCCCATTAAGTCGGCAGCAACCAAGTTTTCAGCCATAGCAGCGGCAACCGCTGCATCAGCACCGGCGTGCTGTAAGCAGTTTTGTGCCCACTGGCGGATTAAATCATCGGAAATATGAATATTTTTTTGCTCTGACATGTGCGCTTCGTTGTAAATTGAGTTAAGTTCGATAAGCTTATCAGACAATAGGAAAGAGGAGTATAGAGGTGTCTGAAACATCGACAAAGCAACGGATTGGTGTGTTAACCAGCGGTGGTGATGCTCCTGGTATGAATGCCGCTTTGCGTGCAGTGGTATTAGCCGCTGAACATTATGGAATGGAAGTTGTAGCATTTAAACATGGCTACGAAGGCCTTTTAAATAACGAACATCTGCCGCTTAAGGCCGCAGACGTGCTACACGTTTTACAGTATTCAGGAACAATCATTAAGAGTGCACGCTGCCCACGTTTCAAAGAAGTTGAAAGTGCGCAATTAGCAGCTAAAAATTTGACGGAGCTTGGCATTAGCGCTCTTGTTGTCATTGGTGGCGATGGCTCGTTTCGTGGCGCGCACCACTTAAGCCAACACTGGAACGGCCAAATTATTGGGGTGCCGGGCACCATCGACAACGACTTATATGGCACCGACGCAACTATTGGCTACTCAACGGCCGTCGCGATTGCGATGGATGCGCTCGATAAAATTCGTGACACCGCTGATGCGATGGACCGGGTGTTCATAGTTGAAGTGATGGGACGTCATGCTGGTTTTATCGGTTTAAAAAGCGCGATGGCCGCAGGTGCCGAACGCATGATTTTGCCAGAATTACAGAAAGACAAACCGTTGACCATTGCCGCTCTAGTGAAACATATCAAACGCGTTGAAGAAGTTCGCGGCGCGGGAAGTTACGTCATGGTATTGAGCGAGCATCAATGGCCAGGCGGTGCCGTGGCACTCTCTGAGCAACTTGAAGCAGAGTACAGTATGCCGTGTCGTCCGTGCTTACTAGGCCATATTCAACGCGGCGGACCGCCAACAGCGACCGACCGTGTGCTCGCCTCAGAACTTGGGGTACACGCTATAGAGCTTATTTTGCAAGGCAAAACAGCGGTAATGACGGGAATTAAAGCCGGTCAAATGGTTGAAGTGCCACTCGTTGATACATGGACCAAAAAGAACCCTCTCGATGCGAATCTTTTACGTATTCAACATGAGATTTTTAATCCAGTAAAAAAGTCGGCGCGTAGTTAATGAGATAGTGGCAATTGGGGGCAATTATAAGGATAATATGCCCCTTTTTAATTTGCCGAAATCAACCCTGTTGAACGAACGGAGGTGAGTCACCTTGAGTCAACAAAATCCAAATCAACATACCGCTCAGACCAAAGTTGCTGAAGCTATCAAAACCGACGCCCCTGTGCGCGAGTTTTTTGGTGCAACAACCGATAACACTGTGTATGCCAATGGCACGCATATTATCGGTTTTGGATTTGATGGTACTGCCTGTTTTCGTAAAGGAACCCGCAACGGTCCTGATGGCTTGCGCGCGGTTTCAGAAGATATCGAAAGCTATTCGCCATATTTAGATGCGGATCTGTTTGATCACGCGTTTTATGATTTGGGTAATTTATCGCTTGGCTCAAGTGATGATGTGGAAGCGCAATGGCAACACGCCAGCGATCAGTTTGATGAAATTTTTCAACCACTCGATTTGCAAGCGAACAATGTGCGCGTGCTCACGCTTGGCGGCGAACACTCTATTTCGTATGCGCCAATTCGCAAATATTTGCAGCAGTACCCTGACTTAGTGCTACTGCATCTTGATGCACACGCTGACTTACGTGACGGCTTTTTGGGTTATCACTATTCGCATGCGTCGATTATTCGTCGCTCGCTTGACCATTTTGGTCCGGGCCATGAATTGATTCAGTACGGCATTCGCTCAGGAACCCGCGAAGAATATCAGTACATGAACGAGCACGGAACGGTGCGTAAATCACGTAAAGATTTCTTAGATAGCGTGGCGGCTATTGCCGACGACCGTCCAATCTATTTGACGCTTGATTTAGATTACTTTGACCCGGCGTTTTTACCGGGCACCGGCACACCTGAACCAGGTGGCGAAGATTTTCATTCGTACGTGAGCTTAATGAAGTTGTTGCGCGGCAAAAACCTTGTTGGCGCCGACGTCGTTGAGCTATCGCCGGAAATCGATCCAACCGGCAACTCAGACGTGTTTGCAGCAAAAATTGTGCGCGAACTGTTGATCATTTTGAACGAAAAAGGGGCTCGCTGATGGCTCAGAACTGGACAATCGACGACGCCGAAGAACTCTACGGTGTGAACCGCTGGGGCGCAGGATATTTCTCAATTGGAGCGAACGGTAATATCCAAATCGCTCCGAATCATCGTCTGCCGGATGTCACCATCGATATGCAGGAAGTTGTCGACGAAATCTTAGCTGAAGGTATTCAATTGCCGGCGGTTATTCGTTTTCACGACATTTTGCGCTCGCAAGTTGAAATCCTCAACGAAACCTTCGCCAAGACGATTGCCGATGCGGACTACCAAGCTCGCTATGTCGGCGTGTTCCCAATTAAAGTAAACCAAATGCGCGAAGTGGTTGAAGAAATCATCGATGCTGGCGAGCCATATGACTACGGCCTTGAGGCTGGCTCAAAGCCAGAGCTGATGGCGGTGCTTGCGTACAACGAAAATCCGAACGCGCTAACCGTTTTGAATGGCTACAAAGACGAAGATTATCTCACGCTTGCCCTACTCGGCCGTCAATTGCGTCGTAAGATGATCATCGTGATTGAGAAATTCAGTGAACTTGAAATGCTAATTCCATTGGCGAAAAAGCTCGGCGTAGAGCCAATGATTGGTTTGCGTAGCAAAATGATGGTACGTAGCGCCGGCAAATGGGCCGGTTCTAGTGGTGATCGCGCGAAATTCGGCTTAAGCATCACTGAAATTCTGAATATTGTTGAGTTGCTGAAAAAAGAAGACATGTTGCACTGTGCGAAGTTATTACACTTCCATATCGGCAGCCAAATGTCGGATATCCGCAAAGTCAAAGAAGCGGTATCAGAAGGCGCGCGTTTGTACGCCAAACTGATTCAAATTGGTGTACCACTTGAGTATTTAGACATCGGTGGTGGTCTTGGTATCGACTACGACGGCACCAGCTCAACAACCGACTCGTCACGTAATTACTCTACCGAAGAATACGTGGCTGACGTGGTTTATGGCGTCAAACAGATTTGCGACCTCGAAGAAGTGCCACACCCAAATTTGGTGAGCGAAAGTGGCCGTGCCATTACCGCGCACCATAGTTGTGTGGTAACCAACATTGTTGGTGAAATCAAAAATACCGGTGCAAAATTTGATATCAGCGCCAGCGAAGGTGAGCACATTCTCGTAAGCAACATGCGCGAGCTCGTGAACGCAGCTGACATGCATCCGCAAGAACGATACAACGATGCCGCCTCATTCAAACAGAGCGCGTATGAAGCGTTTAAGCTCGGTATTTTGTCATTGGAAGAGATGGCGAAGCTCGACACCATGTACTGGCGCATTTTGAGCGATATTCATCAATCGCTTGATCGCGAAAGCTTCGTGTTCCAAGAACTCGAGGAGCTCGAAGACATGTTGGCAAGTCAGTACTTGTGTAACTTCTCAATTTTCCAATCGGCCGCCGATACTTGGGCTATTGGGCAAGTACTGCCGATTGTGCCAATTAGCCGCTTAAACGAGAAGCCGGAAGTGCGTTGCTCTATTGTCGATATTACCTGTGATAGTGACGGTAAGCTGAGCAAATACATCGAAGGCACCGAAATCAGCGATAACATTCCAATGCATGCGTTGCGCAAAGGCGATGACTATCATGTGGGTATGTTCCTAACCGGCGCTTACCAAGACGTGATGGGCGATATGCACAACCTATTCGGTCGTTTAACCGAAGTGCATATTTATTGCCACGACGACGAACCAGGCGATTTTTATATCGAAGAAGTCGTTCCAGGCACCGCCGCAGAGAAAGTGCTTGAAACCATGCAGTACAACACCGATTTCATGGCGAAAACGGTGAAGAAGTCGATTGATCGTGAAGTTCGTAAAGGTCACATCGCACCACGTGAAGGTGTGAAGTGGACCGACTATTACGAGAAGTGTTTGGCGGGTAGCACCTACTTAAAGGTGTAAAACCAACCAAATTGCGTATTTACTGAGCAAACGGTCTGAATTCACCGATTTTCCTTAAAAAAGCGGTTGACTCAGACCCGAAAAACTCGTTTAATACGCCCCGACGCCCAGATAGCTCAGTCGGTAGAGCAGGGGATTGAAAATCCCCGTGTCGGTGGTTCGATTCCGCCTCTGGGCACCATTATTGATAAGGCCTCGCTAGCAATAGCGGGGCTTTTCTTTTTGTGGCTTTGTGCCAGATTTGTGCCAGCAACAAACACAAAAAAAGGGCGCATCCTGCGCCCTCTCCTTTCGTCATGTCGTGCTGCGAATTAGAACTCGTAGCTGTAGCTTAAGCTGAACACTTGCCCTACTTCACGGGTTTGAACAATCACGCCAGACTGCGTCACTTCTTGGTCTTCGCCAAGTAAGTTTTGCACTTTAAAACTGATTTTCGAATTAAAGTCTGGGTAATAGTTATAAACCAAATCAAGTGAGTGGAACGGTTGTTCATAAGCATCACCGCGGCCACCGATACCAGCAGCCAAGATACGCTCACCAAACACGTTATACACTAACGAGCTTGAGTGATTGCCGTTCAGTGAATCGTAACCTAACTGGAAGTTAGCAACGTACTTTGAATGGCCAGTCATACGCTTGGTTGGGTTCGTTAAGTTACCCGCTAGCGCTGGGTCAATCACTGCTTCGGAATCACTCAAAGTAAGGTTACCAGCGGTGAAGAAGCCGTCAGCTAAGTAGGTCAAATCATGCAACCACTCGAACTCAACGCCGTATACTTCAGCTGAAATACCGTTCACGTAGTTCAACGTGTACTCTTCATCACCCACACTTAAAACGGACTCAATTGGCTTTTCAATATCCTTGTAGAAAGCCGAGATGGTGTAGTTATCACCGTTATCAGCGAAGTACTCGAAACGCGCGTCAAAGTTCGTCATTGGGCTGCTTTCAAGGCCCGCACGACCGATAGTACGGATATCGGTGATTGGGTCATAGTAAGCAACTGGCACGGTTTCACGAAGATCAGGGCGAACCACCGTTTCAGAGAAGCCGAAACGAAGCTGATAGTTATCATCACTGATATAAGTGAGTGACAACGCTGGATAGAAATCGTCTTCAATGGTGGTGCCGTTCATGATGCGGTCCACTGAATAGAAGGTTTCTAAATCTTCACGGGTGAAGATCAAGCTCGAGGTTGCCAATGATACTTGCTTGAACTCTTCCCAACGTACACCGCCGGCTAAACGCCAGTTTTTAGTCAGGAACGCATCAAATGTTCCGTAAAACGCATCGATTTTCTGCACTGCCAAATAATCGTCTGCATCTGGCGACGTTGGCTCGCGATAAGACAACAAGAAGTTGTTCTCTGCAATGCGCTCGTCGGTTAAGTAATCCGTTACGCCCAGAACATCGTTCGCGTCTTCATTGACGGTTACACGCAGGCCAGAGCCGTTATCCATGGCAAAGCGGTCAGTAGTGTAATAACGAGCTTTGTCAGTAAAGTCGTAACCGGCTTTCAATTCGATATCCATGCCGCCGACATTGGTCGGCAAACTGAAGTTACCGCTGTACGATTTCACGTTATCTTGCATATCAACGTACTGATAAACCGCTCGGTTATCGTCACCAGTCACAACAGTACTAAGGTAATTACCCTGACTGTCATACAAATCATCAAAACGATACGAAATATCGGTAGGAATATCCGTTTCAGCTTTTGACTCCGTGTATTGCCAGTCAAAACCGATACCCCAGTAATCTAGGAACGTGTGCTGACCACGAATTTGATCAATATCAAGCGTACGCTCTTCGTATTTAAATTCGTGTTCACGATTCGCCAAGCCAGAGCCAAAGATAGTCTTTAAGTTACTTCCGTTCGGGCTTTGCATAATGCCGAATTCAGATTCGTCTTCTGAGTCGGTCAAATATAGTTTGGTATAGCTGACACGATGCGTATCAAGCTCATAACCAACGCTAAATACGCCATTTAAACGTTCGGTTTCAGTGGTAAGCGTGGTCTCACTCAACGTGTTGTAACACGAGTTTGAGACTTCTTCGGCGTTGTTGAGTGTCGTCGCACAGCCCTCAGTCGCATTCTCACTCAAAACCGCATTGGTACGCTCTGAAACATCCCATTTGGTATCATACGCGCCAGCTAATAAGAAACCGATGTTGCCACCGAACAACTCTTCATCAAAGCTGTTACCAATGCTGGCTTTGATGCTGTAGTTCTGGTTGAGCGAGTCTTCTTGCAGGGCGATATCACGTGGTAGCGATTGTGCTAAACCAGAATTTATCGCGCGCGCTTGGTCACTTGCTGAGCCCGTTTCATTGGCAACAAGCCCTTCGCGGCTGACAATGTTTCGCAAGCTGAAGTCGCCACGATATTTCACAATTGCTTCGCGAATGTTTTGCGGCACGCCTGCTTCGTTACGGCTATATGTGTAACCATCAGAAGCATTGGTGTTTTGACCGACTCCAACTTCAAGATTAACCTGAAAATCAGACGGTAAGGATTTGGTACGGATATCGATATTACCGCCGCCAAAGGCTGCTGGCATAGCTGGTGAAAATACTTTCTGTACCGCTAAGCTTTCGATAATCGTTGAAGGAATAATATCAAGCGGAATAACGTTGCGGGTTAAGTCTGGGCTTGGAATACTTGCGCCATTTAAACGAGCGCTTGAGTAACGCTCACCCAGGCCACGAACGTAAACATATTTGCCGTCAACCAAAGTTAAGCCGGTTACTCGGCGCAATGCCGAAGCCGCATCGCTATCGCCGGTTCTTGATAACTGTTCAGCACCAAGAATATCTGCCACGAACGCTTGGTTTTTACGCTCATCAACAACTGCAGCGGCACTGCCTTGTAAACGCGTACCTGTGGTCACAACTTCTTCAATAGCTGTATCTGTGGCGGTTTCGGTTGCTGTTTGCTCGGCCTCTTGCTGCTGCGCGTAAGCTTGACTACTCGCAAGAAGGGCAATACTGACCGCTAGAGCTAGCGGCTTGAGTTTATAATTGGTGCTCATCGTCAACTCCTGCGTTATCGGTAATAGCAGGCGTGCCACCAGCACGCCTGCCATAGATTGCTATGCAACAAGTGTGATTAATCTTGTTCTGCAGCAGCTAACGCAGTTTCAACCCACTGGTACCATTCAGATGATGTATCCGTGCTTGATACCGCACCAATGTAATCAACTGCTTCAAAGAAGCTGTTACCTAAAGCGCTCAAGTCATTTGCAGTCACCGTGATATCAGACGATGACATATCCGTTGCGAAGCCATCAGTGCCGAATACAGTTGCATTTCCGCCTAAACGTGCGTTCACACCGCTGTTGTCGAACCAAGCTTGACGGCTGGTGCCGTTGGCAAACAAATCAGCTGAAGTGAATTCGTTTTCAGCAACACACGCCATCGCTGAGTTGAAGAAGTTCAAGTCACCATCGGTTACACCCAGTTCGCCGTCACCAGTAAAGAGGATGCAGCGGGTGTCGTTGGTTGTAACGTCGGTTTTAACTAACAAGAAGTTATACAGTTGGCCTTGGAAGTTATCGTCAAACTTCATAGCGGTTGATGGATCGTTATCACGAGTTGATAAGCCGTCAGTTGTCACAACAGTCACGTTCGCGATGTTTGGACGTGATGTTGGTGCTTGTGAGTATTCTGCGCCTGAGTTTTTCTCACCGTCAGCTTCAAAACCGCCGTTACCCATGTATACGTCAGTACCGTCAACGTTAACGGTGCCGTGCTTGATATATAGGAATTGTGCGTTACCTTGCCAACCCGCATCGATATCCATTGAATCGTCTTGGGTGTCAGTGAATACAACGCGTTTCACATCAGCTGCACCACCGAAGAATTCGATACCGTCGTCGTAGCCTTGGTGAATGTGAATAAACTCATAAGAAGAGCCTGAACCAACTGCGTTTAATGTCAGTGAGTTCAAGTCATCGCCGTCGCCGCCTGCACGTGGGCCTGAACCGGCATACCAGATTTTCGCATACTTCATCGAGCCGCTATCATCCGCGTTATCGTTACCGCCGTAGTAGCTCACGATGCCTTCAGAAGCAACATTACAGGTGCCTGCATCACGCTGCGCATCAGTACACTGGTTGGTGATACCTTCACCATTAATGATAATACCGCCCCAATCTGCAAAACGTGGGCCGTTGCCAACCACATCAAAACGTGTAAAAGCGTTTGCTGAAGTGAAGGTTACTGGCTTGTCGAAGGTACCGATTGCATTTAATTTTGCACCGCGAGCAACGCGAATGATTGCTTCACCGCTGGTAAATGCCAAAGTCGCACCTGGCTCAACTGTCATCACAGGACCATCTTGATTGATAGTACACGAGGTGGTGGTATCACAATCTTCACCAATTAATAGTGCGCCATCGAATACGTGCACACCGCCATCTGGCAATTCAGCAAATGTGATGTCTTCAGTGATTTCGATATTACGGCTTGCAAACTCAAGGTTGTATTCACAGTCACGACCGTCAAATGCACCTTGCACACCGTTGTTGGTTGCACACAGGTTATCGGCGGTAGTGTCGCCACCTGAGCTACCACCAGAACCGTTATTTACAACGCTGTTGTCATTCACGGTTGGTGAAATTTCAATATCACCGCCACAACCGGCGAGAGCTAATGCTGAAGCAACAGCGGTAACTTGGAAAAGAGTTTGCAATTTCATTGTGTTCTCCTGGAAGGAACGAATGTAGGTAATTAAACGACGCAGGCAGATTAGTGAGTTGACATGACAAATTTGTGACAAAACCGGTTTGTCACGAAAGATTCACTGAACCGAAACAGAACTGTCACAGTAAAAATAGAGAAAGGGTCATCCAAGCAAGTCAAAGATCATGGAGCCAATGCAACACTGGTGCTACATTGATAACAGAGGTTACATAACGAGGCTTAAATAACGTGCGCTATTTCATTGCTATTGCGGCTGTGGTTCTTGTGCTGTTGCTGTGGTTTGCACCGGCAGACTCGCAGATACGATTGATTACGCTCAGTAAATCCGATCTCGGCTGGACGGTGACCTATCAATTAAATGAACCGGTCACGCGACTTGAGTTTGTGCGTTCACCGAATCAATCGCGGGCTGAGCGTTGGCAACCGCTTACCGACAACATTCAGATTGGTTGGCAAAATGGTTCTGAAGTGATCCTCAGTAAAAACGGCCAACCATTTTCCGAAGCGGCTTTTGTGCTCGACGCCAGTTACACCCCACTTCCCAAAGATTATGCGCCGTTTTCTCCGTTTAGTGACGGTGGCATGCTGATTCACACTGCACGCTTTTTTGCCTGCGCCGACACGTGTGGCGCTGCGCATCATGAATGGCCAATGGCGGTCAATTTAACCACCAATGATTATTTGTTAGTCGACGGGCAATTACGTCTTGGCTTTCACGAATGGCTTGATCGAGACAGTGGCCGTGCGATTTATGTTGGTTCACAACCGCCAGAGACCTTTGCCGCTTTGGTTGCCATCATTGATCCGGTGTTGCCACAATCGTTACAACACGACATGGTGACCGAGTTACCGATGATGATGAGTTATTACACCAAGCAACTGGGTGCACTGACTCAAACGCCGACATTGTTTGCGTCTTATAGTGACTACGAAGGCGGCTATTTTGGTCATCAAGGCGGCGTTTTACCCAATCAAGTGTTTATGCATTGGTATGGCGAGCAAGCGCTACAAAACGTTGACGAGAAGAATACCCTTTGGTTTTTTGCGCATGAAATAGCTCACTTGTTTCAAGGCGCGGGGCTCAAGTACTCAAGTTCTGATGAGGCATGGATTCACGAAGGTGCCGCAGAGCTGATGTCATATTTGTATACCGATACGAAGCTGAATCAAAGTAATCAACTGGTACAAGAAGCCGTGCGTAAAGCGCAACAAGAGTGTATTGCTTCGTGGCCGGCGAGCGAGCCATTTATCAATGTGGGTCGTGTTAATTTTCGCGCACACTATAGCTGTGGGTTAGTCGCTAATGCCGATTTACATGCTCAGTTACAAGCCAATGGCGTTCGTGCTGGTATCTTCGCCTTATGGGAAACCTATTCACGACTGGTGAAAGACGGTGCCGCCGCGAACTCTGAAACCTATTTTGCGGCGTTTGAGGAGCTCACCGGTTATCAGTCGATGTCACTTCGGCAATTGATTGATCGCCCCGTATCTGCTTCTATAGCCCCCTAAGTTTAATTTATTCAGGAACAGTTCATGAAACCGCAGCGAATTTTCATCACCGGCGGCGCCAGCGGCCTTGGTTTTGCTCTTGCGCAAATCTGCGCAAAAGGAGGTTGGCGCGTATGTATCGGTGATCGGGACATTGAACGCGGCGAAGCCGTGATTGGTAGCTTGCAAAAAATTCAACCGCAAGCCATGTTCATGCCGTGCGATGTAACACGCGTGAGCGACCTTGAGCAGGTTGCCAAAACCCTCGAAGAAAAATGGGGCGGCGTAGATGTCGTGGTTAATAATGCCGGTGTGGCGCAAGTTGGCCAACTCACGCAAACCACACTCAATGACTGGCAGTGGATTATCGATATCAACTTATTAGGTGTGGTGCGCGGTTGTAAGGTATTTACGCCAATGTTTAAACGCCAAGGTCACGGTCATTTTATTAATGTTGCGTCGATGGCGGGACTTTTAGATGTGCCAAATATGACCGCTTATAATGCGACGAAAGCTGCGGTCGTCAGCTTGTCAGAGACGCTGCAAAACGAACTTAAGAAAGATAATATTCATGTCACGGTGGTGTGTCCGAGCTTCTTTAAAACCAATTTAGGGCAAGGCATGCGTACTTCCATTGATGGTATGGAGCAAAAACTCGATAAGTTAATGCGCTCGAGTAAATTAAATGCGGTTGATATTGCTCGTCTGATTATGAAAGCAGTCGAGAAGAAGAAAAGCCACGTACTCCCGCACCGTCAGGGCCGTATGGCATGGTATATGAAGCGCTTCTTACCACGCAGCTGGTATCAAAAATTGCTTTATTCACGAATGAAATAGTCAACACATCCGTTTTGATATAACGCCCTCTCGATGAGGGCGTTATTGTTTAAAAATCCTCCAACATGCGGTTATTGGCGCATTGTTTGATTAAATCCGTTCGTTTGATTTAATTAATCATTCATTCGATGAATGATTGCAATCAACTTCATTCATTTGTTGTATTCGATCAATTCAGTCTAGCCTTGAGTTCGTTAACACACGAACAACAACTGGATAGATTATGAACGGACTAAAGCTCCCAAAACTTGAGCAACCTGCTGCAGGTTTGATGGATCAAAACTGCCAACAATTTTTGGTCGAATTGGTACGCAAATTTCGCCCACAATTACACAACCTATTGGTTAATCGACAACAGCGTCAGCAACAAATCGATGCCGGTGCCCTACCCGACTTCGCTCCTGAGACAGCGTCGATTCGTGATAGTGACTGGCAAGTAGCCACACTTCCTAAAGATCTCACCAAACGTCGTTTGGAAATCACCGGCCCCGTTGATCGGAAGATGGTCATTAACGCGCTCAATGCAAATGTCGATTGTTATATGGCCGACTTTGAGGATTCCCAATCACCAACTTGGGAAGGTGTGTTGCAAGGACAAATCAACTTGTTCGATGCCAATACGGGCCAAATGACCTATACCGACCCCGTTTCGAATAAACATTACAAGTTGCAAGAAAATCCGGCACTTCTGATTGCACGTGTGCGCGGCTTACATTTGCCGGAGAAGCACGTGATGCTAGATGGCGACGTGGTTCCAGGAAGCTTATTTGATTTCGCCCTATATTTTTATCTCAACTACCAACAACGTGTGGCACGTGGTACCGGTGTCTATTACTACCTGCCGAAACTTGAGCATAGCAGCGAAGCACAGTGGTGGGCGGATGTCTTCACGTTTACCGAGGACTATTTTCAACAGCCGCGCGGCACCATTCGCGCCACCGTATTGATTGAAACCTTACCGGCGGTGTTCCAGATGGATGAAATTCTTTATGCCATGCGCGAACACATCGTTGCCCTCAACTGTGGCCGCTGGGATTACATTTTTAGTTACATCAAAACCTTAAAAAATCATCCCGATCGGGTTCTTCCCGACCGTCAAGTGGTCACCATGAACCAACCGTTTTTGAACGCCTATTCACGCTTGTTAGTAAAAACCTGTCACAAGCGCGGGGCTCTAGCGATGGGCGGTATGGCCGCATTTATTCCAAGCAAAGATCCAACCGAAAACGCCGCTATTCTTGCCAAGGTTAAAGCTGACAAAGAACTTGAGCGTGCCAATGGACATGACGGCACCTGGATTGCTCATCCAGGTTTAGCTGACACGGTTCGAGAAGTCTTTGTGGCGGGTCTCCAAGGCGATAATCAATCGCACATTTTACGTGAGGATGATGCCCCAGTTAATGCTGCCGATTTACTTGAACCCAGCGTCGGTGAGCGCACCGAAGCTGGCATGCGCACCAATATTCGGGTGGCGCTGCAATACATCGCAGCCTGGATATCCGGCAAAGGTTGTGTGCCTATTTACGGCCTCATGGAAGACGCGGCAACAGCGGAAATCTCGCGCACCTCTATATGGCAGTGGATCAAGCACGGAAAAACCCTCGATAACGGCGAAGTGGTTACCAAAGAGCTGTTCCGTACTTACCTCGAGCAAGAAGCACAGATTGTTCGCAGTGAAGTCGGTGATGAACGTTGGGCTGCCGAGAATTTCCCAAAAGCGATGCAGTTGCTCGAACAAATTACCACCGCCGATGAGCTAGTGGCGTTTCTCACGCTGCCTGGCTACGACCTTATTCAATAATAAATCAATCACTTAACAGGACAACAACCATGACAACTTCAATTCACCAAGCAGAAGCCGCGAAACAACTTGAACAAGATTGGCAACAAAACCCACGCTGGACCGGCGTTGAACGCACCTATTCAGCGCTGGATGTGGTGCGCCTGCGCGGCAGTGTTCAGCCTGAATGTACCTATGCACAAAACGGTGCGGCGAAACTTTGGCGTTTAGTCAACGGTGCCGCGCAAGAGAAATTTGGCAAAGACTATGTGAATGCACTCGGTGCGCTCACCGGCGGGCAAGCCGTTCAGCAAGTAAAAGCTGGCTTACAAGCTATCTATTTATCCGGCTGGCAAGTCGCCGCTGACAACAATACCTCGCTCAGCATGTACCCTGATCAATCACTGTATCCGGTCGACTCCGTGCCAACGGTGGTAGAGCGTATTAACAATAGCTTCGCACGCGCTGATCAAATTCAATGGTCAAAAGGTATCGGTCCAGAACAAGAAAGTTATGTGGATTACTTCGCACCGATTGTTGCGGATGCCGAAGCTGGGTTTGGCGGCGTATTGAACGCCTACGAACTAATGCAGGCGATGATTCGTGCCGGCGCTGCGGGCGTACATTTTGAAGACCAGTTAGCGTCGGTAAAAAAATGTGGTCACATGGGCGGGAAGGTATTAGTGCCTACCCAAGAAGCCGTGCAGAAATTAATTGCAGCGCGCCTCGCGGCAGACGTTGCCGGTGTGCCAACGCTCATTCTCGCTCGCACTGATGCGAACGCCGCTGATTTGCTCACGTCAGATGTTGACCCGAATGACCAACCGTTTTGCACCGGCGAGCGCACGGCCGAAGGTTTTTATCGTGTAAATGCTGGTATCGATCAAGCCATTTCACGCGGTTTAGCTTATGCGCCGTATGCTGACTTACTTTGGTGTGAAACTGCCAAGCCCGACTTAGAAGAAGCACGTAAGTTCGCCGAAGCAATTCATGCACAGTATCCTGGTAAATTATTGGCGTACAACTGCTCGCCGAGCTTCAACTGGAAACGTAATCTGGATGACGCAACTATTGCCAAATTCCAACGCGAGCTCGCCGCTATGGGCTATAAGTTCCAGTTCATCACTCTAGCTGGCGTGCACAACATGTGGTATCACATGTTCGAACTTGCGCATGATTACGCGCGCAACGATATGTCAGCATACGTGAAACTGCAGCAACAAGAATTTGCAGCCGCCGACAAAGGCTATACGTTTGTTGCGCATCAACAGGAAGTTGGTACTGGATACTTCGATGACGTGACGAATGTGATTCAAGGAGGGAAGTCGTCGGTAACAGCACTTACCGGCTCGACTGAAGAAGAACAGTTCAAAAAACCGGCGTAAGCAAAGGTTTACGAATACCTCTTTAGCATTACCTCGGAAAATACTGGGTATAAGCCGCCAAGCACAGGTGTTTGGCGGCTTTTTTGTGGTAGTATGCGCGCGCCTGAACAGACGATTCATCTTAAAAATTGTGCTGTTCACCCCTGAAGCCTCGCATGTTGAAGGAATAACAATCATGTGGAAAGTACTGCTGTTGTTGTTGGGCGCGAGCCTATTCTCCCCCGCCGCTTTCGCGGCCGCTGGTCAACTCGACTTGACCTCCGCTAACGTTGGTATTGCCGCCATCATTATTTTCACCGTTGCTTATATTTTGGTGATGGGTGAAGAAAAGCTACACATGCGCAAATCAAAGCCCGTGCTGCTGGCCGCCGGCTTAATTTGGATCATGATCGGTTTTGTCTACATGCAAAACGATCTGCCAGGAGTAGCCGAAGAAGCGTTCCGCCATAACTTGCTCGAATTTGCGGAATTGATGTTGTTCTTGTTAGTGGCAATGACCTACATCAATGCCATGGAAGAGCGCCGGCTATTTGATGGTTTACGCGCATGGATGATTAAAAAGGGCTTCACGTACAAGCAACTGTTTTGGCTTTCAGGATTTCTCGCATTCTTTATTTCACCCGTTGCCGATAACCTCACCACCGCGTTGTTAATGTGTGCGGTCGTCATGAAGGTCGCCGACGGTGATAAGAAGTTCATTAGTGTATCGTGTATCAGTATTGTCATTGCCGCGAATGCTGGCGGTGCCTTTAGTCCGTTTGGTGACATCACCACGTTGATGGTTTGGCAAGCTGGCATGGTCGAATTCCACGAGTTCTTTGTGCTGTTTATTCCATCGTTGCTGAACTACTTGGTGCCGGCGGTTATCATGAGTTTCTTCATCGAAAATCGTAAGCCAACAGCAATTTATGAAGAAGTTGAACTCAAGCGCGGAGCGTTGCGCATCACTGCCCTATTCTTGCTGACGATAGCAACAGCGGTTGCTTGCCATATGTGGCTACACTTACCGCCAGTGCTAGGTATGATGATGGGCCTTGGTTATCTGCAATTCTTCGGTTACTTTTTGCGTATGACATTGCCGGGCTCATTGGCACGCAAACGTGCCATGGCCGAACGTGCTGGCGATATGGCCCGCCTTGAGCGCTTGGGTGGCGTGGTGCCGTTCGACGTATTTAACCGCGTGCAACGCGCCGAGTGGGATACGCTCCTATTCTTCTACGGTATCGTCATTTCGGTCGGCGGCCTTGGCTTTATGGGCTACCTATCGTTGCTCTCAAATACCTTGTATCTCGACATGAGCCCAACCTTTGCCAACGTTGCCTTAGGCTTAATGTCAGCCATTATTGATAACATTCCAGTGATGTTTGCGGTGCTATCCATGCAACCTGAGATGTCGCACGGTCAGTGGTTATTGATTACCCTAACAGCGGGTACCGGTGGTAGCTTGTTATCAATTGGTTCAGCTGCAGGTGTGGCACTTATGGGGCAAGCGCGTGGTTATTACACCTTCGCTAGCCATCTCAAATGGACCCCAGTCATCGCTCTTGGTTATATCGTCAGTATCCTGGCCCACATGTGGCTAAACGATAGTTTATTCACCGTGTTTAATCACTAACGAGTAACGAATAACCAAAAACGCTTATTCCGAGGTCGTGCGCACACAACGCATAAAGCGCACGGCTTCTGGATACGGAAATACATCCGTAATCACCCCACGCGCTAAATTATCTTGTTGTTGACGCCAAAACTCTGCATCGATTAACTCTGGATGATATTTCAGTAGGATATCTCGTAGCTTCGGTTGTGGTACTGCATAAGTTGCGAGTTGTTCAGGAAATACGTCGTTGGGGCCAACAGCATACCAAGGCTCGGGCGCTATCATTTGCTCATAAGTTTCCGGTTTTGGTAGCTTCCGAAAATTCATTTCGGTGAGGTACTGAACTTCGTCGTAATCGTAGAATACCACCCGTTTGTGGCGCGTGAGACCGAAGTTTTTCAGCAGCATATCGCCGGGGAAAATATTCGCAGCCAACATGTCTTTAATAGCTTGCCCGTAATCTTTCATCACCAGCTCAATTTCAGCGTCAGTGCCGTATTCCAAGAAGATATTCAGCGGCATCATCCGCCGCTCAACGAATAATTGGCTGATCACGAGCTGACCGTCTTCAATCGTTAAACTGCCAGCCACGGTGGTTTTCAGCTCTTCAAGTAAATCCGGCGAAATGCGGTCTAACGGAATCGCCACGTTGGCAAACTCATAAGTATCAGCCATACGCCCCGCACGATCATGGCGTTTAACCATGCGATAACGGTCAATGACCGTTTGTCGGCTCATTTGTTTGCCGCCACCGAACTGGTCTTTGATTACTTTAAATACATAAGGATACGACGGTAGCGTGAATACCGTCATCACCATCCCTTTAATACCTGCAGCGGCCACTAACTTGTCGTCACTAGCATCTAAATGGTGCAGAAAATCGCGATAAAATTCGGTTTTACTTTGCTTATGTAAACCAATTGCTGAGTATAACTCTGCAATCGTTTTCTTCGGCATCAGGCCTTTTAAGAAGCGCACTAACGCCGATGGCGCACGGGTATGCACCATAAAATACGAGCGCGCGAAGGCAAAAATAATCGCCATCTGATCGGTATCAGTTATCAGGGCGTCCAAATAAAGTCGCCCTGCGCTATTGCGTAGCACCGGCACGATAAACGGGAAAATGCGATTGGCACTCACAATTCGGCCCACCACATAGGCCGCTTTGTTACGGAAGAATGGCTCTTTCAGCACATCAATGCGTAACTGATAGGTTGATAACTCCCCGGCTGCTGTTTGCTCGCGAAAGGCTTTGCGTAGCAAGCGAATGTCTTCTGATAAGTCGTCATATTCGGCGCCAAAATCGATATCGCCCATGATGCGCGCTAACGTGCGGCGCATGCCCTGCACCACCGGGAAATACGAACGGAATTCGGTTTCCAGCGCCAGCGGAATGCTGTCGCTTAACGTGGTTTCGACAAAAATATAGGCGTTGTTGAAATAGCGCCGATGAAAGAGATTACAAAATACCGAGTTATAGAAGGTTTCAGCCAGCTCGGCCTGCGGATGGAACTGTAAGAATTGTTGGTAGATTTTGCGGGTTTCTAACCAAAGCGCTTCGTTGAGTTCACCGCCGGTAAGCTGATTCAACACAGCGGTGGTTTCGCGCACGCGTTGGTCATAAAAGCTAATGCGCACAGTGGCTGCATACTGGCCGGCATGCCAATCGCCATGGGCAAAACGATCGCGAGCTTGGCGAGTCACGTCCTGAAATAATGCATAGTGCTTGTGAAAGCCTTGCAGTATTTTTCGAGCGAACATGCCCGCGCGCTTCGCATCACTCATAACTAATGATGCGCGGCTGTGTCGGTAATCAATTGGCGGAACCAGCGATGACCAGCGTCATGCTGCAGGAGTGGACTCCAAATCATAGTCAGCTCCAGCGCCGGAATCGTGAACGGTGGTTGTAGCATCACCAGCTCATCATCATCTTGGTATAATGCCGCGGCCTGACTTGGCAATGTGGCGATAAGCCCTTGCCGGGCTAAGTGCATGGCTACATGGTAGTTACGGGTAAACACGCGGATTTCACGTTTGTGGCCGAGCTTACCGAGAGCTTCATCAACCCAACCAAGTTTCTGAACATCGTGCGGATCCATCCCCACCCCGACACCAAAACCGGTTTTACTCACCCACACATGTTCGCCTTTAAGGTAATTCTCAAGCGTGTAGTTTTGCACGAGTGGGTGGTCTTTGCGCACTAAACAACTGAAGTCATCTTCCCATAAGTTCTTTTGGTGAAACGACTGCGGTAATTTTTCAAAGCGGTTAATGGCAAGGTCAACTTTACCGTTTTCAACGTCATGAAAGCTGATGTCACTCGGTGTCATGATGTCCAAGGCGACATGAGGCGCTTGCTGTTTCAGCTTTTCGAGTAATCGCGGCATCAATGTCGATGCGGCATAGTCTGACGCCATAATACGAAATACGCGGTCACTGGTGGCGGCATCGAACTCACGGGCCGGTTGCACCATTTCTTCCACGGAATACAGGATTTGGCGCACCGGTTCTTGCATACGCAAGGCGGTTTCAGTTGGTAGCATACCTTCACTGGTACGCACTAGAATCGGATCATTGAGCAAGGTGCGTAAACGCTTTAAGCCATTGCTCATGGCGGGCTGAGTTATATTGAGTTGCGCGGCGGCTTTGGTCACATTTCGCTCGCGCAATAACACGTCGAGGTAGACCAATAAGTTGAGGTCGATATCTTTAATGTTATTCATAAAAAAAATAAATCCCGCTATAAGAATATAGCGGGATTATAGACATAATTTTTCTGAGATACATCAATTGTGTGATGCGACTATGGTCTATTCCCAGAAAAACGGCTTGCGTGGTTCGGCTTTTGGCACCAGTTGGTTCATGGTTTCCGCATCAAACAAGCGGCCATTCACCATGGTATGCGTCACGCGATCAGTGACTGAGATATCCGCTAACGGATTACCATCAATCACAATAATGTCAGCCAATTTACCCTCTTTCAGCGAGCCGATATATTTGTCCATACCGAACTCTTTGGCTGGGTTAATGGTTGATGTTGCCAATGCTTGCAGTGGTGTCATGCCACCTTGCGCCATCATCCAAATTTCCCAATGCTGCGCTAAACCTTCACGCTGACCGTGCGCACCAGCTACTACATCCACACCCAAGTCTTGTAGCTTTTTAGCTACATCGGCATTGTTAAAGTGGTTGTAGTGGTTATGTGGTGCTTTTTCGCGGCGCACAGAACCGACTAATGCATCGTCTGGTACAAACTTCGATAGCTTCGGATGCTTCCATACGTCGGTTTCGGCATACCAGTAGTTTTCACCCCAGATGCCGCCATATGCAACGCCCAACGTTGGCGTATAGTTCACGTCGGTTTGGCTCCAGAACTGTTCGATGTCATCGTAGATTTTCGCCACTGGAATCGAGTGTTCAATCGTCGTGTGACCGTCGGCAACCATGCTCAAGTTATGTTGCAGCAATGAACCACCTTCTGGTACCACCATCATGCCTAACTCACGACCGGCTTGAATAATCTGCTGACGCTGATTACGACGCGGTTGGTTGTAGCTCTTCACCGAGAATGCACCCACTTTTTGCAGACGTTCAAGGTGGAACTTAGCATCGTCTAAGTCATCCACGTGCGCGGTGTAACCCGGGCCATTCGCACCGTACAAAATCGTACCGGTTGAGAAAGTACGTGGCGCAGCAATTAAACCAGCCTTTTGCAATTCACTGGCGGCAAAGATTTCAGTCGTGTCATTTGACGGATCATGAATCGAGGTAACACCAAACGCCAAGGTGGCATAAGTTTTCCAGTTTTGCTCTGGAATAATCTCGTTGTCACCTTGCGGGCCATGCGCGTGACCATCAAACAAGCCAGGCATCACGGTTTTACCGTTGGTATCTATCACCGTTGCGCCGCTTGGTACGGTCACGTCATCGACACTGCCGACCGCAACAATTTTGTTGCCTTTGACAACCACGGTGCCACGTTCAATGACCTGCTCGCCTTCCATGGTAATCACCTGACCACCAACAAAAGCGACGGTTTCATCATGCATGCCGGCATCGGCTGTGAAGCTGATATCCAAACCATTCGCCACTTTCTCGAACTCTGAATCGCCATCAATGCCGAACAAGCCATTAACTGACGCATGATAAAGCTCTGGGCCAAGTGACCAATATAGCGCTTGCCCATCACCGCTCCATGAGATGTTTTCGCCGGCACGCACTGACAATTGCTCAATAGGGAACTGTTTGTCAGTTGGGCTGATACGAATTGGCGCACCGCGCTCAACAAATGGCGTCACAAATACTTTAAAGCGCTCAGCAAACGCCAAGTGCTCACCATCCGGAGAAACACGGAACTCGGTTGCGTGCTCAGCGGTGTACAACGTACGTGATTCTTTGGTGACCAAATCAACGCTCATTAACGACGGTGAACCATTGAATGCCATCAAATAAACGCGATCGCTGCGTGCACCAAATTGTGGCGAGCTGCCGCTTTCACTGATCAAACGCGGTTTCGCGCCTTTGTTCAGCGATAAATGATAAACACCTGGGTTTAAACCATAAGTATCTGAGGTGATATAGCCACCACGAATTTTACGATACACCACAGCGTTACCATCTGGGCTAAATACCGGCTCAACGAATTTACCTTCGCCTGTCGCCAATACGGTTTCTTTGCCTGACTTCACATCACGGACAATCAGCTGACCCAGCTTTTGGTCATCCCATGTGGCATAAACTAATTTATTGCCGTCGCGTGAATAGCTTGGATAAAGCTCCCATGCACCTTCACGCTTGGTGAGACGTTTCGGTTCGCCATTTGGCAAGCTACGTACATAAAGCTTACCCAGTGCCTCGAACACAACTTGCTTGGCGTTTGGTGCAACTTGCACCATACGTAGCATTTTCACCTTAAACTGGTCTTCATCTAGGTTGGTTTCGAAGTGCAACGCAGTTTGGACTTTCTTGGTGGTTTCCACGCTAAACGGAATCACGCGAGTACTGCGGCTAGCAACATCGAGTTGCATGATTTTACCGTCAGCCCAGAAAATCATTTTCTTGCTATCTGGGCTCCAATCCATGGTCGGATACACGCCATGAATAGCCCACGTTTCTTGCATGTCGCGATCAAGCTGATTGTACAGACGTGTTTTTTCGCCTGACTCTAAGTCGTACAAATACAGTACGCTGTTGAAGTCTTCACGCTTGATGTAAGCCAAATACTTACCATCAGGCGAAGGCGTTGGACGAATCGCACCACCGGCACCGCTTAAAATCACATCGATATCACCGGTTTCGCGATCATAACGTTTGATTTTGTAAATGCCTTCCAGAGAATCTTTGCTATAGTGGAAGGTTTTGCCTGGGGTATCGTCTTGCGAGAAATAGATATAGCGCCCATCTGGCGAAAACGCTGGCTCACCTAAATCTTTTTGATCATTCGGGCGCTCGGTTAACATCACACCCGAACCGCCTGAACGGTGGTACATCCATACTTCACCTGCGCCTAGAGAACGACTTGCGGTAAAATGTTTGCGGGCGACGATAAATTCGCTGTCTGGGCTCCATGCTGGGCTGTTCAACAAACGAAAGGTTTCGTCGGTTACTTGGCGCGGGTTGCTACCATCCGCATCCATAATCCAAATATTGTCGCCGCCGTCAGCATCTGAGGTATAAGCAATATATTTGCCGTCCGGTGAATAAACCGGCTGCATGCTCCAAGCAATACCACCAACCAATAATTCAGCATCGCCGCCGCTAGCAGGAATACGATAAATATCACCAAGCATATCGAAAACAATGAACTTGCCGTCTGGGCTCATGTCCACGTTCATCCAAGTACCTTCAGAGGTTTTGATCTGAATGTCTTTGAACTCACCTTGAGGATTATTGACGTCCCAGCCGTTTTCGGTTTGGGCTTGCGCAGAAAAAGAGAGTGCGACGCTGACCGCAAGGGCCAGCGTAGATAATTTTTTCATGGGTAAACCTTATTGTTATTTTTTGGCGATAACCCAAACCGCATGCACGATGCCAGGAATATAGCCGAGCAACGTCAGTACAATGTTTATCCAAAAATGCTTACCAATACCGACCTGCAAAAACACGCCCAGCGGTGGTAACAAAATTGCGATAATAATCCGGATTAAATCCATGGGTTATCTCCTTGGTCGTTAGTATTTCGCTGCTTCGTCCTTAGCAGGAATAGTCGCTTTTATGAATTCACGCAAGTCGTTGTTCGACAATTTCAAATCTTCTGCGCGCAAATACATCATGTGACCACTACGATAACCTTTGAAGCCAATACGGTCAGCCATACGACCGCTTGGATCGATGTGCCACATATTGTATTTCGCATCAAAATAATTGGTTGCGCCGTCGTAGTAACCTGACTGAATTAACACATTCAAGTAAGGGTTCTGTGCCATTGCTTGGCGCAGATTTTCACCAGTATTGTCGTTGCTGCGATCCCATGGGTGTACAGGGCCAAACATGTTGTATTTCACGTCAGTTTTGTAGCCAAGTTCTTCGCGCAAGTAATAATTGATCGCTGGAGTAAACGAATGTAACCAAGAGGTCAGCTCAGAGTTGTAATCTGGGCGTGAACCCACGTCATCACGGTCAATACCGAGGTAGCGCGAATCTAAACGACCAATGGTTTGACCGCGATCACGCAATAACTCTTTCCAGAAAAACGAGGTGCTGATATCAAGGTTGGCACGCATTACAGTTTGCTTGTCTAAACCTGAATACTTCGCTACTTGCTCAGCAATTTGCTCTTTCTCAGCGGCAGGCAACATGGCGCCTTTTGCTAAAGCTGGCAAGTAAACGTCAAGCGTATACTTCTCAACTTCCGGCAATAGCTCGAGTAAGTCTTTGCTTTGCAGATCAGAACTCAATGCATCGTGATACCACGCTGCCGCAGCAAAATACGGTAAGCGGTTCGCTGCTTTTACTGGGCCGTTACGCTCAATGCCGATATCCGTTGGCGATACCAAGATGACACCGTTCAAATACATCCACTGACGGTTTTGCAGCTCAAGCGCTAAACCTGATACACGCGTGGTACCGTAGCTTTCACCAATCAGGTACTTCGGTGAGCGCCAGCGTTCATGACGGGTCACAAAGGTGTTGATCCAATCAGCTAAATATTTCACATCGGCATTCACACCAAAGAACATTTTTTGCAGTTCATCACGCGAATACTGTGAGCCGTCTTTCTTTGGCAACGGGCGTGAATAGCCGGTGTTCACTGGGTTCACAAACACAATATCAGCGACATCGAGTACTGAATGCGGGTTGTCTTTCACGCCGTACGGCATGAGTGGGAAACCTTCGTCATCAACACGAAGTGATTTTGGACCGGTGTAAGCCACATGCATCCAAACAGACGCAGAGCCAGGGCCACCATTAAATCAAATTAATAGCGGACGTTCTTCACGGTTCTTAACGCCTTGGCGTTCGTAGTACGTGAAAAACAACGCGGCGGTTGCTTCGCCGTTTTCGTTAAACACTGGCTGGGTGCCGGTGGTTGCGGTGTATTTAAAACGCTGACCGTTGATGGTGGTGCTGTGCTCAGTCACAACCGTTTCGTCTGCGGCGATTTTTGCTTCTGGGAGTTCTGTTGCGGTTGCAGTTACAACCAAGCTTGACCCCATCATCACTGCGAAAATGAGATGTTTCATGCCCTTCATGATTACTTCCTCTGGTTTTATTGTTGTTCCATTTAATGCAATCGCTTGGTAAAGCTCAAGGCGAGTGAGCCAAACGTACTGATTTTCAAGATGGTCACGAGCCCATGAACAGCAAAAAGTACAAATAACCTAACGCGAAGACAATTAAGTAGGTTAATCCGATCCAGCCATAGGCTCGCATGCGCTTCGACATGGCATTTTTTCGCGCCAGCTTAAAGTTGAGCCAAGCGAAAAACGGCGTGGTTAAGAACGCTAACGTCATCGCAAATGTCAGCATTGGCCCGAGCGCGCTTTGAAAGTAAATAATCACTAGCATACCGGCGATTGACTGTCCGATGACCCACCAAGTGAGGCTGTCAGACTTAGCTTGAGACTCGCTCTTCTTCTTTGACGGTGCTAGAAGCGAACGGCATTCTTTGAGGGTTCGTGCGTAGCCATCGAGTACAGCCAGTGTGGTACCAAACATACACAAGAAAGCGATACCGCCGACTAGATATTCCGACCAAGCGCCAATGGTATTGCCATACATGCTGACAAATTGCTGCGCAAACTGCGTACCGGCTAATGCAATCGGTTGGTCACTACCGAATTGCACCAAGGCTCCAAGCGAAAGGAACACGACTGCCAAAGCCGCGGTTACCCAATAGCCTAAATTGAAGTCGAATAACCCGTGCTTCAAGCTGATTCGGGTGAGCTTTTGCTTGCTTTGCAACCACAGCGAATTAATTGCTGACAGCTCAATGGGAACAGGCATCCAGCCCATCATCGCTACTAAAAACGCCAGTGCTGAGAGTTGCCATGGAGATGGCGCAACAAAGTCGGCTGGTGGCGGCGGTGCGCTTCCCCATGCGATGATTACGGCCACCACAGTGGCTAAACTCAAGCTTGCCATAATCCATTTCGAAAGGGTGTCGAGCAGGCGATATTGGCCACCTAAAATAACCAACAGACAACCGAGCAAAATCAGCCAGCACAGGGCTAACAGTGACAATTCAGGAATAAATAACCTTAATAAGCTCGCAGTCAGCAACAACACGCCGGCCGTATTCACCACCGCCGCAATGGTATTCAAAATCGTGAAGAGCCACAGGTAAATCTTGCCTTCACCGTAGTATCCAGCAATTAAGTTTTGCTTACTTTCGAGTGTGTAGGTAACGGCAAAGCGGAAGAACGGATACTTCAGCACATTCACCAAAACAATCACCCACCAAAGTTGCCAACCGAATAAAGCGCCCGCTTGGGTTGAGGCGACAAGATGTGACGCGCCGACAGCTGCTGCCGCTAAAATAATGCCTGGACCAAGAGCGTGTCGCCGGGACGATTCTGTGAGTTGTGTCATAGGTTTATTCTTATTGTTTGAAAAATGACGCCCCACAGCATAGCGCCAATTTCGTCGAAGCCAAAATTATGTTTATACTGCCTTAGTAACTCATTGCAGTATTAGTACGGCATAAGGAATGAGACCATGGGTAGCAATGAACGACAGTTGATGGTTGATGGCCAACCGGCAAAGTGGCAACAGCTACTAAAGTCTGGTGACCGTATTTTTATTGGCACCCACGCAGGCGTTCCTCACGCATTGCTGCACGACCTTGCCGATCACAGTCAACACTTTCACGATATCGAAATTGTGCAGATTTATGCGCTTGGCGATAACCACTGGGTGAACCCCGAATACAACCAGACCTTCAAGGTCAACTCGCTGTTTATTGGTGGCGAGAAAGTACGCAAAGCCGTTGCCGAAGGCCGTGCCGATTACACCCCTGCATTCATGTCTGATATTCCGTCGTTATTTAGCGAAGAGATTCTGCCTCTTGATGCGGCGCTCATCATGGTGAGCCCGCCCGACCAATACGGTTACCATTCGCTTGGCGTGTCCGTAGATATTGTGTCCTCGGCCTTGCGTTCAGCGAAAAAGGTTATTGCCCAAGTGAATCCGAAAATGCCCGTCACTTTTGGCCAAGCATTCGTTCACAAAGGCCAAATTGATGCCTTTTTTGAAGCCGAGCAAGACCTGCCAGAAATTACCGCGCCTGAGCTCGATGCCGTGACCGAGCGGATTGGCCAGTATGTATCGTTGTTGGTGGAAGATGGCGCCACCATTCAAATTGGCTTTGGCAAAATTTGCGATGCCGTTTTGCGCTACTTGAGCAATCACAAAGACTTAGGCGTACACAGCGAGCTGATTACTGACGGAATTATGGAACTGATGCTTAGCGGCGTGATCAACAACCGCAAGAAGACCTATCACCAGCACAAAGCGGTGACTAGCTTTTGCATTGGTAGCAAGAAGCTCTATGACTTTGTGAACAACAACCCGCACATCGGCTTTTATCCATCGGAATATGTGAACTCACCAGCGAACATAGCCCGCAACGAAAAAATGGTCTCGATTAACAGCGCCATTGAGGTGGATTTAACCGGGCAAGTGGTGTCGGATTCCATTGGTCATCATTTTTATAGTGGAATTGGCGGGCATGTGGACTTTAGCCGTGGCGCCAGCATGAGTCCTGGCGGTAAACCAGTGATCGCCCTGCCCTCAACCGCCAAAAACGGGACCGTCTCACGGATTGTGCCATTTATTAGCGAAGGCAGTGGCGTCGCCACCTCGCGCGCGCATGTGTACTACGTGGTCACCGAGTTTGGCGTGGCATCGCTGCGCGGTAAAAGTATTCGTGAACGTGCGTTGGAATTAATTCGTGTTGCGCATCCAAAATTCCGCCAGCAATTATTAGAAGAAGTGCGTAAGCATTACTATGTGCCCCACTATCAAATTCTGCACTCGGTTGAAGTGCCTGAGCTTGGCCCGGTTGGCTTTAAAGAGATCTCCATTAATGGTGAGTTCTTTGACTTGCGTCCCCTGAATCCGAGTGACGAGCGCCGCCTGCAAGAGTTCTTCTATTCGCACACCAAAGAAACCCTGCAGATGCGCTATAACACGGTGCCTACCAGCATGAGCCGGGAAAAATCATGCACCTTGGTGAGTGTCGATCAGTCGCGTGATTTGGCGTTATGTATTGTGCGACAAAAAGGCTCAATGGCGCAGATTCAAGCCGTTGGTCGCTATTATCTGCTACACGACGAAAAAAGCTGTGAAGTGGCCTTTGTAACGCGAGAAACTCAGCACGGTAAAGGCATGGCAACCCGCCTGTTGGAAGAAATGAAGCGAATTGCCCGCGAGCGTGGCCTTGAGCGCATGCTTGCTTACGTGCGCTCAGAAAACGGCAAAATGTTGGCGGTGTTTGAACGCGCCGGATTTGTGCGTAAGCCTTCAGAAGAGCCTGGCGAAGTGTATTTGGAGTTGGTGCTTAGCGCACCCGCAGACAGTGAGTGATGTATGTCGATAACCGTATTTAGTCATCAATATTGCAGCTTGCATCGCGTTTCTGAGGTGCACCCAGAAGAGCCGGCGCGTATCGCCGCCATTAACGATCAGATTATTCGCTCGGGCATGGAATTTGCGCTTACGCAAAAAGACGCCAAACCAGCAACACGTGAGGACTTACTCCGCGTGCACGCCGCAAACTATGTCGATGACGTGTTCGAACGTGCGCCCACTGAACCCGACCAACATATTTGGCTCGACCCCGACACCATGATGACCGCCGGTACCCTGCGTGCAGCTTTGTATGCTGCCGGCAGCGGGATTTGCGCCGTTGACGAAGTGTTTACCGCCGAGAATCGCCGAGCATTTTGCTCGGTACGCCCGCCCGGTCACCATGCCACATGGGATGCCGCCATGGGCTTTTGTATATTCAACAATATCGCCGTGGCCACTGCTTACGCTATGCATGCTTACGGCATTGAGCGCGTGGCAATTGTTGACTTTGACGTGCATCACGGTAACGGCACCGAAGACATTTTTCTAAATGACGAACGCGTGCTGTTTTGTAGCTCGTTTCAACACCCGCTGTACCCGAATTCAGGTACCGAAACCATTAGTCACGAAGTGATCAATATTCCGTTGCCAGCCGGCTGCGATGGCCCAACGTGGCAAGCAGCCGTGCGCGAACGCTGGTTCCCTGCCATTGATGCCTTTGAGCCGCAACTGATCATGGTTTCCGCGGGTTTTGATGGTCATTTAGAAGATGACATGGCGCAGTTTAAGCTCACCGAAACGGACTATCACTGGATAGGACGTGAACTGAAGGAGTTGGCTGAACGCTACTGTGAAGGCCGCATTGTTGCGACTTTAGAAGGTGGTTACGACCACAGCTCGCTGGGGCGAAGTGTGGTCGCATTTTTGAAAGGCATGCAGTGACGTCAGGCTAGCGGTAAGCTGGTAGAGGTTCGTTAACCGTTGATTGTGGCGATTGCTGTAGCCAATTTTCGATCATTAGCCCAGGTACACGAATAAACTCACTGACATTATTGGTGACTACCGTTAATGAATGAGATCTTGCGTGTCCGGCTATCATCCCATCATATGAACCGATTGGTGTTCCTAATCGACGCAGCTCAGCACGAATAATCGCAGTTTGGTAGGCTGCCGCCGTGTCGTAATCCAGTACTTGAAGGCGCGACAAAAAGCTCTCTAGTTTATCTGCGTTGCTGACACGCTGCGCAGAACATTCAACGCCATAATACAGTTCCATGACGGTAACAGAACTAACGCATAACTCTCGTGCGTGGGCATCAAATAAATCGGCCAAAAACTCAGGTCGATTTTTCATGACATAGATACAAATATTCGTGTCGAGCATGTAACGCAGATTCACAGCGTTTCTCGCTGTTGTTCATCTGGTTGATCTCGTTCAGTCATGAAATCTGAGCTTGCCGGTTCTCCTGAAAACCAACTACGCCAACTCGATTTTGCTGGCGTTATGATACGACTTTCTCCAACCACTAAGACTTCCACTTCCCTAACATCTTCAGGGAAGGCGACATCTTTCGGCAATCGCACCGCCTGGGTTTGATTACTTTTAAATATTTTGGTTTTAGCTTTCGTTGATTTCATACGCGCCTCCTTTATCCAATTGTATATTCAAAATGGATATACCTAAGTATAGGCCGTAATTCAAATCCCGCTAGCTAAATTTTTCTTTGTTTAAGAAAGAACACGCTAAACACAATCAGCACAAGCACCTGCGCACCAAGACTCTCCCACGTGGCGGTCATACCGAGCCAGTCGATATTCAACGACACAGGGAATGGTGTGGCGCTAAGCCAACCTGCCTCTTGGAATGCGATCATTGCTTTACCGGCTAACACGAACGCAAGTATCAGCAGCAAGTACGTGGTGTAAGCAAAGAACTTGGCAATTGGCAGTTTCACGCTAAAGCGTAAGATAACCCACGTGATCATTGCCAATACCACGGCGGCTGCGATAAATCCGCCCCAAACGCTGGTGTGCTGCGCGCTTTGCGCTTGAGTCAGTAATGACTGATAGAACAGCACGGTTTCAAACACTTCGCGATACACGGCAATAAAGCTCAACAGGGCAATACCCCACAACGTCCCGGCCGCTAAATGAGCATTGAGATTTTGCTTGATGTATCGCTGCCATGCCTGTGCATTGGTTTTGCTGTGCATCCATATACCGACGTACACCAACACCACTGCGGCAATACCCGCAGCCACACCTTCCATGATCTCGCGGCTCGCACCACTAATTGAAATCAGTGACTGCGCCGCCCACCAGGTCAAACCGCCGAGCACAAGCGCAGCAAGCCAACCTGAGTGCACATATTTCACGGCATCGTTCCGCTCAGTACGACGCAGTACGGTAATCAGCGCCAGCACCACCAACAACGCTTCTAAGCCTTCACGCAGCAAAATCACAAAGCTCGCTGTTGCTAACGCAGTATTTGAAAGCTGCTGCTCATTCATGGTGGCTTGGGCACGCTCCAGGGCCGCTAGGGTGTCACTAATCGCGGCGCTCACTTGTGTTTGCTGATTCGGCGTTGCAATAATGCGACGCAAGTCCATCATTTGCGCTTCAATGGCTTTGGTTTGTGCGGCATCGTATGCACTCAAACCGTTCTCCATTAATTCAAAGCCATCTAAGTAAGCACTGACTGCGAGGTGGTTTGCACGCTTTAATTCACCTGCTTTGTAGGCCTCTTCCGCCGCTTGTAGGCGCGCTTTTGCCACCGCAAATGGCGATATTTCAGCTTGGAAAATTTGTTGCGGATTCGCCCGTAAAATAGTGACCAAATTCGCTTGAGAACTCGGTAGCTCAGCACGTAATTGTGCTGGGCTCGTATTAACCATTTGCTGTAAATCAATCACATCCATGCTGGCTTGCGGCGCAACCACGGTACCGTGTTGAAACGCGAGCGAGCCCACATAAAATGCCAGCGACCAACGCTGCTGCTCGGTCAAATCGGTGAAGGCCATCATGGCGGTGTCGTCAATGCCCTTCGTAATAGCATCGTATAGACCAAGTAGCGAGCGGTTTTCAGCGCGCTCCAAATCAGTAAAGTTGGTTGGCGCAGGTTCTAGGTTTTGCCCTGCAGGGCCGTCACCTTGACCTTGCTGGCCATGACATGCACTACATTGCGCTTGATATATCTCTTTGGTTTGCGCCGTTGGCAACAATGCTTTTGGCAGTTCCACTTTCGGTAACAGCTGCAAAATTTGCGCGCGTAACTGCGAGGTTGCACCGCGCACCTCAGCCAAATTCGCTTTACTCATGATTAATTCGCGTAGCTGTTGCGCCGGCTGGATTAACGTTTGTAGCGCTGGATTGTCAGTTGCGAGGGTGTTGATATTGCGCAGAATAATTGACGAGAACTCTTCCATTTCGGCATATTCGCCAGCGTTAACTACTTCGCCGTTGGCAACCGCCTCGCTGTAATCCACTCCAACATATTCCACCAACTGCGCAATTTGACGCATGTATTCTTGTTGCAGTTCTGGTTGATTGGCTGTTTGATTCGCTAAGGACTGGGCTTGTATCTGCGGGCTTAATACAGCCAGCGTGGCAAAAACAACAACCGCCAACGCGGCACGAGTAATGGCTTGAAGCGTCATGAGGTTCGCTCGTCAATTTGAAACGTTTAAAAGATAGAAACAAAGTGCATGTTATGACGAGCGATGTTACTACTAATGCGAATGATTCGCAATAATGCTGACGAGTATTTTTAGCCTATTCCTACATAGCAATAGACATCGTCATTCGATATTTCTTTGAACGTGTGTGACTCAGTGTCGATAATGAATACTTGTGTCGCTTTTAACCATAGCTTGTTGTCTTTATCTTTCTCAGATGCGGAACTAATTAAAGCGACAAAGTTGTCGCTCGATGGCATCACGTCTGGCATGCTCCCATATAATTGTTTAAATGAAGAATAATTTTCCGTACAGTTTGATACAGCTGCGCGCCCCTGAGGACCTTCTAGTACGTCGACTATTTCCCATCGTTTAGAGCCCTGCGTTTTTTTGGATAAAATAATCAGGCGCTCTTCGGTACTGAGATCTTTAACGCTGCCAAGTGAATACATGCAGCCTAAAAGACAACTTCCGGATAACTTCTTAAACCCAGGAAAATCTTTCTGAAAGTCCTGATAACGCTGACCAATTAAGTCCGTTGCTCCAGCTATGCAAGTTACATTGGCTAGAGAGAGTAACGCTGCAATCCATTTGGTTTTCATGTCATTTCCTTATTCAAGGCGTGTCTACGAATTACAATATTGAATAGCCCCTTGAAATACAAAATACTATGCTTGGGAAATGACTCGGAGCGGGACTGCTTTGTGCCAACAGCGGACGTTAACGCCGCGCTCTGCGGTAATTTTGGAGCGCAGCGGAGAAATTGTCCGACAGCAGCGCCTTGTTAGTTGCCTCATTCTAGGCTTATTTCATAACTGACAAACACCGGCTTAGAATCTGTCTATTTCCTATTATTATTAGTTTTAGCTTTTTTCTAGTTCTAGTTATATTTTGAAATAACATTTTCACTGAATCATAGTATGTTCTTGAGGTATAGATTAGCTTTCCATCAGCTCCATAAGAGAAGTATTCATCTATTACCACTGCAACATTGTCAAACTCTTGGCCAATGACCCGATGTGAATTCTTACTAGTAACTTCAGAATATGACTCATGGTGTTCATTGTTATATTGAGATGGCGTCAACCGTAGAACCTCCCAGCCCTCACTACTTATCAGGGAGATATAATTTTTAACATTTGATGAGTCGGTAAAGTAATCGAAGTCAATATTCCCACAATTCGATACAGCTATATTGTTTCTTTTATTGTCGAATAGCACTTTAATGAAATTCGCAATCTCTTTGTTTGTCCTTATTTTGTCCGACAAGCTATATTTGTAAGCACCAACAATAGAATTAATCTTGCCTTCAATATTTGTATGCGCTTCGGACCTTGATAGTGTTTGCTGCCTGTCATATGAAAAAATACAATGGGTATTTTTCGACGCTGCTTCTGCTATTAACTTGTCGAACTGATTTGCGTATATTCGTTGTGTTTCATCGACTACAACTAGATCGACATTGGTCAAGTCGTAATTTCTAAAATCTCTTATGGAGACGATATGCCAGCCTGAGTTGATTAGCCTTTGGTGCCCATCATTCAACTGCCCACAATGCACAACTACGGTTTTCATAGCCCCCATACGAGACTTTACAATATCGTATGTCAACAAAGTTTTTCCTGTGCCTGCTCCTCCAGTTAGTGAAATAACAGAGGCTGAAGAGCTCGTGATGTTTTTAGTAATTTGATTTTTTATTGTCTCTTGCTGTCCAGTCAGAAAATACTGTCCAGCTAGAAACTTGGTCGTTGAATTAAATGGAGAGACCAGATAGTCAGAAGGGTTGAAAAGAACATCAGGGCTTTCGAGCTTAATTAAGTTTTGACTAGTCAACAACTGGACTAGCGATTCTAATGGTACGGTTTCGATATCACCCGAAGAGTTCAATTGATATAAAACCTTGCTTGTAGCAACAAAACAATAGTTGTGGATGACTTTATTAATATGGTGAAGATAATATTTGTTTCTCGTTAACTGATTTTTTATCTTTTCTTCAGTGCTTTCATTCTTAATCTCAACATTTACTATGTAATTTGACCCAAAGCGGAGCAAGTCAAACTCTTTGCTTATGTGTTGTATTTTATAGCCAACATAAAAATCATTGTAAATATTGACAAATGACAACAGAGATAACATCTCGTTTATCAATACTTTTATATCACCCAACTCTGCATCATCAATATCTATTTCATAGTGCTCTCTGAATGACTTGTACTCGTCAGGAGCTAATGATTCATGAGCCTGAGAAAGAGATAATAAGTTAATACTTTTCATAAAATTTAATAAATTTCCAACACCGAATTTAGATATTTGAATTCTCAGAACCCTGTGAGATAGTCAGATAGCTTGCCTTAGCAACTAACATTTGTATATTGTGCGTGCGCACTTGGAAACTCGTCCCATTGATAGTTTTCGGATGTTAACTTACTGATCAAGCAGGCATTCCTGACTTGAAAGATTTCGAGTTAGGAAAGGCAATTTGAGCATGATCAGTTATACTCTACCGAGCGCATAATATCCAACCTTTATTTTTTGTTATGTCATTGACAGTAAACGACTTAAATACACAACAGAACAACAAAACGGGCATTATTCCCCAAGTGAATGTGCCGTGCATCGCTAAGGATACCCAAAACTATTAGTAACGGGACGGCTATTAACTAGTTGGAAAAGACTGAAAGTGAGAGGGTCCGCTTCACGCCCTGAGACTTTCAACAAGCTTTTTTATACCATTAGTAGCGGCGAATTTCGCTCTCGCAATGCCTTTAAATATTTTGCTTCATCGTAAGGTGTTTTGTTCTTCCAACAACGGTAAATAATGCGTATCCACTTAAATGCCAATGCTCTAACGGCAGACTGATGAGATTTACCCTTTTCTCTTTGCTGTTGGTAATATAGCTCAGCCCAATAAGATGAATACACCGTCTTAGCAGCCCACTCCACGAACGTCTGCCTCACGAACTTGGCACACTGCCATCGCCAATGCACCCATGATTTCTGTCCGCTCCGCTCGGTAACAGGAGCAATACCTGCGTAATTTTGTATCTCTTCGGCACTGTTAAAACGATTTCGATCATCACCAATTGCCGCCAGCATCCTCGGCCCCATGCAAGGTCCCATACTCGGTAATGATTTGAATAAGTTAGCATCCGGCAATGTGTCAAATAGCGCTTCAATTCGTTCGTCATAAGCTTTGATATTTGAAGCCACGAGTTTGATTTGTTTAGCTAGAGCGACCGCCATCAGCGCGTTAGCTTCGATGACACTGACGTCCGTAGTCAGTGGAACCGCATCTGCAATGTGCTTAATACGCTGCTCAGTATGAGCAACTGCTGTCCCACCTTTTGAATTGAGAAATATTCTAACCGTTTGAGCTCGCGCCCGTTTTAGTTGCTGGAGACTAGGCCATCGTATAACCAGATCACAAAACAGCTCACTGTCCCGATGGGAGAACCATTCCAGAGGTTGGGGATAATACTGTTTCAGTGTATTGATAATACGGTTCACAAAACGACGTTTATCTTCCACCAACAGACGGCGTTGCTCGACAAGCTGCTGTAATAACCGGATCTCGCTATTGCTCGGCTCAATAGCTTTTATCTTATTGGGATAGCGCAGCATCAAATCGAGAGCTAACTCAGCATCAAGTGGATCATCTTTAGCGCCACTGGGCCAAAAAGTTTGTCGATAACGGGCTAAAGATAACGCATGAACAGGAAATACAGTCACATAGGGATACTTTTGCAGTGCGTAAACAATCGGCCCTTTCTTCAGCTCAAGAGCAACCGCAATCGTTCCCTTTACCTGCTTGTGCAACTCTCTGAGCCAAGTATCAAGAGCTTCTGGCGTGTGTTTTATTACTTGGAAGCGACGTTCGCCACTCTCATATTGAATACACACATCGTGTTTTTTATCTGCCCAATCCAATCCGACATGGGCAGCAAACTGATTAATCGCAGTCATAACCAACTCCTACTTACTGAAGATTGGTATGCTTTCCACGCTCTTCGAAAGAAATATAGCCAGCAATTTGTATGCATGCCCTGAGTATTCGTTAGCGAGCTGTGGAGCACTTATTGGATCGAAAGAAAAGCGGTGATCGTCGAGTGATTCTCGCTCAATATTCGTATCCAATAAGCGCATACCCTGAAGCATATTTGATTGTAGCCCCCAGGGTGGGAATGACTATAGATCGCTCAAAGCTGACATTAATTCCAGCGCGAATTTTTTCCAAAAAAATGCAAATGCCTTTTGCCCCCAAGAAAATTTCGGCCAGGTACTAGAAACCTAAACCTTTACATCCATGAGGTGGAATGCCTTTAGAAAGCTCTTTTTGTTTTGCTCGAATATATTATGGTCTGGATGATTTATTGAGCGTTTATCTTCAAGAAATGCTGGTGCGACACAACCCCAGTTCGAATTTCTAGCGAAGTAGACAACACAATCGACATTACTTTCTTTCCATTGGTTCGAGACGTCGTGTTTGAGATCAGAAGCGGCGACTGTTTTAACTTGAATTCGATAGTAGTTTGGTCCATCAGAAATCAATAAATCAGTTTGATGTCCGTGATCTAAAATAGGTAAGAATACTTGCCATCCATCCTGCATTAGCCATGAAACCACCATGCTTTCAAATGATGTATTTTTTAGAGTTTGATGCGTACCTTTTTGCGTTTTCGTTAGTCGACGTGGCATTTCACTATCCTCTGTAAGCCTTTCAAGCGACCACACCTCGGCACTTAGGAAATGCCGAACATCCCCAGAACTGTCGCCCTTGATGTTCACCTCGTTTTACCAATCGCTTTACCATCTGTGCTCCACATTTTGGGCACTGAACGCCCTCATCAGCGGAATTTGATTTATTGGTCTTCTGCTCAATAATTTCTTTAACGTGCTGGCGATGCGCACGAGAAGTTTGAATTGAACGTGTTAGCGCATTTGATTCAATCTTATCCCGAATTACACGCACTTCCTCAGTGCTCAAGACAGGCATTTTCTTGGCTTGGATAAAATTAATATAACGTGCACCAAAGAAAACATTATCCGGCATTTGTGACTTAAATTGGCTATCACCGATAAATACAATCAGCGAGTAAATTTGTTCATCGGTTAGTTGCAGTATTTCTTTGAGTACTTGAGTATGTTTGTAGTTTTGATGCAACGGATTTTGAAAGTTATATTTATTCCGATAAATAACCTGAGTCCATGTCTTTTGCTTCTCAGAACCGAAAATCCAACCGCGGAAGTACTTCGTCTCGACAACAAATACGCCATAAATCGAGACAATAATATGATCAATTTGTGTGGTGCCGTCATCAGTAGGTAACGTCACATCTTTTATGAGGTGGTATTGGTCTTTATCTAAATGAATTTTCGCGGCAAGGTTCACTAAAAACTCACCGAGCTTTCCTTTGAACCACGATGTATTGAAGATTTTGATAACAACAAGCAGCAACGCCATAGCACCAAGATACTTAAACATATCGGTGTTTTGCTGAAACGCTGACAGCAGAATATCCATATTAATTTTCTCCATTTTCGTCTCGTGACTGGCTAATATATCGCCATAGAACCGCTAAGCAGTCAAACATAAAAAAAGGCGAGCTAAAAAGCTCGCCTTTTTCATCACATCAATACCAATTAACGATACGTATCAACCGCAGGGCAGCTACACATCAAATTCCGGTCGCCGTATACGTCATCAATACGGTTGACGCTTGGCCAGAACTTGTTGATTTTAACCGCAGCGACTGGGTATGCAGCCACTTCACGGCTGTATGGGCGTTCCCAGTTGGCGTCAACAATGTCTGCCAACGTGTGTGGTGCGTTGTGCAGTGGGTTGTTGTCTTCAGCCCACTCACCCGCTTCGACGCGCTTGGCTTCTTCACGAATGCTAATCATGGCTTCAATGAAGCGATCTAGCTCAGCTTTCGATTCCGACTCGGTTGGCTCAACCATTAACGTACCCGCTACTGGGAAGCTCATGGTTGGGCTGTGGAAGCCGTAGTCTTGTAAGCGTTTTGCCACGTCCATTTCGGTCACGCCACAAGCGTCTTTTAATGGGCGCAAATCGATAATACATTCGTGTGCAACGCGGTCGTTACGGCCTTTGTACAGAATTGGGTAGTGCTTGCTTAAGTGCTTCGCAATGTAGTTGGCGTTCATTATCGCCACTTCCGTTGCTTCGCGTAAGCCGCGTGAACCCATCATCACAATGTACATCCACGAAATTGGCAGAATGCTCGCGCTACCAAATGGTGCTGCTGAAACCGCACCGTTGTCGGCACCAGTACCGTCAATTTTCACCACGCTGTGGTTTGGCAAGAATGGCGCTAAGTGTTGTTTCACGCCAATTGGTCCCATACCTGGGCCGCCGCCACCGTGTGGAATACAGAAGGTTTTGTGCAAGTTTAAGTGCGATACGTCAGCGCCGATGTAGCCTGGTGAGGTGACACCCACTTGGGCGTTCATGTTGGCACCGTCAAGGTACACTTGGCCACCATGCGCGTGCACGATCTCACAAATTTCCTTAATGCCTTCTTCGTACACACCGTGAGTCGACGGGTACGTGACCATGATGCACGACAAATTGTCGCCGGCTTCGGCAGCTTTGGCTTTCAAGTCAGCCAAATCAACGTTACCGTTCTTGTCACAATCAACTACGACCACGTTCATGCTCATCATCTGTGCTGACGCTGGGTTAGTACCGTGTGCAGAACTTGGAATCAAGCAGATGTTACGGTGCGCATCGCCACGGCTTTGGTGATATTTCTGAATCGCTAACAAGCCGGCGTATTCGCCTTGTGCACCTGAGTTTGGTTGCATTGACATCACGTCGTAACCGGTGATGTCCACCAGCCACTCTGACAAGGTGCTGAGTAGTTCAGCGTAGCCTTGTGCTTGGTCTGCTGGGCAGAACGGGTGCAATTGACCGAACTCTGGCCAAGTCACTGGAATCATTTCAGCGGTGGCGTTGAGTTTCATGGTACATGAGCCCAACGAGATCATGCTGTGGTTCAACGACAAGTCTTTGTTTTCTAGCTGCTTGATGTAACGCAGCATTTCGGTTTCTGAGTGATAGCTGTTGAACACTGGGTGTTCCAAAATCGCGCTTTCACGGCGCAATGCAGCTGGAATTGATTCAACCTCGCCTGATGCAGCGCGTGAATCCAGTACGTCGATTTCTAAGCCGTGGTCGTCACCGAAAATTGCAGCGAACAACGCATCAACGTCGTGGCGAGTTTTGGCTTCGTCTAAGCTCACACCGAATTGGCCGTTACCATCAACGCGCAGGTTTAGCTCAAGCTTGTCAGCGCGCGCTAATACGTCAGAAGTGTCACGTTCAAGTTGGAAGGTTAAGGTATCGAACCAATGGTTGTTCAATACTTTAACGCCTTTCTCTTTCAAGCCAAGCGCAACGATATCGGTCAGGCGGTTAATGCGCGACGCGATGGTTTTCAGACCCTGTGGGCCATGGTATACCGCGTAGAACGATGCCATGTTGGCAAGTAATACCTGCGCGGTACAGATGTTTGAGTTGGCTTTTTCACGGCGAATGTGCTGCTCGCGCGTTTGCATTGCCATACGCAATGCTTGGTTGCCGCGGGTGTCTTTTGACACGCCAATAATACGGCCTGGCAGTGAACGCTTGTACTTGTCGCGGGTTGCGAAGAAAGCAGCGTGTGGACCGCCGTAGCCCATTGGTACACCGAAGCGCTGGGCTGAACCGAAGACCATGTCAGCGCCCATTTCGCCTGGCGATTTCAACAACACTAAGCTCATGATATCCGCAGCTACTGCAACGATACCTTTGTTGGCTTGAATGTCGGCAATCAGTTTTTCGATGTTGTGGATTTCACCGTTGCGATCTGGGTATTGCAACAAGGCACCGAATACATCGTGATTGTCCGCTTCACGCGCTGGCCCAACAATTACGTCAAAGCCAAACTGCTCGGCGCGCGTTTTCACTACGTCGATCGTTTGTGGGTAGACGTTGTCAGCCACGTAGTAAGTATTTGATTTGCTCTTGCTCACGCGCTTCGACATGGCCATCGCTTCAGCTGCGGCAGTTGCTTCGTCTAACAACGACGCGCTCGCAAGCTCAAGACCAGTTAAGTCCATGGTCATTTGTTGGAAGTTCAGAATCGCTTCCAAACGACCTTGCGCGATCTCTGGCTGATATGGCGTGTAAGCGGTGTACCAACCTGGATTTTCCAGCACGTTACGCAAAATAACGTTCGGGACTAGGGTGTCGTAGTAACCCATACCGATAAATGACTTATACACTTTGTTTTTGCTCGCGATACCTTTGAGCTTAGCCAACGCTTCGCGCTCGTTCATTGGTTCGCCAATAGACAAAAATGGGTCGCGACGAATCGCGCCAGGAACGGTGTCGCGCGTTAGCTCTTCAAGGGTGTTCACACCCAATTCAGCTAACATAGCTTTGGTTTCATCAGCGCTTGGGCCAATGTGGCGCGCAATGAATTCACCGTGATTTTCTAACTGTTTCAGTGTAGTAGTCGTCATTTACTTCAGGTCCCCTAGCTTCCGGGTGGATACAAGACATTTGAAACACAAAACCCCGGTGCGAGTGACCGGGGCTTAGCAACAAAACGAGCTGTTATTCTTCGTCGATAACTGCTTGATAACCTTCAGCATCAAGCAAGCTTTCAACTTCACTTGGGTCTTCGGCTTTAATTTTAAACAACCAGCCGTCACCAAATGGGTCATTGTTTACAGTTTCTGGTGCGTCTTCTAAGTCTTCGTTGACTTCAACAATTTCACCAGCAATTGGTGCGTAGATGTCAGACGCTGCTTTTACCGATTCACACACGGCTACGTCATCACCTGCGGCTACGTTGGCGCCAACTTCTGGCAACTCAACGAATACCATGTCGCCCAACAAATCTTGTGCGTGCTCAGTAATGCCTACCGTAAAAATGCCGTCACCTTCGTTGCGCACCCATTCATGCGTTGATGCGTACTTAAGTTCCTTTGGGATAGTGCTCATGTTCTGTTCCTCGTAATCTCATTCTAAAAAGTGATTGCTTAGGCAAGTACTGATTTGCCTTGACGCACGAAGCTTGGTTTGACCACGCTTACTGTAACTAATTTCTTGCGAATTTCCACCTCTGCAGTATCACCCACAGATGCTGGCACGCGTGCCATGGCAATAGAGAAGCCCAGCGTTGGTGAGAACGTACCTGAGGTGATCTCGCCTTCACCGCCTTCTACGATAACTTTTTGGCCGTGGCGCAATACGCCTTTGTCTTTCATGACCAAGCCAACAAGCTTCGCATGGCCAGCAGCTTTTTGCTGCTCAAGGGCTTCGCGACCGATGAATTTGCGATCTGCAGGCTCAAACGCCACGCTCCAACCCATGTTCGATTCAAGTGGTGTCACTGATTCGTCCATGTCTTGGCCGTACAAGTTCATGCCGGCTTCTAAGCGCAGAGTATCACGAGCGCCCAAACCACATGGCTGCACGCCAACATTTAAGAGGTCGTCCCAAAGTTTCTCAACTTTGTCGCCTGGTACAACGATTTCGTAGCCTTTTTCGCCGGTGTAGCCCGTTGTAGCGATGAAGTAATCGCCCACTTGCTCAGACATAAACGGCTTCATACCCGCAACCGGGGCAAATGCGTCATCGCCTAGCACCAATTTCAGCTTTTCTTCGGCTTTTGGACCTTGCAAGGCGACCATGCCAAGGCTTGGTTGTTCGGTAATTGTGACTTTGAAGTCACTCGCAACGCTGTGAATCCATGCCATGTCGCGCTCACGCGTCGCTGAGTTCACCACTAAGCGATACGATTCGTCAGTGAAGAAATATACGATCAGGTCATCAATCACGCCGCCCTTTTCATTCAGCATGCCGCTGTAAAGCGCTTTGCCAGGAACAGTTAACTTAGCGACGTCGTTGGCTAATAGGTAACGTAAGAAAGCTTTGGCGTCGATGCCTGCAACATCAACGATGGTCATGTGCGATACATCAAACACACCTGAATCATTACGCACAGCATTGTGCTCTTCAATCTGTGAGCCGTAGTTCAGCGGCATGTCCCAGCCGTGGAAGTCCACCATTTTCGCGCCAGCTTTTACGTGCGCGTCATACAAAGGAGTGCGATTTGCCATGACCTAGTTATCCTTTTTTGTTGTCGAGATGCGAGTTTGCTCACATTCAAAAAATTACGCGAATTATAGAACTCAAAGCGCCTTGCAACAAATGAATATTACTTATACATTTATAAAAATATTAAATACGAATTTATAATGTATTAAATTAAATTATGAATTCGGTGATTTACAGGAGCTCAAGATGCAACATTTACCCTTGGAAGCCTTACGCGCTTTCGTCAGCATTTATGAGCTTCAGAGCTACACTGCTGCTGCACAGCAACTAAACCGTTCACAACCGGCCATTAGTCTACAGTTACGTCGCCTCGAAGAGTTACTCGATACCTCACTGCTGACACGCAGTGGCGGGCGTATTCATTTAACACCGAGCGGTACTGAGTTGCTCGAACAAGCGCGAACGTTGTTGGGCTTGAACGATCAAATTATTGCGCGCTTCACCGAGCCTGCCGTATCTGGACAAGTTCGCCTTGGGATTCCCAGTGAGTTTGCGAGTAAATTATTACCGCAGGTTCTCGGCCAATTTGCGCATGCGTATCCGAACGTATCGCTTTCAGTGACATCGGCGCTTAGCAAAGACTTGTTGAAAGACGAGCAAGCGCATTTTGATTTGGTGATTGCGCTCAAAGAGCCAGATAAGCGGATTACCCGCCCCGGTTTAGTCATTCTCAAACAAGAGCCTCTCGTATGGGTTGGTGCAACAGCGGAGTTGAGCTATCTACAAGAAGATTTGTCGCTGGTGGTCGCACCTGAGGGCTGTATTTACCGCCGCCGCGCATTAGGTGCTTTACGGCAGGCGAATATTCCTGCGCGCATCAGTTATACGAATGCGGACTTTTCAGGGTTAACCGCCGCGATAGAAAGTGGGCTTGGTTTGACGGTTCTGGCACAAAGCACCGTACCCGATAACTTGTCGCGCCAGCAGCGTATTGGTCAAATTACGTTGCCCGAACTTGGTGAAGTCAGCGTGGCGATGTGGCAAGCCGATACCACCAATCAGGCGGCGCGGCAGTTAGCGCAGTTTATTCAGGAACGTATTTAGCTTATTCGCCCAGCGCGGCTTTAATCAATTGGCGTTTTAATGGCTGAATGCTGTTGGCAGCTTTAAAGCCAATGCCACGCACCAGTTTTGCCAGTGGATTCGCGGTGCCAAAACCACGTTTGAAAGCTTCCATGGCGCCAATCATCGTTACCGCCGCGGCCTTACGCTTGCGCTCCCACGCACGCAACTCGCGGTGATTCGGGTTAGCGGCAAACACCGGCAGCAAATCAACCACGTCGCCGAAGCCAAGGTTTGCCCCCTGCCCAGCTAGCGGATGAATGCTGTGCGCAGCATCACCAATCAGTATGAGACGTTGCTCTAGCCAACGCTGAGCGTATTGCATGCGCAGCGGAAAACCGGCTCGTACCGAATCTAATTCCAATTTACCGAGACACTGATCACTGGCTGCCTGCAGTTGGTTCATAAAAGCGTGTTCATCCAGCGCTAATAATTGCTGCGCCTTTTCGGTATCCGCTGACCATACCAACGATACCAAATGCGCATCGTTCAGCGGTAGCCACGCAATCGGTCCGGTTGGCAAAAACACTTGGCGGGCAATGCCATCGTGGAGCTTTTCGGTTTTAATCACCGCCACAATGCCAGTTTGTTCGTAATCCCAAAAGCTTAGCGGAAGCTTGGCGCGTTCACGGGTAGGTGAACGGTTGCCATCTGCAGCAATCAGATAATCCGCTTGCAATTGTTGCTGTGACCGCAGTTTCACGGTGACTTGGCTCTCGGTAACCTGATGCTCGACCACTTCGTCGTCGGCAATAATCTGCACGCCTTGTGCAATGGCGGCGTCCCACAAGGCTTGCTCAAGCACTTTGTTTTCAACAATAGCGCCCAAATCATCAGCACCCACTTCAGCAGCTTTAAATTCAATTTCTCCGAAGCTGTCATGATCCCACACCTGCATACCGGTATACGGGCCCAGACGCTGTTGCGGTAATTGTTGCCACACGCCCAATTCACACAATAACTTGCGGCTGTGGTGCGCTAAAGCGCTGACTCGTAGCTCAGGTGACTCGCTATATTCTGGGCGCCCACTGCGCTCGATGACAAACAAACGATGCCCTTGTAACCGCAGACCCAACGCGGCGCTGAGGCCAATCATGCCGCCGCCGACAATCACAATTGTTTGCGCTTTAAATGGTCCACTCATGCGTTACGAAACCCCATGGTTTGACGTGCGAAAAGATGACGTATGGGTGGTAGGTTATCTAACCCAAACAACGCTAGATTACGACCAATGAGAAGCGGTACATATTGATTTGAGAACCCACGCACCAAGCTATCCGTTAGCCCAATAATGCGCTGATAGTCACTTTGGCGCTGCTGGTTATACTCGCTTAATAGGCGGTAACTGCCTGGGTCATCTGCCACAATCAACAACGCACTCAATTCAATCGCATCACGCACGCCGAGGTTAAAACCTTGGCCGGCAATCGGGTGCAATGTATGCGAAGCGTTGCCGATGATCACGCTTCGGTGGCAAATGTTGGATTCAGCTAAATGCAATTGCAAGGGATATTGCACCCGGTCTCGCACCGCAGTAAAACGCCCGGCGCGATACCCAAATGCACGCTGACATGCTACTAAGAATTCGGCGTTTGAGAGTTGCATGGTTTGCTCGGCTTGCTCAGGGCTTAAGCTCCACACCAGCGAGGCTTGTTGATCGGGTAATGGCAACAACGCGATTGGTCCGGTGTCAGTGAAGCGCTCATAGGCCCAACCACCGAGATCATCGGATAGCCTTAAAGTCGCAATAATCCCCACTTGCTGATAGTCAGTGTGCTTCATAACAATGCCGGCGTCTTCGCGCACTTGCGAGCGTTGTCCGTCGGCACCAATCAGTAACTGCGTGGTTAATTCGGTGGCGCTATCATGCTGTTTAAAATGAACGGTAACAGCGTCACGCGTGCGTTCGGCATGCTCAAACCACGCACCACCAAGCCACTCGATGTTTGCCTGTTGTAAACAGGCGTCATACAGCGCCCGATTTAATAGTGCTGCGGATATCACTTGTCCCATTGCGGCAACGCCATGCTGAGTAGCATGCAAACGGGTCATACCCAGATGTCCGCGATCACTGACATGAATATGTTCAATTGGGCTGGCTTCGGTAGCTAGATTCTGCCACACGCCAATTTGTTCCAGCAGGGCAACTGTCGCCGCCGCTAACGCAATGGTGCGTTTGTCTTGCGCAGGCCCTTGAGCCTGCGGTTCTAATACCGCAATCCGCCAATCCGGCCGACCGCGCGCCAATAATAATGCGGTGAGCGCGCCGACTAGCCCGCCCCCAGCAATGGCGATTGGATAGTTTACTGTGCCATCCATGCTTCAATCTCTGCCACGGTTTTCGGAACAGCGCTGGTCATGTTTTCATGGCCATCTTCGGTAATAATCACATCATCTTCAATACGAATACCAATACCGTGCCATCTCTCATCCACATTCGGCATGCCTTGTGGAATATAAATTCCTGGTTCGATGGTTAGCACCATACCTGGCTCGAACTTACGCTTTTTGCCTTCTTGGGTGTACGTGCCCACATCGTGCACGTCTAAGCCAAGCCAATGTCCTAAACCGTGAATCATAAATGGGCGGAAGGCTTCATCAGCAACCAGCTTGCTCAGGTTGCCTTTTAAGATTCCCAGCGCATGCAAACCTTCGGTTAGTGCTTTACCTGCAGCTTTCATGGCGGTGGGTAAATTACTGCCGGGCTTCAAGGTCGCCAATGCAGCTTCTTGAGCCGCGAGCACCACATTGTAGAGCTCTTTTTGCGGCTCAGAAAAGCGCCCATTCACGGGGAATGTGCGCGTGATATCACCGGCGAAGCCTTGATACTCAGCGCCTGCGTCAATCAACAGCAAATCGCCGTCGCGGAGCTCTGATTCATTTTCGGTGTAGTGCAAAATGCAGGCGTTTTCGCCACTGCCACAAATGGTGCCGTAAGCTGGGGACAGCGCGCCATGCATCGCAAATTCATGATGAATTTCAGCGGCGACCTGATATTCGAACTTACCTGGCTTCGCAAATAACATGGCTCGCTTGTGCGCTAACACGCTGATTCGTGCAGCTTCGCGCATTAAGTCCAGCTCTGCGTTACTTTTAATAATGCGCATATCGGCCAACCACGGATTGATATCCACCCAAGCTTGTGGTGCCTGATGACCTTGCTTCGATGACGCCCGCAATTCATCCGCAATGCTATATAACTGAGCAGCTAAATCAGGCTTATCATGTGAATGATAAACCTGCTCGACTCCATCGAGTAAGGCATACAAATGGTCGTCGACATCGTCAATGCTGGCAGCAAAGTCAACACCTAGCTTTTCGACAGCTCGGTCAACGCCTAAACGACGCCCGTGCCACACTTCTTCTTGCGGACTAGTTGGCTGGCAATAGAGTTGTACCGGCATATCAGCATGGGGTGCCAACACCAATAACGCGTTCGGCTCGTTGAATCCGGTCAAATAAAAGAAATCACTGTCTTGTCGAAATGGAAATTCGGTATCACGGCTGCGCGTTTGCAATTGGGCACTTGGAATAACGGCGACAGCATGCGCGGATACTTTTTTGAGGCGCGCCAACAGGTGCGCGCGGCGCTTTTGGTACTCTTCAATAGCAATAGCGTGAGACATGTGAACCTACAGCAGATTAAGGTGATGAATTAATGCAATACTTTGTTGGTTGTGCAACTTGCGCCGACCTTTCGGCCCAGCTCGTTGAAGCATAACATAGCGGAGATTCGCAAATACTCGACGACCTCAAAGTATGCGCGTTCGCCTTCTTCGTCTTCATCAACGGCAAAATCTAGCTTAGCAATTTCAACCATATCGTCGATGACTTCGCGGACATCGTCTGAGAGCCCCGTCAGGTTAGTTTGATTGACACCGAAACCAACGAGAAAGGATTGCACCCAATTAATCATACTGGTTAAACGTTCCAACAATGATTCATGATCACTTGGCAGTAATAAATTAAAACCGAGGTCGGGATCGCGCATGCTGGCACAAATGTCGTTGGCCATTTCGATCATGCGTTCGCGCACCGCGGGTTTAAATGACTGTCCTTCATGAATTAAATCACTTAATAGCAATAACCAGTCATCACCCTCAATACTTGCACCACCCGCTATCATGCCGGTGAGAATGCCGTGTACTTCGGCGGCGTTGGATAAAATTCCGTTTTGTTCAAAAAATTCTGATAAACGGTCGTAACTCAATGGGTTAGCTGAACTGCTACCTAAGTCTGACATAAGCGTTGTACTCTTTACGTTCTTTACGCACATCCTACCATTGCAAAGCTGTTCAGGCTAGCTGACAAAGCCCCGTAGGACGTGCCATAATATGGTTAGTTCTAAACATAAGAATAGTACAAGCACAGAGGAAGCGGCATGAGTCAACGCGCCATGGACATAAGATTGATGGAACGTCACTACAAAGTGAATTGCCCACCGGGGCAAGAGGTTGCTTTGCAGCAGGCTGCTGATCGCTTGAATAATAAGCTAGAAACGATTCGTACCAACACCAAGTTGTCGAATCCCGAGCAAATTGCAGTGATGGCCGGGTTGAATTTGTGCCATGAATTTGCCCAAGACGAGAAGCGTCAGCAACAACGCATCGCTGATCTCGAAGAAAAATTGAAACTACTGCAAGAAACCCTCGAACAAGTCATGGCAGAACAACGCCCCGGACGTTAAAATAGTCAGATTATGACTGCCTGGGATGTGCGCCAGCACGCCGATGTCCCTGAGCCGATGCTAGCAGTAAAGGGGCTCACTGGGCGGCTATTGAGCAAGCTCGACTAGTATCGAGAAGCCTGCGGCCGTTTCAATTGCGCCCCGCCTTGAACCAGTGGGTTCAAGGGCCAAGGCACGCAGCGGCATTCCGGGTAGTCACCCTTTCAAAAAACGTTATTCGTTATTCGTGCGCTCACTTCGTTCGCTGTTAGTACGTTCGCTACGCTCACTATTCGAACAGCGAAGCGGACGAACAGCGAAGCGCACGAAACACGATTAACGCTTTTGCTTTTCGCTTTTCACTATTTCGCGGACGTCGGCGAGGAGTTGTTGGGCGTCGTAGACAATGCCATCTTTGATGGTGTAGCGGATGCCTTTGGTGCGCATCGGCTGATTATTGTCGTCAAGCCTATAATGACCTGTGCCGTATAACACTTTGAAATTGGCCAAAGGATTTTCGTCGACGATGATCATGTCGGCCTTTTTGCCGGGCACTACGCTACCAATTTGGTCATCGAGACCAAGCGCTTCAGCGCCATTTAACGTTGCTGATTGAATCACTTCCAATGCGTTAAAGCCGGCTTCACGCAATAATTCCAGCTCGCGAATATAGGCAAAGCCATAAATTTTGTAGATATAACCCGCATCAGAACCTGTGGTGACACGGCCGCCATGATTTTTAAAGTCGTTTAAGAACGTCATCCATAACTGATAGTTTTTACGCCACGCGACTTCTTCATCGGTGGTCCAATCAAACCAATATGACCCATGGGCATAGCGGCTTGGGGTGAAAAAATCCCAAAGTTGCGGCAAGGTGTATTCTTCGTGCCAAATCGCGCGGCGTTCACGCATCAGGTCACGACTTGCTTCATAAATCGTCAACGTTGGGTTGATTGTAAAATCCAATGCAATCAGTTCATCGCGTACTTTATTCCACTGCTCCGAACCCGGCTCAGCAGCTTGCGCCCAAAGCCGCCCAGCTTCGCGGAAGCGGTCTTGCTCGTTGTTGTAGTTGTAATCGGCGGGATAATTCTGAATCCGCTGACCGGTAAATAACGCTTCTGGTAAACCGTACCAGTGCTCCATACTACCAAGACCTAAACGCGCCGAATCAATCACGCTGGTACGCACGACATTCAGCTGCGCATGGTGCATCATGGTGCCAAGGTTTTGCTTTTTCGCTTCATCTAACGCTGCCGCCATAACTTTTGGCGTGGCGCCAAAAAACTTGATACCCGAAGCGCCTTGACGTTTGATTTTACGCACCCAATCACGGGCTTGCTCACCGTTGAAGATGGGATCTTCAGCCCCCATACCAAATCCTGCATAAGGAATAATGCGCGGTCCAACGATATCATTTTCTTCGGCTTTTTCTTGGTGCCATTTCGTCCAATCAAGGCCATTGAAGCTGCCCGGTTCGCGTACCGTGGTGATGCCGTGTGCCAGCCAAAGTTTCAGGACATACTCAGCCGGAATACCTTCGGCCGACCCACCAATATGGCCGTGCATTTCAACAAAGCCTGGCAACACGTACTTGCCATGTGCATCAATTTCTTGATCGTTCGGACCTGCCAGTGGGCGACGATCATCTTTAATCGGTACGCCCGGATAGCCAACACTCACCACGTTCACGATGCGGTCATCTTCAATCACGATATCCACAGGCCCCTGCGGCGGCGCACCTTCACCGTTAATTAACGTAGCGCCGCGAATGATTAAGCGATCATATGGGCCCGCCCCTTGGTCGCCGCGCTCTGGCGCTTTTGGCGGTGCTGCTTGCGCTGCCGTACTGATGGCCAGCGACAGGGTTAACATACTTAGAAATTGGCGTATCATGGAAAGCACTCACTATTATTTTAATTATGTTGTTCAGCAAGGATATCAGCGCCGTGACCCAACAGCAATTACGCCGCCAACTACTCGACGCACGCGCGAGTCTTTCTAACGCAGCTAGAGATGATGCGGCGTTGCAAGTCGGTGAACACTTACTGCAATTGCCGGAACTGCAGCAACCGTGCCACATTGGCAGTTATTTTAGCGTGAAAGCTGAGTTACCCACCCATGCCATTAACCAGCGGCTTATGGCACATGAACATCAGTTGTCGTTGCCGATTTTGCATCCGTTTCGCGCTTGGCATTTGCTGTTTATACAGCTCAACCAGACCACCCAATGGACACATAACCGTTTTGGTATCCCTGAGCCGGAACTCGACGTGCGTCATGTGACTCCACTCGACCAGTTGAATGTGCTACTGGTACCGTTAGTCGGGTTTGACGCCACAGGCAACCGCATGGGCATGGGCGGTGGCTTTTATGATCGTACCTTAAGTGCTTGGCGACAGGGTAAAATCAATGTGCTGCCAATTGGGCTGGCACTGGATTGCCAATATGTTCACGAATTACCAGTACAGCCATGGGACGTGCCGCTTTCGATGGTCATTACCCCCTCGAAAGTGTGGGATTTCCGAGGCTAAAACTGTATACTAAACCGCCATAGACAACTGACTATGGATTCCGCCATGACCACCTCGCAAGATGATCTAAAAAAGCAAGCTGCTGAAGCCGCACTGAAGTACGTCCAACCCAATTCAATTATCGGCGTGGGTACCGGCTCTACCGTTAATTTTTTCATTGATGCGCTGGCAACCATGAAAAATGATATTGAGGCGGCGGTATCGAGTTCAGAAGCATCCACCGAGCGTTTGAAAGCCCACGGCATTGAAGTGGTTGAGCTTAATAACGTAGCTGACTTGCCGGTGTACATTGATGGGGCTGATGAAATTGACGAGCACATGCGCATGGTCAAAGGCGGTGGCGGTGCATTAACCCGCGAAAAAATTATTGCCGCAGTCGCTGACAAATTTGTTTGTATTGCCGACCAAAGCAAAGTGGTTGGCCGCTTGGGTCGCTTCCCTATCCCGGTTGAAGTGATTCCGATGGCGCGCTCCTATGTGGCTCGCGAAATCGTCAAACTTGGCGGTGACCCAGTGTGGCGTCAAGGTTTTGTGACCGACAACGGCAATGTCATTCTGGACATTCACAACTTTGATATCTTAAACCCTGTTCAACTTGAGCAACAATTGAATAGTATTGTAGGTGTGGTCACTAACGGCCTATTCGCCAAGCGCGGCGCCAATATCGCGATTATCGCAAGCCCTGACGGTTTGCAATTCATGGAGTAACTATGAACACCCCAGCAGCACCACAGGTATCTCTGGCCAAAGAACGCATTCAAATTCTGTTACTTGAAGGTGTGCATGACAGCGCGGTCGAGGTGCTTAAACAGCATGGCTACAGCAATATCAAAACGCTGAAAACGTCACTGAATGAAGACGAGCTGTGTGAAGCAATTAAAGATGTGCACTTTATTGGCATTCGTTCACGCACTCAACTAACTGCTAAAGTCTTTGCAAAAGCCGAGAAGCTTGCTGCTGTAGGCTGTTTTTGTATTGGTACCAATCAGGTTGACCTCGAAGCCGCGCGCGATAACGGCGTGGTCGTTTTCAATGCACCATTTTCGAATACTCGAAGCGTTGCTGAGCTAGTGCTAGCGGAAATCATTATGTTGCTGCGCCGAATTCCAGAGAAAAACGCGGCGGCGCATCGCGGTGGTTGGGACAAAGCCGCCAAAGGTTCATTTGAAGTGCGCGGTAAAGTGCTTGGCATTGTTGGTTATGGCCACATTGGCACACAGCTGGGTATTTTGGCAGAGCAGCTGGGTATGCAGGTTCGCTATTACGATATCGAAACAAAATTATCGCTCGGTAACGCCTTACAGGTGAGCAGTCTAAATGAACTGTTGAAGCAAGCCGATGTGGTGACGTTGCACGTGCCAGAAACACCACAAACGCAATGGATGATTGGCGCTCAAGAGTTAGCCCAGATGAAACCAGGTGCGGTATTTATTAACGCTTCTCGCGGCACCGTGGTGAAAATCAATGCCTTGGCAGATTCGTTAAAATCAGGACATTTAGCCGGCGCGGCGATTGACGTATTCCCGGTTGAACCGAAAGGTAACGATGAGCAGTTTGAATCGCCATTACGTGGTTTAGATAACTGTATTTTGACCCCACACATTGGTGGCTCAACGCAAGAAGCACAAGAAAACATTGGCATTGAGGTGGTGGGTAAATTAGTGCGTTATTCCGATAACGGCTCGACTTTATCAGCAGTGAATTTCCCTGAGGTGGCATTGCCTGCACATGAAGGCTCGCGCCGCTTGCTACACATTCACCACAACCGCCCTGGTATGCTAACCCGCATTAACCAATTATTGGCCGAGCAAAATATCAACGTTTCGGGTCAGTATCTGCAAACCGATAGCAAAGTCGGTTATGTAGTGATTGATATAGAAACGCCGCCGAAAAGCACCATTGCCGATGATTTACTGGTAGCAATGCGTGATATCGACGGCACTATCAAAGCGCGCGTGCTGTATTAATTACAGCGTTAACGCGCGCCTTTTACCGTTTGCTCCATCGATTCAGGAGAAACGTGTCGTACGTCTTTACCTTTCACGAAGAAAATAATGTACTCGGCGATATTCTGACAACGGTCGCCGATACGTTCCAATGAACGTGCTGACCACAATACATTCATGACTTTTGGAATCCCGCGCGGATCTTCCATCATGTAGGTCATCAGCTGACGTGTCAGCGCCTCGTATTGACGGTCGGCTTGCGCATCCATTTGGTGCACTTCAAACGCCGCGTCCAAATCCATACGTGCAAATGCATCCAATACACCATGCAACATTGCTAATACTTGCTGGCCGAGATTTTCTAGGCTGACCAAGAATTGCTGTTGGTCGTTGTTGAAGCTCTCGAGTGCAACCCGCGCAATACGTTCTGCCTCATCGCCGATACGCTCAAGATCAGAAATCGTCTTGAAAATCGCGATGATTAAGCGCAAGTCACTTGCCGCTGGCTGACGTTTTGCAATGATTTGCACACACGCTTCATCAATTTGAACTTCCAACGCATTAATTTTGTAGTCACGCTGCAAAATTTGCTCAGCCAGTTCGTGGTCTGACTTTTCAATGGCATGCAGCGAGTCACGCAATTGCTGCTCAACCAAGCCGCCCATATTCAATACTTGGTTACGGACTGCTTCAAGCTCTTCGTTAAATTTTCCGGAAATATGCCGGCTCATATTGAGTTTATCCATTGCCTGCGCTCCTATTAACCGTAACGTCCGGTAATGTAATCTTCGGTTTGTTTTTGGGCTGGGGTCGTGAACAGCGTGTTGGTGTCTGCATATTCAATCAATTTACCCATATACATAAATGCCGTTTGATCAGACACACGTGCGGCTTGTTGCATGTTGTGCGTGACGATAACCACGGTATATTTTTCTTTCAGTTCAGTAATCAGCTCTTCAATCGTCAAGGTTGAGATTGGGTCCAATGCTGATGTTGGTTCATCTAACAGCAACACTTCTGGCTCAATGGCAATCGCACGCGCAATTACCAAGCGCTGCTGCTGACCACCGGATAATCCGAAAGCCGATTCGTTTAAACGGTCTTTCACTTCATCCCACAGCGCGGCGCCTTTCAATGAACGCTCAACCACTTCATCCAAGGTGCGGCGATCGTTCACACCTTGCAGACGCATGCCGTATACCACGTTCTCATAAATCGATTTCGGGAATGGGTTTGGACGCTGAAACACCATACCAACGCGGCGACGCAACTCAGCTACATCCACGTTTTTGTCGTAGATGTTCTTGTCATGCAACAGGATTTCGCCTTTGACACGGCAAATTTCTACGAGGTCGTTCATGCGGTTGATACAACGCAACAAGGTTGATTTACCGCAGCCCGATGGACCGATAAATGCGGTGACACGATTCTTCGGAATGTTCATCGAGATATCGTACAGCGCTTGCGCTTCCCCATAATGTAAGTTGAGGTTGCGAATTTCTAACGCGGTTTGCTCTGGCGTTAAGTTTGCTAAATCTAATGATTCGACATTGCTAGTGTTCGGAGTAACCGAAATCATAATGTTTAACCTTAATGTTCAAGAGAGCGATATTTTTCACGTAAATGGTTACGCACGCCAATAGCGGTCAGGTTTAACCCGACAATCACCGTAACCAGCAAGAATGAGGTGGCGTATACCAATGGACGCGCGGCCTCAACGTTCGGGCTTTGGAAACCGACATCATAAATGTGGAAGCCCAAGTGCATGAATTTGCGATCTAAATGGAAGTACGGGAAGTTACCGTCTACCGGCAACATCGGTGCAGATTTCACCACACCCACCAGCATCAATGGTGCAACCTCACCGGCGGCGCGCGCTACGGCCAAGATCAATCCAGTCATAATAGCCGGCGATGCCATCGGCAAAATAATGCGCCATAAGGTTTCAGCTTTCGTGGCACCGAGTGCCAAGCTACCTTCGCGCAATGTACTTGGTATGCGCGACAAGCCCTCTTCGGTAGATACAATGACCACCGGCAATGTCAGAATTGCCAACGTAATCGCTGACCACATCACCCCAGGCGTACCAAAGGTTGGGCTTGGCAATGCTTCTGGGTAAAAGATTTGGTCGAGTGTGCCACCCACCATGTATACGAAGAAACCTAAACCAAACACACCATAAACAATCGACGGTACGCCGGCGAGGTTAATCACCGCGATACGAATCAGCCTCGTGATAGCATTTTTACCGGCGTACTCGTGCAAGTAAACCGCAGCGATAACACCAAATGGCGTCACGATAACCGACATGAGCAGTACCATGAAGACAGTACCGAAAATCGCTGGGAATACACCGCCTTCCGTGTTTGCTTCACGCGGATCTTCCGACACAAACTTGCCGATTTGCACAAAGAAGTGACCGACTTTGCTCAGTACGCCCATATCATTCGGGAACGTTGCGTCAAGCACGCGATACATTGGAATCGTCACATCCACGCCGCGCATGTCACGCATCACCACGCTGTCACGACTGGCCGCTTCACGATATGCAAACAGCTCTTTTTCGAGCACTTTATACTGTTCGTTCAACGCCTGTTCTTCGGCTGCCAAACGTTGTTGCTCAGCTTCCGTCAACTGACCTTCAAGGTCCAGTGCTCGCGCTTCTAGCCGTAATTGGTTGAGCTCATAGTTAATCGCACCGATTGGCCCTTGCTGCAGGTCGCTGGCCTTTTCGTTGAACTCAACTGCGCGCTCGATACGTTCAAACAATACTTCGCGTAGATTTTCAGAGTTCGCCACTGACTCGCCATTTTCGAGCACATCCACCACGTAACCATAAAAGTTGCCGTCTTTTGAGCGTTCTAAAACGGCTAAGTCTTGTGGTGTTTCGTCGCGAATAATCTGCGGTTGCATCACCCACATAAAATCGAGTGGCACAAACTCGCGGTTACCCACTTTAAACAACTTACGCTCAAGCATCTCGCCCTCAAAGCCTTCAAGGGTAACGCCCGATTCTTGTAGTCGTGAAATCGGCACTTCTTCGCGGTCATAAACTTCGCCAATGATCACACGAGTTGAGCCATCGTTCGCCTGCACTTCAACTTCATGAATGGCTGCCGGCCAAAAGAATGACAAGCCCCGCCACGCTATCAGTGCCAATAAGCCAAGCACAGCGATTAAGCTGACACTTACCGCGCCCGCAGTAAGCCAAATATAAGGTTTTCCTGATTTAAACCATTTATTCATGGACATCCTCACGCTTACATCGAGCTATATTTTTCGCGTAGACGCTGACGCACAAGCTCAGCGACGGTATTAAACGCGAAAGTAAAAATGAACAATACAAAGGCCGCTAAGAACAAGATGCGATAATGCGAGCTACCGACCTCTGATTCTGGCATTTCAACGGCGATATTGGCCGACAATGTGCGCATGCCTTCGAAAATATTCCAATCCATAATCGGTGTGTTACCGGTTGCCATCAGTACGATCATGGTCTCACCTACCGCACGGCCTAAGCCCATCATGACTGCCGAGAAAATACCCGGACTCGCAGTCAATAGAACAACTTTGGTCAGTGTTTGCCAGGTGGTCGCACCCAATGCTAATGAACCGTTCGATAAGTGCTTCGGTACGCTGAACACCGCATCTTCGGCAATCGAGAAAATGGTCGGAATAACGGCAAACCCCATCGCAATACCAACGACTAATGAATTACGTTGGTCGAAAGTAATACCCAGTTCATTCGTTATATATTGACGCACGTTGCCGTCAAATAAGGCTTGTTCAACCCATGGTGACAACTCAAATGATAACCAACCAACAAAGGCAACAATTGGCAGTAAGATCAGTGCTGCGCGGCCATCGGTAAAACGGTTACGCCAAGTTTTTGGCAAGACTGTACTGATGGCAGCAAAGGCAATTATCGCCAGCGGTATCAGGATGATCGTCGCGACGATACCGGGTAAATATTGTTCAATAAGCGGAGCCAACCACAAGCCAGCCAAGAAGCCCAAAATAACCGTTGGCAAAGCTTCCATAATTTCAACAGTTGGCTTCACCACTTTGCGCACGCTTGGCGACATAAAGTAAGCTGTGTAAACCGCTGCGGCTAAACCTATCGGTACCGCAAATAGCATCGCGTAAGCAGCAGCTTTGATGGTACCGAATGAAATTGGCACAAGGCTAAACTTCGGTTCAAAATCATCTGAACCCGACGTTGACTGCCAAACGTATTGTGGCTCTGGGTAGCCTTCGTACCAAACTTCTTGCCAAATGCCACTCCAGGTTACCTCTGGATGTTCATTCTCAAGATTAAAGCTATGTAACTCATCGCCGCTTTGCATCAATAACGTATTGGCGCGCGGGTCAATCACTACGCGGTCGGCTTTGATGCCATCGATATTTTCGCGATATAAATTAGCCTCAGACGTGGTATGAAAAATGCCAACTTCGCCGTTGGCCGATACGGTATAAAAAGTACGACGGTAATACTCAGCGATGATGTCGGTAACTGCTGAAGTGCCAGCCTGAAACTCACGAATGTATTCATATTGGCGGCCATTGGCGCCAGCAACTTCGAACCATTGCGTGACACGCCCGTTGGCATGGCCAAAGAGCACGGAGCTGGCCCCTGCCAAAAGCTGCATGCTGGTGATATCGCCGTAGCGGCGACGGTCAATGGTTAATATTTGACGCTCGCTGACGTTACCTGTGCGGGAAATACCAAACACATAGAAACGGTTGCCTTGACGCACAAACACTTGCGACAAGTCAGGCGTGACTTTGACGTTATCAACCGCTCCAGTTATCGGCAGTTCAGCAAACTTTGATTGCAGTTCAACGGTTCCAGTGAGAAAGCTGCGGCTAGCTTGTAGGAAATTGACGATGACTTTGTCATCAGCTGTTACCGCTGCAAACAGTTGTGATTCGCCATCATATTCATAGGCTAACTGTTTCAAGGTGCGTTGTTGCGGATCAACTTGAACCAAATCACCATCGTTGGCGAAACCAACCACTGGCGTGGTTAAGCGGCGACCATTAGTGAATTGCGACCGAAACTTTGGCTCAATAACGCGCGCTTGACCGTTGGCCACTGCATAAGCGTAACGCTTGTTTTGCGGCTGAGTAGCTGCAAATGCGGTCGGCTCGTCGGCAACTTGTTCGGTCAGTAAAACTTGGCCAGGTTGCCAATCGGTGCCCGGCTTTTGCTTGAGTGCAAAGAAGCTCAGTTCACCGTTATCGGCAAAGCGATAGCCAATTTCAGACTGCTCTTCCATACCCATGGCAACGGTCTGACCTTGCCCTGGCACGGCAAACGATTGCTGGTGTTCAACTTCAACACCACGGAAAATAGGTTCAACCACATATAACAAGTAAAAGAATATCAGTAGCAGTGCCATTAACACTAAACCGCCGCCAAGAGTTACCCCCCAGCGAGCAGCTTTGTCTTTGATTAATCGCACATTACTGGCTCCCAACTCTGCACGTTGTGATGCCGCCATTGCTGCCTCTTCAAGTCTAAAAATGATCTAACATGAATTTGATGCAGCAGAGTATAGACCCTTTCTATGACAGTATTGTTACAGTGCTGTCATATTCCTGACATTTTTCTGTCATGCAGCACGAATTTTTTCGCCTGTTGAATACTGCCAATTTAGCTGTGGAGCTTGTGTTGCGGCGATATGAGGAAGTTGTAACACCCACATGGCAACACGCGACTGACCGATACCGCCACCAATACATTCTGGAAGAAGTCCGCTTAATAAATCTTGGTGCCATGGTTGCTGCAATATCGCCTCGCATTTGCGCTGTTCGGTTTGGCGTTTGAGTGCTTCAGCGTTGACCCGAATGCCCATTGATGACAACTCCAATGCGTCATCAATGGGCGCATGCCAAACCAACAAATCACCATTCAAACCGGGTAACGGTTGTGAATGTGTTGAATAGGAAACACAGGTACTCCAGTCATCGTAATCTGGCGAACGCGCGTCATGTAATGAACCATCAGCCAGTTCACCACCGATACCAATAATAAATACGGCTTTATGTAACTTGGTGAATTCGCGTTCACGTTCTTTCGGGGTCAGCAATGGATACATCTTGCGGAGTTGTTCGGCATGAATGAATACCACCTGCGATGCGAGTTGATCAGTATGTTCTGGTGCCACCTCTCGCATTAATTGGCTTAAGGATTGATAGATATCACTGACCGTTCTCTGCAATGTTGTTAGTGAGCGCTCACTCGATGTGATCACTTGCTCCCAATCCCATTGTTCAACCAGAACGGAATGCCGCTCAGTTAACTGCTCTTCGTGGGCGCGAATCGCCTTCATTTGTGCGATCACGCCCTCACCCGCTTGGCATCCGTAATGCGCCAACACGCTGCGCTTCCATTTCGCGAGTGAGTGCACAATCACATAATCTCGTTGTTCAGCTTTCACATGCACTGACACGCCGTGCTCTGCGCCACTTAAATTATCTTGTACGCCAGCATCGCTCGGCACCATCAGCGGTGCCTGCACTTCAGTCAGGTTCAAAGTGGTACATAACAATTCAGTCATCCGTTGTTTGATCTCGGCAATTCTCTGTTGCTGCTTCAACATGTCAAATCCTCGTCGCCCGGCGTTTCACGCCGGGTAGCGCAAAGCGCTGTTAATGGTGGTTACCCGATAATGGTCGTTATTCGTTATTCGTTATTCGTTATTCGTTATTCGTTATTCGTTATTCGTTATTCGTTATTCGTTATTCGTTATTCGTTATTAAACAAATTAAACCCTGATCAATACTTACTTCAATACCATCTAACCAATAAACTGTTGCACGATTATTTATTTGCATTCATAGTTAAAAATATTAGATATTATTTAAAACAATATAAGCATTCAGACGAGAAATTAGATGATCGACAATTTAGACAAAGCGATAATTAGCACGCTGCAAGACAACGCGCGGATTTCTTATGCAGAAATTGCCAAGCAACATAGCGTTAGCCCCGCCACAATTCATGTGCGGGTAGAGAAATTACGCCAAGCGGGAATTATTACAGGTACCCACGTGCACGTTGATGCACGCAAACTTGGTTACGATGTGTGCTGTTTTATCGGTATTAATTTAGCGCGCGCCGGCGATTACCCGAGCGCATTAGCGCAGTTGAATGCCTTGCCCGAAGTCGTAGAAGCCCACTACACCACCGGCCAATATAGTATTTTTATTAAAGTGATGGTGCGCTCAATTGATGATCTTCAAAACTTACTGATCAACAAAATTCAACCCATTGAGGAAATTCAGGCCACCGAAACGTTAATTTCGTTACAGCAACCAATTATGCGGCAGATACAGGTATAAAAAAAGCCCGCAATATGCGGGCTTTCGTCTTTCTTAAGTCTTAGTTCAAGCCAAGCTTTTCAAGCTCTTGCTCAACCACAACGCGTGGAAGTGGAATGTAACCGTCTTTATCGACAATTTCTTGACCAGTTTTAGATAAAGCCATTTTCAAGAATTCTGCAGTCGCTGGGTCAAGCGGTTTGTTTGGATGCTTGTTTACATAAACGTATAAGAAGCGTGACAGTGGGTATTTACCCGCTAACGCGTTTTCAGTGGTTGCGTCAACGTACTCGGCGCCTTCTTCAACTGCTAGAGGTACAGTTTTCACACCAGAAGTCATGTAACCAATGCCTGAGTAACCAATGGCGTTCAGTGAAGTTGATACCGACTGTACCACTGACGCTGAACCTGGCTGTTCGTTCACGTTATTGCGGAAATCACCGTCACACAACGCGACTTCTTTAAAGTAACCGTAAGTGCCTGATACTGAGTTGCGACCATATAATTGCAGGTCACGGTTTTCCCAGCTACCCGTTAAACCTAAATCGCCCCAACGGCGCACTTCTTCATTTGCACCACACAAACGCGTGCTTGAGAAGATTGCGTCCACTTCAGCAATGGTTAAACCTTCAATTGGGTTATCTTTGTGTGCGAATACGGCTAATGCGTCAATCGCTACGCGAACTTGCGTTGGCTTGTAACCGTGACGCTTTTCAAAAGCTTCGATTTCTTTCGCTTTCATCGCGCGGCTCATTGGGCCAAAGTTTGACGTACCTTCAGTTAACGCAGGTGGCGCAGTTGAAGAACCAGCCGCTTGGATTTGCATGTTAACGTTCGGGTATAAACGCTTAAACTCTTCTGACCAGAAGGTCATCATGTTTGCTAGGGTGTCTGAACCTACTGACGAAAGGTTGCCTGAAAGACCACTTACTTTTTCATATTCTGGTAGGTTGTCCGTTGCTTTTTGTGCGCTTGCAGAAAAACTAATTAAACCTGCAACTGCAGCGGTAATTAATGCCGATTTGAATTTCATAGTTGACTCCAATCGTGATGTTTTGTCGGTTTCTACCGACGGTTTTAATCAGTAACTGGAGTCAAGTTTAGTGAGTCAATGTGACAGTATTGTGACATTTATGACAAAAGTGTCATTTTTTATCACGAACGCTTAATGACCAACTCTTCAGAAATACGGAAAGAGAACTTGGATCCGCGCCCCACAACAGAATCAATAATAAGCCGGCTGTGATGATGTTCAAGCGCTTGTTGGACTATCGCTAAGCCCAATCCAGAGCCGCCTTTTTTACTATTGCGGTCTTTGTCCACACGATAGAAACGTTCAGTTAAACGGCCGACATGTTCGGCAGGAATACCCGGGCCATTGTCTTGCACCGCGAACTCGGCGTCTTGCCCGACCATTTTCCAGGTTACTTTGATTTCACCATGCGGTTGGGTGTAATGAATCGCGTTGGTGACTAAATTTGAAAATACGCTACGCAATTCATCTTCAATACCGTGCAATTGGATATCTGCAATATCAAACACCAACGTATGTTGCTTGTCTTGATTTAAGCGTTCGGCATCATTTTTTATAACCTCTAACATGGCCGGTACGTTGACAGTACGTTCAAACATATCGGTACGATGCACATCCATACGCGATAACGATAGGAGCTGATCAACCAAGTTGCGCATACGTTCGCTTTGCGCCTGCATGTCGGTAACCGCCTTAGTTAGCATCGCTGGTGGCAGCGAAGCCGGCTCATCCAGCATTTCGAGGTAACCTTGCAATACGGTTAATGGCGTTTTCAGTTCATGTGAGACGTTGGCCACGAAGTCTTTGCGCATTTGCTCGAGTTGTTTGAGCTGCGTCACATCACGTGCCATCAATAAATATTGGTCATCGCTATAAGGCATGATACGAACTTCAAGTTCTACATCTTCGCGCACCGGAGATGGCAGATGAATGTCGTCGCTAAAATCGCCCTTCTGCAAATAGGCAATGAATTCTGGGTGACGAATCAAGTTGGAAAGACGAATACCTGTGTCGGCCGGCCACTTCAGGCCAAAATAGAATTGGCCTAATTTGTTACACCAAATGAGGCCGCCGTCTTTGCGAAACACAATCGCAGCATCTGGAATTGCTTCCGATGCTTCACGAAAGCGTCGCAATAATCGCGCTAATGCACGGCGACGTTGTTGGCTTCGACGTTGGGTGCGATAAATACCATCGTAGATATAACTCCAGCTACCCGGTGCACTTGGTGGCAACATTGTGCGGCGATGCCACAGCCAATCAACTAATTTGTATTGGTAATAATAGTGCCAAACAACCAACGCAATAAGTGCTAGAGCTAACGTTGCCCAGAAGTAACCGAGCAACCAACCGAAAAAGCCTACTGGGACAATAAACCACAGTAGGCCTTTCAAAATAAAGAGGACGGAATAACGACGATCCATGCTTAAGGTCGGCTCCGTTTAGCTTTTTGAAAAACGGTAACCGACACCGCGTACGGTTTGTACCAAGCGATCATGTCCATGCGCTTCCAACGCTTTGCGAAGGCGACGAATGTGAACATCGACAGTGCGGTCCTCAACATATACGTTGGTTCCCCAAACATGATCTAGTAACTGCTCTCGACTATACACCCGATCAGGGTGCGTCATAAAGAAGTGGAGTAATTTAAATTCGGTTGGTCCCATATCAAGCCGATCGTTATATGCTGTCACTCGATGCGATACCGGATCTAAACGCAAACCTTCAATCTCAAGCGGTTCATCAAGCGCCGTTGGGGCAACCCGACGAAACACCGCACGCATGCGCGCCATGAGTTCTTTCGGTGAAAACGGCTTAGTCATGTAATCATCGGCGCCCACTTCTAGGCCACGCACTTTATCTTCTTCTTCACCACGGGCGGTGAGCATGATAATTGGGATAGCGCGGGTAAAATCATCGCCTTTTAGCTTCTTCGCTAACTGAATACCAGAGCCACCTGGAATCATCCAGTCGAGTAAAATCATATCTGGAAAAGGCTCAACAACCTTTTCTAGAGCGGCTTGATAATCACCCGCTTCAATTGCTTGATAGCCGTGCTGTTCCATGACAAAGCTGAGCATTTCGCGAATCGGCGCTTCATCTTCAACAATCAGTATCTTTCTGGACATCTGCGTCACCTAAATTTGTTTTTGGCACGGCTGATTATCACGATACTTTATGACACTTTTATGAAACTCACCAAATTTGTGTCATTTATTTTAATTGAATGTCTATCCACACCAGTCGATGATCAGAAGAAGCACCTCGCGTTTGCACCAGTTCTGCTTTCGGATCACCAGCGGCAGGCCAGAACACACCTGATTGAATTAATTCGATACCATATACCGATGGCAACACGTAATCGGCGCGTTTGCGCCAACCAGCGGTATGCGTTGCGGCTTGCTGATTATCAGGGGTATGTTGCGCGCCGCCCACACTCGTTGGCGTCTGTTCAGCATTGACTAACGGATGCTCTAATAATTGTGCAATCGCGCCAGGTACATTGTCCTCGCTCTCAACAGATGCATTTAAATCGCCGGCAATCACAAACGCCTGTTGTTCGCCTAGCCCACCTTTCGTGCCATTGTCATCATAAATATAGTCACTAAGATGTGGCTGAATGTAGTCAGCCCAGAAACGAATCTCATCGAAGTTCCGACGGCCGTTACGATCTTCTTTACCATCAAACACCGGTGGCGTTGGGTGACTAACCAAAAGATGCAATTGGTGCCCTTTGACTTCAATCGGTACATCCCAGTGCGACTTTGAGCTTAGTCGAAATTGTTGCCAAGCTTCTGCACTATAAAATGGTTCTGACGTATTCGGTTGCAACGGTGCTAGCGCACCCGGCATGTCTTTCCACTTGAATAGTTGGAACGTGCGCACTGCGTCGGTTTGAATTGGATATTTAGATAGCAGCACCATACCGTATTGGCCCGGATACCAACCAAAGCCCCAGGCATCATTGCCGGTGCCACTGGCCACGCCATCACCGCTTAAATCAAATGGGCTTGGCACACCGGTGTTCACCGGCGCTAAATATACATATGGGTAATCAATTGGCGATTCCCCGTTCTGACTTTGTTGCAGGTAGTCGCGGCGAAAAACATCAACACCTTGACTCGCATCAACATAATCGAACTCATTCAACACTAAAACATCTGGGCGCGTGTGCTGAATAATTTCAGCAATGGCTTTGATTTGTGGGTGTTGCTGCGCTAAAGCATCAGTAAGCGCGGTGGCGCCTTGGGTTTGCACTTGGTCATTCGATAAATAATTACTGGCATCCATGCTCACGTTAAACGTGGCAACGCGCAGTGAAGCGGGCTCTGAAATTTTTTCTGGGGGCATATCGCATCCTGCTAAATAAAGCGCAGAGAAAGATAAAATAAGGGCTGTACGGAATTTCATCGGAACGAACTATCCTTTTGCGGGCATGCTACGACAGACAAAAAGCATAAAGGTTCAATTTATACGATGCAATTGTAAAAAATATTGCGTAAAATAGTGTCATATTTTTGACACAGTACGATGCTATAAATCCACATCGGTGGATTCAGGTCATTATATTGCAGTTTTTACCTGATCTCGTCATTGTCTAGGTTATAGGACGAAAAAATGAGTCACGGGTGGCGAAATTCAACTTATCGCATGCAACGATATTGGAGCAATTCCTGTCGTTGGTGTGTATGTTTTTCGTTGTTCATCATTTCTTCTGTTACCTCATTTATTCATTCTGTAGTCGTAAACAACTCAAACTCTAATTCGGCAAAGAACGCTTCGTTCGAGCCAACCAATCCAGAAGTTTTTTCTTACTGTAAAACCACAACCCAAGGGAAACATCAACATGTTTAACTGCAAACAAACACGTATCGCAGCAGCTGTTGCTATCGCAATGGGCCTTTCGGCCACTGCATATGCGCAAGACACAGCCTCTGCATTGCGTGGTGTTATTACTTCAAATACCGGCAGCACGCTGGCTAACGCTGAAGTAGTAATTACCGATACGCGTACTGGCGCATCGCGTACTTTAACAACCAACGAGACAGGTACTTTCTCTGCTCGTGGTTTGGCTGTTGGCGGTCCATACGTTATCACGGTAACTGACCCAACAACTGGCGCGACCAAAGAACAAGAAGTTTACTTAACCTTGGGTGAAACGGCGAACGTTAACCTGATGGTTGAAAGCAATGTTGAGCGTATTGCTGTAACTGGCACCTCAATGTTGAACAACAACTATGGCGGCACCGGCCCAGCAAGCAACTTCAGCTTGCGTGACCTTGAAGAAGCGCCAGCTATCAACCGTGACATCAAAGATATCGTGCGTATCGACCCACGTATCTATATCGATGAAACCTACGGTGATGGTATTCAGTGTGGTGGTGCAAACCCACGTTTCAACAGCTTGACTGTTGACGGCGTTCGTATGAACGACAACTTCGGCTTGAACTCAAATGGTTACCCAACTGAGCGTATGCCGTTTGCTTATGATGCCATCGAGCAGGTTGCTGTTGAATTAGCACCATTTGATGTGAAATACGGTGGTTTTACCGCATGTAACATCAACGCTGTAACCAAGTCTGGTCAGAACGAATTCCACGGAAGCGTTTTCTTCGATTACACCAACCAAGATATGCGTGGTGACAAAATTGAAGATACCAAACTTGAGCAAGGCGACTTCAACGAAAAACGCTACGGCTTCAGTGTTGGTGGTCCAATCTTAGAAGACCAATTATTCTTCTTCGCTGCGTATGAAAAATACGAAGGTGCGGTGAAGTTTGATAACGGCGCTGGCGATGACCCAACTGCAGGTAACCCAATCTATGGTGTGTCGCAAGCACAGGTAGACGAAATTGCACAAATCGCTCGTGAAGTTTACGGCTATGAAGTTGGCGACCCAATCGCTTCTGCACCAGTAGAAGACGAGAAATTGTTGCTTAAATTAGACTGGCAGATCAACGATGCGCACCGTGCAGCGTTCACTTACAACTGGAACGACGGCGGTAACATCCGTCAGTCAGATTCTTGGGCATATGAATTCTCAAACCACTACTATGACCGTGGTACTGAGTTAACTTCATACGTTGGTGAATTCTACTCAAACTGGACAGATAACTTCTCAACTGAAGTTCGTGCTGGCTACCAGAAAGTTGATAACCGCCAAGTTACTTTGGGTCCAAAAGATTTCGGTGAAGTTCAAATCGAAACTCGTTTTGACCACGACAACGACGGTATCGAAGATAGCGCAACTGTATTCTTAGGTGCTGATGACTCGCGTCAAGCGAACAAGCTTTACTACGATACGCGCTACATCAAGTTAGCTGGTAACTACTTCATGGGTGACCACGTTATTACCGCTGGTTTCGAACGTGAAGAGTTAGACGTATACAACCTATTCGTGCAGCACGCACGTGGTGGTGAATACCGCATCTATATTCCACGTGATAGCAACGATCCAAATGCAGCTATCGACTTGTTCCGTCAAGGTATCGTTGACCGTATCTACTACGGTAGCGCTGCTGGCACCAACAACCCTGAAGAAGCAGCAGGTGCGTTCCAGTACGAAATCAATACCCTTTACGTACAAGACGAATACTACATGTACGAGCAAGACTTGACGTTGACTTACGGTCTTCGTTACGACTGGTACACCAGCGATGACTTGCCACGTGAAAACCAAAACTTCATCGATTTGTATGGTTACAGCAACTCAACCAACTTCGATGGCGAAGGTTTATTACAACCACGTGTCGGTTTCAACTGGAAACCAACGCTTGAGTTAGAAGTACGTGGTGGTTTCGGTCTTTACTCAGGTGGTAACCCGAACGTTTGGATTGCAAACAACTATCAAAACGATGGTATTACGCAAATCCAATTGCAAGAGCGTGGCGTTGATTTGAACGCTGTTGATTTGTCAGGTAGCGGCCGTCCATTCTACGACGTACCACAATCAATGTACGATGCAGTTGCTAACGCTAGCGGCAACAGCCCAGTGAACTCGTTTGACCCGAACTTCGAAATTCCAAGCGAGTGGAAATACGCATTAGGTGCAACTTACACCTTTGAAAACCAAATGGTCTTGATGGGTGACATTCTTTACACCAAGCGTAAAGACTCTGCAGCAATCATCGACTTAGCATTCGAGCAAGTTGGCGTGGCATCTGACGGTCGTCCTGTGTACACCAACCCGAATGGTCGTGAAGGTGATTATCAGTTAACCAATGCTGACGATGCTGGTAGCCAGTTGAACTTGTCACTTGCGTTGAGCCACTCTTATGACTTCGGTCTTGACTGGTCGGTAGCTTATGCATACACCGATTCAGAAGAGTCTCAGTCAATGAGCTCATCAGTAGCTGGTTCTAACTTCTCGCAAACTGCGACTTCAGACATGAACTACTATGCGTCTGCTCCAGCGAACTACGAAATTCCACATCGTTTCACTTTACGTGTTAACTATGGTGTTGAGTTCTTCGATGGTTTAGAGACTCGTTTCAGCTTGTTCGGTCAAGCGAACAAAGGTCGTCCATATAGCTTCGGCTTAAACGGTCGTGACCTGTTCGGTGACACTGGTAACCGTCAATTGTTGTACGTACCAACTGGTGCTGACGACAGCAAAGTTATCTTTGGCCCAGACTTTGATACTGATGCGTTCTTCGCATATATCCAAGAAAGCGGCTTAGATAAATATGCTGGCGGTATTGCTCCACGTAACAGCTTCTACAGCAGCTGGTGGAACAAATTTGACCTGAAAGTAACCCAAGAACTTCCAGGGTTTGCTGACGGTCACAAAGCGAACATGTTCTTCGTTATTGAAAACGTTGGTAACTTGTTGAACAGCGACTGGGGCGTGTTGTATCAAGCAGGCTTCCCACAAATCGAGCAAATCGTAGACGCATCTCTTGATGACGAATACAACTTGGTTTATGAGCAGTTTAACCAGCCAAGCCCACAATCACGTGAAACTGGTCCATCACTTTGGGAAATGCGCTTAGGCATTAACTACAAGTTCTAATTTGGATTATGTTTGAACAAAGCCCTCGCATCTGCGGGGGCTTTTTTTTATGATGCGCACATCGATCGACTGCAACAGTAGCTTATGAATCACGAACATTATATGCAACGAGCGCTCGAGCTCGCCCAAATTGCGGCCGAGCAATATGACGAAGTACCCGTGGGTGCGGTGCTAGTATTGAATGATGAAATTATTGGCGAAGGTTTCAATCAGGTTATTACGCTCAATGACCCTTCAGCGCATGCTGAAGCTCAGGCCATTCGCGCTGCCGGGCAGCGTTTAGGTAACTATCGCCTCGTCGATACAACGCTTTATGTCACGCTTGAGCCTTGCGCAATGTGTGCAGGCATGATGACCCATGCACGGGTGAAAACCTTAGTCTACGGCGCCAATGACCCGCGCACTGGTGCCACTGGAACAGCCATTGAGGTGATAAATCATCCGAGTATGAATCACAAAATTGAAGTGATCGGTGGTGTACTTGCCGACGAATGCGGTGATATCTTGCGGCAGTTTTTTCGTCAACGCCGGTAGTTAGTTAGTTAGTTAGTTATTTAGAAAAAAGCCCGGTTTAGAAACCGGGCTTTTCGATTGCGTCAACTTAGCCTAAATAGACGCGCGCGTTACGGAACATGCGCATCCAAGGGCTATCTTCACCCCACTCATCAGGGTGCCAGCTGTTAGCAACGGTACGGAACACACGCTCAGGGTGCGGCATCATAATCGATACTCGGCCGTCTTTCGTAGTTAAGCCGGTAATCCCCTCTGGCGACCCATTTGGGTTAGCCGGGTAAGTGCTTGCGATGTCGCCACGGTTATTGATATAACGCATGGTCACTAAGCCTTCAGCATTCACTGTCGCTAAATCGCTACCTTTGAATTCAGCACGGCCTTCACCGTGTGAAACCGCAATTGGCATACGCGAGCCGGCCATACCTTCAAAGAACAACGAGTTGTTTTGTTGCACTTCAACTAGGCTGAAACGTGCTTCAAAGCGTTCTGAGCGGTTCGTCACAAAGTGCGGCCAAGCTTCAGCGCCTGGAATCAACTCTTTCAGGTTTGATAACATTTGGCAGCCGTTACACACACCTAACGCAAAGGTTTTGTTGCGTTCAAAGAATGACGCAAACTCATCACGCGCACGGTTGTTGAACAAAATTGATTTCGCCCAACCTTCACCGGCGCCCAGCACGTCACCGTACGAGAAGCCGCCACAGGCAACCAGACCATTGAATTTCTCAAGGCTCACTCGACCACTTAAGATATCGCTCATGTGCACGTCAATCGCTGCAAAACCTGCGCGATCAAACGCTGCCGCCATCTCGACGTGAGAGTTTACGCCCTGCTCGCGCAGGATAGCCACCATTGGGTCACGCCCAGTATTGATATAAGGCGCTGCAATATCCTCACTAACATCAAATGACAAATCGGCAAACAAACCTGGATCGTTCAAGTTTTGTTTGGCTTCAAACTCTTCGTCAGCGCAAGCGGGGTTATCACGCATACGCTGCATTTGATGCGTTGTTTCTGCCCAAATAGCGCGGTAGTGGCTACGTAAGTGAGAAAGCACTTCTTCACCATTGCGGTTAAAGCGCACGACGTCTTCACGCACCGGACGCCCAATCACGTGAACACAGTCTTCGAGGCCATGCTCAGCATAAACTTTTTGCACGTGCTCAAGTTCTTCAACACTCACTTGCACCACAGCGCCGAGTTCTTCACTGAACAAAGCTGCTAAGTCGTCATCGCCCAGATTATCAAGCGCGACTTCAACACCACAGTGACCGGCAAATGCCATTTCCGCCACAGTTGTAAACAAACCGCCGTCTGAGCGGTCATGGTAGGCCATCAACTTCTTGTCATGAATAAGCTGTTGCGTTGCGTCGAAGAAACCTTTCAAAATTTCAGGGTTATCAACGTCTGGCGTGACATCGCCTAACTGACGATAAACTTGCGCTAAAGCTGAGCCGCCAAGGCGGTTTTTGCCGCGCCCTAGGTCAATTAAGAGTAACTTACTATCGCCTTTGTCCATGCGCAGTTGCGGCGTCAGCGTGCGACGTACATCGCGAACACGGCCAAACGCAGTAATGACGAGGCTTAATGGCGCGGTTACCGCCTTCGCGCCCTGCTCATCTTGCCATTGGGTTTTCATCGACATTGAGTCTTTACCCACTGGAATAGTAATCCCCAGTGCCGGACATAATTCTTCGCCCACTGCTTTTACGGCTTCATAAAGGCCAGCATCTTCACCCGGATGCCCCGCTGCCGCCATCCAGTTAGCAGAAAGCTTCACGAATTTCAGATCGCCAATATCAGCTGCGGCAATGTTGGTCAGTGACTCACCGACGGCCATACGTGCAGACGCTGCATAGTTCAACAATGCTAACGGTGTACGCTCGCCCATCGCCATGGCTTCACCGGCATAAGTGTCATAGCTGGCAGCGGTTACCGCCACGTCAGCAACTGGGATCTGCCACGGGCCAACCATTTGATCACGAGCAACCAAGCCGGTGACAGTGCGGTCACCAATGGTGATCAGGAAGGTTTTTTCCGCAATCGCGGGCAAACGTAATAAGCGTTTCGCGGCCTCGCTGAGTTTAATACCGTCGCGATCAATAGCATCACCTTTTACTTGCTTCGTGGTCACATCGCGATGCATTTTCGGTGGCTTGCCAAGTAATACGTTCAACGGTAAATCGATTGGCTTATCACCGAAATGTTCGTCGGTTAAGATCAGGTGCTCAGCTTCAGTTGCTTCGCCAATCACGGCAAACGGTGCGCGTTCGCGCTTACAAATTTCTTCAAATACGTCCATACGCTCTGGCGCAATGGCCATCACATAGCGTTCTTGCGATTCGTTACACCAAATCTCCAGTGGCGACATACCTGGTTCATCGTTGGGTACTTTGCGTAGTTCAAAGTTACCACCACGACCACCATCACTCACCAGCTCCGGCATCGCATTCGATAAACCGCCAGCACCGACATCGTGAATAAAGGCAATTGGGTTCTTGTCACCAAGCTGCCAGCAACGGTCAATGACTTCTTGGCAACGGCGCTCCATTTCAGGGTTATCCCGCTGTACCGACGCGAAATCAAGATCTTCGCTAGAGGTACCAGAGGTCATTGACGATGCGGCACCGCCACCCAAACCGATGTTCATCGCTGGGCCGCCAAGTACGACTAATTTTGCGCCGACTGGAATCTCACCTTTCTCGACGTGTTGCTCGCGGATATTACCCATACCGCCAGCAATCATGATTGGCTTGTGGTAACCACGAATCTCTTCACCATTGTGGCTGGTGACTTTTTCTTCGTAAGTACGGAAATAGCCTGTTAGAGCTGGACGACCGAATTCGTTATTGAAAGCTGCGCCACCCAGAGGGCCCTCAAGCATGATATCAAGCGCGGTCACAATGCGGTCAGGCTTGCCGAAATCTTCTTCCCAAGGCTGCTCAAAGCCCGGAATACGTAAGTTAGAAACGCTAAAACCAACCAAGCCAGCCTTTGGCTTAGAACCGCGACCAGTTGCACCTTCGTCACGAATCTCACCGCCAGAACCTGTTGCGGCCCCTGGATACGGTGAAATAGCTGTTGGATGGTTGTGCGTTTCCACCTTCATCAGAATGTGCACAGGTTCGTGGAAGTAGCTGTACTCGCCTGCGGCACTGGTGCCTGCTGGATATGGATAAAAACGCCCGGCTTCCGAACCGACCATAACTGCCGCATTATCTTTATAAGCGGATAAAACGTTTTCTGGCGTGACCTCGAAGGTATTCTTGATCATTTTGAACAACGACTTCAGTTGTTCTTTGCCATCGATAGTCCAATCAGCGTTAAAGATTTTGTGACGACAATGCTCTGAGTTCGCTTGCGCAAACATATACAGTTCAATGTCGTTCGGATTTCGTTTTAGTGCACTAAAGTTTTCAAAAAGATAATCAATTTCGTCATCTGCAAGCGCAAGGCCCATATCGATATTTGCGCGTTGCAGTGCGTCGCGACCGCCCTGAAGAATATCGATACTCTTCAGTTTTGCTGGCTCCGCTTCATGGAATAATACTTGTGCTTCATCGAGGTCGCGCAAGACCATCTCAGTCATACGGTCGTGAATAAGCGCGGCCGCTTGTTGTAGTTGTGCCGCGGTTAACTCACCCGACAAATAATAAGCAATACCACGTTCAATCCGGTGAATTTGGGTAAGGCCACAGTTGTGAGCAATATCTGTTGCCTTTGAAGACCATGGTGAAATCGTACCTTGGCGTGGCACAACAACTAACAGGTTGCCTTCTGGAATATGCGCCGCGAGCGCTGGTCCATAGGTCAGCAATTTGGTCAGAACTGTTGTCGCTTCATCATCGAGCGTCTGTTCGACATCAACAAAATGCATAAACTCGGCATACACTTCGGTTACCGGAAGCTCAGCATTTTGCAGGCGCTGCAATAATTTCTCAGTTCGAAATTCAGACAAAGCGGGAGCACCGCGTACTATTTCCACAGACAAGTCTCCAAAAATTTTAGGGCTATTAATCTTGCTTTTCAGTTAAACGAAACCACTTTTGCCGGCGTTCGGTTTGCAAATGGCGTTGTTTACGTAACCAGGCGCGGCGACGCTCTGGCGATACTAATCGACGACTCTTATTACGCATCAGTTGACTCCATCACCGCTCCCTTCAGGAACCGTGATTTCCATAGGTTTGGCTGGTATCCGTCCTCGATTATCGAGCCACACCAAGGTGTCATAATAGCGACGTATGTTCCCTACGTATCGCACCGGTTCATCACCACGTGCAAACCCAAAGCGGGTTTGTCGATAAAACTGTTTCTGTCTTAATAAAGGTAGACGTTTTCGCACATCAATCCAGCGGTCGGCATCGCCGCCTTGCTGCTGCGTTAAAATGCGTGCATCTTCCAAATGGCCGTAACCAATATTATATGCCGCGAGCGCAAACCAAATCCGATCGGGCTCCGGAATTCGCGCCGGTATGCGTTGTAACATACGCTCAAAATAGCGCGCACCACCCTGAATGCTTTGCTCAGGATTCAACCGACTGGCAACACCCATGGCTTTCGCGGTTGGTAGCGTCAACATCATCATGCCGCGCACTCCAGTAGGCGATATTGCACGCGGATTCCACAAACTTTCTTGATAACTTATCGCAGCCAGCAGTCGCCAATCTAACGCGCCTGCATGTTTTTCAAAAACATCGCGATATTTCGGTAATACCGTTTGCACGGCATCAATAAACAGGCTGGTATCAACATAATTAAAGTTGGCGACGTGGCCAAAATGCTGATCTAATAGCTGTGATAATTGCCCAGAGTGGCGAAGGTTGCCGAAAAAGGTAATCACTTCGGCATATAACGAAGCGTCCACTTGTTGATTGAGTAGCCATGCAATATCAACGTCGTCACGCACAGTAAAAGCAACGCTCAAATCAGGATAATAGCGGCGTTGCACATCGAGGGTATTACTGTCGGCAATGGTATAGGCAATGTCACCTTCAACCACTTGTCGCAGTAACTCATTCGCGTCATGGTCGTCTGTGGCGCGCCATTTAAGCTCAGGGTAATCTTCGGCTATTTGTAATAACCAATCATGGTGGCTTGAACCTTCAACAACCACTAGCTCAGCGTCGAGTTCCTCGAGGCTGCGTGGCCGATCGCGAGCACCTTGTTTAAATACAACACGTTGAGATATTTCAAAATAAGGTGGGCCAAATTGGAATCGCTGTTCACGTTGCGCGGTGCGATTCAAGCCGGCAGCAAGCAAATCGACTTCGCCTGACTCAAGCAAATTGAGAAGGTTTTTCACGTTGTAGCGCGACACCATCTCTACCTCAACGCCCAGTTCTTCGGCAAATTGTTTAGCGAGCACATATTCAATGCCCGCTTCGCCTTCAGCATCAAGGTAGTAGCTGGTTGGCCCAAGTAAGGTACCTACGCGCAACAACCCACGCTCTTTGATGGCGTCAAGCTGGCTCGGCTGCGGCTCGGGCGCACACCCGAGCAACAACCCAATTAACGACCAGCTTATAAGCCACTTAAGCACGCATTATTCCCACTCAATGGTCGCTGGCGGTTTGCCAGAAATATCGTACACGACACGCGAAATACCATCTATTTCGTTGATGATGCGGTTCGATACTTTTTCAAGCAACTCATACGGGAGATGTGCCCAACGTGCAGTCATAAAATCAATTGTTTCAACGGCACGTAGTGCAATAACCCAATCATATTTGCGAGCATCACCCATTACACCAACTGAGCGCACCGGCAAGAACACCGCGAACGCTTGGCTGACGTCGTGATAAATACCAGCGTTACGTAGTTCGCTGATGAAAATATGATCAGCGCGACGCAATAAGTCACAATATTCTTTCTTCACTTCCGCCAACACCCGTACACCAAGGCCAGGGCCTGGGAATGGATGGCGATACAACATGTCATACGGCAAACCGAGCTCTAAACCAATTTTACGCACTTCGTCTTTAAACAATTCGCGTAGTGGTTCAACCAAGCTCAATTTCATATCTTCTGGTAAGCCACCGACATTGTGGTGTGACTTAATCACATGCGCTTTACCGGTTTTTGATCCCGCAGACTCAATCACGTCTGGATAAATTGTGCCTTGCGCTAAGAACGATACATCTTTGATGCGACTGGCTTGTTCGTCGAAAATTTCGATAAATACCCGGCCGATAATTTTGCGTTTTGCTTCCGGATCTTTTTCTCCCGCAAGCGCGTCAAGAAAACGGTTTTCCGCATCAACATGGACAATGTTTAAGCCGTAATGGTCACCAAACATTTCCATGACTTGCTCCGCTTCCTGCCAGCGCAGCAAACCGTTATCGACAAATACGCAGGTTAGTTGGTCACCGATGGCACGGTGCAACAACATAGCTGTCACTGAGCTATCAACACCACCTGACAAACCTAAAACGACTTTGTTGGTACCAACTTGTTCGCGAATACGAGCAACGGCGTCATCAATGATGTGCGCTGGAGTCCAATTGCGTTCACACTCGCAAATCTCAACCACAAAGTGTTCGAGAATGCGCATGCCTTGGCGCGTGTGGGTCACTTCTGGGTGGAACTGAACACCATAGAAATCACGTTTGTCATCGGCCATTGCCGCGATTGGACAGGTCGGGGTTTGTGCGACAATGTCAAAGCCTGCAGGTGCTTCAATGACTTTATCACCGTGGCTCATCCACACATCAATCACTGGGTTGCCGCTTTCGTGCACACTGTCTTCAATGTGGTGGAACAACGGACACGGTGCGATGCGCTCAACCTGGGCATAGCCAAATTCACGCTCGAGTGAACCTTGCACTTTACCGCCCAGTTGCTCGGCCATGGTTTGCATACCGTAGCAAATACCAAATACTGGTACGCCCGCCTCGAATACATACTCAGGTGCGCGCGGCGAGTTGGCTTCGGTTACCGATTCTGGTCCGCCTGACAAAATAATGCCGTTCGGTTTAAAGTTACGGATGTCGTCTTCGCTGACATCCCACGCCCACAGTTCACAGTAGACGCCGAGTTCACGAATACGGCGGGCAATTAACTGCGTGTACTGCGAGCCGAAATCTAAAATCAATATGCGATGTGCATGAATATCTTGCATGTTGGCTTAACCCATCCGGTAGTTTGGAGCTTCTTTAGTGATTTGCACGTCGTGCACATGAGATTCGCCCATACCAGCAGCAGTTACTTTCACAAACTGCGGCTTGGTGCGCATTTCTTTCATATTGGCACAACCAGTTAAGCCCATCGCTGAACGTAATCCACCCATTTGCTGGTGAATAATGGTGGCAATTGGGCCTTTGTAAGCAACACGACCTTCAATACCTTCAGGAACCAGCTTTTCGGCTTCGTTGGTTGCTTGGAAGTAACGGTCTGATGAACCATGACGTTGGTTCATTGCGCCAATACTGCCCATACCGCGATATGATTTGTAATAACGCCCTTGGTACAGCTCAACTTCGCCTGGTGATTCTTCGGTACCGGCTAGCATGCTACCAACCATGACGCAGTCGGCGCCAGCGGCAATCGCTTTGGCGATATCACCCGAGAAACGGATACCACCGTCAGCAATGACTGGAATATTGGTGCCTTTAAGTGCATCAACAGCGTCAGAGATTGCGGTAATTTGTGGTACGCCACAACCAGTTACAATTCGCGTCGTACAAATTGAGCCAGGACCAATACCAACTTTCACTGCATCAACACCGGCGTCTGCGAGTGCTTTCGCGCCAGCACCGGTCGCTACGTTACCAGCAATGATTTGCAAATCAGGATAGGTTTTACGTGCCCATGTCACACGATCAATAACACCTTGTGAGTGACCGTGCGAGGTATCAATCAATAAGACGTCTACGCCGGCTTCTACAAGTGCTTCAACCCGCTCTTCAGTACCTGGACCAACACCAACTGCGGCACCTACACGTAAACGACCCAGTTCGTCTTTACATGCATTCGGTTTGTTTTCGGCCTTGGTGAAATCTTTTAAGGTAATCATGCCGCGCAAGTGGAACGCATCGTCAACCACGAGTATTTTTTCAATACGGTGTTGATGCATTAAATTTAGAATTTCTTCGCTTTGCGCGTTTTCTTTTACGGTAATCAGCTTGTCTTTTTGCGTCATAATGGAGCTAACAAGGCGATTGTCATCACGCTCAGCACGTGTATCGCGACCGGTGATAATACCCACCAATTCGCCTGATTTCTCAACGACTGGGAAACCGTGAAAGCCATGTTCAACTGCCAACGCACGGATTTCGCCAAGCGTGGTATCTGGGCTAACTGTGATTGGATCGGACACCATACCGCTTTCGTATTTTTTAACTTTACGAACGTGTGCGGCTTGCTCTGCAACGGTCATGTTTTTGTGCACAAAACCAATCCCGCCTTCTTGCGCTAAGGCAATCGCTAGAGCGGCTTCAGTTACGGTATCCATGGCCGCAGAAACCATTGGAATATTGAGTTCAATTCCACGGGTTAAACGCGTGCGCAGGTCGGCTGTATGCGGTAAAACGGTTGAATGACCGGGGACGAGCAAAACGTCGTCAAAGGTTAGGGCTTCTTGAGCAATTCGTAGCATGGCAACATCTCACTGGCTGACTTAATGTTGCGGGCAGATTTTACTCGCAAACGGCTTTTCAGTAAACTGATTTTTTTCATTCTTACCGAGGTTTTATCATGCAACAACCGCATATTTTTACTGTCTTTGGCCTGAATACCGAGGTAAGACAGGTGCTTGAGCAAGGCTTCGGTTCGATTTGGCTGGTTGGCGAAATTTCAAACTTCGCAGCACCAAGCTCAGGACATTGGTATTTTACCCTAAAAGATGAGCGCGCGCAGATCCGCGCAGCGATGTTTCGTAATGCCAATCAACGGGTAAAACTACGTCCGCAACACGGCATGCAAGTGCTGGTGCGGGCCAAACTGACTGTGTATGAACCACGCGGCGACTATCAATTAATTATTGAACACATGGAAGATGCCGGTGCTGGCTTGCTACAACAAAAATACGAACAACTCAAAGCGAAGCTGCAAGCTGAAGGATTATTTGCCCCAGAACATAAACAAGCCTTACCCGAAACAATTAAGAAAGTTGGGGTGATTACCTCACCAACCGGCGCGGCTGTGCGCGATATTTTGGCGGTATTAAAACGCCGTGACCCAAGTGTTGAAGTCATCATCTATCCAAGCTCGGTGCAAGGCCAAGCGGCAACCGGTGAATTGCTACATATGCTGCAGCGCGCCATTGCTCGTGATGAAGTCGATGTTTTGATTATGGCTCGTGGGGGCGGCTCACTCGAAGATTTATGGTGTTTCAACGACGAACAATTAGCTTACGCACTACACAGTTGCCCGATTCCGACGATTTCGGCTGTCGGCCATGAAGTTGACTTTACTATCTGTGATTTTGTTGCCGATGTGCGCGCACCAACGCCATCGGCGGCGGCTGAACTCGTGAGTCGTGATCAACGTGAAACTCTGGCGCGCATTCAACATTTGAGTCATCGCGTTGAACAAGCCTGGCTGCGCCAATTTCGACAGCGCTCGCAACACCATGGCTATTTATCACAACGTTTGCAACAACAGCATCCGCAACGGCAGTTGCAACAAAATGGTCAGCGCTTAGACGAACTGTCAATGCGCACGCAAAATGCGTTGCAACGCCACCTACAACAGGTCAAAAGTAACCAAATCCAATTACATAAGCGCCTAATTAATGTTCATCCAGAGCGTCGAATTGCGCCATTGAAACAGCAACAGCAGCAGTTGCAGCAGCGTTTGAGTCTCGCCATGCAGCAGTTACTCAAACAACAGCAGCAACGTTTTCAGTCGCTCACGCAAGGTTTGCATATGGTTAGCCCACTGCAAACCATTGAGCGTGGCTACGCAGTTGTGCGCAAAACAGACGGGAGCTTAGTGCGTAGCCCCGAGCAACTGACTCAGGGCGAAGCATTTCAGGTGAAAGTTGCCGAAGGTGAGTTTATGGCAACAAAAACTGAATAAAAGTGTACCAGAGTGGCAGCGTCACAAAGCACAGTAACACGCCATAGCCCACAATAGCTGCTGACAAAGTCGGCGCTAAGCCTGCCATAATAGCTAATGCGCCAGCTGAAATCATTGCTGGCATGGCGGCTTCCATTATCGTGACTTGCACGGCTAATTGGTCAAGACCAAAGCCATAGAGCACAGCCAATGCAATAATCGGTGTGGCAATCAATTTTAAACCAAGCGCCCAATACAATGGCCCGCGGTCTTCTTGTGGAAGTTTAAATTTCAACTGAAAACCAACCGCAACCATAATCACGGGCACCAACGTAATCGCCAGTGAGTCAATAAATTGGCTCATCACCTCAGGATAAGCTACACCACGCAACAGCAATGCGACGACTAACGCAATAAATGGTGGGAACTTGGCGATTCGCAGTGCAATGGCGCCAGCACTTGGTCGCTTCGCATCAGCACCCGGATCGTGACTGTAAATAGCGGCAATGATAGTGGCATAAATCGATAAAATGAAAAACGAACCGAGTTGATCATATAACAACGCGTATGGAATACCCTCGGGCCCAAAAAAAGCTTCAACCATTGGGAAACCCACAAACGATGTATTGCCAAGTGGCACCACAATCAACATCGCGCCAGTGGTCATACGCGACCAGTTAAGCCACTTGCTTAAACCGAGCAACACAGGCACTGTCAGCGCTAGTAATAGCCAAGGGATAAGTGCTGGATATAGTAGCTCTTTGCCAAACGTTAAACTGGGTATTTTTTGTAATACAACGGCCGGCAACGCAACATAAATCACGTAAGCGTTGAGAATTTGTCCGGTATTTTGCGGGAATTGCCGGCTACGTTGTAGCAATAAGCCAATAACAACGTAGCCCGCAATGAAGATAAAGTTGGCCATCGCTCGACTGTAATCCAATTGAGGTCAAAAGATGGCCTTAGTTTACCTTGCTTAGAACTTATGTTCGATACCCAGAGCCAAATAGCTTTGGTTAACATCGATAGCATCTAAGTCACGGCCTGTGTACCACGTATAAACTTTGGTGTTTTTACCCAGTTTATAATCAACACCTGCCGCCATAGAACTCTCAACACCGTCAACACTAAAGTCCATGCGCTGGTATTGTGCTTTGAAGGTAAAGTTGTTGTATGGATACTTGATGCTTGCGACATAACCATCAGCTTCAGCAGTGCCATCTACTTTTTCTTGTTGTTGCCACATGAGGCCAACAATAGTCGAGACTAACTTGGTATAACCGACAACCCGTTCAATGTCATAACCATCAACTTTACGATCAACCGCACCGCCTAAATAGAACGACGTGTCATCAAGGCCTTCGTCACCGTAACTAATTGCGGTAGAGATGCCGTCGTCGATCAGTGGATCGTCGCTTGCTGTGTAACTCACTTGGAAGCGAACTTGATTAAACGCTGGTGAGTAATAACTCACCGTGTTGCTCAGACGATTTTCACCTTCGAATAAGGCTTTCACGTCGGCCTCATAGTCGCTAAACACATCGATATCGCCTTGAATCGTCTTCAATACGGTGTCGCGACGGCCAATGGTGATTTCACCAAAGTTACCTTTCAAGCCAATGTATTGGTTACGAGATTTCAAGTTATCTGAGCCACCAAGGTCGGCTAAATCAACTTGCCATTCAAGTTTGTAGATAACTTCTAAATCATCATTTAACTGGGTGCCGCCTTGAATACCAAAGCGTGAAGAATTTGACACAACGTCAGTCTGTGAACCGTTGCCGTCATCAAGATCATTGCTTTGTAGCGATACGTTGATTTTACCGTAGATATCCCAAGTTAATGGTTGATCGTCAGCAAAAACAGCTGATGAACTCATCGCGAGAATCGCTGGAACAGTTACCAATAAAGTTTTTTTCATGACATAGCCGCCTAAATATAGGTGAACACACTGTGGACTATAGACCACACCCCCGATTTAGGCGCTATGTTATGTCAGAAATATGACAGTTTCATGACTATGTGTCAGTTTTTTGTCTTTTACGTGTCATTACGATGACGTTTTCATGTCAGCGCGCAGTTCCATCAACCGATTTTGCTGCTCTTGTTCTGCTTGAGCGTAGCGTTCCCACTGGCCTGCAGACTGTCGTGCATCGTCAAATTTCTTCGCAATAGCGAATGCTTGCAAGGCCGCATTAAAGTTTTCCAAGTTAAGCTCAGCCATACCAATTACGAGATGCATGGCACCCGGTTGCTTCAAACCACCTTTATCAAGCGCGGCACGGGCTGCTGAGATGGCTTCCTGATTACGCTCCGCATTGAGTAATAACGTGGCGCGTTGCGCATCGAGTTCACCATCGTCACTCAGCTTTGCAGCAGCTAACAATGCCGCACTGGCTTTATCCGTCTCACGGGCGGCAACCCAAGCTTGGGCTAATAACTTTAAGTTACGCAAATTACGTTCAACTGCGCCTTGTTGCAGCGCTTGCTCTAATACTTGGCCCGCTTTAAATGGAACGTCATTGAAAAAATAAGTTTGCGCTAAGTTCAGTAAATCTTGGCCTTTGGTTAAAAAGCCTTGCTGAAAAGCCGTTTCTAACATCGCTAGTTGCTTATGTTCTTGACCAAGCTGACCATAAATACCAGCCAACTGCACCCAATACTCAGGTTTGTTGTAGTAACGCACCATGTCTTCAAGCACGGCAGCAACGCTTTTGGTATCGCCTAGCTCAAAGTACACTGCACGCTGTAACACCAGCCAATTTTCTTCAGGCACTTGGCCTTTTGATTCCACTAACTCAATAGCTTTCGTAATGGGTGCTAAAGCCGACTTATAGTCCCCTTGCTGATACAGTGCTTGTGCTTTTAACACCCAAGCCTTTTGATGTTGCTCAGCCGGAGTAATGCGTTCCCACTTGGCTAGGAATGCAATGGTTTGCTCAAACTCACCCTGCCCCAGTGCTAATTGAGCCAAACTAAACAATGTATTTTGCTCAAGCGCTTGCGGAATGGCTTCTTCCTCAACCACTTTGGCAAAGTACTCAATAGCTTTTGCAATATTGTCCTGGCCGTAATACATGTAGCCATAGAAATTCCAGAGCATCGCGCGCTCGTAGCTGTTCATGCTGCTGAGCTTGCCCTCAACATTACGCAGAACTTCTAAGCCAGCGTTCACATCGCCGTCATCGGCTAGCTGTTGGGCTCGTGCTAACTGACTGTAAACTTGCTCACGCAGAGCTGGCGTCTTTTTCCGGTCTTCAGCCAAAGCCGAGGAGTTGAAAACCACCGCCACGACTGCAACAACAATGAGTAAATAACGCATAAGTTTGTCTCCTAACCATCAATGGCGAATGTTAAACGGTTCTGAACCCCTTCCACTTCTACGGGTTCACCATTCACAACGCGCGGTTTGTATTTAAACTTCAGCACCGCTTCCATGGCTGCTTGGTCAAAAATGCTTTCCGGTTGCGCTTCAATCACATAGGGGTCACGCACAGTACCTTGCTTGGTGACCGTAAATCCGACGACCACGTAGCCTTCGATACCACGTTGAAGCGCGCGACGTGGATAGACCGCTTGTACTTTCACAATCGGCAAATATTCGCCGTCACTGGTATCTAAGCCTACGCCGCCAGATAAGCTGGTATCGGTCTGAATATCCGCTGAAAAATCGAATCCTGCGGCATCTGTGTCAGCGCTTTCGTTCTGCATTTGTGGTTGCGGCATATCCGGCGGTGGCTGCTCAGGCTCGGGTGGCCGTTGCGGTTTGCGCTCTTTCTGCTGCACCACCTCTTCTGGCTTCACCCGAACAAAATCAAGCACGCTGCCGCGCGGCGGCTCTGACATAGCACCTTCACCGCCGACAATGAGCGATTGCATCAAATAGAAAAGCCCAGCTGTAATAGCAAAAGCGGCGATGAGTGCGAGCAATACACGTTTCATAACTAGTCTTCTTGCGTTGCAATCGAGACATCGAAGACACCGGCTGCGCGCGCGGCATCCATGACTTTAATCAACGTTTCCGTCGTGGCTTTTTTATCGGCTTGAATCACCACCGAACCTTGAGGGTTCTCGGCATACAAACGTTCAATGTTCGCCTGTACCGCGCGCGCATCGACTTGTCGTTTATTGATCCAGATTTCGCCCGAATCACTGATTGCCACTAAGATATTGGCGCGGTCTTTTTGCACCGCCGTCGCCGCCTCTGGACGATTCACATCAATGCCTGACTCTTTAACAAACGAGGCGGTCACAATGAAGAAGATAAGCATGATAAAAACAACGTCCAGCATGGGCGTCATATCAATTTGCGCTTCTTCTTCGTCCACTAAATTTGCAAAATGTTGTTTCATTGCGCCTTACCTCTATTTGCTTGCAAGCTTAGATACGCTTGCGTGATCGAGTAACAAACGATCTTCTAATTTAAGTCGTTCGCGTTTCGCTGTGCGTTGCAACCAGGTGGTGGCAAACACGCCCGACAATGCGCCAACCATGCCTGCCATCGTCGGAATTGTCGCTTTCGATACACCGGCAGCCATTGAACGAGCATTGCCAGTACCAGCGACGGCCATCACGTCAAATACCTCAATCATGCCGGTCACTGTTCCCATCAAGCCAAGTAGTGGACATAACGCCACCATGGCTTGCAGAATCGGCAGATTGCCACCTAACGCTAATGACACGCGTGAAATAATGGCACCGCGAATTTGTTCAGCTTGCCAAGATGAGCGATCCGCGCGGTTATTCCAGGCTGTTAGAGCCGCTTTGGTTGCTTGGCGATGCCCTCGCATGTAGTAAAAAATGCGCTCTAGAATCATCAACCACATCACGAAAATGAGTACCCCGATAACCAGCAGCACGTTGCCGCCGGTTTCGATGAAATCTTGGATTGCGTTACTGAATTCGAGCAGGAACATAATTAGTGACTCCGCTCAGAGCGCTCCGCAATAATGCCCGAAGCCTGTTCTTGCAATACATGAACGATGTTGCGGCTGCGCGTATTTAACGTGGCGAACAATAACGTCATTGGTATCGCTACCACTAAGCCGAGTACGGTGGTTACCAAGGCTTGTGAAATGCCGCCAGCCATCAGTTTCGGGTCGCCAGTACCAAACAAGGTAATCGCTTGGAAGGTATTGATCATACCGGTGACGGTACCCAAGAGACCCATGAGCGGTGCCACGACAGAGATAATCTTGATAAAGGTTAAGTTGCGCTGAATTTTCGGCACTTCACGCAAAATCGCTTCACTGAGTTTCAGTTCAAGTGTTTCGGTATCAACGTCTGGATATTTGCGTTGCACCGCCATCACACGACCGAGTGGGTTATCTTCGCGGGCTTCAGGTTGCTTCATTTGACGTTTCACTTTGCCACCCATGAAGGTGAGCGTAATGAACCGTTCAATAGCAATGATGAGACCGATAGCGCCAAGAGCTAGAATGATGTAACCGACTGTGCCGCCCTGATCGATGCGCTCACCTAAGTCAGGCGCTTGCACGAGTAAGCCCAAAATTGAACCACCGGTTGGGTCGAGCGCAAATTTCACTGGGTTGTCGTTGGCTTGTTCAAGTGCAGCCACGGTATCTAAATAGCGCCCAGATGGTTGACGAATGAGCTCAGCTACAGTGTCAGTGCCTGGCACTAACTCTAAATACTGACCGTCAGCAACCATATTGAAGGTACCCACGCGGGTCACTGGCTTGTTCACTTTCTCGCCGTTGGCAAGCGTTACTTCGGTTTCAAAAGAGCTAACTTTGCCAGACTCGGTCATTTCTTGGAGTAAGGCTAACCAAACCGACTCAATTTCCTCAATTGAAGCCAACTTTGAGCTGCTCCCCATTTTTTGCGCAAGCTCACTCATTTGCTCGCTACGGCCCGGAAATTCAACCGAAACAAACGAGGTTTGTAGCTTACTGCTGGTGTCACCGGCTACTTGCTGCAACACGCCGAAGAGTTCGCGTAATGAGCCCATACGCTGGGTCAATGTATCGGTCAAGCCAGCCAGTTCAATTTCGTTCTTCTCGAAATTGGTTTCTAAGGTTTCGCTAAGCTGTTCGAGGCGGTCACGCTCTGCAATGGCTTCGCGTAAAATGCGCGCTTGCTCATCCGCTTCTGCACGAAACCGCGCTTCGCGCTGCTTGTTCTCTTCGGTTTGCTCAAATTGCCCTTGCTGCAACTGTTGTAACAATTGGTCGAGGTTGATCGGATCTTGCGGGGCACTGAACGCTTGCTGAGAGAGTAATAAAGCAGTTGTTGCCACTGCACCGGTTAAAAATTGCTTCAACATGATTATTCTCCAGCACCGTTAGTTTGAGTGAAAACAGGAAGCATCAATAAGTCTGGCGCCAATTGCTTACGCGCAACTCGAATCGCTTCTTGAACATTGCTGGCATAACTTGAATCAAGCTCTTGCCACTCGCGCTGCTGTTGATTCCACACGCCCATGTGAGCACCATCACGGGTTTTATAAAGCAACACCGTGCGACCCATGCGTAAAAATTCAACGTCTTGGCTTTGGCCATTGACGCTCATTTCGCCGTTGTACGCTTCAATATTACGGCCATAATCGGCTTCAATCTGAAACGCTTCCATAACACGGCGAAACTTCTCAGAAACATCCACGTCAGCGCGGTCCATCAGGTCACGTAAACTGACGACGCGTTCAGCACGCTCTTCTGGCAAAAATGGCACATCCAATTCGACAAATTTGGCAAGGCTTTCAATCATGCGTAGCATCAGTGGCGTAATTTGGCGCTCAACCACGCTCACTTCATCAATCGAGCTGTTCAGCTCGTCCTTCTCAACGAGCTGTGCATCAAGTTGCTTCTGAAGTTGCTCGGTATAAACCTCAAGGCCCTGAATTTGGCGGGTGATTTGCTTATATTGCTGAATACGTTCTTGCGTTGAATCGGCAATTTTTTCAACGGTAAGCTGCGATGATTTTGCTGCTGCGTTGATCTTGTTGGCGGCATCAACCACCGGCTCTAGCGACTGCTCTTGAGCAAAAACCGGCGCGCTGGCCAGAGCCAGGAGAACCACAGAGGAAATTAAGGAATGCTTCATAACAATACCTTGCGCATCTAATGAATGATGCTGGGCAAGATACTGCAGTTATGTGACAGCTTGGTGACTGTATTATGTCACTTATGTGTCAATATGACGGTTTTGTTTGATTTCTGTGACCATCTCGCGCATGTCGACACCGCTTGGATGCTGGAATACACGTAAACCAAACTCTGGCAAAATCGAGATGAGATGATCAAAGATATCCGATTGAATGCCTTCATATTCAACCCACTCTGTGGTCGCGGTAAAACAATACACCTCGAGCGGCAAACCGTCAGCGGTTGGATTCAATTGACGCACCATCATCGTCATCTCTTGATGAATGCGCGGGTGATTTTTTAGATACTGCAGAACATAGGCGCGGAAAGTACCGATATTGCTAATTCGCCGCGTATTAACCGGCTCTTTGCCTTCGTCTTTTAATTTCTGATTCCAGTCATCGATTTCTTGCTGTTTATTATTCAAATAATCTTTTAATAAACGGAAACGATGGAGCCTTTTTTGCTCGTCTTGCGACAAAAAATGCACGCTATTTTGATCGAGCATGAGACTGCGCTTAATCCGGCGCCCGCCAGACTCTTGCATGCCGCGCCAGTTTTTGAATGGGTCTGAAATAAAGCGTTTCGTCGGAATCGTTGAGATGGTTTTATCCCAGTTTTGCACCTTCACGGTATGCAGCGCGATATCCGTGACATCGCCATCGACATTCAGATTGGGCATTTCGACCCAATCGCCAACGCGAATAATGTCATTTGATGTGATTTGAACACTGGCCACCAAAGACAGGAGCGTATCTTGAAACACTAACATCAGTACCGCCGCCATCGCACCGAGGCCAGATAATAAAATAATCGGCGAACGGTCAATTAACGCGGCGACAATGAGAATTGTAGCGACAGCATAAATAGCGATTTTGACAACTTGAATATAGCCTTTGATTGGCTTTTCATGGGCATCGGGTTGACGCTCATATAGAGTATTAACAACGGTCAATGCGCCGCTCATTGCGCGTCCAATTGTTAGTACAACGAATGCGTTGCAAACGTTGCTGATGACGATGGTCAGCTCCTCCGGCAGGTTAGGAACCGAACTGATGCCATAGGAAATAACCAGAGCTGGCACGACATTCGCTAGACGCGCGATAATATTGCGCTCGAATAATTGGCGATCTTTACCTGCAGGTGTGTACGACAGCACCGTCATCGCACCACGCATTAATATTTTCTTCACTACAAAATTAGCCAGCCAGGCAGCGACCAGGAGCAGCGCTAATTTGACCATGGTGTCAATGTCGGCATGTTCCGACAACCACTTTTGCCAACTGTCCAGTTGCTCTTGCATGCTTGTAATGACGTCCATTTTTGTGCGTTCCTGCAGCTAATGAAGAGCCCATAACATAGCCTAATGGGGGCGATTTCTCAATCTTTCACATATTGCGAAGCGAGTTAATTTACAGTACCTTGTGTGAATTGTTGCAAGGACTTTCAATGGCTACGTCGAGTATTTCAAAATCCCTCTTAACCAACGTACTTTCAGTCTATTTTGTACTGACTTTGATTGTGACGTCGGTACAAGTTGTCGGGGAATACTACGACACCAAAAATATGCTGGTACAAGAATTACATAACCAGCAAAGTACCTTTAGTCATTCATTGGCACGTTCATTGTGGGAATACAACACACCGCAAATTGAAGCCATTGCCGATGGCTTGATTAACATCCCAGCCATTGCCGGCCTCGTGATTCGAGACGATACCGGACGCATTGTTAGCCAGCTTGGACGAACCCCACCGTTACGCAGTTTTCCGACCATTTCAGCCGACAGTTATGAGCTACCCGAGCGTGAAGGTGTGTTCGGTTACTACTCCAAGCTCGTGTTTGAATTTTCTGGTGATTCGACTCAAGTGGGCGATGTCACGCTCTACACCACCCGCGACATTGCGATTCAGCGCATTAAAGTTAGTCTGTACTTCATTATTGGTTCAGCCATCGTTAAAAGTACTTTTTTGATTATGTTGTTCAGCGTTGCCTTTCATCGCATGCTGAATCGACCTATGCGCGATTTGATCAATCAAATTCAAAACTTTCGTTTAGACGACTTAGAACACTCGAAGCTACATATTCGTAGCCTGCGTAACACCGAATTTTTGCTACTTGAGCGCGCCTATAACCAGTTGGTTGAGAACCTTAAAGAATATCAGGAAGACCTCGACCGCGCCCAAAAGCAGTTGATACACGTTAACCAAAAGCTCGATGAACAAAACGGTATCCTCGAGCAAGAAGTTGCCCGTAAAACGAGCAATCTCAGTCGGGTGTTGGTTGACCTAGAGCGTCAAAAGAATGACCTTGAGCTACGCCAAGACACGCTCGAGAACGAAATTCGCCAGCGGCGGATCATCGAAACAGACTTGCGCGAAATTAATACGCGCTTACAAGAGTCATTGAGTGCCCTTGAACGTACTCAGGATCAGCTGATTGAGTCAGAGAAAATGGCATCACTTGGTGGTCTAGTTGCCGGCATTACACATGATGTAAATACGCCAATTGGTATCTCGGTTACCGCTGCAACGTATATTCGTGATCAACTGACTGAAGCCGAAGAAGCTTTGAACAAAAAAGCCCTTACCCAAGCGCAGCTCACCAAAGTATTTAAGCTCAGCAAAGAGTCGCTTGATTTATTGGAAAGCAATTTAGCACGCGCCTCTGACCTTATCAGTAGCTTCAAGCAAGTGGCTGTGGATCAAACCTCTGAAGTGGTTCGCGAAATCAATATCAAAGACTACTTAAACGGTGTGATTCAAACCCTAAATCCGCGCTTGAAACCGTTTAAACCGCGCCTGACCATTGAGTGCCCAGATGATATTGAAATTCGCTGCCCGGCAGGTGCGTTTGCGCAGATTTTCACAAATTTAATTATCAATTCCTTGATTCATGGCTTCGAAAATAAGCAAGATGGTGAAATTGATATCAGCATCAAACGCAAAGATGACAAGCTTGTCATTGTTTATCGTGACAATGGTAAAGGCTTGACGCAACAGCAACTTGACCAATTATTTGACCCGTTTTTCACGACCAAAGTGCAGCAAGGCGGAAGTGGCTTAGGCACACACATTATTCGAAATCTCGTGACGCAAACCCTCAACGGCACGATTGAAGCTGAAAGCGAAGTGGGACAAGGATTAACCTATCGCATGACATTAGCGGTGACATTTATCTAATTCAATTCGATATCTCGAAGTTAAATATCAAGGACATAACATGTGGTTCAAGAACTTGCGAATTTATACGCTCGCAGACGATTTTGTTTTACCTGAAAACCTCGAACAACGCCTGAGTGATCATGCGTTTCGCCCATGTGGTCGACAAGAGTTAGCAAGCTTTGGTTGGAGTTCACCGTTTGGCCAACACAGTGAAGTGCTGTTTCATCAAATTGGTAACGCTTATTTATTTTGTGCCCGTAAAGAAGAAAAAGTACTGCCGGCGGCAGTAGTAAGCGCTGAAGTTGATGAAGCAGTGAATCAAATTGAAGCCGAGCAAGGTCGCAAAGTTGCTGGTAAAGAGAAGCAGAACCTTAAAGAGGACATTATCCATCGGCTACTGCCACAAGCATTTACTCGCTTTCGCCTCACTTGGGGGTTACTTGACACCGATTTAGGTATTGTGGTGGTGGATGCTTCTGCCGCGAATCGTGCTGAAGACTTCCTAGGTATGCTACGCAGTAGCTTTGGTTCATTACCCGTGAAACCATTGTTCAGTGAGAACCCCAGCGAGCTTTATTTCACGCAATGGCTGAAAGACGGCACAGTTCCCGGCAACTTCGATTTTGGTGACGAAGTGGAGCTGCGTGATAACAGTGACGACGGCGGTATTGTGCGTGTGCGTCAACATGCGTTGACAGGTACCGAAATTGAAACTCACCTCGCCCATGGTAAACAAGCAACGAAAATAGGTTTAGACTGGAATGAGCGTTTAACTTTTGTGCTAGAACATGATCTAGCTGTAAAACGTTTTAAACCAACAGACTTATTGATTGATGAGCAAGATAAGCTTGTTGATGCCACACCAGAGCAAAAAATTGATGCTGACTTTGCCCTTTTGGCTGGTGAGATCCGCGCTTTCTATCCAGATCTTGTCAGCTTATTTGTTGAAAGGAACGAACAATGATTAAAACAATCCGTTTTCCACTAACAGCGTTAGCCGTGAGTTTAACGCTACTTGGTTGTAGCCAAGAGCCTGCGCCGGTCGAAAAAGCTCAATCGGATGCGCCAGCCGTTGAATTAGTTGCCGATGCGCAATCACGTCTCGACATTTATTACCCGATGGATCTTACCGCTGACTTAAGCCACCTGTCTGATCGTCAACGCCACGTTGTTGAGCTGTTGATTGAAGCATCTGAGATTATGGACGACTTATTCTGGCAGCAAGCATACGGCGCTAGTGCGGGTAGCCTTCTTGGTCGCATTGATGATGAGCGCGTGAAAAAATTTGCTGAAATTAATTATGGCCCTTGGGATCGCCTCAATAACGATAAGCCATTCTTAACTGGTTTCGGTGAAAAGCCAGCAGGTGCAAATTTTTATCCGTCCGATATGACTAAAGAAGAGTTCGAAGCTGCTGACTTTGAAGGCAAAATTGACCTCTACACACTGGTTCGTCGCAACGACCAAGGTGAGCTTTACGCGATACCTTACAACGAGGCGTATCGTGCACAGTTAGAAAAAGCAGCGGGGTTATTACGTGAGGCTGCTGAGTTTGCTGAAGACGAAGGCTTCAAAAATTATCTTAGCATGCGAGCCGATGCGTTTTTGAGTAACGAATATCAACCATCTGATTTCGCTTGGATGGACATGACCAACAACGATATCGATGTGGTGATTGGCCCAATTGAAAGCTATGAAGATCAGCTATACGGCTATCGTGCAGCGTTCGAGTCTTATGTGTTAATTAAAGACCTCGAATGGAGCGAAAAGTTAGCGGTGTATGCGCAGTACTTACCTGAGCTACAGCAAAATCTGCCGGTACCTGCTGAATACAAAGCCGAAGTACCTGGTGCAGGTGCGCAGCTTAATGCATACGATGTGGTTTATTATGCCGGTCACTCGAATGCTGGCAGTAAAACCATTGCTATCAACTTGCCCAATGACGAAGAAGTTCAGTTGGAAAAAGGCACGCGCCGATTACAGCTGAAAAACGCCATGCGCGCCAAGTTCGACGCAATCATGTTGCCGATAGCCGACGAGCTCATAGTGCCTGAGCAACGCCAGCACATTACCTTTGATGCGTTTTTCGCCAATACGATGTTCCATGAAGTGGCACACGGCCTTGGTATCAAAAACTTAGTTGGCGCAGAAGGCACCGTGCGTGAGGCCCTGAAAGAACACGCTTCAGCCTTAGAAGAAGGCAAAGCCGATATTCTAGGCTTATACATGGTGACGCAGTTGCTCGAAGCTGGTGTCATTACTGAAGGCGTGCTCGAGGATTATTACACCACGTTCTTGGCGGGTATCTTCCGCTCGGTACGTTTTGGTGCCTCAAGTGCCCACGGCAAAGCCAACATGATTCGCTTTAACTTCTTTGAACAAGCGGGTGCGTTTTCGCGCAATGAACAAGGTCAATATTCAGTGAATATGGATGCGATGCGCGCAGCGATGAATAGTTTGTCAGAGAAGATTCTGACGCTTCAAGGTAACGGCGATTACCAAGGTGTAGGCGAGCTCTTTGATACCATGGGCAATATTAGCCCGCAGTTACAAGCCGATTTAGATCGCTTGTCGGCTGCTGATATTCCTGTGGATATTACTTTCCGCCAAGGTAAGAGCGTACTGGGTTTATAAAATAAAAAAGGGAGCCAAAAATTTTGGCTCCCTTTCCCTGCCTTTTTATTGATAATTCACGCGCGCTCAAACTAGTTTAAATAAAAGTCTTTTGTTATTTGCTTAAAGCTCACTGTGTAATGCCCTACTTCATCACGAATCACGAGTTCTTCGAATTTCGCAGTCTGCTCTTCTGAATCTCTAACAAACTCGAACAAAACTAAGTATGGTGCTTTTTTCGGAGTGCTCTGAACCATGCACTGGCACGCCACTTGTAGGTTCATCGCGGCTAATTCAGCAACAATTGTATCTAGTGCTTGTATTGGTGCAACCACGGCAATACGACCGTTTGGTGCAAGTAACTGAGCGGCTCGTTGCAGCCACGCCTGCCAAATATCGCCGGTGCCTTGCCGTGCTAATTCACGCTCTTTGGATGCGCTCGCCAGATGGTTGGCGAAGTACGGTGGATTCATGACAATGAGGTCGTACTGATTCTCACGGTAAGCCGCGGTGATTACATCACCTTGTGTGATCACGATTTTGTCGGACCACGGCGATGCCAACACATTTTGCTGAGCTTGTATTGCTGCGTTTGGATCAAGCTCAACCGCCTCAATCATTGCCGTGGCTGCGCTACGTTGTGCCAACATTAATGCAAGAATGCCGCAACCGGTGCCCATATCCAGTATGCGTTGCGCCATGCCTACCTGAACCCAAGCACCGAACAGCAGGCTATCGGTGCTAACTTTCATCGCACATTGGTCATCTTTGAGGTAAAATTGCCGGCATTGAAAGCCCATTGGCTTCTCCGTAAGCATTTAGCGCACTACTTATCCGTAACGACAGGAACTAAGCATGACACCCGATTGGGAACAATTAGAACTGGATGACGAACTCATCGATGTTCTCAAGGCTGCAGACATTAACAAGCCAGCGAAAGTACAGCAAGCAGTTATTCCAGCAGCTTTGGATGGTCAAGACTTGTTAGTCAATTCACCAACGGGTACTGGTAAAACGCTCGCCTTTTTATTGCCGGCTATCCAGCATCTCTTGGATTTTCCTCGTCGCCAACCGGGGTCAGCACGCATTCTTATTTTGGCACCAACACGCGAACTTGCTCAGCAAATTGCTGAGCAAGCGGATGCGTTTGGTGAAACCACAGAACTCAAAACGGTGTTGATTACTGGTGGTGTGAATTATGGTTCGCAGCATCAACAGCTTCAGGCCAACCATGATATTTTGGTAGCTACGCCAGGGCGCTTATTGGATTTGATTGGCGCTGACCAATACGAACTTGAAAACGTCGAATGGCTGATTATTGATGAAGCTGACCGTATGCTCGATATGGGCTTCAGTAGTGCGGTGAAGCAGTTGGTAAATGAAGCGCGGCATCTCAAGCAAACTTTATTGTTCTCAGCCACATTAGAAAGCGCTGGTGTTAAACGCTTCTCTGGGGAAATTCAAAAAGAACCGCAGCACATTACCGTGGAACCACCGAAGCGCGAGCGCGGCAAAATCTTACAGCGTTGGTATCAAGCGGATACTGCCGAGCATAAGTTTAAACTTCTTGAGCGTGTGCTAGCCGAAAATACTGGACGCCGTATTATCTTCGTTCGTACCCGTGAGCGTGTTGAAGAATTGTCAGGCAAGTTACAATCGGCTGGTATTAAAACCTTAACGCTGCGTGGCGACATGCCACAATCAGACCGTCAGCGCATTATTGCACGGATGGAAAAGTTTGAAGACAGCACACTGATCGCAACAGATGTTGCTGCTCGAGGTATTGATGTGGAAGACATCGAGTTGGTGGTGAACTTTGATTTACCGAAGACTGCGGATGTTTACTTGCACCGTATCGGTCGCACTGGCCGCGCTGGTAAATCGGGTTTAGCTATTGCGTTGGTGGAAGCGCATGATGCCGAATTACTCGGTCGTATCGAGCGCTACCAGAAAGCCAAACTTGAACGTCGTGTGTTTGACGACTTACGGCCGCAATACAAGTTCCCAACGCCGGGGAAAGCGAAAAAGAAAAAGGCAAAGAAAAAAGAAGCGAACAAAAAGAAAGCGAAGTAACTACTTCGCTTTTTTCTTTTGACGAAACCTAAAGTAAGCATAGGCATAATAGGTTGAAGCGCCTGCCGCGTCGGCAATCAAATCACCCAAACTTGCGTCACGATACGGCAACATATCTTGCACCCACTCTATGGCAACACCATAAAGCGTCAGAATCACTAAAGCTGCCCAGATTGGAATCGGAAAAGCGCGATGGAACGTCAGAGCCAAAACAAAGAATGCCCCAAAATGCACCACTTTGTCAGCATTTTCAAAGCGCGGTACTTGATTAGTTGATACTTGCATTAAGAATGCAGCAGACAGCCCAATCAGTACGATTAAAAATATAAGCCGCGCAATGTTTCTTGACGTCATTCAATTTCCTTACTGCTTTTCTGATTTAAGCCACGTTGTTTACTTTGACGGCGGCTGATATACCGCTACATTTTGGTGCCCTTGCTCTTGCAAATACAAAGCCTGCAACTTGCTCATGACACCCTTTTCACAATACAACAAATAAGTTTTACTATTATCTAAATCAGCAAACGCTGTCGCCAATTTGAAAAACGGAATATGGCGAACCACAATATCGTCTTTTGGTGCGTTAAAAGGCTTATTATCCACTTCATCCTGAGTGCGAATATCAATGATTTCGTGAGTCGCACCGTTGACACTCTGCACTGCATCAACTTTTTGAACGCGTTGCTCAGTTGCTTCACCTATTTGGCTCACATCTTCAACACGCGATTGACGCACCACCTGCTTAATCAATTCAGTATCGAGCTGACTTTCCGCTTCAGCTAGCGCATCGCGCTGTGCCTTGACCGTTGGCTTATTCGAAATCACACCACAATATTCTGGCATACTTCGGGCAAAATCGGCGGTACCAATTTGTTGCGCAATGTTAATGATTTCTTGCTTATCCATGGTGATTAACGGGCGCAGCACCAATTTATCGGTTGCTTCATCAATCACACTTAAGTTACTCAATGTTTGGCTTGATACTTGTCCTAGCGCTTCACCAGTAACAATCGCCGCAGTGTGTAAGTTGTTCGCAACGATTTCCGCCGCCCGCAACATTTGCCGTTTTAACACCACGCCCATCAAGCCGTTATCAACCTTGGTAAGAATTTCTTCAACCACAGGGGCAAAATCAATACTAATAAACTTTAGCGGATGCGAACTCGCGTATTGCTGCCAAAGGTAATAAGCCGTTTGTCGAACGCCTGTTTCGTGTTGCGCGCCACCTAGGTTAAAAAAGCAAAAGTGAACTCGCGCACCGCGACGTAACAACTGGAAACTGGCAACACTCGAGTCAAAACCACCGGAGAGCAAACTCAACACATTTTCTTGTGTTGGTAACGGGAATCCACCTAAGCCTTGTTCTTTGTGCCCGAACACGCGCACAACGTCATGATCAATTTCAACGCGAACTTCAATATCCGGCTTCTTCAGGTTGACCTTGCTATCCGCGCAATGTTTGAGAATGGCACCGCCTAAATAGCGCTCTAAATCAAGGGAACGAAACGGATGCTCACCTTTGCGCTTCACTCGCACAGCAAAGCTTTGACCCGGAATGATAGCCTGCCAACACGCTAATACTTCTTCCATAATTGGCGTGAAGTCGGTTGGGTCGCCTTTGGGAAGTGGTAGCTCATGCGAACGGCTAAACCAAGAAATTCCAGGAACTCGTTGTAAAATATCACTCACTTGGTTCGCATCTTGTTGTGCGTCATCGGCGACAACAACCTCGATTCGATCCCAACACCAGATCACCTTGGCGTTAACGTCGTTACGGCGCAAGATACTTTTCAGATTATTTACCAGTACCTTGCCATAGCGTTTCCGAACGCCTTTACTTTTAATGGTGATTTCTGCGTGCAATCGAACTATAAATTTCATGAGATTATTTGATGCCGTTACTGTTACTGAGTGTAAAAAGGCGGCATTATACCTGATTTGACCACGCTACGGAATCAAGGTAACTTGTGCGCCATTATTCCACGTAGCTACTGGATACCATGCCTTATGAGTGATTTGTCTTTCGAACAAGCCATGCAACAACTTGAAAAAATTGTTGTGCAGTTAGAACAGGGTGAGTTGCCTCTTGAACAAGCGCTGGAGCAATTCGAGCAAGCGGTAAAATTATCTCGTTTGAGCCAACAGAAACTGCAACAAGCGGAACAAAAAGTCAGCCAGCTATTGCAGCAGCAAGGCCAAGAAAATCTCACGCCATTTCAACCCAATGCCGAGGATGAGGCGTGAATCTGACGCAGCAACTCAACGACACCAAAGAGCATATTAATAACTATTTGTCGCGCTTGTTGCAGGAACGTGTGGCAATAGCACCGCGATTAAATGAAGCAATGCATTATGCTTTGGTTCTCGGCGGCAAACGTGTTCGGCCATTTTTGACCTTGCACGTCGGTGCGTTATGCGGTGCTGATGCCCATAGTTTAGAGCGCGCGGCAGCTGCGGTTGAATGTATCCATGCTTATTCATTGGTGCATGATGACCTACCAGCCATGGATAACGATAGCTTGCGACGAGGCCACCCAACTTGTCATATCGCCTTTGATGACGCCACCGCTATACTCGCAGGTGATGCATTACAAACATTAGCTTTTGAGTTACTCAGTACACCAGATAAACAATTAAACGCCACGCGCCAACTCGAAATGATTCATGTATTGGCTGATGCCAGTGGTGATCGTGGGATGTGCGGCGGTCAAGCTTTAGATATAGCAGCCACCGGCAATGCCGTGCCTGAATCAGAACTCGCACAAGTGCACATTCATAAAACCGGTGCGCTGATTCGAGCAGCGGTACAACTGGGAGTACTCGCCGGCAACGACGATGCACAGCCATATCGCGCCCACTTTGATGCTTTTGCGCATTATTTAGGGTTAGCATTTCAAGTGCGCGATGATATTTTAGATGTAATTGGCAATACTGAAGCGCTCGGCAAAACCCAAGGTAGCGATATTGAAGCTAACAAAACCACCTATGTTAGTTTACTTGGCTTAGAGGGTGCGCAGCAGCGCCTCAACGATTTACACCATAAAGCGCTTCATGCGCTGGGCAAAATTCCTTACAATACCAAATTATTGGAAGCATTCGCAGATCATCTGCTGAACCGGGATCATTAATACATGTCGTCATCAAGTAGTCACTCAGCCGCTTCAACAGCTTTGTTGGACAGCATCAATACACCTGCCGACTTACGTTTGTTAAACGAACGTCAGTTGCCGCAGCTCTGTGCCGAAGTGCGCGAGTTTCTATTAAACTCAGTAAGCCAAAGCAGTGGTCACCTTGCCTCCGGGTTAGGCACCGTTGAGCTGACGGTGGCGCTACACTACGTTTACTCGACACCGCATGATCAACTCGTATGGGATGTTGGCCATCAAGCCTACCCACACAAGATTCTCACTGGCCGTAAAGACCAACTGCATACCATTCGTCAGAAAGACGGCTTACACCCGTTCCCATGGCGTCCAGAAAGTGAATACGACACACTCAGCGTCGGCCATTCGAGTACCTCAATTAGCGCTGCTTTAGGCATGGCCATTGCTGCACAACGCAACAATACCCAGCAAAAAGTTGTTTCGATTATTGGCGATGGTGCGATTACCGCGGGCATGGCTTTCGAAGCCTTGAATCACGCGGGTGATATCAAACCCGACATGTTGGTGATTCTGAATGACAACGACATGTCGATTTCGGAAAATGTTGGCGCATTGAATAACCATTTGGCGCGCGTATTATCGGGCAAGGTATATACCTCCATTCGTGAAGGCGGTAAAAAGCTATTGCAAGGTATGCCAGGCATTTCTCACCTTGCGAGCCGCGCCGAAGAGCATATGAAAGGCATGGTTGCGCCGGGCACGATCTTTGAAGAGCTGGGTTTTAATTATATTGGCCCGATTGATGGTCATGATGTGAACCTGTTGGTTGATACCCTTCGCAATATGCGTAATTTGAAGGGCCCACAGTTTTTGCACATTGTGACGCGCAAAGGTAAGGGCTACGCACCGGCTGAAAAAGATCCAATTGGTTACCACGGTGTGCCTAAATTTGATCCGTCGCAAACCTCATTACCTAGCAAAAAGGCCGCTACGCCGTCTTATTCAAAAGTATTTGGTGATTGGCTCTGCGAAATGGCTGCTGCAGATGAGAAACTTATGGCCGTAACACCAGCTATGCGTGAAGGCTCAGGTATGGTCGAGTTTTCGCAGAAGTTTCCACAGCAATATTTTGATGTTGCCATTGCCGAGCAGCACGCGGTAACTTTTGGTGCGGGTTTAGCAATCGGCGGCTATCATCCGGTGGTTGCGATTTACTCAACGTTTTTACAGCGTGGCTACGATCAATTCATTCACGATGTGGCGCTACAGAATTTACCGGTGCTATTTGCGATTGATCGAGCCGGTATTGTTGGTGCCGATGGCCCAACCCATCAAGGCGCGTTCGATATCAGTTACATGCGCTGTGTGCCGAACATCGTCATCATGACACCGAGCGATGAAAACGAGTGTCGTAATATGCTCTTCACCGGCCACCTGCACCAAGGGCCGGCAGCCGTTCGTTATCCACGCGGTAATGGCTCGGGTGTGAGCATGGATGAGCAAATGCAGAAGCTTGAGATCGGCAAAGGCCGCATGGTTCGTGAAGGTAAAAAGGTCGCGATTCTTAACTTCGGTACATTGCTTAGCGAGGTGATGAGCTGTGCTGAAACGCTTAATGCCAGCGTGGCCGATATGCGTTTTGTGAAGCCACTGGATACCAACCTCATCGATTCGCTTGCCGCTGAGCACGATCTATTGGTGAGTGTTGAGGAAAATGTAGTTGCTGGTGGGGCTGGTAGCGCCGTCAGTGAATACTTGGCCCAACAAGGTAAGACAGTGCAAATGCTTCATCTTGGCTTGCCTGATGAGTTTATTAAACATGGTAGCCAAGAAGAAATCCGTGCTGAGTTACAACTCGATGCCGCAGGCTTAGAGGCTCAGATTAAGCAACGCATGAGCAGCATGTAAAACTACGGTGCTGGCCACTCCGGCCAGCAAGTCGTCAACCATAATGCCCGCCCCACCTTTTAAGTTTCGATCGCACCAACCGATTGGTCCTGGCTTGACGATATCAAAAAAGCGAAACAGTGCGAATGCCGCCAAAACGTTGTACCACGTGAATGGCAATGCAATCATTGCAATCATATAGCCAGCAATTTCATCCCAAACAATCGCAGGATGGTCATGCACGCCTAATGTTTTTGCGGTGTAACCACAAATCCAAAAGCCAACGATGGCAGCAATGATGGTAATGATACTGTAGGTGAGCAAACCACTCAGTTGCATTGCATAAACAAGTGGAATTGCTGCTAACGTGCCAAAGGTTCCCGGCGCTTTTGCCGCAAGCCCACTGCCAAAACCAAACGCCAAGCAGTGAACTGGATGCAACAATAAACGCTTCATCATTTACTCTGCGGATGAATCAGCAGGCGAACGAAAATGTTCGAAACCTGGTGTAATATCGGGGAGTTGCCACGGTTCGTCATCATGTAACAACTGAATCATTTCGGCATCTTTGGTGACCCGTCCTATGCATACAGGTTTGCTAGGGCTATGTGCAGTCACCGTATCAAACAAGCCCCGCTGGGCTTCTGGCACGGTAAACAACAATTCGTAATCATCGCCACTCGTTAAAGCGTAAATCAGCGCTTGTTCCTCGGTGAGGCTCTCCGTTAAGGCCAACGATAAGGGCACTTCGTCGACACTTAAACGTGCACCAACATGCGATGCTTTAAGAATATGGCGCAAATCGGCGAGTAGTCCGTCTGATACGTCGATAGCACTACTGGCTATTCCACGCAATGATTGACCTAGGGCGACACGCGGTGATGGGAAATACAGGCGTTCAGTGAGTTTACGTTGATAATCAGGGCTTAACTGCTGGCGATGTTGGCGAGCAGCTAAAGCTAACCCAGCATCACCTAAGGTGCCGCTCACGTAAATCCAATCGCCTGGCTTCGCACCACTGCGACGTAACGCTTTGCCTGTAGGCACAAAACCGTGGGCGGTGATCGTTACTGATAGCGGACCTTGTGTCGTATCGCCACCAATGAGTTGGCAATTGTAGTAGTCGCAGATTTCACGTAAACCATGCGCAAAGCCGGTTAACCAGTCATCGTTGATTTCCGGTAACGTAATAGCGAGGCTGATCCATGCGGGTTCTGCTCCCATTGCTGCTAAATCGCTAAGATTCACCGCAACGACTTTATGGCCTAGTGCGCGAGCCGGGGTATCGCGATCAAAATGCACGCCCTCAACCATAGTGTCGGTAACAATCACCAGTTCACTATTTTCAGGAACCCGCGCAATTGCGCCGTCGTCACCAATACCTAAATCAACATCGTCACGTTGCGGTAGACGATGTGTGAAATAGGTTTCAATCAGATCAAATTCGCCAAAGGCCATAGCAATAACGCTTACTGACGAGCAGCGCGGAGTGAGTCGATAGCTTTATCAAGAACACCATTCACAAAACGATGACTATCATCAGCGCCAAACGATTTCGCTAATTCAATCGCTTCGTTGATAGCAACTTTGTATGGCACATCCAAGCGCTCACGCAACTCATACGCAGCTAAACGCAGCACGGCGCGTTCTACTTGGTCGAGATCTTTGAGCGGACGGTCTAAAAATGGTTCAAGAGCTTCATCTAAAGTTGATGATTGCCCAGCAACACCGCGTACTAACGCCAAAAAGTAATCAACATCTACTTTACTGGTGTCATTATCGGTTAAAAACTGGGCTTCAATGTCACTCATGCTATTTTGTGACAACTGCCATGAATATATTGCCTGAACGGCGAGCTTTCTTGCCTTACGGCGTGCAGCTGGTTTCATGAATAACTCTCTTAAATTTGACTCAGAACATTAACCATTTCGAGCGCACTCAAAGCAGCTTCAGAGCCTTTGTTTCCGGCTTTTGTGCCACTGCGCTCAATAGCTTGTTCAATGCTGTCGGTGGTAATAATACCAAACGCGACTGGAATCTCGTGCTCCAGTGCCACACGACCTAATCCACTATTGCTTTCACCAGCAACGAAATCAAAATGCGGTGTACCGCCACGGATCACTGCGCCAACAGCAATAATCGCATTATAGCGACCTGATTTAGCTAATTTTTTTGCAGTCAGTGGAATCTCGTAAGCGCCAGGAACTCGCACGACCGTAATATCGTCAGCATTGACTTGGCCATAGTGCTTCAGCGTTGTTAATGCGCCTTCGAGCAGGCTATCAACCACAAAGTGATTGAACCGAGAAACAACAATCGCAAATTTCTTACCTGGGGCGGCAATTCCGCCTTCAATGACGTTCATGGTTGGATCCTTTTCTAAAAATCGGCGGGATGATAGCACAATTTTGCCAATCAGGCATGTTCTGGATATTTTCCTACTGCATGAGCCAGAGCATCTTTAACTCGCTGCAATTCATCATCAATTGAACCGGTGATCATAAATGCTGGGGTAATCTCCACGACCTTCCTTGAGAAATCTAGTGCAATCGGCACCACTGGTACCTGCGCCGCCTGCGCGATATGGAGAAAACCTTTTTTCCACTCGGCGACTTTCTTGCGTGTTCCCTCTGGTGACAACGCTAAGATTAAATGGTCGCGCTGGTTAAACTGCGCCACCATTTGTTCAACGACGCCGCTGGCTGCTCGTCTATCAACAGGAATTCCACCCAGCCAACGCAATAAGCCATTTACTGGGAAACGAAAAATGGTGTGTTTGCCGAGGTAACTTAAGTTCAGGCCAAGTGCCAACATGGCAAAAACACCAATAAAGAAATCCCAATTCGAGGTATGCGGTGCAACCGGTATAATCGCCTTTTTCACATGCGGCAAATCGCCAACGACACGCCAGCCACCCAACAAACGCAAGCCAACACGACCAACCCAACGACTAAAGGCATTCCCGCGTAACGGAAATGCCCCTTTAACGTTATCCGGTATGGACTCAGGATAAGATTGTGTCATGGTTGCTTACTGCATTAATGCGTCTTGAATCGCTTCAAGTTTCAATTTGATACGGCGAATATTATCTGGACCGGTACGTAACATTTGCTTCTGTGCTGCTGGCAATGCTTCCAAGGTCGGGTCTGCATAGCGATACATGACGCTATCATCATTTAATTCGATAACGGTTCCAACCGACGGAGTTTCCAGCAACACGTTAATCGCTTCTAACAACATCTGGTTTGGATCTTGGTCGGGGTAACCAATTTCACCAAGGGCTTGCTTCACCAGCGGTTGATAGCGTTCAAACATCGACACCAACACATCTGTATCTAAACTAACAAACCAGTCAACCATTGGGTTGTAGCGATCATAGCTACGCGGGTCGATATAAATTTTGCCGTTTTGTTCGAGCACTCGGAATGACGCGGTAGGGCCTGCAATAACAGCTTTCTCGCGAATCACTAACCCTTGGCGCAAGTTATCGACAAACACAACGGTATCGCGAATCAGTTGCTGACCAGAGATAGGCTCAACGTTTTGCTCTGCAGCTTTCAGTTCATCTAACACTGCCGTGGTGCTATTCGCCATGTCTGGCAACGGTACTTCCGGCTCAGGTTCAGGCTCTAGTTCAACTGTTTCGCTAATTTCAGGCACCGGCTCATCAATTTCTGGCGAGGTTTCCAGTTCAGCTTCGGGTTCTGGTTGTTGAGACTCTTGAACAACTGGCGCAGGTTGCTTGATTTCTGGCTTCGCCGCTTGCTCCTGTTGCTTGGCAAGATAGAACACCACAGCAATTGCTATTGCGAGTAACACAATAACACTGATAATCAACTTACCTTTATTGGTGGCGGTTGTTGCTGCCGGTGATGGATCTTGCCCAAAATCTCTCATTATTTGCCCCTTGCTCGATTATTTCTGATCGCGCTCAGCTCGATAAAAAACCAATTCACTATCGGTAGATTCATCGGCGTTAAATCGATAACCACCGGCGTTGAACTGGCGCAGTTCTGCCACTGACTTCGGCTGTTCGGTCATAATATAGCGCGCCATCATACCGCGTGCTTTTTTAGCCCAAAAGCTAATAACCTTGTACTCACCGTTTTTCTCGTCCTTGAACACTGGGGTCACAATTTGCGCTTTCAAACGTTTTGTTTGCACGCTTGAGAAGTATTCGTGTGACGCTAAATTAATGACCAGCTCTGAATCGATCGTCTCTAAATCTTCATTGAGCATGTCAGTAATTTCATCGCCCCAAAACTCATACAAATTACGTCCACGCGACGTGTCGAGCTTGGTGCCCATCTCTAATCGGTAAGGCTGCATTAAGTCGAGTGGCCTCAATACACCATATAGACCTGACAATATGCGTAAATGTTCCTGAGCATAGGCAATTGATTCAGCAGATAACTTTTCTGCGGCTAAACCACTGTATACATCACCGTCAAATGCATAAATAGCAGGACGCGCATTGTTTGGCGTAAATGGCGTATGCCACTCGGCGAACCGAGCAGCATTGAGACCTGCCAACTTATCGCTAATTTTCATTAATTCGCTTAACTGCATCGGAGATAGCGCTTGGCACCGATCCACCAGTTCCTGCGCCCGTTCTAACATGCGCGGCTGCGAATGTTCAGCGGTTGGCAATGGACTGTCGTAATCTAAGTTCTTTGCTGGCGATATGACTACTAGCATCGTTATCTCCGTTTGTTTGTGACTTTAGCCCTATGGCATCGGGTCTAAATCTTCACCCTCTTTTTCCACCTCTGGCGGCATCAAGTCTTCACGACTAACACCAAGCGCAAGCGCTAATGAGCTGGCAATATAGATTGATGAATAGGTACCAATGATGACACCAAACAATAACGCTGTCGCAAAACCGTGGATTAACTGGCCGCCTAAGAAAAATAGTGCCATCAATACTAAAATCGTGGTTAACGACGTGATCACCGTCCGGCTCATCGTATCTGTTAAGGCACCGTCAATAATCTCCTGCGAGGTACCTTTGTGGTACTTACGGAAGTTTTCACGAATTCGGTCACATACCACCACGGTATCGTTAATTGAATAACCAATTACCGCGAGCAACGCTGCCAATACCGTCAAATCGAACTCAAGCCCGAGCACTGAGAACAAGCCAAGGGTGATGATGACATCGTGCGCCAATGCGCCTACAGCACCGAGAGCGAGTCGCCACTCGAAGCGCAATGCAATATAGATGAGAATACAGATCAGCGCGGTTAACATCGCTAAACCACCCTGCTCGGTCAACTCGTCACCCACTTGCGGCCCAACGAACTCAATCCGACGCATTTCCACTTGACCGTCAGATTCGGCTTGTAGCAAAGATAAGATTTGATTACCTAGCTCTTGTGCTTTAACGCCTTCACGCGGCTCGATACGAATCAAAACATCTTGTTGTGTACCGAAGTTTTGTACAACGGCGCCACCGAACCCATTGGCGTCTAGGGTTTGGCGCACTGCTGGCAAATCAGCGGCAGTTTCATAGCCAACTTCGATGACGGTACCACCAGTGAAATCAAGCCCCCAGTTCAACTGGTTGACGCTCAAGCTCACGATAGACGCGATAATCAATAAGCCACTAATAAACCATGCGCCAAGACGATAGCGCATGAATGGTATCGTTTTATTTGTCTTAATAATCTCATGCATAACAGTACCCCTTATACCGACAATTTATCGATGCGCTTGCCACCCCAGACAGCGTTTATAACTGCACGGGTACCGATAATTGCGGTAAACATCGAGGTGATAATGCCGATTGCGAGGGTTACCGCAAAGCCTTTAACTGGCCCTGTACCCACCGCAAACAAGATGATTGCAACAATCAACGTGGTAATGTTGGCATCCATAATGGTCGAAAATGCGCTATCATAACCATGGTGAATGGCTTGTTGCGGACTTCGTTTGTCACGAATTTCCTCGCGAATACGCTCAAATATGAGTACGTTCGCATCAACCGCCATACCAACAGTCAAAACAATACCGGCCATACCTGGCAAGGTAAGCGTGGCGCCAGGGATCATGGACATAACGCCAACAATAAGAACTAGGTTAGCCGTTAGAGCAAGGTTCGCAACCAGACCAAACTTCTTGTAATACAGCACCATAAAGAAGATAACGAGGATAAAGCCCCATAATATGGCTTGTGTTCCCAAGGCGATATTCTCTTTACCGAGACTCGGACCTAGAGTTCGTTCTTCTACGATTTGGATTGGTGCAATCAAAGCACCGGCACGCAGTAACAGCGCTAAGTTCTGAGCTTCTTGTTGCGAACTGATACCAGTAATTCGGAAATTGCTACCTAGGCGGGCTTGAATAGTGGCAACGTTAATCACTTCCGCGTGACGTTCGAACACGATGCGATCGTTCTCGTCACGCTCGCCAGTTGCTTTAAATTCAATAAACAACGTGGCCATCGGTTTGCCAATGTTGTCACGTGTCGCCAGCGACATTTTGTCGCCGCCAGCACCATCGAGTGAGATACTCACTTGGGGACGCTGGTTTTCGTCAAAACCTGACGTGGCATTAACAATATGGTCACCCGTTAAGATCACGTCTTCGCGTAATAAGGTGTTACCACCGTTACGGTTAGGAAACAATTCTGAACCAAACGGCACACGACCCATTTCGGCATCACGCAAACTATTTTCATCATCGACCAAACGGAACTCGAGGGTCGCTGTTGCGCCCAAGATTTCCTTAGCGCGAGCTGTATCTTGCACACCCGGTAATTGAACCACAATGCGCTCAGCACCTTGACGCTGCACGATAGGCTCGGCAACACCAAGCTCGTTCACACGGTTACGAAGAATCGTCACGTTTTGTGAAATGGCGTAATCTTGGGTCTCTTTCAGTTTTGCTTCAGTCATACGCAGACGCAGCGTTTGCGTTGCTTCGTCTTCAATGAGCGTATATCCAGGGTAACGGTTATCTAAGTACTGCTCCGCTGCGGCGTAATCTTCGGCACTGCGCAATTCGACCACAACGTCTGAATCGTCACGGCGAATACTGGTTGAACGAATGCGTTCTTCGCGCAATTCAGAGCGAACGGTGTCACGCATTTGGTCTTGAATTTTACGCACTGCTTCTTGCATATCCACTTCCATTAAGAAGTGAACACCGCCGCGCAAATCAAGACCGAGTTTCATCGGCTCTGCACCGATATCTGCCAACCAGTCTGGCGTCGCCGGGGCTAGATTCAAAGCAACGATATAGTTGGTGCCTAGCTCTTTTAACAGCGCATCCCGAGCTTGCAATTGTTCAACATCAGAATTGACGCGAACCAAAATCTGCTCGTTCTCAAGCGTGACACCCTTGGGTGTGATGTCCAATTGCTCAAGGGTTTGTTCAACACGCCCTAACGTATCTGTCGTTACAGATGCATTACGACTTGCCGAGATTTGCACGGCGTAATCTTCACCGTACAAATTTGGAAGCGCATACAAGGCAGCAATCGCCAATACGGCGATTACCATCAAGTTCTTCCACAACGGAAACTTATTTAACACGTTAAATCCTTATCTCTTATTACAGAGATTTCATCGTACCTTTTGGCAGTACTGCAGTAACCGCTGATTTCTGAACTGTTACTTCCATACCTTCGGCAACTGTGATCACCATAAAGTCTTTATCGTCTGAAATTTTGCTGATACGGCCAACAAAACCACCGTTCATCAGTACTTCATCACCTTTGCTGATGCTTGATACCAATTCTTTATGCGCTTTCACACGTTTTGCTTGTGGACGGTAAATCATGAAATAGAAAATCAAGCCGAACATAACCAGCATGAAAACCAGTTCCATACCGCCACCTTGTGGTGCTCCGGCTTCTTGTGCGTACGCTGTTGGAATTAAGAAATCCATGAATATCCCCTTACTGTATTTTTAAGTTATTGAGGTTAGAAATGGGGCTGAATATATTGCAAACAAGCCCTAATTTCTAATTTTTAATGAATGGCGGGCATTCTAACGAATTTCTGCTTAAATAGGGAGTAAATTGACGTAAACTAGTATTTCAGTACGTGCAACGGTTACGAACCATATTAGGAACCACAATAACAACATGGAATTGGCCACATTATTTTATTGGATTGACCATTTAGGCGTCGCCGTTTTCGCGGTTTCTGGCACCTTATTGGCGTTTCGCAAAAACATGGATGGCTTTGGCGTCATCGTATTGGCTACCGTAACCGCTATCGGTGGTGGAACTACGCGCGATCTCATTTTAGATATGCCGGTGTTTTGGGTATACGATCCATACTATTTATACACCGTTGCCCTTGCCGCTTTAGTCACTATTCTATGGTTGCGCTACAAAGATTACATTCATCAAAAAACCTTGTTACTCGCCGATGCGGTGGGCGTTTCGTTCTTTACCGTGATGGGCGCACTGAAAGCCTTTGAAGCAGGTTTTTCACCACTCATCTGCGTGATTATGGGTACCATGACTGCCTGTTTTGGCGGTATGCTACGCGATGTCCTCGCACGCGATATCCCCATGGTGTTAAAAGGTGAGTTGTATGCCACAACTTGCCTCATTGGTGCATCAGTGTTTGTACTGATTGAGCCGTACTCGCAATTGTTTGCGATTTTAATCGGTGGTATCACCACATTATTAATACGCTTAGGCGCGATTCGCTGGCAATGGTCTCTCATAGTCTTTCATGAGAATCAGGATGGGCACCGTTAACCATGCTCAGTACTGGGTTTGCTATACTCATCGCAATTATTTATATCGCCATCTTATACAGCATCGCGTATCGCGGTGAGCGCAAACCTCCAAATCAAGTCAAACCCTATCGTTATGCGCTTGCACAAGGTATTCACTGCACCACTTGGGCGTTTTACGGCACCATCACGCAATCCGCTTATTACGGTTGGTCGGTTGCGCCGACATACATTGGCGCCATGTTGGTGTTTTTATTTGCGCACCGCATTCAAATGCGCCTACTACACGTCTGTAAACAGCAAAACTTAACCTCAATCGCTGATGTTATTAGCCATCGTTATGGCAAATCACCCACGCTTGCAGTAACTGTGGCACTGATTGCCCTGATTGGTATCGTGCCCTACATTGCACTGCAATTACGCGCTGTTACCGGAAGCTTTGCGGCGGTTACTGGACTGGCAGAAAAACCGTTGCCATGGTTTGGTGATGTAGCGGCCCTCGTGGCGCTGGCGATGATGATGTTTGCAATATTATTCGGTACTCGACGCATGAGCTTGGCCGAACAGCATTCTGGCTTAATGGACGCCGTTGCATTTGAATCCATTGTTAAGCTACTAGCGTTTATGGGCGTTGGCGCATTCGTGAGTTACGCCATGTTCGATGGCGTTGCCGATGTGTTCATTCAAGCTTCGCAAACAGCCGAAATTAGCACTGTTCTAACGGGTCGCGATGACGGCGCCTTTGTGTATGTCACGCATATTCTACTGGGCGCCATTTCAATGTTTTGTTTACCGCGCCAGTTCCATGTCAGTTACATCGAAAATACCGATCCCGAAGAGCTAAGAGCCGCACGCTGGGCATTTCCGCTGTATTTATTTGCCATTAATTTGTTCATTTTGCCAATTGCCCTGGCTGGTTTGTTACTTGTTCCCGAAGCGGCACAAACGGATACGTTCATGATTACGTTGCTGTTAGAAGCCGACCAACCAGCGGTTACCGCCGTTGCCTTTGTTGGTGGGCTTGCCTCGGCGACCAGTATGGTTATCATCGCGACGCTGGCTCTGAGTATTATGATGTCCAACGACGTTGTCATGCCATTTTGGTTAAAGGCAACCAAGCGTAAATTACGTAATGTGTCATTTACTTCGCAACGTATTTTAGCTATTCGGCGCACCACCATCGCACTGATTATTATTCTGGCGTTTGGCTTTCACAAGTTAACCGAAGCGAATTTACCATTAGTCAACGCCGGCCTCCTGTCGTTAGCTTTATTGGCACAGTTAGCGCCAGCTTTACTCGGCGGTATCATCTGGCAGCGCGGCAACTACACGGGGGCCACTTTTGGCATTGCCGCCGGTACCGCATTGTGGCTATGGCTGTTGTTTCTCCCGTCAGTCCAACTCAACCGCGGTCTATCCGATACTGAATTGAGTTTTGGGGTACTGGTAAGCCTTGGCGTTAACTTAGCGCTATACGTGTTTGCCTCATTCGTTTCTAAATCTTCGACTATCGAGCAACAGCAACGACGTTTGTTCACAGACCCGACGGGTGGTCATGCCGAGCTTTATCAGCATCAGCCCATCACTTGGGGCCGCTTACGCCAATTGTTAGCACGATTTTTCGATTCGGTTGAGCTTGAGCGTTTGAGCGAACGCCTAAATCACGGTCTGACTATCGACAATGCTGACGAGCTGGTGCCTGGCTCATTGCTTGCCCGAATTGAACGTGAACTCTCAGCGGTCATTGGTAGCGCCGCCAGCCGTATCCTGCTCGATACCGTAACCCAGCAACCTTCGGTACCGATTGCGCAAGTAGTCACTTGGGCCACTGAGGCATCGCAGCTTTATAAATTCAATCGTGAGTTATTACAGGCCTCAGTCGAAAATATTCCGCAAGGAATTAGCGTGATTGACCAAGACCTTCGCCTCGTGGCTTGGAATCACCGCTACGTTGAAGTATTTGAATATCCATCAGGATTTCTGCAAGCTGGCATGCCGGTAGCCGATCTCCTCCGTTACAACGCGCAACGTGGCTTAATTAATACGGACTCACAATCTGATTTAAACGATGAAGTTGAAAAGCGCTTAAACTATCTACGCCAAGGCAGCGCCTATCGTTACCAGCGCCAGCAAGGCCAACATGTGATTGAATTACAGGGTGCGCCAATGCCGGGTGGCGGGTTTGTCACGACGTACACCGACATTACGGAGCTCGTTGAAGCGCAGCGCGCACTTGAGAAAGTAAATTTAGAGTTGGAACAACGGGTCGCCGATAGAACCGTTCAGTTGGTTGAAGCAAAACAAGCAGAAGAGCGCGCGCATCAGAGTAAGTCGCGTTTCTTTGCGGCGGTTAGTCACGATTTGATGCAACCATTTAATGCCGCAACATTGTTCTGCGACATGCTAACGCAACGGCTTGACGGTGATGCGGCCAAGCTATCGCGTCAAATACAGCAATCATTACAAAATGCAGAAGAACTGCTGACCATGCTGCTTGAAATGACCCGACTTGAAGCGGGTAACCTTCCGGTCAACAAACAACAAATCGCCTTGCACGATGTGATTCAACCACTGGTTGATAGCCAACGCATTATTGCGGCAGAAAAAAATCTTCAAATACGTTATGTCGCAACTCACGCTCAGCTATTTACTGACCGGAAGATGATTAGCCGTATCATTCAAAATCTTCTGTCTAATGCGGTGCGCTACACCGATTCAGGGAAAGTTATGATCGGTTTGAAACGCCACGGTGATAGCGTCCAACTCAAAATTTATGACACCGGTAGAGGCATACCAGCGGATCAACGCGACAAAATATTCCGCGAGTTTCATCAAGTCAGCCAATCGGGAGATAACCCAGGTTTGGGGCTGGGGTTAGCGATTGTAGAGCGAATGTGTCGGCTACTGGGTATTCCACTTTCATTAGAGTCAACGGTTGGCAAAGGTACGGTATTCACCTTATCGCTACATAATGTGACGTGGCAAAAGTCGATACCACGGGTCGCACCGCCGCAAACATTGAGCGCTGAACGATTTCTGGAAAATACCAACGTTTGGTTACTCGATAATGATGCGCAAGTGCTGCAAGCAATGGAACAGTTATTTACGCACTGGGGAGCCCGAGTGGTTGTGGCAACCAGTCGCGCGCAATTGCCATGGCATGAACACGAGCCGGACTTGTTAGTATTTGACTACCATTTGGACGAGCAAGATACCGGCATTGCGGTACTTGAAGCGGTTCGCGAGCACTATGAAAATGCGACCATTCCTGCCATTATCAACTCCGCTGACCCCGATGAAACAGTGCGTGAGCAGGTTATTGCCAAGTCGGCACTGTTTACCCCGAAGCCAATCAAAACGGCGGCGTTAAAGCGGCTGGTTAAACGTCTGTTGCGTCGCTAAATTCACTGGCATTCAGCATTTGTTTGAAGAGGATGCCAGCTTGGGTTCGATTGATGACGTTTAGCTTGCGCAAAATGGCAGACACATGCTGTTTAATCGTTGTCTCTTGCACATTCAATTCATAAGCAATCTGCTTATTTAACAAGCCATCAGCTAAACATTCCAACACGCGAAATTGCTGTGGTGTTAGCTGCTCAAGACGCTGCGCAAAATCGAGATATTGTTCTGGATGTTCGGCTTCAACTGCATCACGTAAATGCGTCGGCAACCAAGTGTCGCCCGCAAGCACACAGTGAACAGCTTGCTGTAATTCAGCGAGCGGCATCGATTTTGGAATATAGGCACTAGCACCAAATGCCATGGCTTGACGAATTGTCTGCAATTGTTCGTTAGCCGACACTATAACGACCAAGATATCAGGGTAACGACTACGCAAGGAGGTAAGTCCGGTTAGCCCGCGATTACCTGGCATGGTCAAATCTAACAATACAAGTTCAACTTGGGGTTCTTGCTCAATAACTTGCAACAACTGCTCAAATGAGGCGACTTCGAGAATAGGGGCAACCAGAGTTTCAAGTAATGCTTGTTTTAACGCTGCCCGAAATAATGGATGATCATCTGCAATGATTGCTCGCGCCATGCCTGAACCTATGGAATGTTTATCGAAAGTATCCATGCTAGCGCGTCCAATGAAAAAAGTCAGTGGTTACCTGCCATTTGCGACAGGTAACCACCAAGTGGGGATAAATTAAAACTTATACCCCACAGCCAGGGAAACAGTGCGTGGATCACCGTAGTAACCGACAACTGCGTCATCGCCGAAGGTTGGTCCGAAGTTGTAACCACCAACACGATATTCTTCGTCAGTTAGGTTCTTGCCGTGTACGCCAACCGTCCAGTTGCCGTTAGCCGAATACCACACTACGCTGGTGTTGAGTAAACCGTAACCTTCTTGGTCAAGCGGTGACGGGGCTTCAAACATTTGCACGTCATCACGATAGGCATAGTTTGCTGACCATACAATTTCACCACCCGCCATTTCGAATGACTTATTAAAGCCAATGCTGTACGTCAATTCTGGTGTATTTTGGAATGACCAAGCATCGGTTACATCAGTGGTTTCACCGGTTGCCGGCTCTTCATAGACAACTGAATCGAATTCAGCATCGATATAGCCAAGCATAGCAGTGAAGTTCAAGGTATCGGTTGCCGCGAATACTGATTCAACCTCAAAACCTTTCACCGTCGACTCACCGGCGTTCAATACTTGCGATGAAATACCTGCTGGCACAACACGCTGTACCGTCACTTGCATATCTTGATAATCAGAGTAGAAGATGGCGCTGTTCAGACGCATACGGCCGTCCAACAACTCAGACTTCACCCCGAACTCGACGGTATCAACGATTTCTGGATCGTACGGCTCGTTAATCGTTGGGTTCAACGACTGGTCAGCACGCATATCGACGCCGCCTGACTTAAAGCCATTGCTGTAACTACCGTAAACCATGACATCGTCAGAAACCTTATAGTTTAAGGCAACATGCGGTGAGAATCGGCTCCAATCAGCTTTCGTCGTAAACTCTGAGTTCACCGCAAATGGGTCGCCAAAACTGTCCACTGGGGCCGTATTGACGTAGTGCACGCCTAAGTAGGTATAACGGAAGACATCTGCTTCTTTCTCATCTTTGGTGTAACGACCACCGACCGTTAACGTCAGGTCGTCAGTCATTTGATAGTTACCTTGACCGAACACTGCAAAGCTGTCGGTTTGCACACAACCACCATTATCAACTGTTACACCGCCTAAGGCAGCGAGGTACATTGGTAGAACGGTTCCGAATACACCACAAGCTTCACCATCATAGAAGTACACACCACCGACAAAATCAAAGTTGTCGTTGTTGCTGTAATTTACTTGGAATTCTTGGGTAAATTGCTCGTCTTCATAGATAGCTGGAACCATGAAGATTGGCTCACCAGTCGAGTTAAAGTCGATGTTGGTGTTGGTATAACCTTCACGACTTGCGGTAACCGATTTAAAGCCCCACTCGGCGTTAATATCCCAGTTATAAACCAATGACCATCCTTCGGTTTCAACCAAGTTATCAACTGGCATTGCAGTGTTTGAGTCATACACATCATCAAGTGGCTCTTGGCCGGTCACTGAACTGGTCAGTAAACGATGTGCACCTTTCGCGTTTGATTCGTCTTCAGTGTTATCGTAAGAGAATTTCAAATCCATATTCTCGTTGATCAACCACTTAGCCGATAACCGGTAGGTCAGTAAATCTTTGTTGTAGTTCTCGTCGCCGGTGTTTAAGAAAGTACCAAAACCATCGCGTTGTAATGAGGCAATGGCGCCACCGACAAAGAAATTATCACTTAACGCAGTTTGACCAGAGATTTTCAGGTCACGTTGGTTGTAACTACCAATGGCACCCTGAACTGATAACTCATTATATCCAGTGAGCTCTTTGGTGACGTATTTTAACGCACCACCAATGGTGTTTTTACCGTACAAAGTACCTTGTGGGCCACGTAGTACCTCAATACGTTCAATATCGAACACTTCTAAAACGGCGCCTTGAGGACGCGCAACATACACATCATCAATATAAACACCCACGCCAGGTTCAAAACCCCAGAGCGGGTCTTGTTGGCCGACACCACGAATATATGCGGTTAGTGTTGAGTTGGTACCGCGACTGACTTGAATGGTGGCGTTAGGAATACGCTGCTGCAATTCGGTGATGTCTTCAACACCAATTTCTTCCAGATCGCCCGCACCAAATGACGATACCGATACCGGAACCTCTTGTAGGCTTTCAGTTTTACGACGTGCAGTAACTTCAATGCGTTCAAGACCTTGCATTTCATCTTCATTGGCCTGTTCTTGTTGCGCATAGGCTGGCATCGCCATTACCGAAGCAATGGTCATCGCAAGTAATGAGCGGCGAAAAATGGGTTGACTCATGATGTCGTTCTCCCGGATTGTTAAGTTGTTTTGTGTGCTAGTTGTTTTAATAATTTTCAGTGCAACGAAAGCAAACTGTTGTCATGGCCTAAGTACCCTAGCCTAAAGTTTTGCTTTTGTATTCTGTACGTTAGTACTATGTAAAAAAAAGTGCGCTTGCAGCATGATACGTCACATCAATGCAGCAGTTCAGGTCATGGCACTCCTGAAACCAACCTTCAAAGAGGTAATGCATGTTAAGCATGATAGGACTTGTTGGGGGCTTAGCCCTGCTCATCATTCTGACTTTGCGAGGAATGAACTTATTTATCAGCGCACCACTGTGTGCTGTGCTTGTTGCACTATGCAGCAGCGTTCCCCTATTCCAGGGTGATTTAAATTTCGTCAGCGCTTATATGAGCGGATTTTCAGGCTTTGTGGCCTCTTGGTTTTTCATGTTTTTGCTCGGATCGATTTTCGGTAAATTCATGGAGGACACCGGTGCCGCCGACAGCGTTGCCAAATGGATTATTGAAAAACTCGGCCGCAAGCAAGCAATGCTAGCGGTGGTTCTGGCTTGTGCGATTTTGACCTACGGTGGTGTTAGTGTCTTTGTCGTTGCGTTCTCTGTTTATCCCATGGCGCTATCGCTATTTAAAGATGCGAATTTACCACGCCGGTTTATTCCAGCGGCACTCGCCTTTGGCTCGGTCACATTTACCATGACGTCAGCCGGCTCACCAGAAATCCAAAACTGGATTCCGATTGAGTTCCTCGGCACGTCACCGTACGCGGCGTGGGAAGTCAGCTTGTTTGTAGCGATTTTAATGGCGCTATTTGGTTATTGGTGGCTGAACCGACTGATTCGTCGCGCGGTGGCGAATGGTGAATGCTTTGAAGCGCGCAGTGATGACCCGAAAAACTTAGAGCGTAAACTACCTAACCCCATTAGCGGTCTTGTGCCATTAATCGTGGTGCTTGCACTGAGCTTTATGTTTCATGAAGAGCTCAAGCAAAATGCATTGATTATTGCGCTATCTGGCGGGGTCTTAGCGATTTCAATCATCAACCACAAATACTTCCAAAATATATCGCAAGCATTAACCGAAGCGTCCACTGGCGCTTTAGTTGCAATCGGTAATACCGCAGCAGTGGTGGGCTTTGGTAGCATCGCTAAAGTCACACCAGCATTTGAACAAGCTGTCGCATTGATGACAAGCCTGCCTGGCAATGAACTTGTTGGTGCTGCGGTTGCGGTCAGTGTTATCGCTGGTTTAACCGGTTCAGCGTCGGGTGGTCAAGCCATCGCGTTACCTGTGCTTGGTCCACATTATATTGACGCTGGCGTGAATCCGGATCAGCTTCACCGGATTGTGGCGATTTCTTCAGGTGCGCTCGATTCCTTGCCGCACAATGGCTACGTGGTAACGACCATTCGCGGTATTTGTAAAGAGACCCACCAAGCGGCGTATTGGCCAGTGGCCGCCGTAACCGTCGTTGTTCCATTTGTTGGCCTTGCCGTGGCAATTGGCCTGTTTATATGGCTATAAATTATTTGCACTTAATCGAGGCACTTTATGTTTGAAGTATCTACAAGCGCCGCTGTCAGCCTACCAGGCGATGTTCAAGATAGTCAGTTACTGATTATCGATTTGCTGCGGCATGCGGTGCGCCGACACCCGCAGCAAGAAATTGTTTCGCGACGGCTAGAAGGCGATATTCATCGGTATTCCTACCAAGCCTGTTACGAGCGCACGTGCCAGCTTGCACACGCATTAAAACAGCTCGAAATTGAGCCTGGCGATCGCGTGGCGACCCTCGCTTGGAATACCTATCGACATGTCGAATTATATTATGCTGTCAGCGGCATTGGCGCCGTTATTCATACTGTCAACCCGCGCTTGATAGCTGAGCAGATCAAGTGGATTTTGGACGATGCTGAAGCGAGTTGGCTGTTTGTTGACTCGAGCTTTATCCCGCTTCTGGATGAATTTGCCAACGAGCTCAAAACGGTAAAAGGTATTGTGATTTTAACCGACGCAGAACAACAACCTATGTTGGACCATATCTGGTTACCTGTGCAAAATTATGAAACCTTGCTCAGCGAACAACCACGCGAATTTGATTGGCCTATTTTCTCTGAGCAAAGTGCTGCATTGTTGTGCTACACCTCGGGCACCACCGGTAATCCCAAGGGCGTTTTAACATCGCATCGCTCAACTGTATTGCATGCGCAGGCAACCCTGAGTGCTGAGTTACTCGACTTACGCACCGACACCGTGTTGATGCCGATGGTATCGATGTATCACGTTGGTGCGTGGGGCGCCCCCTACGCTGCCCCGCTTGCGGGAAGTAAGTTGGTGCTACCCGGCGCCGGTATGAGTGGTGCCGACATGCATGAGCTTATTACTTCTGAAAATGTCACTGTAGGTTTGGGGGTTCCAACAATTTGGCTAACCTTGCATAACTACTTGCACGAACATCAGCTGCATATTCCTTCATTAGAGCGTGTATGCGTAGGTGGCGCGGCATCTCCGCTTGGTTTAGTGAAAACCTATGACGAGCTTTATGATGTTTATTGGCAGCCTATTTGGGGCATGACTGAAACGGGCCCGTTAGCCTGCTCTGCGCCACCGACCGCAGCGATAATGGCGCTTCCTGCAACCGAACGCTATGCCATTCAAACTACTGCGGGCCGAGCCTGTTTCGGTGTGGATATGGCGATATTTGATGCATCTGGTCACCCGCTCCCACACGATGGTGTTACTTCGGGAGAATTGAAGGTACGTGGCCCTTGGATTGCCAGTAGCTATTACCGCCGTGACGACCCTGATATTTTTGCTGATGGCTGGCTTGCCACCGGCGACATTGCCGTGATTGATACGCAGGGTTATATGAAAGTCGTCGATCGCAAAAAAGACGTCATTAAAAGCGGTGGTGAATGGATTAGCTCGTTAGATATTGAAAATATTGCAAGCCAGCACCCAGATGTTAATGAAGGTTGCGTGATTGGCGTCAAGCACCCGAAATGGGACGAGCGCCCGCTGTTGCTTGTAGTCGCTAATAAAGGGCATCACATTGATAAGCAAGATATTTATAAATTCCTCGAAGGTAAAATCGCAAAATGGTGGATGCCCGACGACATTATTGTTGTCGATAGTCTGCCACATACCGGCACCGGTAAATTAATCAAAAACGAACTGCGTAAGCAGTACTTAAATTATCTGATGGAGCAATCAGCATGATTCTTCGACTCACAACACTTATTTTTATCATGGCAGTTTCGTCTGTAAGTGCCGTGCATGCATCTGAACTATTGGTTGAAAAAAAGTCATTTACAACCAAAAACTTTGCCACTGTGAGTGGCGAAGTTATTCCGGAAGTGACCATTGGCTGGGAAGCTTACGGTGAACTGAACGAAGCGAAAGACAATGTTATTTTGATTACTCACTTCTTTTCCGGCAATAGTCATGCGGCTGGTAAATACACGCCAAATGACCCGCAGTCGGGCTACTGGGACGCGATTATTGGTCCTGGTAAAGCAATTGATACTAATAAGTACTACGTATTGAGTTCGGATACGCTCGTTAATGCATTTCCGCATTTACCGCACGTGATTACAACCGGCCCAGCATCAATTAATCCGAAAACTGGAAAGCCTTATGGGTTAGATTTTCCAGTTGTCACTATCCGCGATTTCGTCAACGTGCAACATGCGCTCGTTACCAGCTTAGGTATCAACAAGTTACATGCTGTTGTGGGCGCTTCAATGGGCTCGTTACAAGCGCTGGAATGGTCAGCAGCTTATCCAGATATGGTGGAGCGCATGGTATCAGTGATTGGTGCCGGCGCAATGGATGCTTGGACCATTACCGCACTGGAGCACTGGGCGCGTCCAATTAAATTGGATCCGAATTGGAACCACGGTAATTACTATGATGGCGAGGCACCGCTACAAGGCTTGGCCAGTACACTAACAATGATTACCCAGCAAGCGATGCACCCAGTTGCTTTCAATCAGTCATCGCCGAAACAAGAAACGCTGCCAAAAGCAGCACTTGAAAGTGTGACCAATGGCTTGCCTGCAACCGACTTTTGGTTTGGTGCGGCCGCTAAGAACGCGCCATTAGCAGACGCGAATCACATTCTTTATTTAGTGCGGGCGAATCAATTGTTTGTCGCTGGACATGAGCAAGATTTAGCAACTGGCCTAAGTAAGGTAAAGGCAAAAACGCTATTTCTGCCAGCGAAAAATGACCTGCTATTACAGCCTTATTTAGCGAAGCAAGCAGTAGAGATTCTTAAAGAGCAAGACAAAGCACCGCAGTACGCTGAAATTGACGGTATTTTTGGACACCTTGATGGCGTTTACAATATTCAATCCAAAGCCACGGAGCTTGCCGAATTTATCAATCAATAAATGCAGAGAAAAACACCGGCATTTGCCGGTGTTTTTTATTGTGCTTAGTCACCTAAAACGCCTTTCAAACGATCTTTAAGCTTGTCTTCCAGCTTGCTTTCAAACTTAGCTTTAAGCAATTCTTGCAACTTCGCATCGCGCTGGTCTGCATCACCAAGAAGTGTTGAAAAGCTCGCTAAGACGTCTTGGTTTTCACCCAGAAATCCGCCAGTCTGCTCCTGTAATTTAGACTGCAAGCCAGCTAGCTCTGTACGACCGGCATCTAATGCGGCGGCTTTCAAAGCACTCCCTAATTGACGATCTAAATCAGAGTTAAATGAAAACTCCGGAGCATTGAGCGCACCTTGAATATCCGCGTTAATATCCAATCGGTTTAATTGGCGAAGCGCATTGGCAATAACTTCCGTCCAGCGGTTTTGCGCACTCGCCTCTACTTTCATATCAGCCAAACGAACGGTGCCGCCACCATCAAACATATTGTCGCGTAACGACACTTCACCTTCTGAATCGAGCAGTGCCGCCGCCAGAGTAGCGACAAACTCGGCTTGCTCGCTCAACTCGAGGCTATTCAGTTGAATCCCTTTCACCTGCCATTGCTGCTTCGCGTCAATTCCTTCTGCAGTTAGTGCAAGTTCGCCATTTAAGTTTAAGTTTTGCCACAAACTTGAGTTATCGGCACGCGCCATAAATGTTGTCGGTTGACCAAGTTGCTCATGTTGATGGGTAATGTTTGCCCAATCAACATCAAGTACGGTTTCGCCCCAAGCAAACTCAGTTTTTGCCTTTTTAATTAAAAACGATGGTGGTTCGTTGGCGTCACTAAACTCGAACCATATACCCTCGCCACGCTGTGGCTTAACCAAGGTTTCATCTGCTGAACGGGCTAACATTGGCGCCAACTGCTCATAAGCCAACAAGATGTACTGACTCCACTGACGCATTTGCTCACCAAAGAGAACTGCCGTGATTTCACTCAGGCCTTCACTATTAAGTTGCATCAGCTGCTGGGCACGCTCTAAATCTTGCTGCGGTGCAGACTTTACAGCTTCAAAATCAGCTTTTAACGTATCGACAGCGGCGGACGCTTGTTCTTTTACTTCTTTCAAGCGTGCTCTGTCGGCCTCAAACTTTTCCTTAAGCGCATTAAATTGTTCGCGCCGCTCTTGCAACTGCTGCGGGGTTTTGATCTCACCTTCAGTAATTTTTTTCAGTTCAGCTTCATAGGCTTTGAGATCGTCTGCAGTGGGCAGACTATCACGTGCTTCTTCCAGTACAGCTTTTTGCTCAGCGACCGTTACTTTTGCTCGTTCAATTGCTGCGGGTGTCTGCAAATCAACTCGAGCGATAATGTCGTCAACATTAGGCATCGAGAGATTCAACTTCGCTAAGCCATCTTTGGTCCAATCCTGGATGTCTTGCTTATCCGGAATCTGATATACCTCACCCGGGGCTGAGCGTTGTTGATGGACGCGAATACCAGTGCTCACCACGTTCTCGAAATGGAAGCGACCAAGCAATAACTGTTCGACATTAATCTCACCCGTCACATCACCAATTACCAAGCGATTAAATTCGGGCTCTGCGGGATCAGTTACCTGAATACCAGTAATTTTCAAACCCAGTGGGCTCCAGTGATGTTCCACTTGGCTAATATTTACTTCCGCCCCATTTAAGGTGCCTATAGTTCGCTCCAAGGTCCACTTAATAATGGTATCGAGGAGCAACCAAGAAAACGCAACGAGAAGCGCGCAGATAATGATAAAAGCACTCAGCCCCGACCAGCGAATAGCGCTTGGGCGAACGGTATTTTTTGTATTAGTTGCGGACATAACAGCTTACCCCCGTAAATCTGAGTAAATGACCCAAAAACGATTCGCTTTAAGCATTTGCACTAACTTGAGCTTGTTAAACCACTTTTGAATGCGCGTACGATACTGGGTAATGATAAAGAAACTGACAAACAATAGGATGGGCGCAAAGGCAACACTAATTATAAAGCTACCTAAGGTAATACTGTGGTGAAACTGTAACACGCGCCAAAATGCAGATTGATACATGGATTGCCATAGTGGTTGCCAGCTTTCGCTCGACAGCAGATAGAAACCAAACTGATGGAACCAAGGATCAAGTAAATACGCGATTCCCGAGCAAATGATAAAGCTCAGAATAAATCCAGTAAGGTTAATACGAAATAGCAACGCAATCAGCAGTATTGCTAAGTTATGCAGACGCCAAAGTGGCGTGAACCCCATCATCATACCAAGCACAAAAGCAAACGCTAATGCCCACGCACCAGACTCCGAGTTGAGCGCCTTTAAAAATTTTGCCAGTAATGTAAGCATAACAACATACTCCGAACTATATTTGTAAGCACAAGAATAGCTTACCTAAATTCATTCGGCTATTTTTCAACGTCTTTTTTACAAAAATAATAATAGAAGAAATTATATAAAAATATCTTTCTGAGCTATTGTAATTTGTTCAAATTAGGCATAAAAATGCGCGGCAATTTCGCTTTGGAGCCACTATGCAAAACGCAGCTTTAATCATTCTTGACGACATTACCGATTGGCAACCTTACTACCCTAGTCAGGCCACGGTTACGGCAAGTGAATACTTACTTCAGTCGACGAGCAAGACACGCACACAAATTCTCAATTTGTGTGGTGACTTGAGTTATTTATCGACTGGCTATTACGTCAGTTTGTTAGCTGAAGCACGAGGCCAACGCGTTTTGCCATCCGTGACAACCATTAACGATTTGGCGAACTTCAGTCACTATCAATTGCTGCTTGCCAATACCGATAAGCACCTCAATAAATTTTTAGCGACGGCTGATAAGTCGTTGCCTGTTCGTGTCCTGATTTGTTTCGGGCAAACCGAAGAACCACTGTTGAATAACTTCGCTCGTCAAATGTTCGACCGTTACCCGTGTCCGATCATGTGGGTCGAATTTAGTTATCAAGGGCGTTGGTTTATCAATCAGTTAGTTGCTGGTGCATTACCGGACCTCTCCGATACGCAACAGACATTTTTTGGTGATGCTCTAGACAGTTTCAGTAAACGGGTGTGGCGCAAGGCACGCGCGCCGAAAGAGTATCGCTACGACCTCGCCATTTTGCACGACCCAGAAGAGCCGATTCCGACCAGCGACAAAAAGGCATTACAAAAATTTATTAAAGCGGCCAAAGAAGCTGATATCGATGCAGAATTAATCACAGCGGATGACTACAACCGATTACTTGAGTTTGACGCGCTGTTTATTCGTGAAACCACGCGCATCAACCATTACACCTATCACTTTGCTAAAAAGGCTGAAGCGAATGGCATGGTTGTCATTGATGCGCCGCATTCTATTTTGCAGTGCGCGAATAAAGTATTTTTGAAAGAGTTGTTAGACAAGCACGGTATTCCAACACCGCGCACTGAGTTGTTATTGAGCCAACAAGATATTGATTACGGAAAAATTGGTCAACGATTGGGATATCCTGTCGTGCTGAAGATTCCTGACGGGTCGTTTTCAATTGGTGTCGAAAAAGCAGAGTCAGAGGAAGAGCTACAACGAGTGGCCGCTGAGCTGTTTAAGAAATCGACAATTTTGCTTGCACAAGAATTCGTGAAAACCGAATTTGACTGGCGTATTGGGATTTTGAACAACCGCCCTATTTATGCCTGTAAATACTTTATGGCACGCAATCACTGGCAAATATACAACCATGCCAGCACGACAAGTCGGGCAAAATCGGGTGGTTTTGAAACCGTCGGCGTTCATCAAGTGCCAAAAGATGTGGTGAAAACTGCGCTACAAGCAACTCGTTTAATTGGCGACGGCTTGTACGGTGTTGATATGAAGGTGACGGCAAAAGGCCCTGTGATCATTGAGATCAACGACAACCCGTCGATTGATTCTGGGGTCGAAGATTTGCTGTTAGGTGATGAGCTGTATCACATTATCATGCGTGATTTTGCCCGTCGCTTGGATGAAAAATAATGCGTGAAAATAGCGCTCGTTGGCATATTCGCGAAGCCACATTCAATGATGTTGGAGCTTTAGTTCAGCTTGAAGAGCGCTGTTTCGATTACAGCCGCATGGGGCGCCGAAGTTTTCGGCGCTTATTAGCCGGGAATACCGGGCATGTTTTTGTTTGTATGAGCGAAGACGGCGCGCTTGCCGGTTACTATTTATTGCTGACGCGAAAGAACAGTCGTCGTTGGCGGCTTTACTCCATTGCTACCGCACCAGAGTCACGTGGCACCGGACTCGGCCGCGTACTCCTCGAGCATGCAATTCACACCGCTCAGCAACAGGGTGCAATTAGTCTGGGATTAGAAGTGAAAGTCGATAATACAGCAGCGATAAGTTTGTACGAAAAGCTCCATTTTGCGGTTATCGATTTACTTCCTGAGTACTACGACGATGGTACGGATGGTTATCGGATGCGAGTTAGTTTTGATACGTCTATAAATCAGGAAAATCGGTAAACACGCCATCGACACCAAGCTCAAGTAACCAGTCTTTGAGTTGCTGATAACTCGTCACGCCTTCCGGTAAATCATCGGCACGCAACGTATAAACGTGTACCTTCAAGCCCGCAGCTTGGGCATGGGCGATAACATCCGAGAACTTTGGCTGGCCGTTCTCATCGAGGCCCAAATAAATATGGTTCAACCAAATACCGACACCACCGGCGTAGCTACTTAGCGTTTCTAAACCTGCGGCAGTGAGCATCGTGTTGTAATCAATATCGCTCTCATTCCAACTATTTTCAGCGACCAACTGCACTAGTGGTAGCTGTGTCATGAATTCGCGCTTCAATCGGCGCAATACTTCGGGGTCAAAACTTTGCAAATAAATCGGCGCTGGCGGCACAACGTCGCTGAATCCATAGCGTGCTAAAACACCGAGTGTTGCTTGAACGACATCATAATTTTGAGTTTTATGCCAACGCGCCGCCTTGAATTCAACGTATAGGCCGGTATTCGTATTGCGCGTTTGATTTAAGCCAAGAATAAGCTCAATCTGCTGCGCCAGCGACATGATTTTAAAATCCCCGCTGGTCACGGAGAATCGCTGTGGGTAACGCTGCTCGCCATGTTTACTTTTACGTTCGGTGAGCGTTAACTTTTGGAGTTCCGCAAAGGTAAAGTCAACCACATAGTAGTGGCCATTGGGACGGTGTTTGTCCGGATAAACCTCTTTAACGTTGGTCACAAAATCCAAAATAATATCGTGCAACACGACGGGAACATGGTCGCGTGTCAGTACTACATCTTGTTCGATGTAGTCGGCATTTTGGGCATGGGCCAAAGCGACCGCAACCGCAGAGTGCTCAGGCGCATAACCTGAAGCTCCGCGGTGAGCAATAATTAACGGTGACTTAGCCTCTTCGCTTGCTGACGGTTCAGTTAACTGCTGTGCCCAACTATTCGAGCATACCAGTCCGCTTACGACCAGAAGAGCGGCGAAGCTGAGTTTGCCTTTCATGATTGACGATACCAAACTTTATCACCCTGATTCTGGTAACGACGAATTAACTCAGATATCTTCTCGGGCTCGGTACGAACGCCGCGTTGTTTTAAATAGTCTTCGTTGTAGAGTTTGCTCGCCGAGCGCTCGCCAAGATCACAAGAGAACGTCACGACCGTCTTTCCTGGGCCATGCAATACTGCGGCTTGCAATGCGCCAGCCACGTTTAAACACGAGCTACTGCCAAGCACTAAACCCTCGTGCTCCACAAGGTATCGCGACAACGTAACTAAATCGTCATCAGGAAGGTTTACTGCCGCATCAATACGCGCCTGTTTAAAGTTCTCAACCAAACGCATAATGCCGATGCCCTCGGTGAACGAGCTACCTTGACTGACATATTCTCCAGTTTTCAAATAACTGTAGATGCCAGAACCATCTGGATCAGCCAACCAAACTTGCATGTTCGGGTTGCGCTCTTTGAGATACATTGAGTTACCAGCAATCGTTCCTCCGGTGCCAGCGACAGACACCAAAATATCAATGTTGCCATTGGTTTGTTGCCAAATTTCAGGGCCAGTCGTCAGATAATGAGCTCGCGCATTACTGGTATTCTCAAATTGATTGGCCCACCAATAGTCATCATTTTGTTCAGCCAATCGGCGCGCCGTATGATAAAAATGGTTTTCGTTTTTAAAAGGAACTGGGTCAACCGTTTTAAGTTGGGCGCCGTGCAACGTAATCATGCGCTCTTTTTCTTTGCTCTGATCATTGGGCATAACTGCCAGCATGTTCAAGCCAAACGAACGAGCAACCACCGCGAGACCTATTCCAGTGTTTCCGGCGGTGCCTTCAACAATCGTCATACCGGGCTTGAGTTCACCTTTGTCCATCGCATCTTTAATCATTTGCAATGCAGCACGATCTTTTATCGAACCACCAGGGTTTTGCGACTCCAACTTCACCCAAATATCACAACCGGTTAAATCCGAAAGTGAGTTCAATCGCAATAAATCTGTTTGACCGATTAACTCTGCAGAACGCTTAGCAACTTGCATGACGACTCCTTCTACAAAAATTCACTTACTGTAACGGTTGTGCCTGGTGCGCATCACCAGTGCAAATCCAGCGCGCTCGACAATCATCTGTTTGGTCTTGCTGACAACTGCGTAATATCAAACGATTTGCACCGAGTTTTGCCGCTGCAATTTTCATGCGCAGTAAAGCTTTTTGTTGGGTCGGTTTTTCGGAGAACACGTTTGCTTGGCAAGATTCACCTTGTACTTGCCCCAAACTGACAAAGCTCACATCGTTACGTGACAACTCATAAGGTCGCATAAAGTCTACCGACTCTGCCGCAGACATATCTACCTCACTCACTGATGAGTGATTCGATGAACAGCCTGCGAGCACAAATAAGACAGTCATTAAGGATAGATATTTCATGGCGATACCTTTGGTTTCTTTGCGTTAACATTACGGAGCTTACAGCACCTTGTAAAGATTCAATCATTATATGTTATCCCTCAGCAAACCGCATGTGTTCGACTTACCCGTTCGTTGTATGCCACCAATGTGCTCACTCATGTGCCCTCTCATATGCCCACCAATGGTGCAAGTTCTCTGCGAAAATTGAACAATCGCACCAAGTTAGTGCAGCTTTCGCGTATTTTCGGCGATTTTAATCTTTTTTTTATGCTTTTTTTGGCATGGCAATTGCTTGGTTATTGAGCGGAGACGATGAATAACCCAATAAATCTAGTTCGCTGAGAAAAAGGAGTCACCATGCAACTTGTTATCGCCATCATAAAACCCGCCAAACTCAACGACGTTCGAGAAGCCCTTGAACAGATTGGCTGTCAGGGTATGACCATTACAGAAGTTCGTGGTTTTGGTCGGCAAAAAGGTCACACCGAACTCTATCGAGGTGCCGAATATCGTATCGATTTTCTACCCAAAATACGCATCGATATTGCCGTCACCGATGAACAGCTCGAAGCTGCTATTGATGCTATTCGAGACGCCGCGCATACCGGCAATACCGGCGATGGCAAAATCTTCGTCACGCCGCTCTCAACCGTGATTCGGATTCGCACCGGCGAAATTGATCGCTTCGCGATATAAGGAGATTCCCATGACTATGACCGAATTAAGTTATGCATTAGATACCTTGTTTATTTTATTAAGTGCGGCATTAGTGATGTGGATGGCGGCAGGCTTTTCCATGCTTGAGGCTGGTTTGGTACGAACCAAGAATACCACCGAAATTCTGGTCAAGAATATCCTATTATACGCTCTCGCATGCCTCTGTTATTTTTTCATCGGCTATCGCCTGATGTATGGTGAAACAACAATTTCCGATTACTCCCCGAGCGCTTACCTGTTCTTCCAAATGGTCTTCGTCGCAACCGCGATGTCAATTGTATCCGGAGCCGTGGCAGAGCGCATGAAGCTCTCAATGTTTCTGGTATTTACCCTTATCATGACGAGTGTCATCTATCCGCTTGTTGGTAGCTGGACTTGGGGCGGTGGCTTTTTAAGTGAGATGGGATTTGTAGATTTTGCCGGTTCAGGCGTTGTACATATGACGGGAGCTGCTGCTGCTCTTGCTGGTGTGATGATTCTCGGTCCGCGTAAGGGTAAATATGGACATAGTGGTGCTATTTATCCAATCCCTGGCGCCAATATGCCGCTGGCAACTCTCGGTACACTTATTCTTTGGTTTGGCTGGCTAGGCTTTAATGGTGGTTCGCTCTTAAGCATTCACACTGTGGAAAACGCCAATGCGGTGGCCAATATCTTTCTCAATACGAATTTGTCAGCTGCTGCCGGTGCCGTTTCTGCTTTTGCTATTACTCGCCTCATTTGGCGCAAAGCTGATCTCACCATGATTTTGAACGGTGTACTTGCAGGCTTAGTCGCAATTACAGCTGAACCTGCGGCTGCAACAGCAACTAGCTCGGTACTAATCGGTACGGGTGCGGGTGCGCTTGTTGTGGCTTCCATAGTATTACTCGACCGCTTAAAAATTGACGACCCAGTTGGTGCTATTTCGGTGCACGGCGTGGCAGGCCTTTATGGGTTGATTTGTGCGGTGCTGACATCTGTATCGGCATCAATTTCGGTTCAATTACTCGGTGCTGCCATTATTTTTCTCTGGGTATTTTCAAGTAGTTTGCTGGTGTGGTGGTTTTTAGCCAGAGCATTTGGCATTCGCCTCTCTATGGAGCATGAATATATAGGTGCTGATATTTCGGAATGTGGCGTTGAAGCCTATCCCGAATTTGTGGCGTCTAAGTCACGCTAGAACTTATTTGGCAGCCGTGCAAATGCCGTTATCTTGACTACACTTGTGCGTAAATCGTGTCACTGGAGGTAGCATGGCGAACGCACAAGCATTTGTTAGTGAGTTATTAGCTCCGGCCGATATCCAACTCAATGGAAATCGGCCGTGGGATATGCAATTGCGCGATGCCTCATTTTTAGGTGACGTTTTAGCTCGCGGTAATCTTGCACTCGGTGAGGCCTATATGGCTGGCGATTGGGACTGTGAGCAACTTGATGTGTTCTTTTGCCGACTATTAGCTAATCGCGTTCAAGATCAGGTTCGAACTTCACGACTCATTTGGCATTACCTTAAAAACCGCGTAATAAATTTACAGTCTCCGCAGCGCTCTTGGCTGGTTGGTCAACATCACTATGATCTAGGTAACACATTGTATCAATCCATGCTCGACCCGCACATGGTTTATACCTGCGGCTATTGGCAGACAGCGCAGTCGCTCGAACAGGCGCAAATAGACAAGCTCGAACTGGTATGTAAAAAACTGCAACTACAACCTGGCATGCGTATTCTTGATATCGGTTGCGGCTGGGGTAGCTTTATGAAGTATGCCGCGGAGCATTATGGCGTTGAATGTGTCGGTGTGACCGTTTCTAAAGAACAAGTGAAACTAGGTCAGCAGCTATGTGAAGGTTTACCGATAGAATTTCGTCTGCAGGACTATCGACAACTGAATGAATCTTTTGACGCTATTGTCAGTCTCGGAATGTTTGAGCATGTCGGTCACAAAAACTATCGTAGCTACATGAAAGTTGTTGCTAATTGCCTCAAACCAAGCGGCCTATTCTTATTACATACCATTGGCCGAAATCGTGATGTTCGTGGTACCGACCCATGGATAGCCAAATACATATTTCCGAACGGCGAGTTACCTTGCCTAAGTCACATTGACGATGCATCACGCGACTTATTGTGTGCTGAAGATGTCCATAATTTGGGTGCCGATTACGATCCGACGTTAATGGCGTGGCACGACAATTTTGAGCGTTCGTGGCCGCAACTAAGCGAGCATTATGACACCACATTTTATCGTATGTGGCGCTACTACTTATTATCGTGCGCGGGCGCTTTTCGCGCCCGCGATCTACAAGTATGGCAATGGGTGTTCAGTAAGCCGAACCTCATTGGTGGCTACCGACGGCCGTAATGATTTACTCAGTAGTCTCCGACTGCTCTTTTAATTTGGGCTCATCGTTGAATGCGGGTTCATCATTGAAGTCCGTCATAAATATTTGCCACACCGCCATAAAAAGTGCGGCGACCAATGGCCCAATCACAAAACCATTGATACCAAATAACGAAATACCGCCAATGGTTGAAAATAACACGATGTAATCCGGTAACTTGGTATCGCGACCGACTAAAATTGGGCGTAACACATTATCTGCTAAACCGATAATAATCGCGCCGTAGGCCATTAATACCGTGGCACTAATCCAATCGCCAATAGCGTATAGATACAACCCTGCGGGGAACCAGACTAGCGCTGCGCCGACCGCTGGAATCAGCGATAAAAATGCCATGATGACGCCCCACAATAATGGGGCTGGAATATCAAGAAGCCAAAAAATGAAACCACCGAGCGCCCCTTGCACGACGGCGACAACAAGGTTGCCTTTTACAGTCGCGCGGGTTACTTCGACAAACTTCTCAAATAATGCGTGCTCCCGTTCATCGCCAATGGGTAATGCTTTAATGAGTAAGTCACGCAATTGTGAGCCGTCGCGTAGCAAGAAGAAGGTCAGGTACATCATCAGCGCAAGGCTGACTAAGAAGCTAAAGGTATTTTGACCAATGGTCAGTGTTTCTTTTGCTAAGAATTTAGAAGCGCCCTGCACGGCACTAATTACCTGCTCTCGAATGTCGTTTGGATTTACACCGAACTCAACCAACAGCTCGTCGACAATCGGAAACGCGTCGCGCAACTTCATTAACATTTCACGCGGATCGATATCGCCCGAGTCTAATTTTTGATAGAGCTGAATACCTTCTTGTATAAATGCGGTACTGATGAAAATCACTGGAATCACGACAATGAGCATGCACACTGTCAACGTCACTAGTGCGTTAATATTCGGGTGACTCCCCCACTTTCGTTCGAGTAGTTGTTGGAGTGGGAAGAAAATAACGGATACCGCGCAAGCCCAAAAAATGGCTGACCAAAATGGTTCCAGAATAAAGCCAAAAGCAATAGTCACTGCCGCCAGTAAAATCAAAAAGGCACGACGTTCGAGTTGTTCCCGCATGGGTTGTCCTTGTTCTTTATTAGAATCAGGTTAATATTGGCAATAAAACAATAGGTGAGCAAGCCATGAAAACAATTACAGAACATTTAGCCGGATATGCTGCATACCATCGTGATCGTCGCAATATCATGACGCATTTAGTTGGCATTCCTTTGATTGTTATCGCAATCGAAATTTTATTATCACGCCCCACCTGGTTTATCGCTGACTTTATGCTCTCACCCGCCATTATTGTGAGTGCGATTGCAGCGTTGTTTTACCTCAAACTCGATGTCGCTTTAGGGATTTTAATGACTTTGCTACTCGGGCTAGCCGTATGGTTAGGTAGCCAAGTTGCGATGCTTGAGACTTCTTTGTGGTTAGCCTGGGGTATCGGGTTATTTGTCGTCGGCTGGATTTTTCAGTTTGTTGGCCACTATTTTGAGGGCCGTAAGCCCGCATTTGTCGATGACATTATGGGGCTTGCTATCGGTCCATTGTTTGTTGTCGCGGAAGTTGTTTTTATGCTTGGCGGTAAGAAACAACTTCATCAGTCTATTGAAGCAAAATTTAAATAAAGAACACCCTCACAAACTTGCAAATGAGAACCATTCTCATTAATATGCAATTCAGTTTGTGGGGGATTTCTTTATGCAACGCACGAAAATTAAACTAACTTTATTTGTATTAATGGCATTGCCGCTATTATTTAATTTACTTTTAGTTGCTGCCAGTGTGCTTTTAGTTGCGTATTAAAGCCGCGTACCTTTGAGTAATCTATCTGTCTCAAGTTGACGTACAAAAAGCCTGTGATACAAATTCACGGGCTTTTTGTTTTTAAAAGAGATCATTATGTTCAGAACACTTGTCGTTACTTTATTAACCGCTCTGCTCATTGGTTGTTCGTCAGGAGATTGGCGTACAGCTTCGCGTGAGCCAGCCGGTATCGCCGCTAATCCGGTAACTGAAACGCAGCCGGTTATTGAGGTTTATGCCGCCGATGCCTTTGGTTGGCGCGGATGGTTCGCTGTGCACACGTGGATTGCCGTGAAACCAGCGAATGCAAAAGAATACACCGTGTATGAAGTGGTGGGTTGGAGGGTGAATCGCGGCCAGCCAGCGCTATATAGCTATCAAACAGCAACGCCCGATCGTTACTGGTATGGTGCTAAGCCAGAAAAAGTACTATCAATGGTAGGCAATAAAGCTGGTGAGCTTATTCCGCAGATTATTGCGGCTGCAGAGCGCTACCCATGGGCGAATGAGTATGAAGCTGTGCCAGGGCCCAATAGCAATACCTTCCCAGCATGGATTGGTCTCCAAGTACCTGAGCTTGGGCTTGATCTGCCCTTTAGCGCCATTGGCAGTGGCTATGCAGATAATGACCAAGAATAAGGCAAATACACTATTTTTTTGTCAAAACGTTCGTAGCCAAGTTTCTGATATTACCCTAATATTATGATTTAAAAGGAGTTATTATTTTTGGTCTAGATATTGCATGATTTTTGTCTATAGTGATTAAAGCAATAACAAGGAATCAATCATGCCAGTAAAACTTGAAGACCGCCCAATTGAGCAAGTTCGAGAAGAAACCGTCGATAAGCTCATTATTAACTATAGCCATGCAATCATTTCTGCCGAAGCATTTGAACGTCGACTGGACGAGGCAATGGCAACAGATTCTCATCAGCAACTCGTGGCACTCGTGGAGGATTTACCTCTAGAGGCCGATGCCAGCTATGACGCAAAAAAAGAGCGTTCGTTTACTCCTAATTATGGCGCTGGAGAGGAATCACAAGATGACAAACTTGTGAGTATTTTAGGTTCAAGTGTACGTGAGGGGCAGTGGGTTGTTCCTAAGAAAATTAATGTTATTGATGTATTAGGCTCCACCAAAATCGATTTCACTGACGCCATTTTTCAACATCAAAATATTGAAGTAAACGTGGCTAACGTGTTGGGCAGCCTAGAGATATTTGTTCCTGAAAGCGTCAACGTGACTATTCGTATGTACGATATTGTTGGCTCATCGGAAAATAAAGCGCCGTCGATGGCCGGACGTCAAGCACCGCAAATAACGATTACCGGTTACAGCGTACTGGGTTCAGTCGAAGTATCTGTGAAGCAAACAATGAAAGAAAAGTTCGTCGCGTTTGCCAACAGCATGCGCGAAGCGCTAGGTATGTCTAGAAATACCTAGTTATCATTGATCACTTCTTGTCGTTCGCGCATGTACTCGTCGTAAGATTTGTTCGTGCGCTCAAGACATTCGTGATAGGGAATCCCCTGCTCTTCAACACATTGACGTAATTGCTCGCGTTGCATTTCGTGGTATGCACCACGATACGTGCAGCCCGCAAGTAAAGTTAAGCTCACGCAAAAAGTTATCACGCCGACAGCGACTTGTGTTGTCTTCATAGCGAACATCCCTCGTTTCACCCGTCAAAATTTGAATTCACCAAGACAATTTACCTTAAACACGAGATAATAGCCGCTGAATTTTTAATAGTGGTTTAAATGAGCTCATGGAAATAAAAGTAAACTTTTTAGATAACTTGCGACTAGAAGCCAAGTTTGACGATTTCACGGTGATAACCGACCAACCTATTCGCTATAAAGGTGACGGTTCAGCGCCCAGTCCATTCGATTATTTCCTAGCATCATCCGCGATGTGTGCGGCTTATTTCGTGAAGGTTTATTGCTTATCGCGCAATATTCCAACGGACAACATTCGCTTATCGCAAAACAATATTGTTGATCCTGAAAACCGCTATAACCAGATTTTTAAGATTCAGGTGGAATTACCAGAAGATATTTCTGAAAAAGACCGTCAAGGCATCTTGCGTTCAATCGACCGTTGTACCGTTAAAAAAGTGGTGCAAACCGGCCCAGAATTCCAAATTGAAGTGGTTGAGAACCTCGATGAAGACGCCCAAGCCTTATTGATGGGACAACCTGAAGGTAGCTCGCTGACTTATATCGAAGGCAAAGACCTGCCACTTGAGCAAACTATCGCCAACATGACGAAAATTCTTGCTGACCTCGGCATGAAGATCGAAATCGCATCGTGGCGTAATATCGTGCCGCATGTGTGGTCTCTGCATGTGCGCGATGCCGCCTCACCGATGTGTTTTACCAATGGCAAAGGCGCCACCAAAGAAGCCGCATTAGCTTCAGCGCTCGGTGAGTTTATTGAGCGACTCAACTGCAATTTCTTCTATAACGACCAGTATTTCGGAGAAGAAATTGCGCATGCTGACTTTGTTCATTATCCGAATGAAAAGTGGTTCCCGTTAACCGAGAACAATGCGATTCCGGATGGACTCCTTGATGATTATTGTTTGGAGATTTATAACCCCGACAATGAGCTCCAAGGCTCGCATTTAATCGACACCAATTCGGGGCGTATTGACCGCGGAATTTGCGCACTGCCGTTTCAACGTCACTCCGATGGTGAGACCATTTACTTCCCATCAAACCTCATTGAAAATCTCTATTTGAGCAATGGTATGAGTGCTGGCAATACCTTGCCTGAAGCACAAGTGCAGTGTCTTTCGGAGATTTTCGAACGTGCGGTGAAGAAGCAGATTATTGAACATGAAATTGCGTTGCCTGATGTGCCGGCTGACGTGTTAGCAAAATACCCAGATATTGTTGAGGGTATTCAGGCGCTCGAAGCTCAGGGCTATCCGATTTTAGTCAAGGACGCTTCGCTAGGCGGTCGTTTCCCTGTCGCATGTGTGACGCTGATGAACCCGCGTACTGGCGGTGTGTTCGCTTCGTTTGGCGCGCACCCAAGCTTTCATGTGGCGCTCGAGCGCAGTCTCACCGAGCTGATGCAAGGCCGCAGCTTTGAAGGCTTGAATGACTTTTTACCACCAACCTTTAATAGTATGGCGGTGACTGAACCGAACAACTTTGTCGAACACTTTATTGATTCTTCAGGTGTCGTCTCTTGGCGCTTCTTTAGTGCACGAAGTGACTATGAATTCTGCGAGTGGGACTTCTCAGGCACTAACCAAGAAGAGTCCGATAATCTATTCGGGATTCTTGAAGGTATGGAACTTGAGGCTTACATGGCCGTTTACACCGAGCTTGGTGCCCCAGTTTGCCGCATCTTAGTGCCTGGCTACTCTGAAGTGTATCCGATCGAGGATTTAGTTTGGGATAACACCAACAAAGCACTCGATTACCGCGAAGATATTCTTAATTTGCACCGTCTTACGGACGAACAGCTTGAAGATTTAGTTGAGCGTTTAGAAGACAGTCAGTTGGACAACTACATCGATATCATCACATTGATTGGTATTGAGTTCGACGAAAATACCGTATGGGGTCAATTAACCATTCTGGAACTCAAGATACTGATTTATTTAGCGTTGGAACGACATGAAGATGCTTATGATTTGGTTGAAGCGTTCTTGCAATACAACGACAACACGGTTGCCCGTACCTTATTCTATCGCGCGGTAAGTGCAGTGCTCGAAATTGCGTTAGACGATGAAATGGCATTGGAAGAATACTTACCAAACTTCAAGCGCATGTTCGGTGAACAAACTATGGCTGACGTAGTGGGTGCAGTCGAAGGCTCGGTGCGCTTCCCTGGTCTAACCCCGACCAATATGCAGCTTGAAGGATTAGATCGTCACCTTCGGTTAATTGAGAGCTACAAGAAACTCCATGCTGCTCGCGCCGCAAAAGCACAAAGCTAGAAGGTTATAAGCGGTATCCGTGCTGGAAGTCACTAACGGATACCGCTTGATACATTAGTTACCTTGCCCACCTGATAGGACATCTCTCAAACTGCCCTGACCTTTTTCGGGTTTATTCACGGCACAAACACTGCCGGTGTCAGCACAACCAACGCCTTGAATGCGTGAACCAATTGAGCGGTTATCAAAATTGCCCGAAGCATCAATTTGGTCAATTAAGCGACCAAGTTGGGTACGATAATGGCTTGCATCGGCGGTAACCGTGATGCGTTCCATGCCCGCTTCTGCAGCTTGCAAACGTTTCGCCTCTTCGGTGTTATCCATGCCAGCTTGCGCGAGTTGCTGATTGATTAAGCGTAACTGCTTTTGTGCATCGGCATGCCCAGTGCGCGCCAGTTTGGCATACAGTGCGCCAGCAGCGGTTAGGTCTTGCTCAACCAATGTGCCGGTTTGGGTAAGCCGAGCGAGTACGTACATGGCACTCACCAAGTTGGTGTCAGCCGCCGCTTGGATGAGTTTGACGCCCTCTTGTTGACTCGTAGCTTCGGTTGTTGCGAGCAGTTGCATACCGCGCTGATACTGCGCTGGGGCGTAACCGAGATCGACCGAACGTTGTAGCCATTGTTGTGCTTGCGCATCATCTTGTTCAACTACGAAGCCACGGCCATGCCAATCCGACAGCACAAACATTGCCATCGCATTACGACGGCGCGCGCCTTGTTCAATAAAATCTTTTGCTTTCTCGAGATCTTGCTCGACACCATCGCCACTGGCGTACGCCATGGCTACAACGGCTGCTGCATCGCCACTACCTTTGCGTGCAAAGCGCTCCAGCTCAGCGATATCACGCCCGCAATCACCCTGCTGGCAAATGGTCACATTCTGAGTGGTGTCAGCCTGAGCGGCCGGCATGCCGCCAAAAGCAGCGAGGATACCTAAAACAACGAAAGATTTATATAAAGAAGAAAACATTTGAGCTCTCACAACAGCTTAACTGAGAGCTCAAATTTAGCAGTTACACCACTAGAACGACAGGTTGGCGTCGTAACCAATTGTTTCCGCAGTTACATTTGCGCTTTAGCTTATTTGCCAATCTGCGAGCGAATAAATTCTCGCGTATCTTTAAGTAAAGCTTGGCGCGCAGGTTCATGCACGTACATCATATGGCCGCCGTGATAATAGCGATAAATGATGTCATCTTTGGCTATGCCATGGCGGTTTAATGTGTACTCTGCATCAAAAAATGGCGTGATGAGATCATAATAGCCAGAGCCAACCATAACTTTTAATGCCGGATTACTTCGCAGCACTGACGCTAAATCTGGTGCGGTGTTCACATAATGCGGTTCCCACGAGCGACCTTCTGGCATCGGGCTCCAACGCCATTTACCTGAGAGTTCAGGATCAGATGGATTCAAATATTTACGATTCCAATCGATGCCTAGATCGTTACGCATGTAATGCATCAGCGAAGCTTTATACGCGGGCGAAATCGATCGTGCTGCGTCAGCTTCTGGGCGAGCTGCCACATCATCGCGTTCATCGTTGATATAGCGGCTGTCGAGTAAACCTACCGCAACACCATCGTCACGGCGTAATTCTTTTGCAAAACGGAACGCGTTAATACGCAGGTCCACTTGCTCAATGTACTCTTTACTCAAACCCGTGAAACGTTGCAGTTGGCTCACTAAATGCGCGCGTTTTTCTGCACTAAGTAAGTTACCTTGAAAGAGTGCTGGTAACAGTTCTTGTGATGCAAAATCACGACTCTGCTGAATAAAGGTTTCAAAATCACCCGAGTTATCAACTTTACCGTGATACCAAGCGGTAGCCGCCATGGTTGGCACGTAGGTGATGTAAGAAATGATATTGTCATCAACATACGGCGTTGAGCCTTGATAATCGAGTGCCTGTGAAACGAACACAATACCGTTTACATTAATCACGTAATCATCGAGTAATACTTTAGCAACCGCAGCAGCTCGCGTTGTACCAAAGCTTTCGCCGAGTAAAAATACCGGCGAATTCCAGCGATTATTCTCTGTTAACCACTCGGCAATAAACGCCGCCATTGAGTTTGCATCTTCGGTTAATCCCCAAAAATCCTCTTTCTTGCCTTTACCAATGGCGCGTGAAAACCCCGTGCCAACTGGGTCAACAAAGACCATATCGGTGACATCTAAAATGGTTTCTGGTGCATCTTTCAAGGTGTAAGGCGCTGCGCCTGGATTTTCGGCATCGCTCGGCACCACAATACGTTTCGGGCCATAACCGCCCATGTGCAACCAGTTAGACGAAGAACCAGGGCCGCCGTTCCAGATGAACGTGACCGGGCGGTTTTGTTTGCTATCAACCACATAATCGAATGAGAAAATTGCGGCAGTTGGGTCACCATCGTTATTACGAATATAGGTTTCGCCAGCATCTACGGTATACGTGACCCGAGTACCGTTAAACGTGCCTTTGTGCTCCGAGCGGAAATTAGTAGGTTCTGGAACGGATTGTTCCGCTGTTTCCTGCTTGGCTTCTGCGTCTTGCGCCTGAGTAGTGGCTGGCAACAGCAATGCGGTGAAAAGAGATAAGCAAACTAAGTAGTTATTTAATGGTTTCACGTTGTTACTTCCTATCTAGGTGATATCAGCAGATTACCACAAATAGGAAATACAAAACCACGTGGGATGATAAATGGTGGCCCCTCCCAGATTTGAACTGGGGACCAACCGATTATGAGTCGGCTGCTCTAACCACTGAGCTAAGGGGCCATTACAGGTAGGACGTTATTCCCGTGGGAATAACAAAGCGGGCGCAAGTATATGAAATTTCGACCCGCTTGTCATGACCCCGATTGGGGTTTTTTATAGGTTTATATGATAGAAATCCGCAGCGTTGCCGGCGAACACTTTATCAATGGCTTTGTCATCGCCAAGCGCTTCGCACACGGTTTCAATATCACGCACATTGAACGGACGCTCAGCTCGTGTTGATGGTAAGTCCGTGCCAAACATCAAGCTTTCTGGATTGATGGCGTAAATGGCTTTCACAGCTTTGCCGACATCCACTTCCGTGCGCCCGAAGCCTGATGCTTTTATATGAACACCATTCTCGGCGAGCTTTTGAATTTGCGATAAACCAGAACGCGCCATCCCTAAATGGTCAACCGACACTTTCGGAAGTTTCAAGAGCTTAGGCATCACTTCATCGAGTTCACGGCTATCAACGTAAATTTCTAAATGCCAGCCGGCTAAGTCCCAGATGCGCTGGCCGAAATCAACTAAGTTATCGAGACCACTCACCACGCGCCGTTTCAAGTTCACGCGAATGCCGCGAATGCGGTGGTCGCGTAATTTAAGAATTTCTTCATCGGAGACGCTGCTCGGTAAGTTGGTGATACCAACAAACTGGTCACCCATGTCCGCTAGCGCAGACTTTAAATAGCTCTGGTCAAACCCTTGCACAGAGCCCGACACGATCACCCCACCGCGGATATTAAAATCTTTGGTGCGGTGACGATAATCTTCAATGGAAAATGGTGCAGGCAAGAAGCCTTGGTTCTCTATTAACGGAAATGAATCGTTATAGATATGAAAGTGCGCATCGATAATTCGACGCGGTTGCTGGAATTCGGTGTTGTTCTGATCAACTGCGATCATATTTCATCCTTTTCAGCGAAGTTAGCCGACATTTTAACAAATTTCGTGCTAAAAATAAAAAAGCCCTAGCCACAAGGGCTAGAGCTTCTTAAGACGTTTTTAACGTGAATTCGTTCAGATTAAATCTGAGCTTATTCGTCCAAGAACGATTTCAACTGCTCTGAACGACTTGGATGACGTAGCTTACGCAAAGCCTTGGCTTCAATCTGACGAATCCGTTCACGGGTTACGTCGAACTGTTTACCAACTTCTTCCAATGTATGGTCGGTATTCATATCAATACCAAAACGCATACGCAGTACTTTCGCTTCACGCTGGGTCAAGCCACCTAACACCTCGCGAACTGCGTTGCGTAGGCTTTCAGACGTTGCTGAGTCCACCGGTAGATCCAATGTGGTGTCCTCAATGAAGTCGCCAAGATGCGAATCTTCATCGTCACCAATTGGTGTCTCCATTGAAATCGGTTCTTTCGCAATTTTTAGAACCTTACGGATCTTGTCTTCCGGCATCACCATGCGCTCGGCCAACTCTTCTGGTGTCGGTTCACGACCCATTTCCTGAAGCATTTGACGCGAAATACGGTTCAACTTGTTGATCGTTTCGATCATGTGAACCGGAATACGAATGGTACGAGCCTGGTCAGCAATTGAACGCGTAATCGCCTGACGAATCCACCAAGTTGCATAAGTTGAGAACTTATAACCACGACGGTATTCGAACTTGTCCACGGCTTTCATCAAACCAATGTTACCTTCTTGAATTAAATCCAAGAACTGTAAACCACGGTTGGTGTATTTTTTCGCAATGGAGATAACCAAACGCAAGTTCGCTTCAACCATCTCTTTTTTCGCCCGGCGAGCTTTCGCTTCACCAATCGACATACGACGGTTGATATCTTTTACTTTAGCGATGGTTAGGCCAGTTTCCACTTCCACTTCGGCAAGCTTGTGGATACAGCGCTCTAACTCAACCTGAAGTGTTGATAGTGACTCAGAATACGCTTCACCATCGTCAATGGCTTTCGCTAACCAAGCGGTGCTGTTTTCGTTACCAGCGAACGCTTTCATGAATGCACGCTTCGGCATACCAGCCTGCTCAACACACATCTTCATGATCAGACGTTCTTGCACGCGTACACGATGCATCATGTCGCGCATGTCTTTCACCAAGCGGTCAAACTGCTTCGGCACTAGACGGAATTGCTTGAAGAGTTCGCTCAGCGCTTCGATTTCTTTACGCGCTTTGGCGTTGTCACGACCATGCTTGCTTATCGCAGCACGCGTTTTCTCGTATTGGTCACGGAGTTCGCCAAACTTTTGACGCGCAAATTCAGGATCGATGCCGCTATCTGAGCTGTCATCATCACTATCATCGTCGTCATCATCAGCGTCGTCATCTTCGTCATCGAGTTGATCGTCGCTGAGTTCAGAACCAATGTGGGTTGCCACAACAGGCGCTTCATCAACTTCATTCGGGTCAATGAAACCAGAAATGATGTCGGTTAAACGCATTTCTTCGGCTTCACATGAATCCCACTGATCCAGTAAGAAGTTGATGGCTTCAGGATATTCTGCAACCGAGCATTGAACTTGGTTAATACCATCTTCAATGCGTTTTGCGATGTCGATCTCGCCTTCACGAGTTAACAATTCAACTGTGCCCATTTCACGCATGTACATGCGCACAGGGTCTGTGGTGCGACCCAACTCACCATCTACGCTTGCTAATGCTTGCGCGGCGGCTTCAGCTGCGTCTTCATCAGCGGTATCTTCGCTCATCATCAATTCATCGGCATCGGGTGCGTTTTCAAACACCTGAATACCCATGTCATTGATCATGCCGATGATGTCTTCGATTTGATCCGAATCAACGATCTCAGAAGGTAGGTGATCGTTCACTTCAGAAAAAGTGAGATAACCTTGCTCCTTACCTTTGGCAATAAGAAGCCTGAGCTGTGATTGACGACTCTGCTGCATACAGATCTACCACCTGTTATTAATGAGAAATGTAACCGGTCTTAAACTTACGGCGACTCAAATAGGTACGAATATGTACTCTAATTAGATGAGTGCGTGAGGTATAAAATTCAAGACCGGAAATTGTAGCAGATACTGTCGTTTTCAGCCAGAATTTAATCAGTTATTCTGAGGAATCCGTGATAACGCTAATTCGCCTGTGCCAATTAAATTGCCATTCGCAAAGACTATTGGCGTGCATTCGTCACGTGTCGTATTCCCATCGGCATGAACGCGCTGAGTGCGATAGTAAAGTACGCGATAACGTACGTTATCGACGGTCCACAAATCTGAAAATTCAGGCGTGCCCAATTCATTTTGCACGGTTTCAACGGTCATGCCGTCAGTGAATGATGCGATTGCAGCGCGATTGCTGGCTTCTTTTTTGCTGACACTATCACTCGTGCTGTAATTTTCACCGTCGCCATTAACTGCAATCACGCAGCCGTGTAATCCAGCAGACAAGATAACAACAGCACCGACCATGGCTAATTTTGGGAACTTCATGTTTTACTCCTAATTGTTATTCGAATTTGATTTATGTTTTGTACACAAGAGGTTATGCAAGACTAATGCCATAATCCTACTGTGTTGTTTTTATTGGGTTTTTAACGATTTGATGAGTTTTCGCGATAGTGGAAACTACTAATTTGTGGCAATTTCTAACGGCTATTAGCGCTTTTCACGATCTTTCAGATATTGCAACAAGGTGAGATATTCTTGCTTTTCCGATTTGCTCAATGGCGCAGTACGTTCCTTTTCGAGCAGTTCATTGGCTCGTTGTTCAACAAACAAATCAATGAAGTAAGCGAAGATATCGAAGAATTCGTGGACTGCTTTTTCGGCATCAAGATGATGCTCCCAAAGCGCCAATTGACGCAGAGCCTTCTCTTCCGGCTCTCCTCGCCATAACTCTAATATTTGAGCTGAGGTTAACGATTGTGCATGCGTCTGCTCATGCAGCTTCAACAACAAATCGATACCGGGTTGCTTCAATGCTTTTAACTCTGCATGTAGCGGAATCTCGCGGCCAATTTCGGGATGTTGAACTAATAACCCAATGGCTCGGCGCATCGGTGTCATTTTGAGCGTCGAACGCTCGGGCTTCGCGCGTTCTGGGGCTTTAATTTGTGCTTCGAGTTGCGAGGTTTCACGGCGCAGCAACCGTGCTAAGCGTTCCATCAAAGTTTCACGATAGAAGTCACTGGCAATCCGTTCAATGAGCGGTTTGGCTTGCTTCAGCAGTAATGACTTTCCAGCATCCGATTGAACATCAATGGTTTCGGTTAAATGTGCGAAAAAATAATCGGTGAAACTTTGCGCTTGCTGCAAACGGCGGGCAAATTCGTCAGCACCCTCTTTGCGTACCAAGGTATCTGGATCTTCGCCGTCGGGAAGAAACAAGAAGCTCAACTCAATACCGTCATTAAGCAGTGGCAAGGCATTTTCTAAGGCTCGCCAGGCGGCGTCTCTGCCGGCGCGATCGCCATCGTAACAACACACGACTTTACGTGTGGCGCGAAACAGCATCTGTAATTGTTCGGTCGTTGTTGCAGTGCCAAGCGATGCGACAGCAAAGCTGATGCCAGCTTGTGCTAATGCGACCACGTCCATGTAACCCTCAACGATAACGACCTGTTCCAGCTCGCGATTGGCCTGCCGAGCTTCATAGAAACCATAAAGCTCACGGCCTTTATGAAAAATTCTGGTTTCCGGCGAGTTTAAATACTTTGGGCCATCGCCCTCGAGTATACGTCCACCAAAACCGACAACACGGCCACGTCTATCGCGAATCGGAAACATCACGCGGTCGCGGAAGAAGTCATAAAGGCGACCCTGATCATTCTGATTAACTAGCTTCAGATCAACTAATTGCTGTTTTGATCGTTGGTCGGATCCTAACGCACTGAGCAAACCATCCCAGCCATCTGGTGCATAGCCAATTTGAAACTGCTTAACGATATCGCCACTGAGTCCACGCCCTTTGAGGTAATCGATGACACGGCTTGAGTTGGTATGATGACGGAGTTGGTGAGCAAAAAACTTCGACGCCCGCTCCATTTGTTCATAGTCACTTGATTCTTGCGCCCGCTTACGGGCATCAGCGACAGGATTACTTGACGTTTCTCTCGGTACTTCAAGCCCAAGCATATGCGCGAGTTCTTCAACGGCTTCAGGAAACTCAAGCCCATCGAATTTCATTAAAAAATCAAGCGCATTTCCATGCTCACCGCAACCGAAGCAATGATAAAACTGCTTGTCAGGCGCCACCGTAAAACTTGGTGACTTTTCATTATGAAATGGGCAGCAGGCTTGGTAATTACGACCAGCCTTTTTCAGCGGAACTCGGCTATCGACAATCTCTACAACATCAGCACGTTCAATGAGATCGTGAATAAAGCTCTTTGGAATTAAACCTGCCATGGTCTGCCTGTGTTGCGTGATGGTGAAATTGCGAAGCTAGAATTGTACTCGCTGTTGGAATTGGTGCAACCCAGATATGAAAAAGCCGGACTGAGTCAAACTCATTCCGGCTCTTCGAGGTCTGTGCTGTAGTGAAACGCAAGTGGCGTTATCGCTACGTTACCAGTGACACACCAGTTACTTAGTACAGACGAGTGCGACGTGCATTTTCACGCGACAATTTTTTCGCGTGACGCTTAACCGCAGCTGCTTTTTTGCGCTTACGCTCAGAAGTTGGCTTCTCGTAGAATTCACGACGACGAACTTCCGATAATACACCTGCTTTCTCGCAAGAGCGCTTAAAGCGACGCAAAGCTACGTCAAACGGCTCGTTTTCTTTTACTTTAACAACTGGCATTAAAATCTCACCTCAATGAAAATTCTGTTGTTGAATTGGTTGAATCAACTGTGGATTTGTAAAACTGGTTAATAAATAACCACCACGATTAAATTTGGTGCTGAATTGTAGCGAGTTCAGATCCTGATGTAAAGCCCAAGATCAATTTAAATCGGAATGTATTGAGAGGTGGAAGCTCCGCCGCTGTGAGACAGGCTGAACAGGCTCACATTGGGGTGCGGCAGCACTTCCGATAGCGTTATGAACCACCTTAACAGGTCAGTTCGATTTAATTTTCGCACAACTATGCGACGAAAACTGACGTTGTACTTAAGTATTTTCTAAAATAATTTAAAAATCATGCAGTTCTGCTCATTAGTTTGTACACTATGTGCACTTATATTGTGTCCTCACACTTTGCTCGGAGCTTGTCATGTTGGATACCTTTTTATTTCAGTTCACTTCGCTGTTCACCATGATTAACCCTATTGCAGCGGTTCCAATCTACATTGCGTTAACCGAAGCCATGGCGCCAAAAGCTGCGCGTTGGGTTGCGATGCGTGCCGCAATTACGGCTTGTATTGCACTATGTGTATTCGCACTCGTTGGTGAGGCGATCTTTAGCTTTTTTAATATATCTGTGAACGGCTTACGCGTTGCGGGCGGTATTTTATTCTTTGTGATGGGTTTCGAAATGCTCCGTGGTCGCACCGTACCAAAACGCGTTGATGGTGAAACTGAAAGCGATTTTGGCTCTGACGTGGCAGTGACACCTATCGGTATCCCGATGGTTGCTGGTCCAGGTGCCATCACTATGGTTATCTTGTTTATTCAGGAAAGTCCTGCAACTTCAAATACCATCAGCTTATTCGCTGCAATTATTGCTGTGTGTATTTTAACTGCGTTTTTATTGGCAACTGGGCGTCAATTAATGGCAAGGCTTGGTCGTAGCGGAAGTAAAATATTAATGCGCTTGATGGGCTTAATTGTGATGTTGATTGCCGTCGAGTTTTTCTTCGCCGGCATCAAGCCATATGTTATCGATATTGCCCGCGCTATTTAAGCGCGGGTACTTCCATGCCGCGTTTCGCATAAAACTCAGCAACATGATCATCTAACCGATCGGCTTCAATGGCATCACGTAAATCTTGCATAACCTTTTGATAGAAATGCAGGTTGTGAATGGTATTTAAACGTCCACCAAGCATTTCGTTTGAGCGGTCCAAGTGATGTAAATAAGCACGCGAGTAGTTTTTACAGGTGCAACAATCGCACTCAGGGTCCAATGGCCCAGTATCAGTACGATGCACGGCATTTCGAATTTTAACCACGCCATTACTGACAAACAGATGGCCGTTACGGGCATTTCGGGTAGGCATGACGCAGTCAAACATATCCACACCACGACGCACCGCTTCTACCAAATCTTCCGGTTTTCCAACGCCCATCAAATAGCGTGGCTTATCAACCGGCATCTCTGGCGCGATATGATCCAAAATGCGCATCATGTCTGCTTTGGGCTCACCAACTGACAAGCCACCGATAGCATAACCATCAAAACCGATATTAGTCAGACCTTCGAGAGAGATGGTTCGTAACTCTTCGTACATGCCACCTTGAATGATTCCAAACAGCGCCGATGGATTATCACCATGGGCAGCTTTTGAGCGCTCAGCCCAACGTAACGATAGCTCCATTGAAGAGCGTGCTTCAGCTTGGGTCGCGGGATAAGGTGTGCATTCGTCAAAAATCATGACAATGTCAGAACCAAGGTCACGCTGCACTTCCATTGATTTTTCTGGCGTTAGTAAAATTTTCTCGCCATTAATCGGTGAGCGGAAAGTTGCTCCCTCTTCCGTGATTTTACGAAGTTCGCCGAGGCTAAATACCTGAAAGCCACCTGAATCGGTCAAAATAGGTTTGTCCCAATTCATAAAATCATGCAAATCACCATGCTGCTTAATAATCGAGGTGCCTGGGCGTAGCATTAAGTGGAAGGTGTTGCCTAAACAGATTTGAGCGCCGGTTGCTGCCACTTCTTCTGGCGTCATACCTTTGACGGTACCGGCGGTTCCAACTGGCATAAACGCTGGCGTTTCAACCACACCACGCTCAAAAACCATACGACCACGGCGCGCTTTGCCCGAGGTTTTTAACAATTCAAATTTCATTTTTTTTCACCGACAAGTTATCACGGAAAAACAGTCCGAGGTGCGTAGTATACCTTAGCGCTCAGTTCGGGTCACAAACATCGCATCACCGTAACTGAAGAAACGGTAGCGTTCTTGTACCGCAGCAGCATACGCAGCTAATACGTGTTCTCGTCCTGCAAACGCCGAAACCAACATAATCAGTGTCGATTCAGGCAGATGGAAGTTGGTAATCATGGCGTCCACGACTTGGAATTCGTAACCCGGATAGATAAAGATATCGGTATCGGAAAAGAACGGCTGTAGTGGTTCACCTTTTTGCTTTGCCGCTTGTGCGGCAGATTCAAGTGAACGGACTGAGGTTGTACCGACTGCAATCACCCGCCCGCCACGGGCACGAGTTGCCTCAATGGCGGCAATAGTCTCTTCAGGCACTTCTGCGTATTCGCTGTGCATATGGTGCTCTTCAATGTTATCCACGCGCACCGGTTGAAAAGTTCCTGCGCCAACATGCAACGTAACGTATGCAAATTCAGCACCTTTCTCGCGTAGCTGGTTCAATATGGATTCATCGAAATGCAAGCCTGCAGTCGGCGCTGCCACGGCACCAGGCTTTTTATTGTAAACCGTTTGATAACGTTCGCGGTCGCTGTCTTCATCTGGCCGATCGATATACGGTGGCAATGGCATATGGCCATATTGCTCAAGCACGTTTAATACTGGTTCTTCGGTATTGAATTGCAATTCGAACAAGGCATCTTGGCGGCCGATCATTTCTACTTCGACTGCGCCCTCAAGTATCATTTTCGCGCCAGGTTTCGGTGAGCGATTACTCCGCAAATGCGCAAGCACCCGGTGCTCGTCAATAATCCGCTCAACCAATACTTCGACTTTTCCACCAGAAACTTTCTCACCTAGCATGCGCGCTGGAATAACGCGAGTATCGTTAAAGATCAACAAATCACCGGGGCGAATATGTGCAACGATATTTTTGAAGGTTTCATGTGCGACAGTACCGGTTGTGCCATTGAGGCATAACAATCGGCTAGCGCTACGCTCCGGTTGTGGATAGCGAGCGATCAACTCATCGGGCAATTCGAAACTAAAGTCTTTAACGTTCATGGCGGTTTCATCACAATTTCAATTGGCGCGTACTTTACCGTTTTTGGCTGGTGAAAAAAAGCTCTGCAAATACGTGCATGAGGCTATAGACAAAAAAAAGCGCGCCGAAAGGGGCGCGCTAAAAACGAGATGACAACCGATCAGGGTGACCGGTTGATATATGTACGTTGCTTTATCAAAAACTGGATCAAAAAAAGAGCACCGAAGTACTCTTTTTTTATTTCTTCAGTCATTAAGCGCCAAAGGCTGCCTTAATAATGAAGAAGAAAATAATCGACATGATAGCGCCGGCCGGCAATGTCACGACCCATGACACGACGATATTACGCACAACGCCGAGGTTCAACGCGGCAATACCGCGCGCCATACCAACACCCAAGACAGCACCAACTAATGTTTGTGTAGTTGAAATTGGTAAGCCTGTACCAGATGCGATAACAACCGTTGTTGCAGCAGCCAATTCAGCCGCGAAACCACGGCTTGGCGTTAAGTGTGTAATTCCTTTACCGATTGTTGCAATAACGCGACGGCCAAGCATGGCCAAACCGAGCACAATACCAAATGCACCAACCGGGAGAACCCACCATGCTAGTTTTGCTTTTGAAGCGATTTCACCGCCACTTTCGACCACGCTAACAACCGCAGCTAGTGGACCGATCGCATTGGCAACGTCGTTTGAACCATGCGCAAATGCCATGGCACAAGCTGTAACAATCATCAAAATGGCGAATACTTTTTCAACGTTGGTGTAGTGCATGTTTTTGTCGGCAGCTGGATCAAATTTCAAACGCGAAATTAGAATCTTACCTAACACGCCGACAACGACTGCAATACCGATAGCTAGCGAGTATCCTTCGAAACTAGTCAGCTCAATGCCAACATGCTTCAAGCCCTTCTTGATCGTCACCAAAGAGATCATGAAGCCCGTTAATGCCATATAGAATGGGACATAACGTTTCGCCATGTTTAATGGGTTTTCGCTATCAAAAATAAGCTTTTGTGCACTTAAAAATACAAAGTAGGCAATGATACCGGCAATCATTGGTGTAATAACCCAACTACCAATAATACCGACAACTGAACTCCAGTTCACCGATTCAACCCCAACACCAACGGCTGAGAAGCCAACAATGGCACCAATGATTGAATGGGTTGTTGATACCGGCCAACCGGCCCAAGAAGCGATTAGCAACCAAGTTCCTGCGGCCAACAAAGAGCCGATCATACCAAATACGAGTAACTCTGGTGTGTCAACGAAATAGGCTGATTCGATAATGCCTTTGCGAATCGTTGAGGTGACTTCGCCACCCGCCAAATACGCACCGGCAAACTCGAAAATCATTGCAACAATAATGGCTTGCTTAATGGTCAAGGCCTTAGAACCGACTGAGGTTCCCATGGCGTTGGCAACGTCATTCGCACCAATACCCCACGCCATAAATAAACCAAATACCGCAGCAAGCACGATCAATGTCATGCTATATGTGCTTAAAATATCCATCTATTTTACCCCGACTTAGACTCGTGCAAGCATGAGCTCAAAACGTGCACCCACGCGCTCGGCTAGGTCGGCTAAATCACCAACCCAATCTAAAATTTGATACAAGAACATGGCATCAAGCGGGGTCATATCCTGCTCGAGTGCGCGCAATTGACGACGCAATTTAACTTGCAACGCATCAGTATCTTGTTCAATTTCGTCCAATTCAGAAATCATTTTGTCAACGAGATTACGCTCGCGACCTTTGAAACCAACCTCAAGCAGGTCATCAAATTCGCCAATCGTCTCTTTCGCTTTGTCTGTTGCATCAAGGCAACGGGTTAAATAGGCATCGAAACCTTCAACCATTGAGGCAGGAATTTGCATTTCGCGGCCAGTCATTAAGCCTGAAATGTCTTTGGCTTTATTCGCAATGCGGTCTTGCTGTGATACTAATTCGAGCAAATCAGTACGCTCAACCGGCATAAACAAACCACCTGGAAGGTTTAAGCGAATTTCGCGTTTTAAATCGTCAGCAGCTTTTTCTCTTTTGACGATTTCTTTTCGGTGGATTTCAGCTTCTTCCCAGTTGCCAGCGTATACGGCTTGGAAAAAAGGTTTTAGAGTCATCGCACAATCGTGCACTTGATCAATATGCTCGATCATCGGCTTGATCGGTGACTTGGCAAATACACCAAGAAACGAATTTGCAGACATAAAAGTTCGCCTTTGTTGCTGCGGAAATATACGTTAATTATACCTGTATTCAGGTGCGCGAATACTAACGAAGATTAGTAAGCTGCGCAAAGAATAATTTAACAGTTGTGCGCAAACAATAACCTATTTATTGTGAATAAGTCACTTAACTTCATGGAGAGACCTGCAATGTTTGAATGGATCATGATGCCTGAAGCTTGGTTAGCGTTACTGACGTTGACACTGCTCGAAATCGTTCTCGGCATCGATAATATTATTTTTATCTCGATTCTGGTCGGGCGCTTACCTGAAGCACAACGTCAAAAAGCACGACAAGTTGGCCTCATGTTGGCCATGGGTATGCGTATCGCGTTACTCCTAGCTATCGTTTGGGTTATGGGTCTCACCAAGCCGCTATTTTCAATTTTGGAATTTTCATTTTCTGGGCGTGACTTAATCCTACTAGGTGGTGGATTGTTCCTGCTCGCTAAAAGTACATTGGAAATCCATCACTCACTCGAAGGTAGCGAAGCAGAAAAATCAGCTGGAAAAGCCGCAACTTTTGGCGCAATTATCACGCAAATTGCGGTCATCGATATTGTATTTTCTTTAGATTCGGTGATTACCGCGGTTGGCTTGGTCGAACACGTTAGCGTGATGATTATCGCGGTCATTATTGCCGTTTTGGTCATGCTTGTTGCAGCAAAATCGATTGGAGATTTCGTCGATGCACATCCAACAATTAAGATGTTGGCCTTAAGCTTCTTAATACTGATTGGCTTTACGCTGGTAGGCGAAGGATTAGGCTTCCACGTTCCGAAGGGCTACGTATATTTCGCTATGGCGTTTAGCTTAGGGGTGGAGTTACTGAACTTACGGATTCGCAAACGTCGCGAACCGATACATTTGAAAAAGCGTATTGGCGACGGACTCTAGTCCGTCGCAATACTAATTAAACTGGCTTAGAAAGAATAAACTAAGGTGACCGCAGTTTCGGTATCGAGTTTTTCTTTCGTCACGTCTTCAAGATATGAGTTATGCGAGCCCGCCACTGAGAATTTCAGCGCAAGAGAGCTATTAACGTTGGCAGAAATCGATACTTCTGCTCGCGTTTTTGTGTTCTCTTCACCAACTTCCGTTGACGCTAACGCATTAAACTTGGAGTTTTTCGTAATATCCCAAACAAGGTTACCGGCTAAACGCAAAATTGCGCTGCTTTCTTGCTCTTGTGGAACATCGCCAACGATTGGCTTATTCACCGAGTAACCAGGACCCACTTCGTAGTCAGCATAAAGTGCTTCGCTGTAACGGTAGCGAGCACCATAACCAATCGCAAAGGTACCTTGGTATTCATAACCACTGAATTTGTCTTCTTCATACGAGCCAAAGACAAACACAGAAGAACGGCTTTCCGGTGCGAACTTATAGTTACTTTGGGCTGACAAGAAGGTCTTGTCACCGGTCAAAATGGTGTCACCGGTCGCTTGGTCTTGCTGCTCTGAGCGATAGTAATCAATAACGCCTTTGTGTCGCCAATTTTCTACATCACGAGCAAGATTCAGTTTTGCCTTGAAGGTTTCTGTTTCCGTGTTACCTGAGGTAAACAGTAAACCGAGTTCAGCACTGGCATCCCATTCAGTTTTTGTTTCGGTATCTAAGTCGCTCACATCGTCGTACATAAAAATACTAGCTGATGCTGGTGAGCTAGCTAAACCAAGAGCGGATACTAAAGTAATTGATAATAGTGTTAAGCGCACGTGACCCCCAAGTCCATCTTTAAATTTCAAATTTCCTGCGAAACCTTACGCTACAGTATACAGAATAAGGTTTCGCTCGCTAAGAGGGAATTAATTCACTTTAGCGTCTAATTCGCCCCGTTCATAGCGCTTGAACATTTCTTCAAGCGATACAGGCTTAATTTTGCTCGCTTGACCGGCACAACCAAATGCTTCGTAACGCGCCTTACAAATTTCGTACATGGCATCAGTTGATGCTTTTAAGTATTTACGCGGATCGAAGTTGCTGGTGTTTTGCGCTAAGTGACGACGGATCGCACCCGTTGAGGCAAGTCGTAAATCGGTATCGATGTTGACTTTGCGTACACCATGTTTAATACCTTCAGCAATTTGCTCTACCGGTACACCATAGGTTTCCGGAATCTCACCGCCGAACTCGTTGATAACCTTGAGCCATTCTTGCGGCACCGAAGATGAACCATGCATAACCAAATGCGTGTTTGGAATACGCTTGTGGATTTCTTTAATGCGATCGATCGCTAAAATGTCACCTGTTGGTGGACGCGAGAATTTGTATGCGCCGTGTGATGTACCACAAGCAATCGCCAGCGCATCAACATTCGTTGCACGCACAAACTGTGCTGCTTCTTCTGGATCGGTCAGCAATTGGTCATGTGTTAGCTTACCTTCTGCACCAACACCATCTTCTTCGCCAGCTTCGCCAGTTTCCAGTGAACCCAAAACACCAATTTCACCTTCAACCGAAACGCCACAAGCATGCGCCATTGCTACTGCTTGCTGAGTGACTTTCACATTGTAGTCATAGTCTGCTGGTGTCTTGCCGTCTTCTTTTAACGAGCCATCCATCATCACTGAGCTAAAGCCAAGCTGGATTGAGCGCTGACAAATCGCTGGTGAAGTGCCGTGATCTTGATGCATCACAACCGGAATATGTGGCCACTCTTCAATGGCAGCCAAAATTAAGTGGCGCAAAAACGGGGCGCCAGCGTAGGTGCGTGCACCTGCAGATGCCTGCACAATCACCGGACTATCAGTGGCGTCCGCGGCTTCCATAATTGCACGCATTTGCTCAAGGTTATTCACGTTAAAAGCTGGTACGCCATAGTTATTTTCAGCTGCGTGATCAAGCAACTGACGTAATGAAATCAATGCCATATTCTATTCTCCTAATTTCCTATTTGGTTTGGCGTATTAGCCATTTAACGCGCGTTCTTCCAGAATCGCGACAGCAGGTAACTTCTTACCTTCTAAAAACTCTAAAAATGCACCACCGCCGGTTGAGATATAACTGATTTTATCAGCGATACCGTACTTATCAATTGCTGCAAGCGTATCACCGCCGCCAGCAATCGAGAACGCTTTACTGTTTGCAATGGCATGCGCTAACGCTTTCGTACCTTCACCGAACTGGTCAAATTCAAATACGCCCACCGGTCCATTCCAAACAATAGTACCGGCCTGTTCAAGAATCTTGGCAAACGCTGCCGCAGTATCTGGGCCAATATCAAAAACCATGTCGTCAGCGGTAATTGTATCAACCGCTTTGATCTCAGCTTCTGCGTCTGCACTAAATGCTTTGCCGGTAACAACGTCAGTGGGTAGTGGAATATCGCCACCTTTTGCTTGCGCGGCTGCGACAAGGCGTTTTGCCTCATCGATTAAATCTTCTTCGTACAACGACTTACCCACGTTGTGCCCTGCTGCAGCAATGAAGGTGTTGGCAATACCACCGCCAACAATGAGTTGGTCAACCACGCTTGATAACGATTCTAACACCGTCAACTTGGTTGAAACCTTGGAGCCACCGACAATGGCAACCAACGGACGAGCCGGGTTCGCCAGAGCTTTACCCAGTGCATCAAGTTCTGCAGCCAGCAATGGGCCAGCACAGGCAACATCGGCAAATTTAGCTACGCCATGAGTGGACGCTTGTGCACGATGCGCGGTACCGAAAGCATCCATCACAAATACATCACACAATGCCGCCAGTTTTTGTGCCAGCGCGTCATCGTTTTTCTTCTCGCCTTTATTAAAGCGAATATTCTCAAACACCACCACTTCGTTGGTGCTCACTTCGATACCATCAAGGTAATCTGTTGCGAGACGCACCGGAACATCTAGCGCATCGTTTAGGTAATCGACAACTGGTTGCAGCGAAAACTCAGCAGCATAAACGCCCTCTTCAGGACGTCCCAAATGAGACATCACCATAACTTTCGCGCCAGCATCTAATGCGGCTTGAATAGTCGGCATTGCTGCACGCAAACGCGCATCAGAGGCAACCTTGCCATCTTTAATGGGTACGTTTAAATCTTCGCGAATGAGAACTCGTAATCCTTCAAGGTCTAAATCCGCCATGGTAATTACAGCTGACATATCTTTGCCTCGTTTATTAAATTCAAATTATTCGTTACTTCTGCGCCAGCATAACTTGCGCAGTATCCAACATGCGGTTGGCAAATCCCCATTCGTTATCACACCAGCACAGCACTTTAATCAACCGTTTGTCGGCGACGCGTGTTTGTGTGCCATCAACAATGCTCGAACGCGGATCGTGGTTGAAATCGATTGATACCAAAGGTTCTTCAACAAACCCTAAGATATTCGCCATGGGACCGCGCGCCGCATCAGCTAATACTTCGTTGACGCGGGCCACAGTCACTGCGGTATTCACCGTTACGCTGAGGTCCATTGCGGTCACGTTGGTGGTGGGTACACGCACTTGTATGGCTTCAAAGCGCCCCGCAAATTTCGGTAAAATTCGCTCAATCCCGCGCGCTAAACGCGTATCCACAGGAATAATTGATCGTCCTGCAGCGCGAGCTAATCGTGGATCAGTGTGATAAGCATCGATGACTTGCTGGTCATGCATTGCCGCATGAATCGTAGTAATCGCACCGCTATCAATACCGAAAGCGTCGTCTAGTACTTTGATGACAGGAACGATACAGTTCGTGGTGCAACTGCCATTTGAAACCCATTTATGGCTTGGTTTGAGATCTTTCGTATTCACACCAAAAATAGCCGTGAAGTCTAATTCGGCACTGCCGGGTTGCGAAAACAACACCTTTGGCACACCCACTTGCTCGTATGCGACACCGTGATCCGGATCGCCATGAACACCCGTGCAGTCGAGCACTAAATCGAGCGCCATATCGTGCCAGTTCAAGTTCTGGATTTCGCTTTCGGCTGACACCACAATACTGTCGCCTGCCACTTCTAGATGATGCTCATCGCGAACTGCCACAGGGCTTTGAAAACGCCCATGACTGGTATCGTACTTCAACAAATGAGCCATTGCTTCAACCGGCGCTAATTCATTAATGGCTACCACCTCTACATGCTGGCGATACCCACGCTCGTAGAGTGAGCGCAGAACACTGCGCCCAATACGACCAAAGCCATTAATAGCAATACGTGCCGGTTTTACACTCATGCGTTTAGAAGTTCCTGTGCAGTCGCAATAACGTTTTCGGTTGTGAAGCCAAAGTGTTTAAACAAATCGCCTGCTGGCGCTGATTCACCAAAACTAGTCATACCAACAATACGACCATTTAAGCCAACGTATTTGTACCAGTAATCAGCAATTCCAGCCTCAACCGCGATGCGCTTGGTCACATTGCTCGGTAACACCTGCTCACGATAAGCCGCATCTTGTTGCTCAAAGACATCCGTTGCCGGCATTGAAACGACACGTACTTGATGCCCTGACGCTTGTAACGACTTCGCGGCACTCACAGCTAGCGCAACTTCTGAGCCAGTCGCAATGAAGATAAGTTCTGGCGTTTGCTCACAATCAAGCAACACATAACCACCGCGCTCGATATTTTTCAGTTGCTCACTATCGCGTTGCTGTTGCGCCAAGTTTTGACGACTGAAAATCAGCGACGTTGGCCCATTTTTGCGTGTTAAGGCATATTTCCATGCCACCGCTGATTCCACTTGGTCGCATGGGCGCCACGTGCTCATATTCGGAGTCAGGCGCAAACTCGCAATTTGCTCAACCGGCTGATGGGTTGGTCCGTCTTCACCCAGACCAATTGAATCGTGGGTATAGACAAAAATACTTTGCTGCTTCATCAATGCAGCCATACGCACAGCGTTGCGCGCATATTCCATGAACATTAAGAAGGTTGCGCCATACGGGGTAAAACCACCATGCAATGCAATACCGTTCATAATCGCCGACATACCGAACTCACGTACACCGTAGAACACATAGTTGCCATTGGCGTCATCTTTACTAACACCCTTGGAACCGCTCCATAATGTTAAGTTGGAACCGGCTAAATCTGCAGAACCGCCTAGTAGTTCTGGTAATAACGGGCCATAGGTGTTCAATGCGTTTTGCGATGCTTTACGGCTTGCGATATCCGCTGGCTCTGCTTGCAATTTGGCAATGTAGGCGTCGGCTTGAGCAACGAAATCCGCCGGCAAGTCACCAGCTAAACGACGCTTTAATTCAGCCGCTAGTTCTGGAAACTCTTGTGCATAGGCATTAAAGCGTTGTTGCCATTCGGTTTCAGCCGCAGCGCCAGCTTCTTGTGCCGACCATGCTGAATAGACATCTTGCGGAATTTCAAACGGGCCATGTTGCCAGCCTAACTGCTGACGCGCTGCAGCAATTTCATCAGCGCCTAATGGTGCACCGTGGCAACTTTCTGTGCCTTGTTTGTTCGGTGCGCCGAAGCCGATAATGGTTTTGCAGATAATTAGTGTTGGTTTGTCGGTTTCCGCACGGGCAGCTTCTACGGCAGCTTTTACCGCATTGGCGTCATGGCCATCAACGTCAGCAATCACATGCCAGTTGTAGGCTTCAAATCGCTTGACGGTATCATCAGTAAACCAGCCTTCAACCTCACCATCAATGGAGATGCCGTTGTCATCATAAAATGCGATTAGCTTACCAAGCCCCAGTGTTCCAGCAAGCGAACAGGCTTCGTGAGAAATACCTTCCATTAAGCAACCATCACCAAGGAAGGTGTAGGTATAGTGGTTGACTACGTCGTGACCTGGGCGGTTAAACTGTGCCGCTAACGTTTTCTCTGCAAGTGCCATACCCACTGCGTTGGTCACGCCTTGACCAAGTGGCCCAGTGGTGGTTTCAATACCTGGCGCATAACCATACTCTGGATGGCCTGGCGTTTTTGAGTGCAATTGACGAAAGTTTTTCAACTCGTCGAGGCTCAAATCGTAACCGGTGAGGTGCAATAGTGAATAAATCAGCATAGAACCGTGACCATTTGATAACACAAAACGGTCACGATCCGCCCAGTTCGGGTTAGCAGGATTATGTTTTAAGAAATCGCGCCACAGTACTTCGGCGATATCCGCCATGCCCATAGGCGCGCCTGGATGCCCAGAATTCGCTTGCTGTACGGCATCCATGCTTAACGCACGAATCGCATTGGCTAGGTATTTTCGCTCAGTTACTGCTGTTGTCATAACAAACCCCGAAGTTTAGCGTAAGAAAATTGCACAAATGGTGCGCGTATTCTCCACAATTCGGGGCTTTGACGCAAATTAGATATCAGCGCGAAGAGCTTCAGCTTTGTCAGTTTTTTCCCACGGGAACTCATCACGGCCAAAATGACCATAAGCTGCTGTCGGCTGATAAATTGGGCGTTCAAGGTCGAGCATTTGAATTAAGCCATAAGGGCGCAAATCAAAATGCTTACGAACCAGTGCGATCAATTTTTCTTCACTGTGCTCGCTGGTACCAAAAGTCTCGATGCTGATCGACGTTGGCTCAGCAACACCAATCGCATATGAAACCTGAATTTCCAAGCGCTCAGCTAAACCGGCAGCGACCAAGTTTTTCGCTACATAGCGAGCTGCATAGGCGGCGCTACGATCAACTTTCGACGGATCCTTACCAGAGAATGCACCACCACCGTGACGCGCCATACCACCATAGGTATCCACGATGATTTTACGTCCAGTTAGACCGCAATCGCCCATTGGTCCACCAATCACAAATTTACCGGTTGGATTGATAAAGATTCGATCTTGGCTCTTCGGGAACCATTCTTCAGGTAGCACTGGTTTGATGATGGTTTCAATCACCGCTTCTCGCAGATCTTTTTGGCTAATATCTTGATGATGCTGCGTTGATAAAACCACTGCATCAATACCAACCGGACGGCCATCTTCATAAATGAAGGTTAGCTGAGATTTCGCATCAGGACGCAACCATGGCAAGGTACCGTTTTTACGAACTTCCGCTTGGCGTTGCACGAGGCGATGCGCATAGGTGATTGGCGCCGGCATGAGCACGTCAGTTTCATTCGAGGCATAACCAAACATCAAACCTTGGTCACCAGCCCCTTGTTCTTCTAGCGAACCACGATCAACACCTTGATTGATATCTGGTGATTGCTTGCCAATGGCGTTCAATACCGCACACGAGTCGGCATCGAAACCCATATCAGAGTGCACATAACCAATATCACGAACCGTGTTGCGGGTAATTTCTTCGATATCGACCCAAGCGTTGGTGTTAATTTCGCCACCGACCAAAACCATACCGGTTTTCACATAGGTTTCACAGGCCACGCGCGCCCGCGGGTCTTGGGTCAAAATCGCATCGAGTACCGCATCAGAAATTTGGTCGGCAATTTTGTCTGGATGACCTTCTGATACAGATTCAGAAGTGAATAAATGCTGTGCCATGCTTTGCAATCTCTAATCAAAGTTGGGAAGAAAAAAGTGGGCGTAGTTTAACTGAACCACACCCACTTTTCTACATTTAGACGTCTAAAAGTCTTTATTTCTGTTTTAATGTCGCCATATCAATCACAAAGCGATATTTCACATCACTTTTGAGCATTCGCTCGTAGGCTTCATTAATGTCATCCATCGCAATCATTTCAATATCGGAAGTGATGCCATGTTCAGCACAGAAGTCCAGCATTTCCTGGGTCTCAGCGATACCACCGATTAATGACCCCGCTAAGCTGCGACGTTTCGCGATTAAATTATAAACCGCAGGAGACGGATGTGATTCCGCTGGCACACCAACCAACGTCATGGTGCCATTGAGACGGAGTAGGGTCAGATAGGCATCCAAATCGTGTGGCGCTGCAACAGTGTTGAGGATGAAGTCGAGGCTATTACGCCATGCTTTCATTTGCTCGTCGTCTTTTGAAATGACCACATGGTCAGCACCGAGACGTTTCGCATCGTCGACTTTACTTGGCGATGTCGTGAACAAGATCACTTCGGCTCCCATCGCCTTGGCTAGCTTGACCGCCATGTGGCCAAGACCACCTAAACCAACAACGCCAACTTTGTGGCCTTCACGAACGCCCCAATGACGAAGCGGTGAGTAGGTTGTGATACCAGCGCACAAAAGTGGCGCTACACCTGCGAGATCAAGCTTGTCTGATACTTTTAGAACGAAATCTTGGTCGACGGTAATGCGATTCGAGTAGCCACCGAAGGTAACACCACCTGAATGTTTGTCTTCACCGTTGTAGGTTCCGACGAAACCGTTCTCGCAATATTGTTCATATCCTTCTTCGCAGTTCGCGCAGGTACGACATGAATCGACCATACAACCAACGCCGACGGTGTCGCCGACTTTATATTTCGTGACTTTGCTGCCGACGCGAGTGACTTTGCCAACAATTTCGTGACCCGGTACACACGGGAACACCGTACCACCCCACTCATTTCGAGCTTGGTGCAAATCAGAGTGACAAACGCCGCAGTAGGCAATCTCTATTTCAACATCGTTCGCCGTGGGGTCGCGACGCTCAAATTCAAAATATTCAAGAGGCTTATCGGCTGCTTGAGCCGCAAATCCTAGTGCTTTAGGCATGTTTACTCCTTAGTTTTCACCGTACAACAATGCTTCATTCACGGTTTGGGTTAATGGGTGATAGCCTGGTTTTGCTTGTTCATAGACTTCTCGGGCCCATTTTAAGTTGTCTGGGGTCTTCGCCAGCTCTCGATATAACGGGCTGACTAATTTATTACGACCAATCGATAGCAAGTAACTACGCAATCTTTCGCGTGCTGGTTCATATTTTTTCACGATGGCTAATTTTAACCAGGCGTGTGCAATTTCACTGTTCTGGCTCTGCGTTAAATTAAATTCACGATCGAGGCGCGCCATATTGTTCGCAGAAATATCTAACGGCAAATTATTAATAAAGTGCAACCATTCATGGGTAGTCCAATCGTCCGTTTGTAACTGGCCACCTTTTAACCAACGCTGCATGTGTTGCTCAACTCGATTAAATGCATCAGACGTTGGTTTTGGCGCATCTTCTGGCAATCCGGGCTCATGTAACCATTCATTAATTTTGCTCAACGCAACCGTGTTTGGTTTTTTATCCAATAACTCACGTTTTAAATACGCTTCAAATTGCGCAGTTGAAATACTCTGAAACGCAAAATCATCAAAGTACTGGCGTAAGAACTTATCGAACAGGTCACGACCAAACTTTTGTTCCAAATAAACTAGGAACAACTGCCCTTTCACATAAGGAACTTGGGAAAAAACATCATCTGGATGGCGCATACCTAAATCGATATTTAAAATCGTATCTTTCGGCGGCAAACGCTTCAATTCACCCATCAGGTCTTGGTAGCCCAGCGCTAATTCCATATTGGCGCGGCGTTTCCCAAATAAGGCTTCCATAATGCGGTTTTCAACGTAGCTGGTGAAGCCTTCATTAATCCAAAGGTCGCGCCAGCTCGCATTGGTAACAAGATTTCCTGACCAACTATGCGCAAGCTCATGCGCAATCAAATTTACGAGGCTACGATCACCCGCCACAACCGTTGGGGTAATAAAAGATAACCGTGGGTTTTCCATGCCTCCGAAAGGGAAGCTCGGCGGCAGAATCAACAAATCATAGCGATCCCAGCGATATGGTCCATACATGGCCTCGGTGGCTTCAATCATTGCCGGCGTATCGGCAAACTCCCAAGCCGCATCGTCCAAAATGTATTTTTCCGCAAACACTGCGACATTATCGCTTATCGATTTAATCGCTAAATCACCCGCAGCAATCGCAATCAAATATGGCGGAATGGGCTGCGGCATGGTGAATTCGTAGGTGCCCGGACGCTCGTCACTCAAACTGTTGTCCGCACTCATCACCGCCAACAAGCCAGCTGGGGTGTTAATCGTTGCGTTATAGGTTAACCGTAGCGCAGGGCTATCTTGAATCGGAATCCAACTACGCGAATGAATTGGCTGTGATTGACTGAACATAAACGGATGCTGTTTGCCTGCTGTTTGTTCAGGTGTTAACCACTGCAGACCACTGGCGCTTGGCGCAGTTTCATAATGAATGCGCACATGTTTGGCGACGCTACCAATATCAATAATTAATTCTCGGCCAAGGCTTGGATGCACATCACCCAAAGTAAATTTGGTGGGCTGCCACTGTTCATTCACCAGCAACTCCGCACGCTCAATCGTTAAATCACTCGTATCAAGGTAAAGCTGTGTGGTTTGGTCATGGCGAGCTAGGGTGTATGTCGCATAGCCTTTCAATTTACGAGCTTCAAAATCAACCGCCAAGTTGAGATCAAGGTGCGGGGTTGATACTTGGTTTAAACGTGCGTAACTGTGCACATCTTCGGCCTTAACAGGGCTTATCGCCATCATCGTTACGGTCATACTCAACATCATTATGAATCGTGACAGATACATGTAATTCATCTCCTTGGTCATCACACTCTGGCCATGATCAGTCGGATGTCTGACAAAATCAAATTTTTTCGAGCTGTCAAACTCAGCGCTGAATGATAAGATGCAAGCTACTTTGAATACTCAAAAGGGTTCACCTTTCATGCGAATTCCACGCATCTATCAAGCAACCGCTAACCCATGGGTTGTCGGCGCACAGATTGAACTTGAGGCCGATGCAGCGAATCACGTTGGCCGGGTGCTGCGCATGTCCGCTGGGCAACAACTTGAACTTTTTAATGGTGACGGTAGTAACTATGCTGCAACCATTACTGAGGCTACAAAGCGCGCAGTACAAGTCAAAATTGACGCTGTGACAACCAACGTATCCGAATCGGCGGTGCACATTCACCTCGCTCAAGGAATATCGCGTGGTGATCGTATGGATTTTGTTTTACAAAAATCAGTGGAGTTAGGTGTTGCTGAGATTACACCGCTGTTCACCGAACGCTGTGGTGTTAAGCTAAGCGGTGAACGGTTGTTGAAAAAACAACAGCAATGGCAAAAAATAGTGATTGCCGCGTGTGAACAAAGTGGCCGAAGTCGGGTTCCAATGGTTCACACGCCTGTGTCATTTAGCCAGTGGTTACAGCAACTACCGAGTGGATTACGCCTGACACTAGACCCGTACGCGCAAAAACCATTGCGAGACCTTGCCGAGCAACCTCAACAGCTCACCCTTTTTATAGGCCCTGAAGGCGGCCTGAGTGAGCAAGAAGTTGTCAGTGCCAGTGAGCATGGCTTCCTGCCGGTGCGGTTGGGGCCGCGTATTTTACGAACTGAAACAGCGGCACTAACGGCGCTAAGTATTATTCAATATCAATTTGGCGACTTAGCTTAACGCTTAGCTTAACGAAGGAATTTTCATGAAACTTGCGATGATTATGGACCCGATTGAATCGGTAAAAACCTACAAAGACACAAGTTTTCGTTTACTGCTTGAGGCTCAGGCGCGTGATTACGAAATCTATTATCTCACCATGAATGATTTATCGCTCATAGAAGGTGAGCCAATGGGCAATGCTCGTTCAGTACAAGTGGTCGACCAAGCAACAGACTTTTTCACACTTGGCGAACCAACGGAAATAAATTTAGGTAGCTTTGACGTTATTTTGATGCGCAAAGATCCGCCGTTTGATACCGAGTTTGTTTACGCAACGTATTTACTTGAGCTTGCTGAGCGCCGTGGTGCATTGGTTGTCAACAAACCACAGAGCTTGCGTGATTGTAACGAGAAACTGTTCACTGCATGGTTCGCAGATTTAACGCCGCCAACCATTGTGACCCGTCGTGCCGAGCAAATTCGCGCATTTCATGAGCAACACCGCGATATTATTTTAAAACCACTCGATGGTATGGGAGGCGCGTCAATCTTCCGTGTTCGCGATGACGGTACCAATTTAGGCGTCATTATCGAAACGTTGACACAGCATGGTCAGCAGTTCGCTATGGTACAAAGATATCTACCAGAAATTACCGACGGCGATAAGCGCATCTTGATTATTGATGGTGAACCGATGCCTTACGCGTTGGCGCGCATCCCTTCTGCCGGCGAAACGCGTGGTAACTTGGCTGCCGGTGGTAGCGGTCGTCCGCAACCGTTGAGCGAATCAGATTGGGCGCTGGCGCGCCAAGTCGGTCCCGAATTAAAACGCCGTGGCTTAACCATTGTTGGCTTAGATGTTATTGGTGACCGGATTACTGAAATTAATGTGACAAGCCCTACTTGTATGCGCGAAATTGAGGCCGCATATGACATAAACATCGCAGCCAAAGTATTCGAAGCAATTGAGCGTCAACTAGGCTTGTGCTGAACATCCGCAAAATAAAGCTGTATTGGAGTTGTTGATCAGATGGAAACCTTACAAAGCCTGCAAAATCATTTTCTGATTGCCATGCCAAGCATGGACGATCCTTATTTTGCCCGCACCGTTACATACATTTGTGAACACAACGCGGAAGGGGCTATGGGGCTCATCATTAATCAACCCGTTGAGCTAAGCGTTGAAGATTTGCTTGAAAAACTCGAGATAGTTATTCCTGAACATGGTCAGCGGTTAGATGGCCCAGTATTTTCAGGTGGTCCACTGGCGCGTGATCGTGGTTTTGTTTTGCACTCCGCTGAACAAAGTTGGCGTAGCTCCGTTAAATTAAGTGACGATGTTGTGATTACCACCTCAAAAGATATCTTAGAGGCGATGGGCAAAGGCATCATGCCAAGTGACTACTTACTTACACTGGGTTATGCGGGCTGGGACGCAGGCCAGTTGGAACGTGAACTAGCGGAAAATAGTTGGCTGACCATTCCAGCGGATAAAGATATTTTGTTCCATACCCCAAGCAAGGAACGCTGGCAGAAGGCGGTTAAAAAATTAGGCATTCAAACCTGGCAACTCGGTCCTGATGTGGGGCATGCATGAGCCAAGTTCTTGGTTTTGACTTTGGTACCCACAGTATTGGCGTGGCGGTAGGCCAAACGATTACCGGAACCGCCTCACCGCTCGCCGCGCTCAAAGCAAAAGATGGCCAACCCAACTGGGAAATCGTCGAAAAGCTGATGAAGGAATGGCAACCCGAGTTTTTAGTGGTCGGGTTGCCGCTCAATATGGACGGTACCGAACAACCGCTCACTGACTTAGCGCGCAAGTTTGCCAATAGATTACACGGTCGATTCGGGATTCAAGTAATTTTACAAGATGAGCGCCTAACCACAGTTGCGGCCAAAGAAACCTTGTTTGGTCGCGGCGGCTACAAACAATTGCAAAAGGGCAAAGTTGATAGCGCCGCCGCTCAATTAATATTGGAAGATTACTTTAACCAACATTAAAGGTTTTCTTCTGCGTACTGCGCCAGCGAACTACGCACCACACCATTGAGATTCACCGTGGCACTGCCCGGATAATCTTTAAATCGCTCCACAATATAAGTTAAGCCCGACGTGACTGCAGTCAAATAATAGCTATCAATCTGCGCCAAGTTACCCGAGCAAATAATTTTCGTGCCGGTACCGCAACGCGTAATAATCGTTTTCAGTTGTGAAGCCGTTAAGTTTTGTGACTCGTCGAGTAAAACAATCGCATTCTGAATGCTCCGGCCGCGCATAAAGTTCAGCGATTTAAACTGAATGTTAGCCTTGTTCATAATGTAATTTAGGCTCGACTCCATGCTTTCATCGTGTTTATGCAATACTTCCAATGAATCGGTAATTGCAGCTAGCCATGGCGCCATTTTCTCTTCTTCAGTGCCTGGCAAGTAACCTATTGATTCGGCTATTTCAGGCGTATTACGTGTAACAATAATTTTCTCGTAAATGCCCTGCTCAACCACAAGTTCAAGCGCCGACGCTAACGCTAATAAGGTTTTCCCGCTGCCGGCTGGACCGGTCAAAATCACTAAATCGATGGCTGGGTCTAACAACGCATTCATCGCCATTGCTTGGTAAATATTCTTTGGCTGAATGCCCCAAGCTCGGTAACTCATCATGCGCTCGAAACCAATATCATGAAGGCGAACGTGTTCGGAATCATAGCCAACAACTTTGGCAGCAAAATGCTCTGTTTGATCGATTATATATTGGTTGCGAAATACCGTTGGTAGCACGTCACGTTCTACTTCGTGAAAGGTTTCACGGCCTTCTTGAGCACTAGTAACTTCGCCTACGTGCTCCCAAAAATCACCCTCAACTTCAACGAAACCTTTCGATAAGAATCGGATGTCATCGATCAACTGGTCGGTACGATAATCCTCAACGTGTTTGACGCCGGCACCCTTGGCTTTCAAACGCATATTGATGTCTTTCGTGACCAACACAACTTTGGTGTCTTGGTGTTGCTTTTGAATCGCTAACGCCGACTGAATAATTCGGTGGTCATTTTCAGACAGGTTTAATACCGCATCTTGCTGTTTTAATTGATAGTCGGGAAATATCGATAATGTTCCTTCCGCATGATGGGCGCCCTGCATGTTACTCAACGGTACGCCAGCGAGGATTTCTTCAGGTGTCGCATCTTTTAGTGCGTTTTCGAGTGAGCGAATCGCCGTTCGAGCCTCACGACTCACGTCTTTGTGGCGGTCTTTAATGTTATCGAGTTCTTCTAACACCACCATGGGGATAACAACGTGGTGTTCGTCAAAATTCAAAAATGCGAGGGGTTCGTGGAGCAGAATGTTGGTATCAAGCAGATAATACTTTGGGACGGTTTCAGTCATAATGGACCTCAAGCTACGTTGATATTTTAGTGATTGTGTTAACGTGCCTTTCATTTCTAAGACTAGCCCAACTTTTATGAAAATGGTGTGAATATTGAAATAATTTTCGCTACCATGTGCGCCCTTTTTATCGACTATGCTGTGTAGGTCTTTTATTCATGGTAGCGAACGCAACATCAATGCAATTTATTCCTGGTCAACGCTGGCTCAGCGAAACCGAAATGGAACAAGGCTTGGGCATGGTAAGCCAGCTTCAAGGGCGCATGGTGACGGTCCTGTTTCCTGTCACCGGAGAGTTTCGTCACTATGCCATGAATGAAGCACCGCTTGCGCGTTATCGCTTGCTGGTTGATGAACAAGGCCACCACGGCGATGGCTGGTCGTTTCGTGTAACCCAGGTGGATGAGCAAAATGGTTTGCTAACTTACCATGGCATTCGAGAAGGCGATGAATCAGCTGTGGTTGTTCCAGAAGCACAGCTTGCGGCGCAGGTTGCGACCAACCACCCATTAACGCGTATTCTCGCCGGCAAGGTCGATCGATTAGATATGTATCAGTTGCGCCAACAGGCACAACAACATTTGCAAGATTGGCAACGTAGCCCCGCGGTTGGATTGATTGGCGCCCGTGCTGATCTACTCCCGCATCAATTGTATGTAGCGGCACAAGTTGCTGATCGGCATCATCCACGGGTATTGCTTGCTGACGAAGTTGGCTTGGGTAAAACCATTGAGGCGGGCTTAATTCTGCAACGACGTTTATTAACTGGTCGCAGTGAACGCGTCTTAATTGTGGTACCTGATAGCCTCGCGCATCAGTGGTTAGTTGAGCTTCTGCGACGTTTTAATTTAGGTTTTAGCCTATTTGATGAAGAGCGATGTGAACAAGCAGCGCTAGATGGTGATGCAATTTTTGCGAGTGAACAACTTGCGCTGATTCCCCAGTCGTTACTTTCACACCCAGTCTGGTCCGGTGAACTGTTCGAAGTAAGTTGGGACTTACTAATTGTCGACGAAGCGCACCAAATGGCGCCATCAGAGCCGCGCTTTCAGTTGCTACAGAAACTTACACAACATACTCCAAGTGTACTTTTATTAACCGCAACACCGGAGCAAGCGGGATTAGCAGCACATTTTGCTCGCCTGCAACTCTTAGACCCTGACCGGTTTAATGATTTTGATGCATTTATTGAAGAACAAGAAGGCTACCAAGCCTTGGTGCCTAAAGCAGAAGAGTTTGCAGCTCGCGGTGATGTGCAAGCGCTCGATGAATTACTCGATAGTTACGGCACCGGTCGAGTTATGTTTCGCAATAGCCGTCGACACATTGGCGGCTTTCCGACACGTCACTTAGAAGTTGAAGAACTCGAAGCAGGTGATTCGCTGCTCACCCGCTTTGAGTGGTTAGTGACGTTGCTAAAATCACATAAGCAAGAAAAGTTCGTACTGATTTGCCGCAGTACTGAGTTGGTTCTTGCTCTGCATGAAATGCTTCGCGTACAACAAGGCATCCACGCTGCAGTTTTCCATGAAGGGCTCAGTTTGATTGAGCGCGATCGCGCGGCAGCATACTTTGCCAGTCTTGAAGATGGCTGCCAGTTACTCTTGTGTTCGGAAATTGGTAGTGAGGGACGTAACTTTCAATTTGCTCAGCATTTGGTGCTTTTCGATTTGCCGCGGCATCCTGACTTACTTGAACAGCGCATTGGCCGACTCGATCGTCTTGGTCAACAAGCTAATATCTACATCCATGTCCCAGTTGTTGCAAACACCCCAGAGCAAATTTTATTTGCTTGGTACGAGGCGATGCAGGCTTTCACGCAAACTAATGCCATAGGTGCAATGCTATATCAGCACTTCGCGCCAGCAATTGAACAACTGATTGATAGCCAAGCAAACGGTGATTTGGATACCGAGCTATTTGCTTCAACCACGCAAGAAACCCACGCGATGGCTGCCGACATGCGTGTTGCAGCAGACGCAGGCCGAGACCGTTTACAAGAGCTCAACGCATTTCGACCACATCAAATAGACCAACTCACGGATGCTATTGATGCGCTACAGAAGCCTGCTGAACTGGAACGGTTCATGTTGTCGTTCTGGGACCGTTTTGGGCTTGAATTTGATCGTTTAAATGACCTCAGCGGTTGGTTATATCCAACCGAACATATGCGTATCCCGCTGGCCGGATTGCCAGAGGAAGGTTTGACCGTCACCTTTTCGCGTAGCTATGCACTAGCACATGAAGACGTGACATTTTTGAGTTGGGATCATCCGCTGGTTCAGCAAGCGCTTGAACTATTAACTCGCGATACTTTTGGTAGTACCGCTGTCGCACTGCTCCAAAACCGTGCGCTAACAGCTGGTGCATGGTTCATTGAACTGCATTTTAGTAGTGTTGTTTTGGCTCCAAAACAACTCGCAGTGCAAGAGTTCTACCCACATCATAGCTTCCGAGTTCTGTTGGATGGGCAAGGACGTGATTTAACCCCGAAAGTAGCACCCGGTGTACTCGATAAGCAGCTCCAGTTTTTGGACAAGAAGCAAGCCAGATTGTTATTAAAACAACTTCGTGCAGAATGCCAGCAAGCCATTCAAGCCGCCTGGAAACCTGCTGAAGCGTTGCAACAGAAAGCGCTGACACAAGCAAGCGAACAAGTTACAGCAACGTTGAACCATGAACTCAACAGATTATTAAAGCTGAAGCAATCGAACCCGTTGGTTCGTGACAGCGAGGTGGAAGCATTGAATCAACGTCGCGATGCGCTCATTGAAGCATTTAAACAACCGCTGCTACAGCTTGATTCAGTTCGTATCATGGTGAATATGCCGAAATGACCTTGTTTCACTATGCGCCGCCAATAACGCCCTACTTGGATATTATCTACAGTGATGACGACGTTGTTGTCATTAATAAACCAAGTGGGCTGCTTAGCGTTCCTGGCAAAGCAATTGAACATCGCGACTCCGCTTGGTTTCGACTTGAGCGCAGTTGCCCAAATATCCGCGTTATCCACCGTTTGGATATGGCTACCTCTGGATTGTTGGTCTTTGCTCGAAATAAAGTCGCACAAGCTTCTCTACAGCGCCAATTTGAACGCCGCACTGTCGCTAAACGCTATCGCGCTATGGTGTGGGGGAATTTGCCGGCGCAACGCGGCGCGATTGAATTAGCCTTACGTTGTGACTGGCCGAATCGCCCGCGGCAAATGGTTGATTTAGTACTGGGTAAACCGGCTCTTACTTTTTATCAGGTGATCGGTCACCACAGTCATGGCGATATCGTCGGACTGACCCCGTATACCGGTCGCTCACATCAGTTACGTGTTCACATGCAAGCACTTGGCACACCTATTTTGGGCGATAAATTCTACGCTTCTGCCGAGGGGTATGCGGCAGCAGAGCGGCTTCTGCTGCACGCCGAACATCTTGCTTTTGACCATCCTTCAAGCGGTGAGCGACTGGTGTTTAATTGCCCTGCTGAGTTTTAATTAACTCATAAGCCGCTTGAATTTGTTGTGCTTTCGCCCGTGCTGACCCCCGCATTTCCGGCGGTAATCCTTGTGCCGCAAGTTTATCAGGGTGGTGTTTGTTCATCAGTTTGCGATAAGCCTTTTTCACCTCAGCAAAACTTGCTGAGCGACTAACACCTAACACGGCATAAGCATCATCGAGCTGATTCGCAGTTGTTTGCTGGCTATATTGACGTGACCGACCGCCGCTTCCAAAACGCTGTCCTGCTTGCGCCATCTGTAGCAAAATATCAAGTTGCGCACGACGGAACCCCAGCGCTTGCGTGACCTTAAGTAAAACATCATATTCAGCTTGCTCAAGTTGCCCATCATGCAGCGCGATAGTTAATAGCTGCTCGAGAAAGAATTGCAACAAGTCGCGTCGCCAAGCCAACTGAGCTCGCAACTGCTCAACGCGCTGAGTTAGCGGGAAATCGGCTTGCTTACCTTGGCGAAAACTCTCTTGAGCATTTGCGCGAGCCGCCTCTGACAACTGTAAATGGTCCATTAGGCGCGTCACGTAATCAATATCTTGCTCAGTCACCCGACCTTTTGATTTTGCTAAATGGCCAAGAACCGCAAATAAGGTGCTAACAAATTGCTGCGGTTGCGCGCTGTTTTGCTGCATGGCGCGAGTCAACGATTTATCAAACCAGTGACCAATCATCAGCCCCAATAACAGGCCAATAAATCGCGCAAATAAAAAGCCAAAAAAGCCACCGAGAATTTTACCCCAAATCATGGGAGCTCCTGTAATTGTGCTAAACGTTCAGGCGTGCCAACATCGGTCCACGCTGCGGTAATAACCGATGCGGCAATCTGCATGTTGGCGATACCGCGGTCGAGTAGCGGCCGTAAACGAACAAATTGTTCGCTACCTGGTTGATACGATTCAAATAACTGCGGTGAGAACAGCCCCATGCCAGTATAGGTGTAGCTTGGGAGGCTCTCTTCCGCGCATTGTAACATGCCCTGGCGCACACCAAAGTCACCGCCAGCATTGTGAGCGGGATTATCCACTAATAGCAAATGAGCATGAACGCCTTCAGATAGTTCGCGCGGTAGCTCGCTAAAGTCTAGCGAGGTAAAAATGTCACCGTTAATTAACCAAAATGGCTGATCGCCAAGCTTTGGTAATGCTCGAATAATACCGCCAGCTGTTTCAAGCCCACCGGCGGGTTCGGCTGAATAGGCGATCTGTAAGCCGAACCTTGCGCCGTTGCCTAGCACTTGCTCGAATTGCTCGCCCAGCCAAGCATGATTGATCACAACTTGCTTGACACCTTGCTGCGCAAGTTTTTCTATATGGAACTCAATCAGCGGTTTCCCATACACCGTCAGTAAAGGCTTTGGGGTAGTGTCAGTAAGTGGACGCATGCGTTCACCTCGCCCCGCTGCAAGAATCATGGCACGCACTAAATGCGCTCCTGCAGTGCTGGTTGGATATGCTCTGCTAGCCAACGGCGATAATCGGCAAACTCGGGATAAAGTCCGGCAATGTCATACAGATAATCGACTGTTCTTGGAATATCCTGCAAATAGCCAGACTTCCCATCGCGATGATAAAGACGGGCGAAAATCCCAGCGGCTTTGGTGTGGCGTTGCATGCCCATGAGATCAAACCAACGTTGCCACTGAGTCAAATCAACGCTTTCTGGCAACTTCTTTTGTTCGCGTAAGCGTTCAAACAGCTCGGCGCTCAACTCATTCACTTGTTGCTGTGGCCAGCGCACGTAGCAATCGCGTAGCAAACTCACCGCATCATAAGTAATGGGGCCTTGCACCGCATCTTGAAAGTCGATATAGGCCAGCTGTCCGTCTGCTTGCACCATAATATTGCGCGCGTGATAATCTCGATGCACACCTACTTGCGGTTGCTCAAGTGCGTTTGCAATCAGCACATCGGTTACTCGCTGCCACATGGCCTGATGTTCAACAGTTAAATTCAAACCCAAATGTTCAACGACTAACCAGTCATGAAATAAGTCAATTTCGCGCCGTAAGAGGGCTGTGTCATATTGTGGTAGGTCACCGAGTTCCGTATTAGAAACGGACATAATATCAATTAAATCGCTTAACGCTTTGCTGTACCAATCACGCATGTTGGTTGCCGTGAGTTCGCTTAAAAGCAGTGTCGAGCCTAAGTCGCTCAGCAGCATGAATCCTTGCTTTTCGTCTGCAGCAATTACCCGCGGCACGGCAACACCGGCGTCCGCATAAGCTTGGGCGACAGCCATGAAGGGCTGCAGCGATTCTTGCGGTGGCGGCGCATCAACCGCGATCAAACTGCGCCGACCATCGGAACAGCGGAAATAACGGCGAAAGCTGGCATCGCCAGATACCGGTTGTAATTGTTGCTGACGATAACCGGTAACGGCTTCACACCAGGCTTGCAATTTCAGTTCTCGTTGCTCGTTCACGTCATCCTCACAGTGCGCATTTCTTCGCCAGCCTACTTCGCTTTCGCAAGATTCTAAAAAAACCACAGTGTAGCAAATGGCGACAGAATAAAAATTGCTTTATCATACCCTGCACATTGTGAAGGACAACCCAGGATAAACGGCTCCATGGCAAAAATTTTTCAGACATCAATTTGGACAGTCGCACTCAGTGTTAGTTGTGCCGCCGTCCATGCGCAGCAGCCGTCTCGCCCTGCGTTGTCTGAAGTTTGCCCCATACCGGCGCCATTATTCACCACCCCTATTTCACCAATCAAAGATTTGCCAATCGGCGCCATTGGCGTTCGTGCTGATCGTGCTGATATTGATTCTGAATCAGAGGTCGCATCATTCTTTGGCAATGTTGAAGTTCAGTTTGATCAACAACAGTTGCGCACCGAACAAGCACAAATTGACCAACAAACCGGCAATATAAATGCCAGTGGCTCAACTCTGTTTACTGACGGCTATGTGCAGGTTTCATCAGAGAATTTTCGTTTAAACTCGGGTGAGAATCGAGCGTTTTTGAGTGGTGCCGAATACCAGCTAACCGAGACCGGAGCGCACGGTAAGGCCGATCTTTTGTCGTTATCACCGGCACAAGTTCTATTAGAAGGCTCAACCTTTACAACTTGCCCGAGTGATAGCCCTGTATGGCAAATGAGTGCGCAGGAAATTTCCCTCAACGAAGACGAAGCTTGGGGTGAAGCATGGCACGCGAAATTTGAATTATTTGGCGTACCCGTACTGTATTTGCCGTATATCAACTTTCCAGTAACTGAAGAGCGTAAATCAGGCTTTCTCTTTCCAACATTTGGTTCATCACAAAAAAATGGGTTTGAGGTTGAAGTCCCCTACTACTTCAATATTGCGCCCAATATGGATGCGACGATTGCACCACGCTACATGGCCGAGCGTGGCGTTCAGATGCAAGCTGAGTTTCGTACCCTCAGTACAACGGGTAGTGGGCAATACAACGTCGCCTATTTAGAAAGTGATAAAAGCACCGAGGATAATGCCGCGCGATATTTATGGCGAGTGGAACAAACACAGCGTTGGGGTGAGAACTGGCGGGCGTATGTTAATGGTACTTTTATTAGCGACGATGATTACTTGAATGACTTAGGTAGTGATTTTGCCGGACGCGCTGATGCACAGCTATATCGTCATGCCCAGCTCGATTACTTAAGTGAAGACTGGCAAGTGACCATGCGCGCTGAAGACTTTGAACTCCTGGGCTCCTATCGTTCGCCGTACCGAACTATGCCGCAAATTAAGAGCTTCTATGCAACGGATCTCGGGCTTGATTTGGATTTCTCGTTATTTTCCGAAATGTCACATTTCCAAAACCAAGATTTAAGCCAAGATACCGCAACTCGCGTGCATGTTGAGCCACAACTGAGTTTTCATTTAGAACAGCCAGGCTATGATTGGTTAGCCGAGCTTAGTTATGCTTACACCTACTACAATCAAGAGTTCGAATTAGAGCGTAGTCGTAGTAAAAATCCGTCACGCAGTTTACCGACGTTCCGCTGGCGTGGTCGGGTTAACTTAGAGCGTACCATTGATATCCAGCAACAAAGTTACACGCACACGCTACAACCGCAAATTCAGTATTTGTACATACCATATCGCGACCAAACAGGTATTGGCATCTACGATTCAACGTTAATGCAGGACGATTATCAGGGTTTGTTTCGAGCGCGCCGGTTCTCTGGTTTAGATCGTATTGCTGATGCTAATCAGGTGACTATTGGTGCTTCTTCTAGCCTATTTGACCAACAAGCCCGCGAAGTTGCCCGCGTGAGTTTTGGGCAGATTTACTATTTCGAAAATAGTGAAACGCAACTACTTGAAAGCAGCACAGCAACAACCGAAAGTCGTTCTGACCTTGCTTTAGAAACACGCTTTCGTATCAACAATAACATGTATTTTAATAGCTCGATTCAATATAACTTAGAGCTCGATAGCACGCGGAAAAGTCAAACGACTCTTGAGTATCGTCTCGATGAATTTAATTTGATTCAATTGAGCCATCGAACGGTCACCAATTTACTTGAAAATGACGTGGAACAAGTTGGCATGTTGGGTGTCGTAGAACTCAGTCCGACCTGGCAACTCGCGTCAAATTGGTATTACGATTTGCAAAACAATCGTACCAACGATGCCTTCATTGCGTTACAGTACAGCGATTGTTGTTGGGCCATGCGAATTAGTGGTTATCGGCGCATCAATCGCAATTTAGAATTGAATGCCGGTATGCCCGCTGTTGGCGAACCAGAGTTTGATAACGGTATTAGCATACAATTTATAATTAAAGGTTTGGGCAGCGATAATCGCAGCTTGCTTGATATGCTTGAGCAAAGTCTGTTCGGCTATCGTCACCCGTTCCATTTGAGCAACTAGGTAGTATTCATGGGTAAATTTGTAAAAGTTTTCGTTGCAGCCACGCTGCTTTCATTGAGCACGTCGACATGGAGTCAGCAGATTCTCGACCGTGTCGCGGTGGTCGTTAACGAAGGTGTTGTGCTGCAGAGTGAAGTAGAACAACTTCTGCAACAAGTTAAGCGCGGCGCACAAGAGAACGGTACTAACCTACCGTCTGATCGGGTGTTGCGAATTCAAGCAATGGATCGTCTGATCTTAGCGGAGTTGCAGCTTCAAATGGCGCAACGTATGGGTATCACTATTTCCGACACCCAATTACAACAAACATTAGAAGCCATTGCCCAAGACCAAAATATGTCGGTTGACGAACTACGTTCAGCTACAGAAGCAAGCGGGACCAACTGGGAGAATTATCGCGAATCAATTCGTAAAGAAATGATTATTACAGAAACTCAACGCGCTACCGTGCGTCGTCGTGTTTATGTCTCGCCACAAGAAATCGAAAACCTTGTCAACGCGATGAAAGAAATGACTGAACAAGAGGTTGAGTACCGCTTAAGTCACATTTTGGTTGGCTTTCGTGAAGGCGCAGATGCCGATGAGGTTCAGTCAACTCGTGAACGCGCTGAGCAGTTATTGGAACGCCTACGTAACGGTGCGGACTTCTCCCAAGCAGCAATTACATCATCCTCGGGGCCGCGTGCGCTTGAAGGTGGTGACCTTGGTTGGATGAATATCAATGCGATGCCAACATTGTTTGCCGATGCGGTACGCGATAAGGGCAAAGGTGAGTTTATTGGCCCATTACGTAGCGGCGTTGGTTTTCATATTCTGAAAGTTGCTGATGTGCGCGGTATTGAGCAAGTACAAGTTGACGAAGTTAAAGCTCGACATATTCTTATTCAGCCATCGATTATTTTGTCTGAACGTAAAGCCCAAGAAAAACTTGCGGGCATTCGTGAAAGTATTCTTGCCGGCGAAGTTGAATTTGCAGATGCAGCGCGCGAGCACTCGGCGGATCCTGGTTCAGCGGCAGCTGGTGGCGACCTCGGTTGGGCCGAGCCAAATATCTACGCAGAAGAGTTTAAACGCAAAGTTGAACGGCTTCCCATTGGTGAGTTAAGTGAACCCTTTGAAACGCAATTTGGTTGGCATATTGTTGAAGTGCTTGAGCGTCGTCAGTTAGATGCAACCAAACGCAGCCAGCAAAATCGTGCTTATCAATTGTTGTTCAGCCGTAAATACCAAGAAGAGCTTGAGAACTGGCAACAAGAATTGCGTGATCAAGCTTACATTGAAACCTTGATTGAATAAGGTAAACGATGACCGTTGCGCGAATTGCATTTACACCGGGTGAACCCGCTGGTGTTGGCCCTGATTTAATTATCAAACTCGCGCAACGTGCTTGGCCGGTTGAGTTAGTAGTGATTGCTGATGCAACGTTGCTAACTCGGCGCGCACAACAATTAAACCTTCCATTAGTTATTCGCGAGTACGAACCGCAGCAGCCAGCTACGGCGCAAGCTGCAGGGTCCCTTACGGTCTGCCATACCGCAATCGCTGAAAAAGTAATTCCGCAACAGCTTAATCATGCCAACGCGAGTTATGTCTTAGCGACGCTGACGCGAGCCGCACAGGGTTGTTTGAGCAAAGAATTTGCCGCCGTGGTCACCGGCCCAGTGCACAAGGGCATCATTAATGAGGCGGGTATTCCATTTAGTGGGCACACTGAATTTTTTGCCCAGCAAAGCAATACGCCGCGCGTTGTGATGATGCTCGCTACCGAAGGTTTACGGGTCGCGTTAGTGACGACTCACTTACCATTAAAGGATGTTCCAGCGGCTATCACTCGCAGTGCTGTTGAAGAAACCCTAACCATCCTTCATGCTGACCTCGTGGCAAAATGGGGTATCGCGAAGCCGCGAATTTTAGTCTGTGGTTTGAATCCTCATGCGGGTGAACAAGGTCACTTAGGACGCGAAGAAATCGACCAAATTATCCCTGCTCTTGACCACCTGCGTGAGCATGGCTTGGAGGTAAGTGGCCCCTACCCAGCAGATACCGTTTTTCAACCCCATTATTTAAGCGAAGCCGATGCAATTGTTGCAATGTATCATGACCAAGGTTTACCTGTGTTAAAATACAAGGGTTTTGGTAACGCTATTAATATCACTTTGGGCTTGCCATTTATTCGCACTTCAGTCGATCACGGTACTGCCCTTGATCGGGCTGGCACACACAATATAGATGACAGCAGTGCGCTACTTGCTTTGCACACTGCAATCGACATGGTAAATCGATGACAAAAACACACTTGGGCCACCGCGCACGTAAGCGATTTGGACAAAACTTCCTGCACGATCAATTCGTCATTAACGATATTGTTGACGCGATAAACCCACTGCCTAATCAAAATCTCGTAGAGATTGGGCCCGGTTTAGCAGCGCTTACTGAGCCTGTCGTTGAGCGCGCAGGAAAGTTAACCGTTGTGGAGCTTGACCGTGACTTAGCCGATCGCCTCGAGCAGCATCCATTCCTGCAAAGTAAATTAACAGTATTTCGCGGCGATGCTCTGAAAACAGACTTTCGCCAATTTGCTGTCGAGCAACCTATTCGCGTTTTTGGCAACTTACCCTATAACATTTCGACGCCATTAATTTTCCATTTGTTAGAGCATTTGGAAGTGGTCGAAGATATGCACTTTATGTTGCAAAAAGAAGTTGTTGAGCGCTTAGCAGCAGAGCCGAACAGTAAGGCTTACGGACGTATTAGTGTTTCGGTGCAACAAGCATGCGCGGTAGAGCCGGTGCTGATGGTGCCGCCGGGTGCGTTCACACCACCCCCAAAAGTTGAATCAGCGGTAGTACGCTTGGTACCTTACAAAACATCACCATATCCGGTGAATGATCGCGCGGCGTTACAAAAAATATGTTTGATTGCTTTTAATCAGCGGCGTAAAACAATACGCAATAATCTCAAACAGATTATGAATGACGAGCAGCTTGAAGCGCTTGGTATTGACCCTAATGCTCGCCCAGAAACATTATCGGTTGCGGACTATTGTCGACTAGCCAATTGGTACAGCGAACAGCAAGGTGAACATGTATAACATCGATATTCAGGTGAAAACGCATTTTATTGCGACGCACTCAGATGAAGCGGCTAATGAATATGCATTTGCTTACACTATCACCATTACCAACCATTCTGATGTCACTGTGCAGTTACTTAAGCGAGCGTGGAAAATAACTGATGCAGACCATAAAATCACCCGCGTTGCTGGTGATGGCGTTGTTGGGGAGCAACCGCATATAGCGCCAGGCGAAAGTTACAGCTATACCAGTGGCACGGTGTTGGCAACGCCAATTGGTACTATGGAAGGATTTTATAGCATGGTTTCTAACGCAGGCGACCACTTTGACGTTGAAATCCCGTCATTCCGACTAGCCATTCCAAATATTATCCATTAACGATGGCACGCTATCTGGTTGGCGACATACAAGGTTGCGCGGCACCACTTAAACAAGCACTCAAGCAAGTTAACTTTGATGCGAAGTTTGATGAACTTTGGTGTGTTGGTGATTTGATTGGGCGCGGACCAAATCCGCTTGAATGCCTCGAATTACTTCGTGATTTAGGTCACGCGACTAAAATAGTACTCGGCAACCACGATCTCAATTTGTTAGCGGTATTAAGCGGTGTCCGCGATGCCCATCCAAATGACCGGTTACAATCATTAATCCAGTTAACGGATAGCGAGAAGCGAGATTGGATTGATTGGCTAGTCCACCAACCGCTTCTTATTCGCAGCGATGATAACTTAGTGATGACCCACGCCGGCGTCTATCCTTGGTGGACCGTCGCTGAAGCTGAGTCTTATGCACACGAGGTTTCAGAAGCCCTTAAAGCGGCTTGGCGTGCTAACCGACTCGATAAATTTTTAGTGGCTATGTACGGTAATGAACCTGCGCAGTGGTCATCGACGTTGCAAGGTATGGATCGCATTCGGTTTTTCATTAATGTTTTTACGCGCATGCGCTTCTGTGATTTGAGTGGTCATCTTAATTTTTCGGTGAAATCGGCACCGACTGACCAGCAAGTTCCATCTCATTTAAAGCCATGGTTTGAATTATGGGATGTCAGCGAATATACATTGGTATTTGGTCACTGGGCGGCATTAATGGGGAATACTTTCCGCGATGACATTATTGGATTGGATACAGGTTGTGTGTGGGGCAAGTATTTAACCGTGATGCGATGGCCTGACGGCCACCGCACCATGGTACCTGCATCAACTAGCTCAGCGTAATTCGAGCAAATTTGCGTTTACCGACCTGATACACAGCAGTAGAACCTGCCGTTAAGACCAGCTTGGTATCGCTCACCTTTTCGCCATCAATTTTCACTGCACCTTGTTTAATCATGCGCATCGCTTCAGAGGTTGAAGCAACAAGTTCCGCTTCGCGTAGCAAGTTACCAATTGCTAACTCACCATTATCGCTGGCAACGGTTAGTTCTGGCATATCATCTGGAATCGCATTTTTACTAAAGCGCTGAATAAAATCCTGCTCGGCAGCATCAGCAGCTGCTTCATCATGGAATCGCGCAATAATTTCCTTGGCTAATAGCACTTTGTAATCACGCGGGTTGGCTCCATCTGCTACCGCTTGTTTGAAGCTGTTAATTTCATCCAGTGGACGGAAGCTCAGCAATTCGTAGTAACGCCACATCAGTTCATCAGATACTGACATGACCTTTCCGAACATGTCATTTGCCGGCTCGGTAATACCGATATAGTTACCCAGCGATTTCGACATCTTTTGCACGCCATCTAAACCTTCTAGTAGCGGCACCATGATGACGGTTTGTGGCTTTTGGCCTTCATCTTTTTGTAACTCTCGCCCCATCAACAGATTAAAACGCTGATCGGTACCACCGAGCTCAACATCGGCCTTAAGCGCAACCGAATCCCATCCCTGTACCAGCGGGTACAAAAACTCGTGAATTGCGATCGGTTGACCCGAACCATAGCGTTTTTTGAAGTCATCACGTTCGAGCATACGGGCGACAGTTTGACGCGCCGCGAGCTTGATCATGCCCGCAGCACCGAGCTCATTCATCCATTCAGAGTTAAAGCGAATTTTAGTTTTGGCAGGGTCAAGAATCTTGAATACTTGTTCTTTGTAGGTTTGCGCATTTGCTAATACATCTTCTCGAGATAATGGCTTACGCGTGACATTTTTACCGGTCGGGTCGCCGATCATGCCGGTAAAGTCACCAATCAAAAAAATGATTTCATGGCCGAGATCTTGAAAGACACGCATTTTGTTAATCAGCACGGTGTGGCCAAGGTGTAGGTCAGGTGCAGTTGGGTCAAAGCCGGCTTTAATTACTAGCGGCTTACCACTCGCTAACTTCTCTTTAAGCTCTTCTGCTAAAAGAATTTCTTCGGTACCACGCGCAATTTCTGCAAACGCATCCGCAGCTGACAAGGTCATATTCGGCTCTCTCCCAAGGCATCTCAATTTGGCGACAAGCCTTGCATTGTATGCTATTTCTTTAACTCTTTTAAGCGCAAATAATCGTAAATTGACTGGAAAATCGCCATACTTCATATTATTCTGCAAATTGATTTAACCAATAATAATGCGCTAACACACCGGAAGGTTATGAAGTCGATTCCTAAATATATGACAAGATTCATCGCCGCTTTACCGCGTCGACATCAAGTACTGCTCAGCTCTGTCTGCGCGGTAACGCTCCTTGTTGTGTTGCTTCCATCCGAATCTGCGACCGCATCTAAGCATGTAATCGAGCCGCAGTTGGGGCAGTCAGAGCTCATTCTAGGTCAACGCTATCAATTACAAATCGACGTTGAAAAGCTCAAGACTGATGCCTCAAGCCAACCAGATACAACAGTACAATGGAGTGGCTATGAAGTTCGCTCGGGCGACTCGTTAGCGCGTATCTTTGACAAAATGGGCTTCACCCCCCAGCAGCTGTATCGGGTTACACAAGATTCTCAAGCGGATAAGCTTCTGCGTAAAATTCATCCCGGCGATACGCTACGTTTTGCCAAAGATGAAAATGACGATTTGATTCAAATTGCTTATCAAATTAATCCGACCGACACCTTAATTGTCAGTAAATCGGACAATGGCTTCGTCAGTGAAATTGAATCAAAAACCGTTGAAGTTCGCACCGAAACTGCACACGCTCGAATCACGTCAAGCTTCTGGAATGCTGGCATTGATGCTGGTTTGACAGAAGGCCAAATCATGAGCATTGCCGACATATTTGGTTGGGATATCGACTTTGCACTGGATTTACGTGAAGGCGACGAGTTTAGTGTGATGTTCGAGAAAGAATATGCCGATGGTGAATTTGTCGGTTACGGTCGTGTTTTAGCTGCAGAGTTTGTGAATCGTGGCGAGCATTATCAAGCATTTTTGCATGACAACGGTGACTTCTATACCGCTGAAGGCCGTGCGATGCGTAAATCGTTCTTGCGTTCGCCGGTCAAGTTCACCTATATCAGCTCAAGCTTTAATCCACGTCGATTACATCCGGTTACTGGCAAGGTGCGTCCGCACAATGGTATCGACTACGCGGCACAAACTGGTACGCCAGTTATGTCCTCAGGCGCCGGTAAAGTTATCGCAAGTGCGTATAACAACCTCAACGGTCATTACGTGTTTGTGCAGCATGGTGAACGTTACGTAACCAAATATCTGCATTTAAGCAAACGTCTGGTGAAAAAGGGCCAACGTGTGAAACAAGGTGAATTGATTGGTCGCGTTGGTGCAACTGGCCGTGTTACCGGTGCTCACCTCCATTACGAGTTTTTAGTCGATGGCGTTCATCGCAACCCACGTACAGTTAAGTTCCCGCAAGCTGAATCACTGATTGCAGCAGAACTTCCGGTGTTCAAAGAGATTGCTCAGCAGCGTCTCGCAGTTTTGAATGATAGTAAACGGTTGTATTTGGCGATGCGCTAATGTCGCAGCGTGAGCTTTATTTAGGCCTCATGTCTGGCACCAGCATGGACGGGCTTGATGTGGTATTAGTTGAGTTTGATGCGATGCAGCAACCTGAGCTATTACAACATCGTCAATATCCAATCGATGACCAACTACAACAACAACTGCATAATTTGTGCGATCCAGCACCGAATGAACTCCACCAGTGGGCAACAGCAGAGCGACTGTTTGCTGAATATTGTGCTGAATCGGTCAATCACTTTTTACGTCATTTCAATATTTCGCCCAGCGCTATCACTGCTATTGGTAGTCACGGCCAAACCGTTCGCCATCAGCCAGACCATTCGCCAAGTTACACGTTACAGCTCGGCGACCCCAACACTTTGGCGGCGTTAACTGGGATACCAGTGATTGCTGACTTCCGGCGCAAGGATATTGCGCTCGGAGGACAAGGCGCACCGCTAGTGCCAGCATTTCATCAAGCAATATTCAGTAGTTTTGACGAGTCTCGCGTTATCTTGAACCTCGGTGGTATTGCCAATATTACCTGGCTGCCAGGCACACCTGCCGGTGTGACAGGCTTTGATACTGGCCCCGCCAATACCTTATTAGATAGATGGTTTAAGGCGTGTCACCCAGAACATGAGGATGATTTCGACCGTCATGGTGCATTTGCTGCACGTGGACGCGTACTCGACGAGGTATTAGAAAAATTACTTCGTGACGAGTATTTCAAACGCAGGCCACCTAAGAGCACCGGCCGCGATGATTTTAATTTGAAGTGGCTAGAGGAACATCTTGGTGATTTGTCGCAATTTGTGCCCGCAGACTTGCAAGCCACGCTCGTAGAATTGACAGCTCACACTGTCACGCATGCTATTAAGGAATGGCTACCAGAACGTCCAGAAACAATCTTTGTCGCTGGCGGCGGTGCTTATAACCCAATCTTGATGAGCGCGTTAAAGTCGAAGTTACCACATTGCGGCTGGCACGCCACCTCAGTACTTGGCGTAGCCCCACAACATGTTGAAGCGATGGCTTTTGCTTGGCTTGCACGCTGTTATATGCAACGTGTGCCAGGCAATTTGCCTGCCGTTACAGGAGCGAGCCGCCCTGCTATTCTGGGCGGCTTATTTTTACCGTAACCGGCGACACTATCTGTGAACTAGCTTTCTAGTAAAGCAAACGCATCACGGGTTAGATTCTCATTGTGGCCATTCTCACCAACAACGATACTATCTTCAATACGAATGCCACCGTATGGGCGTAGTTCCGCAATTTTATCCCAATTGAAGTCTTGGTTATCGGCATGCTCTTCGAGCAGTTGATCTACCACATACAAGCCCGGCTCAATGGTAAATACCTGACCAGCCTCAACATCACGTAACAACCGCAAGAATGGATGACGTGGATCACGCGCAATTGTATCGCCGCGGTCATTCGCCAAGAAGCCGCCAACATCATGCACTTGCAGGCCAATGAAGTGACCCAAACCATGGGGGAAGAATGCACTGCTGTAGCCTTGCTCGTAAATACTTTCAGCCGACCCGTTAACGAAGCCGAACTCACTCAAAATTTTGGCAATTTTGAGATGTTGGCTTACGTGCAGCTCGTAGTAATTAATACCCGGCTTAATTTCACTCAATAAATCTTGCTGTGCTTGATCCATTGCGGCAATCAGATCGGCAAAGAAGCCCTGTTCACGGGCATAGGTACGAGTGATATCAGCGCAATAGCCGCGGTACAATGCACCAGCATCAATCAAAAACGAACGTGACTGTGCCGGTGCGCTCGTTTCATACACGTCATAGTGCAACACAGCGCCATGCTCGTTCAGCGCCACAATACTGTTATACGGCACTTGGCTTTCACGGAAGTTAATGGCCGCTAGGTAGGCATGATGAATTTCCAGCTCGCTGGCACCTGCTAAAAAGGCATCACGTGCAGCGAGGTGCGCTTTTGCCGCTAGTTTGTTAGCTTGGCGCATGTTCTCGACTTCCCATTCGGTTTTAATGGCGCGATGGAAGTGCAAATGATCAATTAAGTTACCAGGGTTACGCGCTTTAACCGGCCAGCTTGCTACCGGTTCAGCAAAATCTTCGCCGATGAATGCGGCTGATTTTATCTTATCGCCCAACCAGTCGGTCATTTTCTCTTGGCTGTCGATTACAACAAGTTCAACATGTTGCTGCCATTCTTCAGCAGGGATTTTAACTTCGGCATGCCAAAAGTCGCGAGCCTTGAACAGGAATACGACCGGCTTATGGCCTGGTTGATAATAAATCGCACTCTTTGGGCTTTCGATGACAGGAATCCAATATTTGAACAGTGGATTCACTTTATAAGGAGCTGGATTATCATCTAAAAAAGCAACGCGGGGTTGCCCGGCATAGATAAGTACTGAATCGAAACCAGCTGCAGCGAGGGCTGCATCGAATCTGGCTTTAACTGTGGCGATATGGTCTGCGTATGCGCTCATAAATACCTCGGTTAGAATGTGTGGCAACATTCTAACCGAAACAGCACATTAACTCATCTTTAAATAGCGAAGCTTGACCCACAACCGCAGGTAGTCGTCGCATTCGGGTTATCGACGAAAAAGCGGGCGCCTTGTAAGCCTTCTTCGTAATTTACCGTGCCACCAACCAAATATTGCAGGCTCATCGGATCGACGACCAAAGTCACACCGTTTTTCTCGATTTCCATATCACCTGGGTTGGTCTTTTCATCGAATGTAAAACCGTATTGGAAACCTGAACAACCGCCACCAGTTACATAAACACGCAGTTTCAATGCTGGATTTTCTTCTTCAGCGATAAGCTTTTTCACTTTATTGGCTGCGGATTCAGTGAACTGAATTGGCATTGCTTGTGCGACGTCTGACATAGTCTCTTGGTACCTCTTGAAAATTCTTGTGCTATTTTCTCTTACCTGACTAAAAGGGTCAAGTATTGCCTTGCAGAAGTTGACTCCAATAGAAGCTTCGCGTCAACGATTGGCTCGCACCGTTAATTTTGACTTCAACATCAATTCGCTCGGGCAAAAAGTCTGCGGGTAATACGAAATCGCCCGCCTGAACGGTAAAGTAACGCATACTGAATTGGCGATCTTTGTCTTCAACATTCGCCAATGCCAATAAATCAAAGCTCGCTGATTGATCATCTTTACGACCGTGCAAGCGCATGCTCAGCGTGCCTTTAGTGAGATTACGTAAGCGCTCCATTTGCACAATCGCAATGCGAAAATGATAATGGTCGGCCGCAATATTCTGTTGCAGCTCAAGCGAATCAATGACCACGCCACTGGCTTCCATTTCTGGTGCCATGATTTTTTGATAAAACGTCAATTCACGCCGTAACGCAAAGTTCTCGTCTTGCGCCATTAACAACTCTTGTTGCAAACCTTGGCTTGCCGCACGCTCAATACCTAATTCAACGGTTGCTATGTGTTGTTGATAATCAAATGTCTCAGCACGCTCATAAAGTTGCTCAATAGTCGCTTCTTGCTGTGCGATACGCTCATTGAGTGTTAACACGTGCCAATTCCCGCCCCAATAGCCGGCTAGTGCACCAATGCTTATTGCCAACGCAATGACGCCCCAGCCGCCAAAGCGATGAACTAATGCGCTCGTTATGATATTTTGCTTCTCTTTCATGGGCTCACTTCTTATCATGAATTAGCGCCATGCTACGCAGGCACTGGTTAGGACGCAACTAAAAATAAACACATAGGCCTTCACATGATTCTTTGGTTAAAAGCGTTTCACGTAATTTTTATGGTGGCATGGTTTGCCGGTATCTTTTATTTACCGAGATTATTCGTGTACCACGCGCAAAATCAAAACCAAGATGTGCATGAGCAATTCAAAGTCATGGAACGTCGTTTACTCTATTTTGTCACCCCATTCGCTATCTTAACCCTCGTTTTTGGTCTCGCTTTGATGTGGGTTTATGGTAGTGCCTGGCTAAAGGCTAGTGGCTGGCTGCATATCAAACTCGTTATCGTAACCCTGCTCTACGTGTATCACGGTTATTGCTTCAAGCTGTTAGCCGACTTTAAACACAATCGAAACACGCGTAGCCACAAATTCTACCGCGTTTTTAACGAGATTCCGGTACTGGCATTATTCGCCATCATTATTTTAGCTGTGGTCAAACCGTTTTAGCGGTTTGATCATTCTTTTTAAGCTCAGTTTCTGCTAAAGTACTGGCCCAGTGTGTGCAATCACTGCAGGGCCTTTCATCATGAATTTTACTGGTTCAAATATCCTTTCTGTTGAGCAATTCGATATCGACAGTATTCAGACCATTTTTACTATCGCCGACCGCATGCAACCCTATGCACGCCGGCAAAAGCGCACCAAAGTTCTCGACGGTGCCATTTTAGGTAATTTGTTTTTTGAACCATCAACCCGAACTCGGGTGAGCTTCGGTACCGCCTTCAATCTCCTTGGTGGTGAAGTACGTGAAACCACTGGCATGGAAAGCTCAGCATTAGCGAAGGGCGAATCGCTTTACGATACCGCGCGCGTACTCAGTAGTTACAGCGATGTCATTGCGATGCGCCACCCTAAATCAGGTTCAGTCGCCGAATTTGCTGAAGGTAGCCGTGTTCCGGTCATCAACGGTGGCGATGGTGCCAATGAACATCCAACGCAAGCCCTGCTCGATTTATATACCATTAAGAAAGAATTGGCTTATCACGGTCACGGCGTTGATGGCATGCACATTTGCATGATGGGTGATTTGAAGTTTGGCCGTACCGTGCACTCGCTTTCGCGCTTGCTTGCCATGTATAAAGATATTCGCTTCACGTTGATTTCACCGCGTGAATTAGCGATGCCTGATAGCGTACTTGAAGTTCTTGATCAGGCTGGGCACCACGTAACGGTGACCGATCAAGTTAGTGGTAGTTCAGATGCCGATATTGTCTATCAAACGCGGATTCAGCAAGAGCGCTTTACCACACCACAAGAAGCGGACATGTATCGCGGTAAATTCCGCTTGAATAGCGAAATCTACACCAAGCATTACAAACCCAATACCGTCATAATGCACCCGTTACCACGCGATTCGCGTGCCGAAGCAAATGAATTAGATAACGATTTGAACCAAAACCCGAATTTGGCCATATTCCGTCAAGCAGACAATGGCGTACTCATTCGGATGGCACTCTTTGCCCTCACCTTAGGGGTGGCAGATCAGATTGAAAAATATGAGTGCGACGTCAACTGGTACAGCGAGAAACGCACCAGTTATTAAGTAACTTAAACGATTACGAGGAAACGAATGTCACGTTCTGACGAATTATTCGCCCAAGCTCAACACAGTATCCCTGGTGGTGTGAACTCACCCGTTCGCGCTTTCAATGGCGTTGGTGGCTCACCGATTTTCATCGAAAGCGCTGATGGGGCCTACATGTTTGATGCCGACGGCAAGCGCTATATCGATTATGTTGGTTCTTGGGGGCCAATGATTCTTGGTCACAACAATGCGGCGATTCGTGAAGCAACCCATAAAGCCGTCGACCGTGGGTTAAGCTTTGGTACACCAACAGCCAATGAAATCACCATGGCTGAAAAAATCAAAGCGTTAGTACCGTCGATTGAAAAAGTACGTATGGTTAACTCTGGCACCGAAGCAACCATGACCGCCATTCGCTTAGCGCGCGGCTTCACTGGACGTGACAAAATACTGAAATTTGAAGGTTGCTATCACGGTCACGCAGATGCTTTGTTGGTGAAAGCAGGCTCAGGTGCTTTAACCCTTGGCGTGCCTAATTCGCCGGGGATTCCTGAAGATTTCGCGAAGCATACACTCACTGTAACTTTTAACGACATTGATTCAGTTCGTGACATTTTCGCCGAAGTTGGGCATGAAATTGCGACAATTATCGTCGAACCAGTAGCTGGAAACATGAACTGTATTCCGCCTGCACCAGGCTTCTTAGAAGGTTTGCGTGAGATTTGTGACGAATATGGTAGCGTCTTGATTTTCGACGAAGTGATGACCGGTTTCCGCGTGGCACGGGGTGGTGCTCAAGAACGTTATCAAGTGACGCCTGACCTAACCACCTTAGGTAAAGTGATTGGTGGCGGCATGCCAGTTGGTGCGTTTGGCGGTAAACGCGAAATTATGGACTACATTGCGCCGGTCGGCCCGGTTTATCAAGCTGGGACATTATCAGGCAACCCAGTTGCCATGGCTGCCGGTTTAGCAGCGCTGATACAACTTGATGACGAACAACTCTACCCAGGGCTTTATGCAAAAGTTGATCGGTTGGTTGATGGTTTACAAGCGCTTGCCGATGAAGCGGGTATTCCATTTACCACGAACCGCGCTGGCTCGATGTTTGGCTTTTTCTTTAGCTCAGATGGTCCAATTACCAGCTACCAGCAAGCAACGCAGTGCAATATGGAACACTTCCGTAGCTTCTACCACAGCATGCTGAAACAAGGCGTATACTTAGCACCATCGGCTTTTGAAGCGGGCTTTATGTCAGCCGCACATACCGATGCGGACATCGATGCAACCTTAGCCGCAGCAAAAGTAGCATTCGCAGCGCTAAAATAAGCGCTGCCACCACGATTTTTCTTCAATATTGCCCGAGCACCCAAGGTCCTCGGGCAATTTTTTTTGTCGCGCTGGTAATAATCGTGCGTTATTGCAATCCACTGGGATGCGCACGCCAAGTTGCGGATGAAAGCCCGCTGCCTCTACAACTAATGGTGAATTCAATTGCAATGGCGCTATGGGCATTTGTTCTAGCACCTGCTGTACCACTCTGAGTGCACCACTACTGCCAGTAAGCTGCACTGGTTGGTTATCGTCTCGCCCGAGCCACACAGTTACAACGTGCTGGTTATCGTATGCGACAAACCAGCTATCACGGTAGTCATTCGTGGTGCCGCTTTTTCCAGCTAACTTATTCACCCCGAAAGCATCAGCTAATTTGCTACCGGTACCCTCATTAATCACGCCCCGCAAACCAAAATTGACTAAAAAGCCAGCGGCTTCGCTAAATACTCTTTGCGACTGCGAAGACTGACGCTCATAAACCATCAGTCCCTCATGATTGGTCACCGCGCGAATACTCTGTAATGTCTGATGTCTCCCTTGTTGCGCCAGCATGGTATAGATCTCAGTAATTGCCATTGGCGATAAAGGCACAGCACCTAAAGTAATCGCCGGTACGCTTGGAATCGGTGAGTCCACCCCGCTCATTTGCAGTAGTTCAGTCAAACGTTCAATGCCAACTTCAATGCCAAGACGCACCGCTGGAACATTGCGTGATTGTGCTAACGCGTCATAAGCCAGCATTTTACCTTCAAATTTTTTATCGAAATTTTGAGGTATCCAGACTGGCTGATTGGCTTGTTCCAATTGCAATGGTTCATCGTAAACCAGCGAACCTAATTCAAAGTCGGGTAACGATTGAAATGCGTCGGCATAAATCAGCGGTTTTATTAACGAGCCAACGGGTCGCATCGCCGCAACGGCTCGGTTAAAACCTACCTGGCGCGGATTTTTGTCCCCTACCACGGCGGTAACACCCGCCGCCTGATGGTTTGCCACAACAATCGCACCCTGCAATTTCTCATCGTCACTGACTCGCGGTAATTCCGTGACAATGGCCGCTTCGGCGGCGTTTTGAATCACCGGATCAAAATAGGTAAACACACGTAAACCTTCTTGTTGCCAGTTTGCTGGCAGGTTTAAGCGCCCTAATTCGAACTTCACGAGTTCCATATAATGCGGCAGATTCTCGGTAACTAATCGTCCCGTTCCTGCAGGCAGGACAGGTTGACTAACGCTCGCCACATACTGCGCTTTACTCATGAGGTTTTGCGCAAACATCAATTGCAATATCAGGTCGCGGCGTTCTTGTGCTCGCTCCGGATAACGACGCGGATCGTAGTACGATGGTCCTTTGATAATACCTACCAACAGCGCGATATCTGCGGCATCTAACTCCTCAACTTGTTTACCAAAATATAATCGGCTGGCAAGCCCCACGCCATGTATGGCTGAGCCGCGATCTTGTCCAAAATACACCTCGTTCAGATAAGTTTCTAAAATCTCATTTTTACTAAAACGATAATCCAGCACTATCGCCATTAAGGCCTCGTTCGCTTTTCGCCACAACGATCGCTCACGGGTTAAGTAAAGATTTTTGACTAACTGTTGCGTGAGCGTACTACCACCTTGAACCGTACGCATTGCTGACAAGTTGGCGAGAGCTGCGCGGGCAATGGAGGTGACCGAAACACCAGAGTGATGATAGAAGTCTCTATCCTCAACCAACAATAGAGTTTCAATTAAAAGGCTCGGAACACGTTCAAGCCCAACCAGCAACCGGTCTTCGCTGTTACCACCGGACAGTCGGCCCAAATAAGGCGGTTCCAGTTGAATACGATTCAAGCTGCGACCATCTGGCAAACTCATGATTGATTGCACGCGATTACCGGCAAAATTAACCTGCACGCGTTTGGCCATTTGCGGACCCGTTGCAAAATCAAAAGGGCGTCGATAGAACTCAACGCCATACTCAGTTGAGCGATATTGGCCTGAATCCTTAATCGTATTTACTGCGCGATAATTGAGACGTCGCAGTTCAGCGACGACGGTTGCTTTGTTAATCACGGCTTGCGGCTCAAGGGTTAAACTACGCCCGTAGATTAATGCAGGTGCTTGATAACGGTTTGAACTAAACCGTTCGGTTAGGGTTGCGTCGAGGTAAATAAGATAAGCGACCAAAATCACCATACCAACAATCGACAGCTTTAACCCCAACATCAGAATACGACGAAGCAGTGTGGGTTTCGGCGGCGACTTTTTCTTTCGGGTCATTGTAACTGTCTCTTCGTTTTGTGCGTTGCTTGGGCTTGAAGTGGATCATCGGGCCAAGGATGCTTTGGGTAGCGCCCTTTCATTTCTTTTTTGACGTGTTGATAAGCATTTTCCCAAAAACTAGCTAAATCCGCTGTGCGTTGCAACAAACGTCCCGCTGGAGAAAGTAAATCTATGGTAATACTTTGTTTCCCATAACAGATTGTTGGTGAAACTGGCTCCCCAAATAGTTCTTGTAGCTTGGCAGAAAGCGTTGGTTTTTCAGCACAATAATCAATCCTAACAGAGCGTCCACTCGGAATTTGAATAGCCACAGGGCAAGCTTCATCCAACTGTTGTTGCTGCTGATAAGTCAATCGTGCTTGTAATGCAGGTAGCGGATTCCACGCATGCAGTTGGCTGAGACTCTCAATAGACTGCCAGTGTGGTTCCGCCCACTGCGCAATTTCATGAGCCAACGATTCACAATCAAACTGCGGCCAATCGCTTGGCTGCTGTAGCATTTGGTAGAGGTTTACCCGCGCCAGCCACTGCTGTGCTTCATGATTTAACTTAAATAAATTCAGCCCCTGCTCAAGCAATTGTGCTTTGACATAACCACTTAACGCATGCAGACGCTGTTCAGCAGTCACTTTATCAGGTTTCGACATCTCGCGAACGATGATGGCGCCAATGGCATCTACTGCAATTGCTTGAAGTCGCTGATTCGGCCCTTGCCAACGCACTTCTAAGCGTTGTTCACGTTGAATTGCAGGATGGTTAAGCTCGGCATCCGATAATGGCACCACAGCACGAATAATTGCATCACGTTGTTGCTCTGATAGCGTCATCTCCACAACCAACAACCATTCGTCGCGGGTGCGGGTATCCTGCTGATGAAACATCGCACCCGCACCATTACTCAAAAGATAACGATCGGAGCTCGCACGTCGTTTCGCAACCCGATCAGCAAAGCCCCACAGCAAGACTTCACTGGCGAGATTAGGGTTCACTTGTGGTTGTGCAAGCGCAAATTGCTGACACCAATAGCGATAGCGCTGACGCAACAATGGCGTCAATCGCTCGAGCGCCAGCGGAAATTGACTCGACTCAACATTCAATTCTAATTGCGCGACCAACCAAGCTGCAGTGGCGAGATGTGTTGGTGACGTTAATTTAGCGCGCGTTAGAATCGTTGCTAGACGTGGTTCGGTGCCAAGCTCAGCAACTTGGTGCCCCAGTGTGGTTAATGATCCTTGTTCATTACACAGCTCAAGTGTTTTCAGTAATGTCGTAGCTTGTGCCAGATTGCCACGGTTGGGCGCACTAAAAAACTGTAATTGTTCTGGGCTTGAGCCCCAGCGCCTGCATTCCAATAAGAAACTGGTTAAATCAGAAGTTTCCAGCTCAGGCGCTTGATAATCTCTCAAACCATGTTCATCGGCTGCTGCCCATAACCGTAAGCAGTGACCAGGCCCGGTGCGCCCGGCCCGGCCTGCGCGTTGAGTCGCTGACGCTTTACTAATTCGGCTGGTAATGAGCTTGGTTATACCGTGTTGCGGGTAAAACTGCGCTTGGCGCTCTCGCCCGCTGTCCACAACCACATCAATATTTGGAATGGTCACACTGGTTTCAGCAATATTGGTTGAAATCACCAATCGCTTGCGAGAGTCATTTGCATTGAGCACTTGTTTCTGTTGTGCGAGAGGAATCTGGCGATGCAATGGCATGACCTGCCAATCGGTCTCAGCACTAAAAACTTCATACAAACGATCGATTTCACGCTTACCCGGCACAAATACCAGCACCCCCTTATTGGCGAGTGTCATAGCTTCGCGAATAACACGCGGTAATGCCTGCAACCAATCTTCGTTCGCCGGCACTGGGCGGTGCTGAATATGAATTGGATACTGCCTGCCCGCACTTTGTAAAACGTGAGCATCGCCAAGCCAATTTGCAATCGTTTGCGCAGGTAGCGTTGCTGACATGATGAGTAAGCGTAAATCTGTGCGCAAATGGAAGCTTTCGAGAGCCATTGCCAACCCCAAATCAGTGGCAAGATTGCGCTCATGAAATTCATCAAAAATAACTAACCCAGTGCCGGTTAGTTCGGGGTCATGCTGAATATATTGGGTGAACATGCCCTCGGTAATCACCAAAAGTCGTGTGTTCGCATGAAACTTCGCTTCGCCACGAATGTGGTAACCGACCGATTCACCAACGGCTTCACCAAGCTGTTCGGCTAAAAAGTGCGCAATGGAGAGTGCTGCCATGCGGCGTGGTTGCAGGAGCAAAATGCGTTGCCCTTGTAACTGTTCGCTCTGCATGAGCGCAAGTGGGAGCGCTGTTGACTTACCAGCGCCGGGCGGCGCTTCAAGCACCACAGGTGCACTCGGCAATAGCCGAATCACATCATCGATCAGTGCTGTGACCGGCAGCACCTGTGGTGTTGTCATAGAATTACTTCAATAAGGTTGCGGCGATGGTTCGAAATCCAAGTGCAGTTGCACCGGCTGGCCACATCGCATTGGCACTACCGTTATAGGCACCAGCGATATCAAAATGCAACCATCCGGCACCATCATTTGGTGCGAAACGCAATAGGAAACCCGCCGCATTGCTTGCACCACCAGCACCACCACCTTTTTGTGGACGGCTATTCGCAGTGTCAGCAAATGGCGATGGACAGTTATCTTTATGCCAATGATTTAACGGTAAACGCCAGAGTAGTTCACGTTGCTCGTCCGCGGTTTTGAGGGTCGATTCGGCCAAGCTATCATCAACACTAAACAACGCATTGTATTCTGTTCCAACGGCAACCTGAGCAGCCCCTGTTAACGTCGCGGCATCAATAATTAGCGGTGCCTTAACCTCGCCGGCATAGATTAATCCGTCAGCCAACACTAAGCGACCTTCAGCGTCGGTATTGACGATTTCTACGGTTTGACCATCTTTATAGGTAATAATATCGCCGAGTTTATAGGCACTACCGTCAATCAAGTTTTCTGCGCAACACAACACCAATTGCACGCGCTTTTGTAAACCTTCTTGGATGGCATGTACCAAAGCGCCAGCAACAGTGGCTGCGCCGCCCATGTCACACTTCATGGCCAACATGCCTTCACTGGCTTTGATACTATAACCACCGCTGTCGAAGGTGATGCCTTTACCGATCAGTACCGCATCAACTGGTGCATTAGCATTTTTGGATGGATTGTAATCTACCACCAACATCACCGGTGGGCGCTTACTCGCGCGACCAACGGTATGAATACCCATCCGTCCATCTGCGACCAGATCGTCACCCACAATGGTTTTCACGGTGACTGCATCACCACCAATACCGCTTAGTTTGTCAGCAACTTTGCTGGCGAGCGATTCTGGATAAATTTCATTCGGTGGCAAGTTGATTAACTGCCGAATCCAAGCTGCAGTTTCACGAAGTTGCTGCATTTTTTCAGCGGCACCCGCCCAGCTGATTTGGTTCTTGGTTAACGTATCGGTAAAGCCATTTGAAAACGCCCATTGACGCTCAATATCCCAACCTTCACCACTGAGGGAAACCGATTTCACACCCATTGAATCGAGCTGACGACCTGCCTTTTGTATCTTGCGCAAGTTATTAGCTTCGTTATCACCAACATAAATCGTTGCTCCTTGCTCACCTAAAATCACTGCGGTGCTAGGCTTCCACGCCGATTGATTTGGTTGCTGTGTCGAAACAAAGACAGATACAGTGCTAGACATGCGAATACGCTCCCAGTATGTTTTTGACTTTTAAGGCTCTATCGTATCCGAGCTATATGAGGCTGACAATGCTGTTTCACAACCCTTTACGACAGGCGGTGCTAATTAAACGCTATAAACGATTTTTAGCCGATGTTAAATTGGAAAATGGCGATATTATCACAGTGCATTGCCCAAATACCGGCGCGATGACAGGGTGTGCCGAACCCGGCATGCGGGTTTGGTTAAGTGATTCTGCGAACCCGAAACGCAAATATCGTTACACTTGGGAACTCGTTGAAGACTTTGCCGGTCATCTTATCTGCGTGAACACTCATCGTGCCAACCAAATTGCCGGTGAAGCACTTGAGCACAACCTTCTTGCACCCTTGCAAGGGGTACAAAATTTACGTGCCGAGCAAAAATATGGCTATGATAATCGCCGCATCGATTGGTTTGGAGTCGATTCGCAACAGCGTCGCACTTTTATTGAGGTAAAAAGTGTCACACTCGCCACGCATAATCAGGGCTACTTTCCGGACACCGTCAGCAAACGCGCGCTCGAACATCTGCGTAGTTTGCAGGATATGGTCACCGATGGTCATCGCGCTTTAGTTTTATATACAGTTTTACACAGTGGGATTGAGCAAGTCAGCGCAGCTGACCACATTGACCCCAAATACGCCGATGCTTGCCGTACCGCGAGAGAAGTTGGTGTTGAGTTTTATGCACTGGGATGTAAATTGACACCGACAGGAATATCACCGTTGCGAGAACTACCGGTATTAATGTAAACATAACGATTGCGACTGGCGTAAATAATTAGAAATTAAATTGCGCCGGTATTCGCTTTCTGGTATATGTACCGACCTTTTTAATAACAACGTCTCATACAGGAGAACCATAATGCCTCAAGGAACGCCGAAAAAAGCCCATGGCATTCTGGCGCAAGCTGGTTTGGAGCCATACGAGCTCGGGCCGGACGAAGAGTACATGAATGAGGCGCAACGTGCGCATTTTCGTAAAATTCTTGAAGTTTGGCGCGCGCAATTGCGTGAAGAAGTCGATCGCACCGTGCACCATATGAAAGATGAAGCAGCAAACTTCCCTGATCCGGTTGATCGTGCTGCGCAAGAAGAAGAATTCAGTTTAGAGCTACGTACGCGTGATCGCGAGCGCAAATTAATCAAGAAAATCGAGAAAACACTGCAAAAAATCGAAGCCGACGATTTTGGTTTTTGTGACCAGTGCGGAATCGAAATTGGCATTCGCCGTTTAGAAGCTCGTCCAACTGCCGACCTTTGTGTTGACTGCAAAACTTTAGCTGAAATCAAAGAGAAGCAAATGACTGGCGCCTAATATGGCCGCATCCTTTTCTTACTGTGGACGCTTTGCCCCGACTCCGTCGGGGCCCCTTCATTTTGGCTCTCTGATTGCCGCCCTTGCGAGTTATCTTGATGCCCGCGCAAATAGCGGAACTTGGCTGGTTCGTATCGAAGATATTGATACCCCGCGTGCTGTTGCTGGTGCTGACCAAGTTATTCTGGAGCAACTCAAACAGCATGAGTTACATTGGGATGGTGAGATCTGGTACCAAAGTGCACGCACCGAAGTTTATCAACAAGCACTCGAACAGCTTCAACATCGCCCATTAACCTACCGCTGCACCTGTACACGTAAACAAATCAAGGCATTAGGCCCTTACTACACGGGAACCTGCCGTAATAAACATATCCGCTCTCCTAACTCAGCAGTGCGTTTTCGCAACGATGACCCAATACTTAGTTTCAACGATGGTTGGCAAGGTCATGTCGATATCGAGCCCAATTTTGCTGGTGAAGATTTTGTATTGTTTCGCCGCGATGGTTTATTTACTTATCAATTGGCCGTGGTGGTTGATGATATTGAACAAGGTGTTACGGATATTGTTCGTGGTGAAGACTTACTGACAGCAACCAGTTGGCAGCTCAACCTATGGCGGTATTTTACCGACCGCACACCACATTTTAAGCATGTGCCATTAGCGCTTGATGAGCAGGGCCGAAAGCTCAGTAAACAAAATCATGCGCCAGCACTAAGTAACACGGACGCAAAAGAACAACTGCAAGCTGCAATGCGGTTTCTCGGATTAACACCCAATAGCCGTTTAAATATACCGCAAATGCTCGCTGATGCGGTGGCACAATGGCAAGCGAGAAGCTTCCCTGAAACGCGCCAGCAGGATACAATATAACCGTTTGCGACATTAGCTGGAGAACCTCTTATTATCAAACGCATGAAAGCTTTGGCTCAACGCGCATTGAAGCGCTCTGCGGACAACGCAAATTTACCGCAGAATATTCTCGCCAAACCTAAAATTATTTCTCGCGATAAACATCCGATTTCGCGCAAAGATATTTCAGAACCGGCTCTGAAAGTGCTGTACCGACTGCATAACTCAGGATACCAAGCTTATTTGGTAGGCGGATGCGTGCGTGATTTGATTCTTGGCCTGCATCCCAAAGATTTTGATATCGCCACCAACGCGACACCTGAGCAAGTCCGTAAACTATTTCGTAATTGCCGCTTGGTCGGCCGTCGTTTTCGTTTGGCTCATGTTGTCTTCGGTCGCGAAATCATCGAAGTCGCGACATTTCGTGGCCATCATGATAATACCGACGATGGCACCGATAATGATGTGGATAACAAACGCGCTGATAAAATTTCCAAACAAGATGATGAGGGTATGCTCCTTCGCGACAATGTTTACGGGACTATCGAGGAAGATGCGCAACGCCGTGACTTTACGGTTAACGCCCTGTATTACAACATTGCCGATTTCAGTATTGTTGATTTTGCCGATGGCATGAAAGATATCGAAGCTGGCGTGCTACGCATGATCGGCGATGCACCAACGCGTTATCGTGAAGACCCAGTACGCATGTTGCGAGCGATTCGCTTTGCCACAAAGCTCAACATGCGCCTCGATGATACGGTTGCCAAGCCTATTCGGGAACTCGCGCCGCTGCTACAAAACATTCCACCGGCACGATTGTTTGAAGAAGTCTTAAAGTTATTTACCGCCGGTAAAGGTTTGGCAAACTTTGAAATGCTAGTGGATTATCATTTATTCCAGCAACTATTTCCGTTGTTAAAGTCCTACTTAACCGCGCCAACAGAAGCGCCTTATCAAATGCTTCGCCAAACGTTTTTGGATACCGATACACGAGTTCGCAATGAACAACGGATTACGCCAGCATATTTATTTGCCGCGTTACTTTGGTGGCCACTGCAAGCGCGTATGGAGCAGTTAAGTGTTGAGAGTGGCTTACCGCCTGTTGATGCGCTCAACATAGCTGCTGCAGATGTTATTGGACGCCAAGTGCAAACCATTGCTATTCCAAAACGTTTCAGCATCCCAGCCCGAGAAATTTGGCAATTACAGCAACGCATGGAACGTGCTAAAGGGAAACGCATCAATAGTTTGTTGACGCATCCAAAATTCCGCGCCGCTTATGACTTTTTATTGTTACGCGCGAAAACTGCAACGCCGCTTGAACAAAAGCCGCTACAGCAGCGCGCTCAGTTCTGGACGAAACTGCAAGAAAATACGGAGTTTAGTCCAGCACCAGCGGCAGCCGATGAAAGCAGACCAAGCAAGAAGCGCGGTCGCCGTGGTGGCCGTCGTCGCCGCGCAAAAACAAACAAAAGAGCAGAGTAATGGCGACTGCATACATTGCGCTTGGAGCCAACTTGGGCGATCCAGTACAGACACTTAAAGACGCAATCTTGCACTTAAGTGGCCTGCCGCAATTACAGTTTTTACGCAGCAGTTCGCTCTATTCCAGTACGCCGATGGGCCCAAGTGATCAGCCCGATTATGTGAATGCGGTGTGCTGTACTGAGACCGACTTAGCGCCCCTTGAATTACTTGATTTACTGCAGACTGTCGAGAACCAGTTTGGTCGCCAACGCATAAGACATTGGGGACCACGTACGTTAGATCTCGACCTGCTACTGTATGATGATCAGGTCATCAATGAACCTCGCTTGTGCGTACCGCACCCGGGTATGACAGAACGTGATTTCGTTCTCATTCCACTAGCCGAACTAGCACCCGAACTGAACTTACCTAATGGTCGAAGTGTTGCGTCGCTACTGATTGACATGACGCATCATGACCTTAAAAAAATAACCTGATACAATCGACCCTCTCTAGGTTGCCGCAAGGAGTTCGCTATGGCGGGCATGACGATTTCGAAATTAACCAAAATGAAAGCTGCGGGAGACAAAATCGTCTCAATTACCGCTTACGACGCATCTTTTGCGAAACTCTTTGCAAATTGTGGCATGGATTTCATGCTCGTCGGCGATTCACTAGGAAACGTCATTCAAGGGCAAGCGACAACGCTACCGGTTACCGTTGAACAAGTTGCCTATCACACCGAAGCCGTGCGACGTGGCGCACCGGATGCTTTTGTGATGGCTGACATGCCATTTATGAGTTATGCCACGCCAGAACAGGCTTGCCAAGAGGCTGCAAAACTCATGCGCGCTGGCGCCAACATGGTGAAACTGGAAGGCGGTGATTGGTTACTCGAAACTATTCGTATGCTGGTAGAACGCAGTGTGCCGGTTTGTGCACATTTGGGCTTGCTGCCACAATCGGTCAATGTACTCGGTGGATATAAAATTCAAGGTCGTGAGCAAAGCGCAGCAGAAAACACAGTTCGCCAAGCACTTGCTTTGCAGCAGGCTGGTGCCCAAATGTTAGTGCTTGAGTGTGTGCCAACCGAATTGGGACAACTGATTAGCGAAAAATTATCTATTCCAGTGATTGGTATCGGTGCCGGCCCTCACACCGACGGTCAGATTCTTGTCATGCACGATATGTTTGGCATGAACAGCGATTACTTGCCTAAGTTTGTGAAGAACTTTCTTGCCGAAGCTGGCGATTTAGCCAGTGCAACTGAGCTTTACATTAAGCAAGTCAAAGACGGAAGTTTCCCTGGCCCAGAGCATTCTTTCGAGTAATCATTATGCAGCTATTGAAAAGTCTTGAGGAGCTTCGCGGCTGGCGGAATCAAGTGGAAGGTACCGTGGCACTGGTGCCAACAATGGGCAACCTTCATGAAGGCCACTTAAAGCTCGTCGATTTAGCGAAGCAACATGCCGATCATGTTGTGGTGAGTATTTTCGTCAACCCCATGCAATTTGGCGCCAATGAAGATCTCGATAGCTACCCACGCACGCTCGACGCAGATTGTCTTGCCCTTGCCGAGCGCAAAGTCACGGCGGTATTTGCACCGACCGTCGCCGATGTGTATCCGCGAGGTTTAGCCCAACAAACCTTCATTGAAGTTCCTGAGATTTCAGATATTTTGTGTGGCGCCAGCCGACCTGGACATTTTCGTGGCGTTGCTACGGTTGTTGCAAAACTATTTAATATGGTGCAACCAGATGTGGCGGTATTCGGCGAAAAAGACTTCCAACAACTGCAAGTGATTCGCTTGATGACGCAAGATTTGAGTTTGCCTGTAGATATTATTGGCATGCCAACCGAGCGAGCTGACGATGGTCTTGCCTTGAGTTCGCGTAATGGTTATTTGTCGGCGGAACAACGCAATATAGCGCCTGTGATTTATCAAACGTTGCAACAAACGGCCGCCACGATTCAATCTGGTACCGCAGTTGAGCAAGCCTTATTAGAAGCTCAAGAACATCTGAAAAGCAAAGGTTTTAGAATGGATTATCTCGAGTTGCGACGTCGCGATAATTTAGCTCAGCTTCAGGAGAACGACCGCCAACTCGTATTGCTCGTGGCGGCCTATCTTGGCACAACGCGTCTAATTGATAATTTGCAGTTCGATCGTTAACGACCGTGCGGTTCACGCACCAATCCTAACTCACGTAGCTCAGTGTAAAGCGCCCCGCGTAAGCTCATCGCTTGCGCGGCAATCTCCCGTTGCTCTTCGAGCACTTCTTCGAGCATTTCTTTCGTTGTGAGCGGATTTGCTAACACGACACGGAATACGACTGTCGGCTCGCGATGGTATTGCGCTGGCGTGATTTTTGTCCGCGATACAAATGAGCGACCGGTTTCACGTTGACGCTTCTGTATAAATCGCGTGAGTGCATTTAAATGCGGCATAATTCGGCGGATTTGCTCAGCGCTTGCCTGTTTCAATAATGGCTTCACTTTCGTCGGCACAAAGCGATAGGTTAACAAACAAAGCTCTGGCTTAGTAATTAACTCAAAGTCATCTTGCTGTTTAATTAATTCGGCAAATTCTTGTGCTTTTTCGATGCTTTGGTCGATTAATAGCTCATAACCACGGCGCCCCATGACATGCATCGCTGAGTAGACCAACATCGCCATACCGGGACGTGAGCCTTCCATTGTGTGTGCACCGAGGTCTTTTGAGCCATGACGGATCACGTACTCGGCGTGATGCTCAATTGCACGCACCATACTCGGGTCTTTAAACAGCACCATGCCAGCACCCATGGGCACATACATTTGCTTATGCGCGTCAATCGTAACACTATCAGCGCGCTCAACGCCTCGCAGTAACTGACGATGCCGGTGCGATAGCAAGGTTGCCCCACCCCATGCGGCATCAACATGAAAGTGAGCACCAATCTCCTCGGCCACATCCGCAAGGTCATTCAAAGGATCAATGTGACCCGTTTCGGTAGTGCCACCAACGCCAATAATGGCAAGCACTCGGCCACCTTCATTGGCAACTTTGTCACAAGCTTCACGCAATTTATCGATACGAATTCGATTATTCTCATCGGTTGGCACAGCAATTAAGTTACGCCGACCAATCCCGAGTACGTCGGCAGCTTTACCCAGTGAGTAGTGACCGCGCTCAGACACCATAATGGTGAGGCGCTTGTACCCGTAATGCGCCAAGCCGGCAGCGAGCCCTTCAGCTGCAATACCAGCGAAATCGCCATCAGGGCGCAGTGCTAGATTTCGAGCAACCCACAGCGCGGTAATATTCGCAATGGTTCCGCCAGAGCACATCGCTCCTAGCGAGTGCTGCGCACTATGCATCCAGCGCTGATAGAAACTCTCATTCTGCTGATAAACCAAATGATGCAGCATACCTAATACGTTGCGCTCAAGTGGTGTGAATGCTTTTGAGGTTTCTATTTTAACTAGGTTTTGATTGAGCCCGACCATAAGCTTTGCCAATGGCAACAGAAAATATGGCAAAGCTGACGTCATATGTCCGATAAAACGCGGAGATGACGTGTGTACCGAATGGGCAACGAGGTTATTTAATAAGAATTCGGTATGATCGGATACATATCGAGGTTCTTCAGGGATTTCGCTAGAGCTAAAATTCTGCTCAATTTCATGCAACGGCTTTTCGCGGGCAACAATATGCTCTCCCAAGAATCCCATAAGGTTTTCTGAGAGGTGCTTCTCGATTTTGCCAAGCGTGGAGTCTGGCGCTTCGGGAATAGTAAATATTTTCAGTAACGCTTCTTGGCTTACTTCTGCAAAATTGTTGTCGCTCAAACAAATTTCCTTGTGATTCCTGAGCCCTTGATTCCTAGAGAATGCGGCGCTCTATTCTGCCTCGATTGCAGAAAAATATCGACCATCTTCCGGCAACTGCGCGTGTAATTCCCATAGTTGCTGACCACTACGTTGATATTTCCGCTCAAATGGCGTGATTGGTTCATGCCGAGCCAGTAGTGGCGATATTGAAGCGCTGCAATTGACCAATGCCAAGCTGCTAGCAACTTCCGTCAAATAAGTCACCCAATTTGATCGCATAACCAAACGCCCTCCCAGACCTAACACATAAGGCCAAACAGGACTGCCATGCCAACGACGGCCGAGGTGGGCGGCTTTTGGCCATGGGTTCGGATATAAAATATAGTGCTGATCCAATTGCCAATGCGCCTCAACGGCTAAGCGCCAAAAGTCATGTAAATCAGCACGCACTAGTATGTATCGCTGGCCGGCTTCGGCATTTTGATAATGGGCGTGACGACCAAGTCGATGCGCTGACTTATCAACACCAATCACTAATGCGTTCGGATTTTGCTCGGCGATATATGCGGTGCTCTCGCCAACACCACAACACGAATCTAAGATAATCGGCCCTTGCCAATCAGCGACTAGCTTTTGCACTTGCGCAAATGCTTCGCGATTATGTTCTTGGATTGGCTTACGAAACGGCGAGCGCAAATGGCGCATGACAACAGCAACCAAGTCATCGTGGTTGCCATGCTGATTCGTGGTAACTGCTCTTGATTCCTGATTCACGAACGAATTCCTGCGCCGCGCTTCAATAAGGTATAAGCGGTAACAAATAGCACGACGTTAAAGCCGATAATAACGGTCAACGCAACCGCGACGTTCACATCAGAAACGCCAAGAAAGCCGTAACGGAATGCATTCACCATGTATAACACTGGATTTGCTTGCGCTACCGTCTGCCAAATTCCTGGCAACAATTGAATACTGAAAAATACACCGCCTAAGTAAGTCAGTGGCGTTAATACGAAAGTTGGCACAATCGATATATCGTCAAATGTTTTTGCGTGTACCGCGTTAATCAGACCGCCAAGAGAGAATAAGGTCGAGGTCAAAATCACGGTCAAAACTAAAATCAATAGATTATGAATACTGACGTTATCGACAAACAAAAACGACACGCAGGTAACAATCACCGCGACAATCAGCGCTCGCGCTAGGCCACCACCAACATAACCACCAATAATGACGGCTGGAGATACTGGTGCTACAAGCATCTCTTCAATATTGCGTTGAAATTTCGCGCTAAAAAACGACGAGGCAACGTTTGAATAGGAGTTGGTAATCACCGACATCATGATTAATCCTGGCACAATAAATTCCATGTACGGACGTCCGCCCATCTCGCCAATACGCTCACCAACAATGCTACCGAAAATCACAAAGTATAGGGTCATTGTAATGGCCGGCGGTACCAGGGTTTGAACCCAAATACGCAAAAACCGGGTGCATTCTTTAATCCAAATGGTTTTGAGTGCAATGTAACTGATAGAAGATGTCATATTACGCTCCCGCAGCCGCTGGCTGACGGCCCTTTTCGACTAAATTCACAAACAATTCCTCTAAGCGATTTGCTTTATTCCGCATTGATAATACAGTGATTTTCTGTTGGCTAAGTTGCTCAAAAACGCGGTTAAGCCCTTGGCTCTTTTCAACGTCCACTTCAATCGTGTGGCCATCAACAGCACGCCAATTAAAGCCTTCTAGCTGCAGAGATTGCGCGACATCATCAACGTCATTTGGCGCTAGGTCGAATACAAAAGTTTCCATATTCAGGGTCGCCAACAAGCGCTTTATTGAGGTGTTTTCGATAATGGTGCCTTGGTCAATAATCGCAATATTGCGACATAAGGTTTCTGCTTCTTCTAGATAATGTGTGGTTAAAATGATCGTAATACCTTGTTTGTTAATCGCTTCAAGGTAATCCCACATGCTACGTCGCAATTCGATATCGACGCCTGCTGTTGGCTCATCCAAAATCAATAGTTTGGGTTCATGCAATAACGCACGTGCAATCATTAAGCGACGTTTCATACCGCCAGACAGCATACGCGCAGGGCTGTTGCGCTTGTCCCACAAACTCAATTGCTTCAGATATTTTTCTGAACGTTGTTTTGCGACTTCACGCGGCACGCCGTAGTAGCCAGCCTGATTCACCACAATCTGTTGTACCGTTTCAAATTGGTTGAAATTAAACTCTTGCGGAACAAGACCAATTTGGCGTTTCAGATCGCTCAGTTGCGTGTCGAGATCAAAACCAAAGACATTCACTTGTCCTTCGGTTTTATTCACCAACGACGAAATAATACCGATAGTGGTTGATTTGCCAGCACCGTTAGGGCCCAGTAGCGCGAAAAAATCGCCTTCTTCAACATCTAAATCGATACCCTTCAAGGCAACATGTCCGCCTTTGTAGGTTTTCTTTAATCCACGAATAGATAGTGCTTTCATAAATTATTTTGACTCCTCGCCGTATCCCCAGCGTGGTTGTAGTGTTTGCTCTAAGCCGAGATGATCTAAGATGCGTGCCACCACGAAATCGACCAAGTCGTCGATGGACTCCGGTTTGTGATAAAAACCAGGGGCTGCTGGCATAATCGTGACACCCAAAAGCGCGAGCTTGTGCATATTCTCGAGATGAATGGCTGAAAGGGGCATTTCGCGCGGTAGCAAAATAAGTTGCCCGCGTTCCTTCATTACGACATCGGCAGCCCGTTCAATAAGATTATCACTGCTACCATGGGCAATGGCTGATAACGTACCGGTTGAACATGGGCAGACAACCATTTTCTTTGGTGCCGCAGAGCCCGAAGCCACCGGCGAAAACCATTCCTCTTTACCGTAGACACGCAATTGTTCTGCGCCCACACCAAAGTGCTGTTGTAATGCTTCACTCATGCCTTGCGGCGATGCTGGTAGTTGCCAATCTAACTCTGTTGCAAATACCACTCGTGCCGCACTCGACATCAGTACATGAACGTGTTGCTGTTGTGCTAACAAACATTCCAATAAGCGCACAGCGTATGGCGCGCCGGACGCACCAGTGATGGCTACAGTAACGCTTGACCGAGTCATGCTTTGTCCTTATCAGTTCATTGGTTACGACGCTTTTAAGCTGGCCAACAATCGTTGATGAATATTCTCAAAACCGCCATTACTCATGATCACGATATGGTCACCAGCACGAACTTGATTACTTATCATCTCGACTAACTGTTCGACCGAATTGCCAACCTGAGCGCGCGGTACTTTCTCAGAAACCAACCATTGTACCTTGTCTGGTTGCAGCATAAAAATTTCATTCGCATCAGCTAATGCACCGTCTAGCGCATCAGCCATGGTGCCAAGCTTCATAGTATTCGAGCGCGGCTCTAGCACGGCAATGATACGCGCATCACCAACATTCTTGCGCATACCGGCCAATGTTGTGGTGATTGCCGTCGGGTGATGGGCAAAGTCATCATAAACTTTAATGCCTGCTACCTCGCCGAGCAATTCGAGCCGACGCTTGGTATTTTTATACTGCGTAAAGGCTTCCGCACTCACCGTAACTGGCACCCCAACATGATGCGCGGCTGCGATTGCCATCAGACCGTTATATACGTTGTGTTGACCGATTAAAGACCACTCCACAGTCGCTTGTTTTTCGCCACGGTAGAAAACCTCGAAGGCACTACCATCCGCTTGAACGAGCTGAGCAACCCACTCTCCATCCTTACCAATTGTGACTTTTTCACTCCAGCAACCTTGCGCTAGTACTTCACACAACGCTTGTTCATGTTCTGGATAAAAGATTCGTCCATAGCTTGGCACCACTCGTATCAAATGGTGAAACTGCCGCTGAATGGCCGCTAAATCAGGAAAAATATCGGCATGGTCATATTCAAGGTTATTCAGCACCAACGTGCTTGGACAGTAATGAACGAATTTCGAGCGCTTATCAAAAAACGCCGTATCATATTCGTCTGCTTCAATGACAAAAAAGTCGCTCTCACCCAAACGCGCTGATTGCTGAAAGTTCGCCAATACGCCACCGACTAAAAAGCCAGGTTTCAAACCAGCGTACTCGAGCAACCAAGTCAACATGCTAGAAGTCGTGGTTTTACCATGGGTACCAGCTACCGCCAGCACCCATTTGTGTTGCAGTAACGCATCGTGAAGCCACTGTGCGCCAGATGTGTAGGGAATACGTTGATTTAACACGGCCTCGACCGCCGGATTGCCACGACTCAGTGCATTACCGATAATCACTAAATCAGGACGCGGTTCCAACTGGCTCGGCTCGTAGCCCTCAATCAGTTCGATACCAAGTTGACGCAATTGGTCGCTCATTGGCGGGTACACTTGAGCATCACTACCTGTCACTTTATGTCCAAGTTGCTTCGCCAGTGCAGCAATACCACCCATAAAGGTGCCACAGATTCCAAGAATATGAATATGCATGGGTTTCACTCAATTTTTTATATTAACCTTAGTGTATCACGGCACATTCACACGACGACAATCTGAGCAGGCAATTTGCTTAAATTTGCGGTAAACTTAGCCGCGTTTAAAACTCGGTTCGCAACTAACAAGTAATTTCACGAGGGTTCCATGCAACGCCTAATTCCGACCTTACGCCATGATCAGGTCGACGAAGCTCTGATATCAGTTATTAATTCCTTGCAAATTTGTGCGAAGGAGATTTCTTTTCGTGTTGGGCAGGGCGAGTTAGCCGGCGTGCTTGGTTCGACGCTATCGGAAAATATTCAAGGCGAAACGCAGAAGAAATTGGATATTTTGTCGAATCAGCTGATCAAAGAGATCTTGCTGGAATGTCAACATGTTCGTGCCGTTGCATCGGAAGAAGAAGAAGGCATTGTGCTTGGCAACGAACAAGGTAAGTACTTGGTTGCCTTTGACCCGCTTGATGGAAGTTCGAATATTGATATCAACAGCATGGTCGGTACCATTTTTTCAGTTTTGCCGGTACCTGAAAACAATAGCGGCGATGTTGATATGTTCTTGCAACCTGGTAAAAACCAAGTTGCCGCCGGTTATATCTTATACGGCCCGTCTATCATGCTTGCCTTTACCACTGGTCAAGGCTTACGTCTATTTACCTTAGACCAAACGGTTGGTGAGTTCTTACTCACGAAGAAAGATTTGAAAATCGAGCCGGAAACATCAGAATTTGCCATTAACATGTCTAATTTCCGTCACTGGCAAGAAGGTATGCAACTGTATGTTGATGACTTGTTAGCTGGCACGAGCGGTCCGCGCGCGAAAAACTTTAATATGCGCTGGGTTGCCGCAATGGTAGCTGATGTGCATCGTATTTTATGTCGGGGCGGTTTATTTGCTTATCCATGGGATGCGCGTTCGGCCAACAAACCGTATAAATTGCGGTTAATGTATGAAGGCAACCCGATGGCGTGGCTCATTGAGCAAGCTGGCGGCGCTGCGCACAGTGGCGAAGAGCGAATTTTGGATATTCAGCCCACTGATATTCATCAGCGCGTCGGCATTATTCTTGGTGCCAAGCACGAGGTTGAAACGTGTTTGCGGTACTTAGAGGGTTCGCAATCGGGCGACAAGACCGTATAATATTGCCCCATAATTTTATCGTCTTTGAAACAGGAAAAAACATGAGCTTAAGTCACGTTAGCGCAGGTAAAAATCTGCCAGAAGAAGTAAACGTTATCATTGAAATCCCTGCTAATGCAGATCCGATTAAATATGAAGTAGACAAAGACACCGGCACGTTATGGGTAGACCGCTTCATGTCGACGCCAATGTTCTATCCATGTAACTATGGTTTTGTCAATGAAACCTTGTCGCTTGATGGTGACCCAGTGGACGTTTTAGTGCCAACACCTTATCCATTGCAACCAGGCTCTGTCATTAAATGTCGCCCTGTTGGCGTATTGAAGATGACCGATGAATCTGGTGAAGACGCAAAAGTTATTGCGGTTCCAGTTAGCAAATTAACCAAGGAATATGATCACATTAGCAATGTGGACGACCTTCCTGAGTTACTGAAAGCCCAAATCACTCACTTCTTCGAGCGTTATAAAGAGCTTGAAAAAGGTAAGTGGGTAAAAGTTGAAGGCTGGGGTGACATCGACGCTGCGAAAGAAGAGATCATGACTTCATTCGAGCGCGCGAAGCAGAAATAAGCCCTATGGGTGGCACCTGTATTGAACTCAAACAACTTGAGTTTCGGTGGCCAGGTGCCACAAGCCCGCTCCTGCACATTCCTGAATTAACCATCCATCGCGGTGAACATGTGTTACTGCGCGGTGCGAGCGGTTCAGGTAAATCAACCTTACTCAGTCTCATAGCCGGTATTCACCAAGCCGCTCCAGAACAAGTTTTTGTTTTAGGAAAAGACCTCAGCAAGCTCTCACAACGCCAACGCGACAAACTCCGAGCTAACGAAATCGGCTATATTTTTCAACAGTTTAATTTGCTTCCATATTTGTCAGCTTGGCAAAACGTCGTTCTCGCACAACAGTTTTCTCCTGTGCGACGTCAACGACTCGCTCAGCAATCAAAGAACCACGAACAGTTAGCGAAACAACTACTGCAACAGTTAGGGCTAAACACCGAAGATCTCGATCGTCCTGCTCATCAACTGAGTGTTGGGCAACAACAACGGGTGGCAGCGGCGCGCGCATTATTTGGAAACCCAGCACTGATCATTGCCGATGAACCAACATCAGCACTCGATGCTGACCATCGCGATAACTTCATTGAAGTACTTTTCACCGCCTGTAAGCAACATGATATAACGCTGCTGTTTGTTACGCATGACGGAAGCTTGGCACATCATTTCGACCGTGCCATTGAGCTCAATGAAATCAATACTGCGCGGAGGGAAGCAAAATGATTCGGCTCGCCATCGCCAGTTTGGCGAACCGTAAAGCGAGTGCGTGGTTAACCATACTCGCTATTGCTGTCAGCACTCTATTATTATTAGGTGTTGAACGTGTGCGCACACAAACTCAAGAAAACTTCGCCAATACAATATCAGGTACCGACCTCATTGTCGGTGCACGCACCGGTTCAACTCAACTCCTGTTAAGCAGCGTGTTTCATATCGGTGCTATGAATAACAGTTTGAGCTGGCAAAGTTACGAATACTTACAACAGTTGCCCGGCGTGGCCTGGCATATACCAATGGCTCTTGGTGATAGTTTTGCCAGCTATCCCGTAGTCGGAACCACACCAGCTTTCTTTGAGTATTTTCAATATGGTAATCGTGAGCGTTTACAGCTCAGCGCGGGCACCGCGTTTACTGACGCTCAACAAGAAGCTGTTGTTGTAGGTGCAGAAGTTGCACGTCGGCTTGACCTCAATGTGGGTGACGAACTGACAATCGCGCATGGCTCAGGTGGTATTAGCTTTAGTGAGCATGATGCTCATCCATTCATTGTACAAGGCATATTAGCGCCAACCGCAACGCCTGCCGATCAAGCCCTATATGTCCCATTAGCTGGGCTTGGCTTGGTGCATGGTGAAATCATGGCGAGCGAACATGACGATCATGACCACAAGCACGAACTTGTCCATGAGCAGCCGGTTTACACCCTCAGTGCGGTATTATTGGGTTTATCAAATAAGCCCTTGGCGCTTCGATTACAGCGTCAAATCAATACCTATGAAGGTGAGCCGTTAACAGCTATCATGCCGGGTCTTGCCTTAACCGAACTATGGCGAACACTGAATCTTTTCGAAAAAGCACTCTTTGCAGTTTCAGCATTGGTCGTTGCCACAGGGTTGCTGGGTATGTTAACAACACTACTTGCTAGCTTGCGGGAACGACGTCGAGAAATGGCGGTCTTACGTTCCATTGGCGCCGGCCCGTTTACGATATTTGGGTTGTTAGTGAGCGAAGCCTTTTTATTAGCTATCGCTGGCGTCACGCTTGGTATCGGGCTCCTATTTATAATTTTAGGAGTGGGTTCTGATTGGTTACTGGTGAATACAGGTATGTTGTTACGCGCAACACCGCTTACCACCACTGAATTTTTATTTGCAGGGGCAGTTCTTGTCGCTGCCATATTATTAAGTTTTATTCCGGCATGGCGAGCTTATCGCAATGCCTTAGCTGATGGGTTGACGATTCGATTATGAGATTAATTTCTGCTGTATTTTTGACTGCGATACTTAGCCTAATTGCGCCACAAGTACTTGCCGATGAATATCAAACAACGCATTGGAAAGAGCTAGTTCCAGAAGGCTATAAACCACCACCCGTGCGCAGTCAGGCTTTTTATGACGCGAACCCAGAGTTAGCCATCCAACCAGAATTGGATGCGCCCATGGTTGAAAGCTTGGATGGCAAAAAGATCAAGATTCCTGGTTACGTTGTTCAATTAGAAGGTGATGCTGAAAAAGTCACACAATTCTTGTTGGTTCCATATTTTGGTGCCTGTGTGCACGTGCCGCCACCACCACCGAATCAGATCGTTCTAGTCGATTTTGCTGACGGCGTGAAATACGAAGATACCTTCGATGCCGTGTGGGTAGAGGGTACGATTGAAGTCAAACGAGTGGAAGGCGATGTCGCTGTAGTCGGCTATCGTATGACCGCCGCTACAGTGACACCTTACTACTAAAAAACCTTTTTGTGCTGGGTTTAGAAATGGACTTCTAAACCGAGATAAGGCCCTTTGAACTGCAAGTCTGAATAGATACCATCAAGATCATCAAGTTCGATAGTGATATCGCGATAACCTAACTGTAAGTTCAAATCGACTGCTAAGTTTTCTACTAAACGATATTCGATGCCCGCTTCGATATCACGAACACTGCTATCATCGATGCTGATTGCGTTTGCTAAACCATAAACCGTTAATGGTGTGGCAGGTATGCCTACTCGCAATTGAGCGTAACCGGTAGGAATCCATCCATCACTCTTTAATGAGTTCTCTGATTGCGCATCGCGCACGGCCAATAAGCCATCAACTTTTTTACCGGTAACACCGATATCGAATGACAGTAAATCGTTGTCAAAAATTTCATAATACAAGGTGACATCGGTATGGCTTAAGTCGATTGCGCTCGCAAGCGATGTACCAGCGCTATAACCTTCACCGTTATAGACGAAATCTTCCGAAAGCGTCACGAAGCCTTGCGTCGATAATTCATTTTCGCGAATTTTAATGTTTGGCAACAACGGAACTGGATGTTCTAACGCGATATAAAAGCTTTGTTGCTTTTCATCCGCGAATCCAAATGATTGATTTCCTGCACCAGATCCAAAACTCCCGGTATTTTCCGTATCCCAAATCTGCCCCCCTGCATAAACTCCGAGCAAGGTATCGGCCTGAACCGCACTTGATAACAACATAGCTGGAGCAAGAATGACTGCGGCAACCTTTTTCATGTATATGATCCTTTCTAACGGATTGATCGAACTTCGGCGTCGAAGCTTACACTATCACCATCACTGAATTGAAGCGTAAATTCAACTTGATCACCCGGTTTAAACGCATTCTTTACACCAAATAGCATCAAATGGTAGCCGCCCGGCTGAAAAACCACCGTTGCGCTGGGTTCAAGCGTTAACTCTGGTACCCGTCGCATACGCATCATGCCATCGCGCATCACGTGTTGATGCACCTCAACAGCTCGTGACGCAGCAGTGGTAGCTCCAACTATACTAATCACTGACGAGCCAGTATTAGTAATCGTAAAGTAACCAGCGCCATTCTCTGTACCCGGAATCGACTCTTTAACCCACGGATTGGAGATTTCGACTTCAGCAGCACTGAGCGAAATCGGTAATAACAATCCCAAAGCCAATAATATCTTTAATACTTGCATCATCGTCTCCACAACCATTGATGATTGCAGTTTACACAGTATTTGGCTTTTTTCGAACCGCTAAGTACACCAAGAATCCGACGACTAAATAGGGCAGAAGCCAACCGAACAAGCTCATCACCAATGCTACCACCGCAATTGTTAGAGCAAGTCCAACACTACAGCCGACAAAAACGGCTAATGCAAACGCACCTGCGGCAAGGGCCAGAACCAATAACCCGGTTAATCCAATACTAAAAACAATGCCAAGAATTGCGCCAACAAAGCCGAGTATTTCGTCAGCAAAGAATAAAGCCGCGACAATAGCGAGAATAATCCAGACGATGTTTGTTTTGCGTTGCATAGTAAATCTCCTAATAAATCCGAGTAACTGATCAAACCAAAAATTATGTGTCTGATATTTACTATGCAATTGTCGTGCCTACTTTTATCTACTTGTTTTTATTGTGTTTAATTTAGAAAATAAAAAAGCCACTAACTTGGAGTTAGTGGCTTTGACAACTATTTCGTTAGATTTTTAATTTAAAACGAATAGGTTAACTCAGCAAAATAATAGCCGCCGTTGAAGCCGAAAGGCGCGTTCGTGTTTGGATAAATAAAGATGCCATTGAACTGATTCGACGGATCTTGTTCGTCTGGATATTCATCAAATAGATTCTGTACCCCAACACTCACATTCATATTGTCGGTGGCCTGGTAACGCATCGACAAATCGGTAACCCATTTACCACTGAACGTCGTTTGCAAACCTGAATTATTCTCGAGCACGTAGTCACCAAAATAGTTGAATGCCAAGCGCGTCTCGAAATCATTGATGCTATGGGTCAATGCGAGTGACCCGCTATTGCGCGGGACTGAGCGCGTCATACGTGTGCGTTCGACACCATCAAACAACTTGCCCTCTAAGCCATCAAGAATTTGTGGCAGATTGACGCCATCAATTTCGGTTTTGTTATAGCCATAAGCAAACTGCGCACGCAAGTCACCATATTCCAATTGGAAATCCTTGGTGAGAACGACATCAACACCTTGTGTTGTGGTGTCTACGGCGTTGATAAAGAATCGTGCATTATCCGCACCTGCTTGCGCAAGGGCTTCGGCAACTGCTGGAGAATCTCCCGGCACTAACGAACTCGATAGAATGATGCGATCATCAATCGCAATTCGGAAGGCGTCGACAGTCAACGTTAAATCTTCAGCACCACGCCAGACGAAACCGAAACTGAAACTTTGCGATTCTTCTGGTTGGAGAGCGCCCAGTTCCAGTGATTGTGCGACTGGACTAATGTTATTGAACGTACCTGATTGTTCTGGAACAAGCACGCCATCACGATTAATAAACAGTGTTGAGATGTTGGTAAAATATATCTGCTGCACACTTGGCGCTCTAAAGCCTGTATTAGCCGTAGCGCGCACCGCAAAACTATCGGTGAAATCGTACCGTCCAGATAGTTTCCAACTCGTATTACTACCGAAGTCAGAATAGTCTTCGTAACGAATCGCCGCGCCCCACTGGAACTGACTCGTTAGCATGTTTTCGACTTCAGCATAAATACCAATGTTATCACGCGATTCGTCAACTTCTGATTCAGGCTTGAATCCTGTGAAACCTTGGCTTCCTGCCGGACGCCCGTCAAATTCGCCATTCACGTATGAAGCTTCATCGCCAGCTGTAATTTCGTATGCATTCTCGCGATAACTAACACCAAATGCGACAGCTAAATCCGAGTTATTTACAAATGGAATGAAGCGAGAGAAATCAATGCTTGCATTCGTTTCTTCCATTTTTAAAGTACCGGCATCAAATTCAGTTGGCGTGGTTGGGCCTAAAGATGCATTAAGTGAGTTTTCGAGACGGTACTGGAATTCACTCGATCCCATACCCGCACTCACATCGACATCCCACTCGCCAACACGGAATTTATAACCACCAGTGAAACTCACATCTTGTGTTTCCGGCGACAATAATGGCAAGAAACCATCAGGGTAAACTTCTAGAAGGTTACGATTATCGAGTGCGCGACGATAAAATGCGCCCGATTGCGAAGTACGATCACTATAACCTGCAAACGCATACAATTGCGAAGAATCACCCACAGGCATCTTAAAGTTTGCAAACACTGCTTTGTTTTCAAAGGAAGCGTCACCGACGTGATGATTTAAGCGATTAAATGTTTCTTCACGCGGATCTAATTCACCATTCACGAGTGGGTACTGTTGGCGCGGATCTAAACCGGCGCGATTGGTCTTATTCTTATGGTGATACTCAGCTGCAAGGGTTAACGAGCCAGCGTCACCAATTAAGAATCCTGTATTACCATGCACTTTGTACTGCTCGCCATCACCTTCATAAGTCTGACCGCCATTGGCAGTAATAGAGCCACCCTCGCTTTGGTCTTTCAAAACAATATTAATCACACCAGCGATTGCATCTGAGCCATACAGCGCGGCAGCACCATCACGCAATACTTCAATGCGCTTAATAGCAGAAATAGGAATAGCATTTAAATCGACATTTGAGCTACCACGACCAGTCGTACCGTTCAAATGCACTAATGCGCTGCTATGACGACGTTTGCCGTTAATTAATACCAGCGTATGGTCAGGCGATAAACCACGCAACGAAGCAGGACGTACGGCATCCGAACCGTCAGTAATCGAAGAACTTGGGAAGTTAAAGCTCGGCACAGCATATTGAAGGGCGCGAGCAGTTTCTGTGATACCGCTAGCAGCAAGATCATCACCAGAAATGATATCAACAGGCGCTGAACCATCGGTCGCGGTGCGATAGGAAAGTCGTGACCCGACAACTTGGATGCGCTCTGCGGCTTCAGCCTCTGTGTTATCTTGAGCAAATGCCGTATTTCCAGAGATATACAATGCTGGGCTTAATGAAGCCAATATTGCTAATCGTAAATTAGAATTAGTCATATCGATGTCCTCTACTTCTATTGTTTGTAATTAATATGATAGTTGATTTTGTGACTTATTAATTACACCGATTTGTTCTGATATAGATCAGAATGTTCCGAAGATATGAAGATAGAGATGATATTAGCTATTGGATATTAGATATTAGTGGAAGGCAGAGACGAAAGGCGTTGTTCGTGCGCTGCGCTGTTGGGTCCGTAAACGAAAAAAACCCCGAGCGTTAGCTCGGGGTCTCGTCGTATTTGAAGCCTGGCGGTGTCCTACTCTCACATGGGGAAGCCCCACACTACCATCGGCGCTGAAGCGTTTCACTACTGAGTTCGGAATGGATC
>NZ_PIQJ01000004.1 GCF_004214835.1 Pseudidiomarina tainanensis | reverse complement strand
GCAAGCTACTCCCCGCTGCCGCTCGACTTGCATGTGTTAGGCCTGCCGCCAGCGTTCAATCTGAGCCATGATCAAACTCTTCAGTTTAAAGTGTTTAATCGACCCATTGAATCAATGACTTAATAAATCTAATTTGTTAAGCACTTTTCCAATCAGTCAGGTGTATCCGAAGATACTTTTTTTTGCATCCGAAGATGCTTCTCTGCCTGAATCCGGTAAGTGCCCACACAGTTTGCTTGGCTTGGTATATTGTTAAAGAACATTCGCTTCTTCGTGAAGCGGGATGCGTATTTTACGCCATCCTTGGTTCAGGTCAAGATCCTTTTGGATCTTTTTTTGACTTGCGTCACTTCCTAAACCCGCGTCATCACTCGGTGACAACGGCGGCGAATTATAAGGATCGCCGCCAGCTGTGCAAGATCTTTTTTTGCATTTTTTTCTAATTGGTTTATTTTTACTCAAATTGAACAAAGTTTATCTATTGATTGTCTATAAACACTGCTATTGTTCAAATTCGTCACTAATAATTACTAAAAAGACACATTGTTAAATCGGGGTGCGCCTATGAAAGTTTTTCCAACTTTATTGGCTGCGAGCGTATTTATTACTTACGCAAGTTACGCAGCAGAATCTGCTGTGGTCGAAACGACGAAACCTGGCGTTTATGTTTTAGATGAAGAAAGCCAACGACTCGCAGATACATACGCACGGATGCTTCGTTATTATGAACAACGGAATTTTTCCTCTATTCGATCGGTTCGGGTTTTGATGAGTAATTATCCTCATCACGTTGAGCCTATTTTGTATGCCGCTTTTGAGCGATATCCACGACACTACCGGCACATCATAAAAGCTGCAATTGACGCAGAACCAGCGTTCACTCGCGAGGTAATATCTGTTGCACTAAATCTACGTGTGGCAGATCCTGCGGAAATCGTCCGAATTGGCGTTGAAACCGAACCGAGTTACGCCGAGGCGATTGTTGGAACCGTCGATGAGATCGATCCCGAGCATCTAAATGAAGTGATTCGGGTTGCTGTAACAACCGAACCGCATACAGCTGACGGTATTCTTAGAGCTAATAAAGAAGCAGAAGTTGGCAAATTAGAGTCAATCATCCAAGCTGTATTGGCCGCAGCTCCAGCCGTAGGCGGTTATCTAGCAGATACTATCAGCGATATTATCGGTTCGGCAGATAACACCGAAACGAATGAACTGCTGCAAGATCAAGATCGTGAACGTGCAATTAAATTGTTGCGTAGCGCATACAAAGCCGGCGGATTAACCGATGAACAACTACATGCTATTGCTGCTCGACACGAACTTTCCTCGCAGGAACTAGAGGTTATAACTAACCAATAAGTTCGCTTATTTTATATACAAACAAAAAAGCCGCTCGATGAGCGGCTTTTTTCATAGCGAATAAACTTCGCTTATTCTTCTACTGCAACTTCTTCAGCAGCAGTAGCGTCTACTTCTGGACGGTCAACTAGTTCAACATATGCCATAGGTGCATTGTCGCCAGCACGGAAGCCACACTTCATGATACGAGTGTAACCACCAGCGCGCTCTTGATAACGCGGACCTAATTCATTGAACAACTTACCAACCACTTCTTGGTCACGTGTACGAGCAAAAGCTAAACGGCGATTTGAAACGCTATCTTGCTTCGCTAATGTAATTAGCGGCTCAATTACACGGCGCAGTTCTTTCGCTTTTGGCAAAGTGGTTTTAATCACTTCGTGACGAACCAGTGAGCTTGCCATATTGCTGAACATCGCTTTGCGATGGCTGCTGTTGCGGTTGAGTTGACGACCACTCTTACGATGGCGCATACCTATACCCTTCTCAGTAAATCTCTGTAAAAGATAACTTAGTCGCGATCAACGAGACTTGCTGGTGGCCAGTTCTCTAGACGCATGCCTAAAGACAAACCACGCGATGCAAGCACATCTTTGATTTCGGTGAGCGATTTCTTACCTAAGTTCGGAGTTTTTAACAACTCAACTTCGGTGCGCTGCACTAAGTCACCAATGTACTGAATAGCTTCTGCTTTCAAACAGTTCGCAGAACGCACAGTTAATTCCAAATCGTCTACTGGACGCAAAAGAATCGGATCGAATTCCGGTTTCTCTTCTTTCTCTTCTGGCTCGCTCATATCACGTAATTCAACAAACGCTTCAAGCTGTTGAGCAAGAATTGTTGCTGCGCGACGAATCGCCTCTTCTGGATCCAATGTACCATTGGTTTCCATATCGATAACCAGTTTGTCTAAGTCGGTACGTTGCTCAACACGTGCAGAATCTACACTGTAAGCAATACGCTCAACTGGACTGAAAGAAGCGTCGACTAATAGTAGACCGAGCGGACGCTCTTCATCGTCAGCAGACTGACGTGCCGAGGCTGGAACATAACCACGACCACGCTCTACTTTGATTGACATATCAATCTCAGTATCACCTGTAAGAGTACAGATGAGGTGATCAGGGTTAATGATCTGGATATCACCATCATGGGTAATATCGCCAGCCTTGACAGGGCCCGCTCCGGATTTTTTCAAGGTCAGAATCGCTTCATCTTTGCCTTCCATGACTACTGATAAACCTTTAAGGTTTAACAGAATCTCGATGATGTCTTCCTGAACACCCTCTTTGCTGCTGTATTCGTGTTGAACACCGTCGATTTTTACTTCGGTTACTGCCACACCTGGCATAGACGAAAGTAAAATACGGCGCAACGCGTTGCCCAGCGTGTGACCAAAGCCACGCTCAAGAGGCTCCAACGTCACTTTAGCGTGAGTCGGGCTAATTTGTTCGATATCGACTAGCCTTGGCTTTAGGAATTCGGTAACAGAACCCTGCATTGTGTCCTCTCTTTATGCTTAAGCTTTACTTAGAGTAAAGCTCTACGATCAACTGTTCGTTAATTTCAGCAGACAAATCTGCACGCTCAGGAAGACGTTTAAACTGACCTTCCATCTTAGTGCTGTCTACTTCCAACCATACTGGCTTTTCACGCTGTTCAGCGAGTTCCAGTGCGGCTGCGATGCGCGCCTGCTTTTTCGCTTTTTCGCGAACGGACACAACGTCTTCCGGACGTACTTTAAACGACGGAATGTTGACTACCTGACCGTTCACTACTACTGCTTTGTGGCTTACCAACTGGCGCGCTTCAGCACGAGTTGACGCGAAGCCCATGCGGTACACCACGTTATCAAGGCGTTGCTCAAGCAATTGCAGCAGGTTCTCACCAGTATTGCCCTTAATACGGGCAGCTTCTTTGTAGTAGTTACGGAATTGCTTTTCTAGTACGCCGTAGATACGACGAACTTTTTGCTTTTCACGTAACTGCAAACCGTAATCAGACAAACGGCCGCGACGAGCGCCGTGCTGACCCGGTGCGCTTTCGAGTTTACATTTCGAATCGATTGCGCGTACGCCGCTTTTGAGGAACAAGTCTGTTCCTTCGCGACGACTCAGTTTGAGTTTTGGACCCAAATATCTAGCCATGTTCTTTCTCCAACTATCGTATAGCGCCTATTAAACGCGACGTTTCTTAGGCGGACGACAACCGTTGTGAGGAATAGGAGTCACATCAGTAATATTCGTGATGCGATAACCTACAGCGTTCAATGCGCGAATCGATGATTCACGACCAGGACCTGGGCCCTTAACGAACACTTCTAGGTTTTTCAAACCATATTCCTTCGCCATTTCACCTGCGCGCTCAGCAGCAACCTGTGCAGCAAACGGAGTTGATTTACGTGAACCACGGAAACCAGAACCACCTGCAGTTGCCCATGCTAACGCGTTACCTTGACGGTCAGTGATGGTCACAATGGTGTTATTGAAAGATGCATGGATGTGAGCCATGCCATCTGCGACTTGCTTTTTAACGCGCTTACGAGTACGAGTTGGTTGTTTAGCCATTTCTCAACTCCCTACTTCTTAATTGGTTTACGCGGACCTTTACGAGTGCGCGCATTAGTTTTAGTGCGCTGTCCACGTAGAGGCAAGCCACGACGATGACGAAGACCACGGTAACATCCGAGATCCATCAAGCGTTTGATGTTCATAGATACTTCACGGCGAAGATCGCCTTCAACAGTAAACTTAGCTACTGCATCACGAAGTACATCCAGTTTTTCTTCTGACAAAGAGCCGATTTTAGTATCTTCAGGCAGATCGATCGAAGCTAAGATAGCTTTTGAACGAGTACGGCCGATACCGTAAATCGCAGTCAAGGCAATGACTGCATGCTTATTGTCAGGAACGTTAATGCCAGCGATACGGGCCACTAACACGTCTCCTATAGTTTATGGGTGACCGGATTTGAAAAGCCCGTTAGGATACTCAACCGGTCGCCAATTTGCAAACATATCAAAGCCGCAGCCAAAAATATTTTTTGACTGCGGACTTCTTCTTCGAATTAACCTTGCCGTTGCTTGTGCTTAGGGTCACTGCAAATTACGCGCACAACACCGTTGCGCTTGATAACTTTACAGTTACGGCAGATTTTCTTCACGGAAGCACGAACTTTCATTGCTACACTCCGTAATTATCCAACCTTAACGGCCGAAGCCTTTAAGGTTAGCTTTTTTCAGGACCGAATCATACTGATGCGACATCAGATGAGTTTGGACCTGCGCCATAAAGTCCATGATAACAACTACGATAATTAAAAGCGACGTACCACCAAAATAGAATTGTACGTTCCACGCAATCATCATGAACTCAGGAACCAAACAGACAAAGGTAATGTACAAAGCGCCAGCAAGCGTCAATCGAGTCATTACTTTATCAATGTAACGTGAGGTTTGCTCACCAGGACGAATCCCAGGGATAAACGCTCCCGATTTCTTCAAGTTGTCTGCTGTCTCACGTGGGTTGAATACCAACGCAGTGTAGAAGAAACAGAAGAAAATAATTGCTGCTGCATAAAGCATCACATACAAAGGCTGACCCGGTGACAGTGTCAACGACAACTCTTGTAGGAAGTTTGCTACCGCACCTTCACCTTGGCCAAACCAGGTAGCGATGGTGCCTGGGAACAAAATAATGCTCGATGCAAAAATTGGTGGAATCACACCAGCCATGTTGACTTTCAATGGCAAGTGCGTGCTTTGCGCTGCGAAAACCTTACGGCCTTGTTGACGCTTCGCATAGTTCACAACAATACGACGTTGACCACGTTCTACGAACACAACGAAGTATGTTACTGCGAGAACGATAACACCAATTAGCAATAACAATAATAAATGTAAATCACCCTGACGAGCTTGCTCTGCCGTTTGACCAATGGCCGACGGGAGCCCTGCTACAATACCGGTGAAAATTAGAATAGAGATACCGTTTCCAATCCCACGCTCGGTAATTTGCTCACCTAACCACATTAAGAACATGGTACCAGTAACCAAACTCACGATAGCCGTGAAGTAAAATCCAAAACCAGGGTCAATAACTAATCCTGGCATTAGATTTGGTAAGCCTGTAGCTATACCAATTGATTGGAAAGTTGCGAGTATTAAAGTACCCCAACGCGTGTATTGGCTGATCTTACGACGGCCACTCTCACCTTCTTTCTTAAGCTCAGCAAGACGTGGATGAATCACGCTTGCCAATTGCATAATAATCGAGGCTGAAATGTACGGCATAATGCCTAGAGCAAATACCGACGCACGCTCAAGAGCACCACCGCTGAACATGTTAAACATGGCCACGATGGTGTCTTTTTGCTGATCGAATAATTGCGCCAATACAGCGGCATCTATACCAGGAATCGGCACAAAGGAGCCCGCACGGAACACGATTAACGCGCCGAGTACAAACAGCAGTCGACGTTTAAGCTCCGACGTGCCACCTTGAGCTCTGTTAGATTCCAATCCTGGTTTAGCCATGTGCTCTATCCTTCGATTTTGCCGCCAGCAGCTTCAATAGCTTCGCGGGCGCCTTTGGTGACCTTGATGCCTTGAACCGTTACTTTACGGCTGATTTCGCCTGACTTGATAACTTTAACAGTCAACACGTCGTGACGAATCAAACCAGCTTCTTTTAATGAAGCTAGAGTAACAGTATCACCAGCAACTTTCGCAATCTCTGCCAAGTTAACTTCAGCAGTAGTCATAGCCTTGCGTGAAGTAAAGCCAAACTTTGGCAAACGGCGTTGGATTGGCATTTGGCCGCCTTCAAAACCTGGCTTGATAGAGCCACCAGAGCGTGAAGTTTGACCTTTATGACCACGTCCACCAGTTTTACCAAGGCCTGAGCCGATACCACGGCCGAGACGCTTTTTGCTAGTTTTCGCACCAGGTGCAGGGGAGATAGTATTCAAGTACATGTCTTAATCCTCCACCTTTACCATGTAAGTGACTTGGTTCACCATGCCGCGGACGGCTGGAGTATCTTCCAGCTCGACCGTGTGACCAATGCGGCGCAGACCAAGACCACGAAGTGTAGCTTTATGTTTCGGCAAACGACCGATTGAGCTACGCGTCTGGGTTACTTTGATTGTCTTTTTCGCCATTGCTCACTACCCCAAAATTTCATCAACGCTCAATCCACGTTTAGCCGCTACTTGCTCAGGCGACTTCATACCGTGAAGTGCCTTAATAGTGGCACGAACAACGTTGATTGGGTTGGTTGAACCATATGCTTTTGACAGCACGTTGTGTACACCGGCAACTTCCAGTACTGCACGCATCGCACCACCGGCGATGATACCTGTACCTTCAGAAGCTGGCTGCATAAATACCTGTGAACCTGAATGACGGCCTTTAACAGGGTGCTGTAAGGTATCACCTTTCAGCTGCACGGTTACCATGTTGCGACGCGCTTTTTCCATTGCTTTTTGAATAGCAGCTGGAACTTCGCGAGCTTTACCATAACCGAAACCCACTTTACCTTGACCATCACCAACCACAGTCAGTGCAGTGAAGCTAAAGATGCGACCACCTTTAACAACCTTCGCTACACGGTTTACTGTGATTAGCTTTTCTTGCAGATCACTTTGTTGAGCTTCTACATTTGCATTTGCCATGTTCGTCTCCTAGAACTGAAGTCCAGCTTCACGAGCTGCGTCAGCCAAAGCGGCGACACGACCGTGATAACGGAAACCACTGCGATCGAATGCAACGTTTTTCACGCCTTTCTCAATCGCCCGTTCAGCGATCAGCTTACCAACTGCTTTTGCTGCTTCTACGTTACCAGCAGATTTGAACTGCTCACGCATAGTTTTCTCAACAGTTGATGCTGAAGCTAGTACTTCAGAACCGTTCGGTGCAATAAGCTGTGCGTAAATATGCCGTGGTGTACGGTGAACGACCAGGCGGTTAGCACCCAACTCTTGCATTTTCTTACGAGCGCGAGTTGCGCGGCGTAAGCGAGCTGATTTCTTGTCCATCGTCTTACCTTACTTTTTCTTGGCTTCTTTACGGCGCACTTGCTCATCGGCATAACGCACACCTTTACCTTTATAAGGCTCAGGCTTACGGAATGCGCGAATGTTAGCGGCAACTTGGCCTACTAACTGCTTGTCGACACCTTTCACGACTACTTCAGTTTGTGCTGGGACTTCGATAGTGATTCCCTGAGGGATATCGAACTCAATCGGGTGAGAATAGCCCAGCGTCAGGTTCAATTTAGAACCTGCAGTGTTAGCACGATAACCAACACCGATTAGCTGTAGTTTTTTCTCATAACCCTGCGCAACACCAACCACCATGTTTTGCAGTAACGCACGTGCTGTACCTGCTTGCGCAGTAGCGTTTGCAACGCCTTCACGTGCGATGGTGCGTAGAACGTTGTCTTCTTTTACAACTTCTACTGCATCATTTACTACACGGCTCAATGAGCCTTTGGCACCTTTGATTGTTACTTCCTGGCCATTTAGCGTAACTTCAACGCCAGCAGGAATGGCAATCGGTGCTTTAGCAACTCGTGACATTTCCTAACTCCTCGTTAAGCTACGTAACCAATAACTTCACCGCCAAGACCCGCTTTGCGAGCGGCACGGTCAGTCATCAGGCCTTTCGAAGTAGAGACAACTGCGACACCTAGACCACCCATAACTTTAGGTAGTTCGTTGCGTTTCTTGTAGATACGCAGACCAGGGCGACTTACGCGCTCAATTGATTCAATAACAGGCTTACCTTCAAAGTACTTCAAAGTAACTTCTAGTTCTGCTTTCACATCACTAGTTACGCTGAAGTCCGCGATATAACCTTCTTCTTTCAGAACTTGGGCAATAGCCACTTTCTGCTTAGAAGCAGGCATGCGCACGGCAACTTTGTTAGCACCCTGAGCGTTGCGGATGCGAGTGAACATATCCGCAATTGGATCTTGCATGCTCATATTTGCTTTCTCCCGTGACTCGTGGCTTACCAGCTAGCTTTTTTCAAGCCAGGAATTTCACCGCGCATCGCTTTCTCACGTACTTTGATACGGCTCATGCCGAACTTACGTAGGAAACCGTGTGGGCGGCCCGTTACGCGGCAGCGGTTACGCTGACGGCTTGGGCTCGAATCACGAGGAAGACTTTGCAATTTAAGCACGGCTTCCCAACGCTCTTCGTCCGAAGTATTCGGATCGCTGATCACATTTTTCAGTGCGATGCGTTTTTCTGCGTATTTAGCTGCTAGCTTTTGACGCTTCAGCTCACGCATTTTCATTGACTCTTTTGCCATAACTCTACACCTTACTTCTTGAACGGGAAGTTAAAGGCAGCGAGCAAAGCGCGAGCTTCGTCATCAGTGCCTGCAGTAGTGGTGATAGTGATGTCAAGACCACGAACCTTATCAACTTTATCAAAGTCGATTTCAGGGAAGATGATCTGCTCACGTACGCCCATACTGTAATTTCCCCGACCATCGAAAGATTTCGGGTTCAAACCACGGAAATCGCGAATACGTGGAATTGCAATCATAATTAAACGTTGCAAAAAGTCCCACATACGCTCGCCACGCAGAGTCACTTTACAGCCAATTGGGTAGCCTTCACGGATTTTGAAGCCAGCGACAGATTTACGAGCAACAGTACGTACCGGACGTTGACCAGAAATTGCTTCAAGGTCAGATACTGCGTTGTCGAGAATCTTTTTGTCAGCCAGAGCTTCACCAACACCCATGTTAAGGGTGATTTTTTCAATCCGAGGGACTTGCATGACGCTGTTGTAGCCGAACTGTTTAAGCAGCTCAGGAACTACTGATTCTTTGTAAAAATCATGCAGTTTCGCCATCGTAAAACTCCAAATTAAAAATTAAATGATTGCGTTGTTAGATTTGAAGAAACGAACTTTTTTGCCGTCTTCAATCTTGAAACCAACACGATCTGCTTTACCAGTCTCTGGGTTGTAAACTGCTACGTTAGAAACGTGGATTGGTGCTTCCTGCTCCACGATACCACCCGCTACGCCCAATGCAGGGTTTGGCTTCTGGTGTTTCTTAACGATGTTTACGCCTTCAACGAATACACGATTCGAAGCGGTATCGACTTTAAGCACTTTACCGCGCTTACCCTTGTCTTTACCTGCCAGGACTACTACTTCATCATCACGTTTGATTTTTGCCGCCATATCTGGACTCCTTACAGTACTTCTGGTGCCAGAGAGATAATCTTCATGAACTGCTCAGAGCGCAATTCACGAGTCACTGGTCCAAAGATACGAGTGCCAATCGGTTGTTTGTTGTTGTTCAACAAAACAGCCGCGTTGCGGTCAAAACGGATGACTGACCCGTCTTGACGACGGACGCCTTTCTTGGTGCGAACGACCACCGCATTCACAACATCACCTTTCTTCACTTTTCCGCGAGGAATCGCTTCTTTAACAGAAACTTTGATGATATCGCCAATGTTTGCGTAACGGCGGTGCGAGCCACCCAGAACCTTAATACATTGTACGCTGCGTGCGCCGCTGTTGTCGGCCACTTCCAGAGTAGTTTGCATTTGGATCATTGCAGTGCTCCGCTTTATGTAAAAAACAGACCCTCTCGAGTCGCTGTTGTCCAGTTACCCTCGCGTTTAAGCTATAAGCCTAAATTTTGAGAATAAAAGACTTCCCCTTATAAAAAGGGCGGCGAATTGTAACAGATAAAATTTCGAGATGGTAGTGCGATGTAGGAAATAAACTAAGAAAAGTTTACTTGTTTGAACTGACTAATTTCCGCGATTGAAAAATGTGAGCAGGTTTGTTGATGCTCTAGTCGATTAATAGACGAGAATTCTATCAGAATCTCGCCAAATGTCGAGGTAAATCACCCTTCTTATTTATGAGTTCAGATCGGTGAATTCCCACGTTAAGCGGTCGATATGTTACGTTCGAAGCTGTTGGCAACCGTTTGAGCTAAGTGGTAAATTCATTCGTACAAACCTTGAGAACGAACAACTTTTTGCAATATAAGGATTCCAATGAATCTAGCTATACTCGTTATGTTGCCGTTTATCGGTGCAATATTGCCGTTATTGGTGAGCACCCGTCCGCGCTGGATGATTACTCTTTCAGCGGCATCAGTGACTGCGATCAGTCTGGCTCTTCTCTTAACCCTTGCACCACAGTCGCTACAAGGCTTAGTTCCCAGTTTTCATGTTGACTGGTTACCCGCGTTAGGCTTGAGCTTTAGCTTTCGTTTAGATGGACTGTCCCTGTTATTTGCCGGTTTAATACTTGGCATTGGATTACTTATTGTTATTTACGCGCACTATTACCTCAGTGAAAATGACAATAGTGGTCGGTTTTTTGCTTGTTTATTGTTGTTTATGGGTTCCATGCTCGGAATCGTTACCGCTGATAACCTCATTCTGCTGTGGTTGTTCTGGGAGCTAACGAGTATTTCAAGCTTTTTGCTTATTGGATATTGGTTCCATCAAAGTAACGCACGTCGCGGTGCGAGAATGGCATTGGCAATTACCGGTGCTGGTGGATTAGCCTTATTAGCCGGTATCTTGTTGATTGGTAATATTGCCGGTAGTTATCAATTAGACGCAGTTTTCGCAGCGGCCGAATCGATTCGCGCTCATTCGCTTTACGTTCCAGCTTTGTTATTAGTGCTGCTCGGCGCATTTACTAAATCAGCACAGTTTCCGTTCCAGTTTTGGCTACCTCATGCTATGGCCGCACCAACGCCAGTGAGTGCATACTTACACTCAGCAACAATGGTCAAAGCTGGGATATTTCTCATGGCTCGTCTCTACCCAGTATTGGGTGGCACACCCGAGTGGTTCACCATAGTAACGCTAACAGGTCTGGCTACGATGCTGTTTGGCGCATACTTTGCACTTTTTAAAACCGACTTAAAAGGATTACTCGCGTTTTCGACCATCAGCCACTTGGGTTTAATTACGATGTTACTTGGCCTCGGCAGTGCCGGCGCCCTGCTTGCTGCGCTATTCCATATTTTAAACCACGCCACATTTAAGGCCGGTTTATTCATGATTGCCGGAATTGTCGACCATGAGACAGGTAGCCGAGATTTGCGTAAACTCAGTGGGTTGCGCAAATTCATGCCATTTACCATGGTACTCGCCGTTATTACATCAGCCTCAATGGCAGGAATTCCGCTATTCAACGGATTTTTATCGAAAGAGATGCTGTTTGTGGAGTCATATCAACAACATCTCTTTGGTGGTTTATCTTGGCTAGTTCCAGTGCTAGTGACCGCAGGCGCTATGCTTTCCGTTGCTTATTCCATACGCTTTGTACACGGTGTGTTCTTTGATAAAGTTGCCGAAAACTTGCCGAAACAACCACATGAACCACCACTCATGATGCGCGCCCCAGTTATCATCCTTGCCGCACTGTGTGTTGTTGTGGGCGTTATTCCAATGTTTGTCGCTTCAAACCTACTCCAAACAGCTGTCGCGGTAGTGAGCCCTAACCCTGTTGAAGTAGCCATTTCAATTTGGCATGGTTTTAACTTGGCTTTATTAATGAGCGTCTTAGCAATCATCGGCGGCATCGGAATTTATGTATATCGAGAAGATTTACTGTCATTTAATCGGCAATTTGATCATCACGATGCCAAAGAAGTATTCGCTAAGATTGTTAAATCAGTCACCAACTTTTGCGATGGCTTGATGAGTCGAATCGAGACCGGCTCATTACAGCGCTACATTGCTGCCTTGCTCATTCTAACTGTCGTGTTTGTGATACCTGAGTTGTATCAAATAAATCAACTCACAGGCTCTCGCGAGCAACTCCCTGTAAATGCGGTTAGTTTAGCCGGTGCTTTAATTATTATATTGGCAGCAATTGGTACTGCAGCATTTCATCATCAACGGCTTACCTCCCTGATGATGTTGTCGGTGGTTGGCCTCATGGTGTCACTCACATTCATCCATTTCTCGGCACCCGATTTAGCATTGACTCAGCTGGTTGTTGAGGTTGTCAGCATTATTCTCATGATTCTGGCATTATTCTTTATGCCACAGCGTATACCGAAAGCATCAAGTGGAAGCCGAGTTGCACGAGATATTCTGCTCGCCGGCTTCGTCGGAGGTATTGTCGGCACGCTTAACTACGCATTGCTAACGCGTCCAATAAACAGTATTTCTGACTTCTTTTTGGAAAACTCAGTTTCTGGCGGTGGCGGAACCAATGTTGTTAACGTGATACTAGTTGATTTCCGGGGCTTTGATACGCTAGGTGAAATTACCGTGCTGGCCATTGCTGCTGCCGGTATTCACAAATTACTTAATAACCTGCGTCCGTTTATGCCATCCAGTGATGTCGATGGCCGACCTTGGCACCGAGTGAAACACCCGCTATTGGTACAAACAGTTTCTCAAGCGATTTTACCGCTAGCACTGATGGTTTCGTTTTATATATTCCTACGTGGTCATAACCTTCCCGGAGGTGGCTTTATTGCAGGCTTGATTACTGCCTCGGCAATGATTTTGCAATATATGGCCAATGGAGTTGATTGGGTGAAACACCGTTTCAATTATAACTATCAAACCCTAGCTGCAGTCGGCGTCATGATCGCATTATTTACTGGCGTAGGTAGTTGGTTCTTCGGCCATAACTTTTTAACGTCTTGGTTCACCCATGTGCACTGGCCAATTGTGGGCGAATTTGAATTCGCCACGGCAATTCTTTTTGACCTCGGTGTCTATCTCACCGTTATCGGTGCCACTCTGATGATATTGGCTAATTTTGGTCAAATGACAACGCGTCACCGTCCAAGACAGGAGAAGCATTAATGGAAGCTTTATATGCAGTTACTGTGGGCGTGTTAACGGCATGCAGTATTTATTTAATTCTACGCGGGCGCTCATTTCCGATTGTCATCGGTATCACCATGCTTTCGTATGCGGTAAACCTGTTTCTGTTCTCGACCGGTCGATTGGTTCTTAATCAGTTACCGATAATTGGTAATCAACCGGACTATACCGACCCTCTTCCACAAGCTTTGGTGCTCACAGCTATTGTTATCGGTTTTGCAATGACCGCCTATTCAATTATTTTGGCTGTAAGAGTGAGAGGCGAACTCGGCACTGACGAAGTTAATGAACCCAATCAAAATGATGGGGAGGCACAGCGCTAATGTTCAGTCAACACTTAGTCGTTCTTCCATTACTGATTCCTATGCTTGCGGCATTGTTGCAACTGCTACCGTGGGGTGAAGAGCCACAACGGTATCGCCGGGCTATTGGTATTGTCTCTTGTATCGCTTTGCTGATTGTTGCTGTGATCTTGTTGCTACAATCCCAGCAGGGACCAAGCGTTTATGCGCTAGGCAGCTGGCAAGCTCCTTTTGGCATCGTTCTCGTTGTCGATAAACTCTCAGCACTGATGGTTCTACTCACAGCCATTCTGGCACTTCCTGTTCTATGGTATGCCTGCTACGGTGAAGACAACCTTGGCTCGCATTTTCAGGCTTTATTCCAATTTCAATTATTAGGAATACTTGGTGCATTTTTAACCGGCGATTTGTTTAACTTATTCGTATTCTTCGAAATTCTACTGATTTCAAGCTACGCACTTTTAATGCACGGCGGTGGTAAACAAAAGCTCCGAGCTACCCTCCATTACGTATTGTTAAACTTAACTGGCTCTGCCGTTTTTTTGATTGCTCTTGGGGTCATTTACGGTATTACTGGCACCTTAAACTTGGCGGATTTAGCCGTGAAAATTGCTAGTCTTCAAGCCGACGACGCTCATATTGCCCGTGTAGGTGGGTTACTGTTACTGATTGTGTTTGCTCTTAAGGCAGCCTTGTTACCACTCTATTTTTGGTTACCGCAGGCGTATGCCATGACCACTGGTACCGTTGCAGCATTATTTGCGATTATGACGAAAGTCGGAATTTACGCAATAATTCGCGTGTTCACTTTAATTTTTGGTGAAGATTCCGGTGCTTCTGCGTTATTAGGTTATGAATGGCTTTGGTGGCTTGGTTTAGGCACGCTTGCAATTGGCGCACTTGGTGTCATTGGTAGTCGTGATTTACGCCTCGTTATAGCCTATCTTGTTGTCATCTCCGTAGGAACAATGTTGACAACTTTTAGCATGAACTCAGAGCGTTCTATTACCGCTGTGATGTATTACATGTTGCACTCAACCTTCATAACGGCCGCTCTATTTCTAATTGCCGATGTGGTCGCAAAGCAACGCGGTAAAACCGCATCGCGTATTGTTAAAGGGCGTAAGATGGCTCAGCATGCTGTGCTAGGGATGATGTTTTTCGCTGCAGCGATTGCAATTATTGGTATGCCCCCGTTCTCAGGCTTTATTGGAAAGCTATTTATCCTAGAGGCGGCGAGAACAGGTGCTCAGGTTGCCTTATTATGGCCACTCGTGCTCGGTAGCACCTTCTTGGTCATGGTGTCACTGTCACGAGCAGGTAGCCGCATGTTCTGGCATACATTCGACGGCAAACCCGGTGATATCAGCCATCCTAAAGGTCAACTTATTACAATTGGTTTATTACTCTGCGCAATTGTGGGCTTAACCATTTTTGCTGGAAGTATTAGCAATTTTATTAATGGTATCGCCTATGATGTCATGCACCCTGCTTCGTACATTGAAGCTGTACTAGGAGAGGGGTATTCCCATGAGTAAGATTTTACCGGCTCCTTATTTAAGCCTGTTTTTACTTATTTTCTGGCTACTATTACAAAATACCATTACGCCAGGATTAGTTGTGCTTGGCTGCATATTAGCAGTGGCAATTCCACTTTATACAAATCGCGGTCGAGACTTTCCAGCCAAGATTCATAAGCCATTGAAGGCCATTGAATACTTTTTTCTACTGCTTGTTGATATCTTAATTTCCAACCTAAATATCGCAGCAATCATCTTGATGCCTTCGCGGCGCATCAAGCCTGCGCTTATTGAATATCCACTGGATATTGTTGGTGAAGTACCTATCACCGTACTAGCAAGTACTATCAGTCTTACGCCTGGCACAATTACTGCTGAAATTCGTCGTGATGGCCGCGCTCTCATGATTCATGCGCTTAATGTTGAAGACCATGAAAAGCTAATCGCTTCAATTAAACAACGCTATGAGATGCGCCTAAAGGAGATTTTCAAATGTTAATTTTCGCTGTTCAATTTGCGTTTGTCGCGTTTAGTGTGGCGCTGTTACTAAACTTATGGCGCCTATTTAGAGGGCCCGACCTACCTGATCGCATTCTAGCGCTAGACACGATTTACATTAATTCACTAGCGCTACTGGTACTATTTGGAATTTGGCACGGCACCGCATTTTATTTTGAAGCCGCTTTGCTTATCGCCATGTTAGGCTTTATTGGCACCGTTGCAGCAGCGAAGTTTTTACTTCGCGGTGATATTATTGAATAAGGCATCACTAAATGAATATGACTGAACTCCCTGCTTGGGCAGATTGGCTAGTTTCAAGCTTGATTATTATCGGTGCACTATTTGCCTTGATAGGCTCAGTAGGCCTAGCTCGCTTGCCTGATTTCATGGCACGACTGCATGCCCCAACTAAGAGTACAACTCTAGGTGTTGGCGGTGTCATTCTTGGCTCTATTATCTATTTTTCAGTGACCACAGCGTTTTCTTGGCATGAATTACTCATTACTATTTTCTTATTTTTGACCGCGCCTATTAGTGCTCACCTTCTCGCCAAAGCAGGTCTTCACCTTGAGCTTAAGCGCGTCGCAAATACCCGTGATTTACGAGCGCAACCCAATCAATATTCGGATGAAGATTAATACGGACTGGGCTCATCGGGAGCGGACTGCATATGTGCCAGCAACTTATTGTACTGCCGGTTGATATCGGTGAGTAAATTACTCAGTTGATCAACCCGCAGTCGATCAGGGGCAATCTTGTCTGCCACCACCGGACCATTCATAACCAGTGTTGTCATATTAGCGGTTATCGATCGAATTCTGTCAACGGTACTTGGTAAAGCGACGCTGGCTTCGTTTACGTAGATATCTCTGGTGCTCAGCAAATGGTGATTACCGAGAGAAAGGTTTGCGGCCAACGGAGAACTCTCGTAGCGATGCACACCTTCAATTTCATGCGATGCAGATCCATTCCCCATCACCGCTTCAATGCGATCGTCATGAATATTAACGTGCGGGTGTTGTAGTCCGCTGCTAAGTATTTGGATATCTGCTGCTGTTAGATTCAACCAACTCAATTTGAATCGATTACCTTCTGCAGTACCGATTAAAAACTCGGGTGCAGGAGGCAGCGTAAAAGTCGTCGCGAGTTCTTCAAGTGATGGCGGCCAAATATCAAATTTTCTTTGATAATGAACCACAGCTCGTTGCCAAAACCACCACGTTGCGTGTTGGTAGCGTAAGCGTTCTAGCTCTGAGATTCTGGTGTCTGGTGGCAACGGCATCATAGCTGCCGTGACAATAAGCACTATCCCAATGAGGAGCGGCGTAAACATACCTGCTTGCCTAGTTTTCAACACGAGTCTCCATACTTAAGCCGGATACGCCATGTAATTGAGCCAGTTCCTGTAACAACAATCGATAATTAGTGCCAAATTCGGAATCGCTCTCGCCGAACTCGAGATAAGGTAGCCCAGTAATTAATAACTCAGTTGCTTGTCTCAATTTGACTGCCGCTAAGTTATGCCAGATGGCGGGTTGATCTGCTCGAAGAGCTAAACATTTTTGATAGGCATTGTCTGCCGCCTCATAGCGATTCAAGCGATAGTAGACGTGTCCCAGTAAACACCAACTTTCGAGGTGTCTCGGTTGCGCCTTGAGCACTTGCTGTAAACTCCCCTCCGCAGTGTGCAAGTCGCCACGCTCATAGACTACCTTAGCAATGGCGTAATGCTGCTCTACCGTAGAAAAGTTAACTCGTGTCGTGCTGTTACAACCTGTGGTAGTCAATACGAGGCTAATCATTATCAGCATTATCGTTGCTTTATTCATAAACCGCTTCCCTTAAGCAAAAATCCAATTTTTGACCCTGCCAAGATTCTAATGGCAGTGGACAACCAGCTTCGCACTCAATAAGAGAATCGACACCGGTTAAACGGACAACTTTAGCTGGCTGGACATTTCGCAACACCGTTACAATGTTCAGTTGCTTATCGAGGCCGACAACATCAATGGCAAAGCGCATTCCCCAAGTATGAATAGCACTACATTTGGGAAACCAAAACGCCCGTTGCGGGGATGCGACACGTAGATAAAGCATGCCGACAAGTCGTTGTGGGAAATACTCCATAACCTTAACATCGCGCCAAATGCAGCGACCATTTGAATGAAGATAGAAACGTCCCTGTTTCATAGCATTCCTCCTTGGGTAAAACCGATAAACACTGGACCTAAAATCAGTAACATTGTTACTGGGAAAAAACAGAAAATTAGCGGCAACATTAACTTGACGGAAACTTCTTGTGCTCGTTTCTCAGCTTCGAGCAACTGCTGCTGTCGAAACTGATTGGCTTGGCTCTTTAATGTGTTCGCTAGTGCGCCGCCAGTCTCTTGTGCTTGGAGCACTGCGCCAGCAAAAAGACTTATCCACGGATGTGTGATCCGTAAAGATAATGCGTCTATGGCTTGACTGAGTGAGTAACCGCTTTGCTGTAAGCGATGCAACCGCGCTATCTCAGCTACTGCAGATAGATTGTTGGGAATACTCTGTAACGCATGGAGCGCGGCTCGTAATGACAATCCCGATTGCATCAACATGGCAACCAGATCAAGTGCGCTTGGCCATTGTCTGATTACCTTGCGCTGATAAGCTTTAAGTCGATTACGTCTCGCTAAAACCATGAGTAGTAAAGATACCCCGATAGTTAATTTAACCACCGCGCTAATCGGCAAGCTAAGAATGATGAAAACACTCATTGCAACAATGAGCTGATGCAAGAGCCATGCAGCAGGCGTCTGTTCAGGTACAGCCTGTTGGGCGGTCGTTATAACTTTGCTAGAAAGGGTTTTGGGTAACTTATAAATGAGTTTATCAAGGGTAGCTTTTAATCGAACACTACTGCCGCATACGGCTACAATTTTTAACCAAAGAGCAGCAATACAAACACACGTGATAGACAGGGCTACCCAAATCAAAATATCAATGTGCATAGGCATCTCCTAATATTCTTCGAATTAAGAAATGACCGGCTAACATCAAACCCAAACTGACGCCTAGCAAATAATGTCCAAACTCAGTCTGAGTCAAAATGACGGTGTTTTCTGGATGCAGAAAATGCAGTGCTGCAAACAAGCCAATGGGTAGCAGCAACATGACTTTACCTTGCAATCGAGCTTGTGCGGATAAACTCTTAACCCGCTCAACAGCGTACTGTTGCTGTCTTAACGTAACTGCCAATCGCTGCAGAATATCTGCTTGTTGTGAGCCATGCTGAATGCCAAGCTGCATGGTTAGTAACATCTGCAAAACGGCCTCAGTGTTCACTCGTTGATAAAAGCTGGCGAGTGCGACGATTGGTGTTTCGCCGGTTCGCATGCGCCGAATCACAAGTAGCCATTCGTATCGGAGGGGAGCGGCAACTTGCATAGCACTGCGCTCAAATGCAGCATTGAAACTCAAACCCGCCTGCATTGCTGTCACCAGAAGGTCAATTGCATCCGGCAGCTGGAAGTTAATCAACCGATGACGCCGCGCTAATAACAGTTTTTTTGCAAACACGGCTCCTAACGCCATCGCGCTTCCAACGACAAAACTAATAAATAGCGATGTCAAAACAGTCAATATCAATAGAAGAGGCAACACGAACAACGTTAAGCGTTCCCAAAAAATCTTCGCGGGTAGGTAGATTAGAAAATCGGCGAGAGATTGTTCTGTGCTATCCATGAGCCATTTTTGTGCTGGATTTTTCCATCTATCAACGAAGTGAATGAATAGAATAAATGCTGTGACATATAAACTCACAAAGGTCAGCATTACGATAATTTCAGTCGTCGCTCCCAGATTTTCTATTGCCATACCGAGAGCACTCCAGTTGCCATGAACTGCTTATCTTCTCGCTTAAATACTTGATTCATTTGAATCACGTCAGTATCAATTCCAGAAACTTCGGATATCTCTCGAATGACCCTAGCTCCATCACTATCTCGCTGAATTTGAACTATCACATCGATTGCTGAAGCAATCTGTTGTCGAATAGCTGCTAAAGGAATTTCTAAACCTGCCATAAGGACCATTACCTCAAGCCGCTGAATTGCGTCTCTTGCCGTATTCGCATGTAGCGTTGTTAATGAACCTTCATGTCCGGTGTTCATGGCCTGCAACATATCAATGGCCTCTATGCCTCGGCATTCACCGACAATGATTCGATCCGGTCGCATCCTCAAGGCATTGATTAGCAATTCTCGGATTGATACTCGACCTTGGCCTTCAGCGTTCGGCGGACGCGCCTCTAATGCAATTAAGTTTTGATGGTTCAGCTGTAATTCAGCAGCATCTTCAATAGTGATTACCCGTTGATGCGGGGGAATTATTCCCGCCAAGGTGTTTAAAAGCGTAGTTTTTCCGGTACCGGTACCACCCGCAATTAATATGTTGCGCCGCTCAACCACACATTGTTGTAAATATTCTGCGGCTTGATCTGACAGCGACCCTTGTTGCACTAAATCAGCAAACTGCAACTGCTTCGCTAAAAATTTACGTATCGTTAAGCAACTCCCACGTAGCGCCAATGGCGATATCACAGCATTTATTCGAGAGCCGTCGGGCATACGCGCATCAACCATTGGTTGAGCACTATCTAAGCGCCTACCCAGTGGCGTTATGATACGATCGATAACACGTAGCAATTCTTCTTCACTTGAAAACGCAATCGAGCATCGCGATAGCTTGCCTTCCTTTTCGACAAAAATAGTTTGAAAGTCATTAACCATGATTTCTGATACCGACTGATCGTGTAGCAAGCTAGTTATTGGTCCAAAACCAATACAATCATTGACGATGTTTTCAATCGTTAGCGCGAGTTCGTTGGCATCCGCTACCGATAAAGTCGTTTTATAATTTTCTAAAATGATGATTGCTTGCTGATGAAGTTCAGTAGTTGTCATCTGCTCAATATTTTTCTCACTACGCTGCAAAGATTGGCGCAGATGTTGCCGAGCTAAGTCCTGATTAAATGGCATCGGATAACCCCACGCAATCGGCTGCATCGCGAAACAGGTTAATCAGTAATTGAGCATTCTTATGCGCTTTCTGAGTCTGACGTTGTTGCGCTTGCAGCATTGGCGTGACGACAACAATCAGCTCCGTTTCAGCGTCGCGAAACTCTTTCGATGAAAAGAGTTCACCTAAAATCGGCATTTTATTGAGTACCGGAAATGCATCGGTTTGTAATGACTGCTCTTGACTCAGTAATCCTGACAATATGATTGCTTCACCACTTTTTGCCGTAATAAGACTGCTCACGCGTCGCGTTAGCATGCCTGGGATGCCCTGAATAGCCGTGGCAGGATCAATCGTACTGATTTGAGCTTTGATTTCGGTTGATATTTGGCCATGACCCAAGTCATGCGGCGACATCGATAATGAAATACCGTAGTCTCGAAACTCGACATCCTGCATGCCTTGAGCCAGTACTTGTGGAATCGGAAACTCTCCACCCACCAAAAAGTCCGCTTTCCCGCCACTTGCTGCGATTAATTTTGGCTCAGCGAGAATTCGTGCCTGACCATTTTGAATCAATAAATTAACGGTCGAGAGTAAAGTTATCGGAAATGTCACCCATTGAGAGTTAACATCGCTAAGTGTTGGCCCAGATATCGAATTTTGCCAATTAACACCTAAATGTTTAGCGCTTTGACGTTTAACCTCCAGAATGGTCACTTGAAGCTCAATCATTTGGTCAATAGCAATTGGCGCTTGGTCCACCTGTATCAGCCATGTTGGATAATCTTTTGTGTCTTGATTTAATTGTTTCAAATCGGCTTGATTGAGCTCGCCAGATATCACCATAGCGCCTGCGATTTCGGTAAACTGCAATTGCGAATATTTGCGCTTTATCCAATTTAAATGAATCTGCTGCTTCGCATCTTCAAGTTCACTAACTGCTACTTTGATTTTATTGTTTTCACCATTTTGATATCGAACAAGCAATTCGGTGTGTCCTGCAGTAATTGCTTTGATAACAAGGTCATTAGGCTGCAATAACTCGACCTTTATAATACTTTCATTGCCCACCACAACATCAGAAACACCTTTTAGCGATACTAGCTGAGTTTCTCCGACGTTCAGGTTCACAACGTTGGATGCTGCAACGGGAAAAGCAACCATCGCCACAACTGCAACAACAACGAAATTAATAAATCGCATCAGTACTGACCTCATTGGCGAAAAATCGGTGGATTTTGACGGGAACTGGTGGTGTTGATACAACGTACTCACTACCTGGACGTTGCAGCCACACCCCGAAATTTTGTAGTTTCATCACCTCAAAAATCTCCGCCTGCACCGGCGTAAACTCAAAGGTCATCGTGCTTGGTAGGTAATGCGATGGGCTAATATCAAGCTGCGCTTCATTGTCGAAATTGTCCATTGCAATAACCGGAATATTAACCAGAACCAATGGCTTACTGCTGTCTTGAAAGTCGCTTCCTCGCAACGTCACATGGTCTCCAATTTTCACCAAGCCATTGTGCAACTGCTGAACAGAGACAAGACTCGTGACGCCATAAAAGCCGGGTTTTAAATTGCTGGAAAAGCGAGGCGTTCTATATGGCTCTATCGCATTTGCTGTTAAAGGTTCACCGCGGTCAATAAACCGACTTGAAGCTAGGCCGATTATGCTCGGCGCATCCTCGGGGCGAAGCCAATTATCTTGCACAAGACTTTGCGGGAAGTTACGGACAACCAAAGTGTCAGAATTGATGATTTCGCCAACCAAAATATCGCGTTGACTGACTAAAATCCCCAGTTCAATTTCCCGTTGTTCAGCAACTTCTTGCGAAGCCTTCTCAGCAACATAACTCGTAACTAACTGATAACTGGCGAAGCTTAAAATTAAACTCAGCACGACCAATGCCGTAAGTTTGCTTTTGTGATTGGGCTTGAGCATAACTCGTTACCAAACCAACGGATTAAGTGTGAAATACTGCCAAACCCAATCGAAGTGCGCTGCTGTCGATTGCACAATGTGCTTTGTCATCTCAATAATGTTATACCCATCGGCAGTTATTGGAATCAGCCACATTGCGCTAGCAAACAACATAATAATTAGGCTCTCAATGAGACTTTGTCCTTGTTGTAATTTGTACGATGTGGGTACTTGTTGGCTGCTGAACCAACAACAAAGAGGTTTGTGGCTTGTCCAATGTAATGTGATAACGTCCATGTTCTATTTCCCTTGATGACGCAAGACGCGCGCCATATCGAAAGTTAAATCCGTCGACTAGAGTTTGTGCCCGCTGCTGTGACTCAAAAATTTCAATCTGATAATGTTCAACTACTTGCGTCAGGAGATGTTTGCCAAGCCAGGTTCGCTTAGCCACAACCTGCTGCTGGTTTAGGGCAAATGATTGCGCATAAACGCGCCCATTGAGTGATTGTATGTGCCAAATTTGTTTAGCCGCATCTCGGCAATAGTACTGTTGATTAACTGGCTCAATAGGTGAGCAACCAAAACGTTCAACCAATTGAATCACAGCATTAGGTTCGTTCATTTGCCATAACACACCCTGATCGTTTTCGGCCACGACCTGCGCATGAGCTAACATCCACGCACTTATCAACGACACGCCGGATCCTTACAACGCAATTCATAAGGCGTAATGTCACTATCCACCTTGCCGAGTACTAGTGATTCACGTTTTAATTCGCGGCTTATCGGTAACCCACCAATCACATCAAGCACGGTGCTTAAACCAGATTGATGTAAATAGTGACTCAGCGTCAGCGAACGCGGAGATGAAATCAGCTCCATATTGTTATCCAACTGCCAATCATCCGTGAGTCGAGCTAATATGTAGCGCGAGTTTTCCGAGGTGACAAAATGCAGGTTATCGAGCTTAACTTTTAACTCTGTGTAATCATTCAGTGGTGCTAAGATTGGTTTCACTTGTGAACTAAATTCATCTGTTTGCTTGCGTTGCCAGGAGCCGGTCGGTATTGGCTGCAAGATTTCAGCGCGCAACTTATTCAGCTCGTTATGCTGGGAAGTCAAAGCATCATTTAATTTAGTGAAACTCATAGACAAGGTCACTGACAACAGACTCAACAATACAATGAGTTCAACCATACCTTGCCCATGTTGACGAAAAGCCGAGTAATTATTCATAGTTCACCTTGTGCAAAGCGGCTTAAAATAAGCTTTTCTGGAGCATTGAGTGACTGCAGCTCAGACTCCCAAAGTGCATTAAATAAATTCGCCTGCTCGGTTGTTTTAGTAGCTCTAGGAAGTACTGATTGAGGACGTGAAAATCGCACGCCTGCTTTTGCAAAAACATCATCAAACTTAATGATCACCGACGGCCAGTCATCTACTTCAAGCTGTTCTTTATTGAAGTAATAAGGTGTTGTTGTGGTGCCCATATTTTGTTGATCAATCAATGCCAACTGGGTTGCTCGTGGGTTGATTTGACGGCTTTCGCCAAACTGATTCTCAGTCACGCTAGTAATGTTGCGACTCTGATAAGTTACGCCTTCGCCCCAAGGAATTTCCTCGCGCTTAAACAACCAACGGATATGCAAGGCAACTGTATCCATTGATTGCCATGCCCAACGCCCCTGATTGACCATAACGAGGTCACTGCCACCTGCTTTTCTAGCTTTCACAAAGCCAGCATCGAACCACTTGTAGCTGCGCTTGGAAGAAAAATCATCGCGACTACTTTGAGTCATTTCCCGCAGTAAATCATTATCTCGAGCCCCATGTTGAAGTGGCATATATCGCCACCACAACCACGGAAACTCAATCAGACCCGGACTATGAAACAGCGTCCATGAATGTTGCGATATGTTTTGAACCTTGGCGATTTCAGCAAGACTTTTGGGGATCATCATTGCGAATGAAGCGCGAATCATCCACTGAGCGGTTTGCAGTGTTGAAAGCAATATGCGCTGCAACACTAAGGCACTGTTCACGATGATATGGAGTGGCCTTTCAGCATATTTGACTGCCTTAGCAAGATGGCCTGTCACCACATTCAGGTATGGAACAATACTAGTAACCAACGCTAGACGTTCAGTAGCGGAACGAATACTACTAAACCAACTAGCTAAACCTAATAATTGCCCCTGCGTCACTTGGTTAGCAATCAACGCGCGATTAATAACTGCAATTAAATTAAATTCGCGCGCGATAATCGTGGCTGCACTTAACGCCATGTTATCGGCAGCACTTTGCAAGTGCCACCGTTGCTGTAATCGCTGTTGTTGCGAGACCACAACAAGCAGCATGGCGAGCAAACCAGCAACGGCAGGCAATACGAGCACACTGACATAACCACGCTCACTTCTCATGTTAATTTCCAGATTCTGTAACTTCATCATAGTTACCTAAACTGACGTCTTGGCGACCCAACGTATTGGCGCGACGCGCTGCACTGCGAGCACTATTCAGTTGATTAGTGGCACTTTGACCGGTTATTTCGCTAGCGATACCCGCCACCTGACCACGAACGGTTTTCCCTAACAGGGAATACACACCGATGGCTGCAACAGCAATTAACGCAACAATAATAATATACTCAGTCATGCCCTGCCCTAGGGCATGGCGTTTTGAGCCAGGAGAATAGGAAAGCTTAATTGTCACTTGCATCTGAGTTTCCTTATCAAGATTGGTCAGGAAACTCAGTGTAATGTCGATGCTAGAGGAGAATGTAAGGAGTGGTTGATAACCTACTCAATATTAAGGTACTTATGTAGTTGAACGGAAAGACGCCAGTTTCGCTCAATGCAGACTTTCATTGCTAATTCCGTCGCACGAGGACGCTGGCTAATCGGTTGTAGCCCAATACTGACACCATCTCGCGGCGGACAACTTGCTAGCAACTTGTCGAGCTGATCTATGTGCTTTTGCATCGCGACTGGGTACTTGATCTCGTCGGCTCTTTTCATACAATCTGGGCGCACTAAGTATCCACCTGGCATATCCAATTTAGGTGAAACAGTTACCCAAGTACCATCAGTCACTCTTAATGGAAACGTCCCGCTGGTCTCTATTTGCAGTTTAAAGCCCGCCTGTTCCAGTGCTATACCCAGCTCAGTTAAATCATACATCGCCGGTTCACCGCCCGTGATGACGATGTGTGTTGCGGTATACCCTTTACGCTTCAGAAGCATAACTAACTCGTTCGCCGAGGCATTCGCCCACTGCGCTGTTGGCGCTGTTTTTTCGGTAATCTCAGAAAGAGCGACCTCATCTTTTGCGTGTTGCTCCCATGTATGTTGGGTATCGCACCATGGGCATCCAACTGGGCAACCCTGCAATCGGACAAAAATTGCTGGAACTCCAGTATAAATCCCCTCTCCTTGAATGGTTTGGAACACTTCATTAATTGGATAGAGCGTATTAATAGGATTCTCCAACATCTGCAAAATAATATGGGTTACAATATGAGGCGAATTTTAGCGTAAATTTAGGCAAATTAGGATCGTAACATGGCAAAAGTTGTCGTTATCTATTCAGGTGGCATGGATTCATTCACTGTGTTGCATCATGCAGTACAGCAAGGACACGAAGTTTATGCACTTAGTTTCAATTACGGTCAACGCCATGTGCGTGAACTCGATGTCGCCGCTGCGGTTTGTCTTCAACTCGATATTCCTCATAAAGTTGTCGATATTACAGCAATTAATAGTCTTCTTGCTGGTAGCTCATTGACCTCGGATATTGATATCCCCGAGGGACACTATGCTGAAGCGTCAATGCAATCAACGGTCGTGCCAAATCGTAATATGATCTTGCTTTCATTAGCAATCGGCTATGCCGTAAGTATCGGTGCTGAAGCTGTTTACTACGGTGCTCATTCTGGTGATCACGCGATTTACCCAGACTGCCGACCTGAATTTGTGGAAAAAATGAATGCTGTGAGTCTAATTGCCAACTATGAGCCGATTCGAATTGAGGTACCATATTTGCGCAACGACAAAGCGGAAATTTTAGCAGACGGGTTGCGCATGAACCTCGATTACAGCCAAACCTGGACCTGTTATAACGGTCGTGACAAGGCTTGCGGCAAATGCGGGGCTTGTGTGGAAAGATTAGAAGCCTTTGCAGCGAATCAGGTGACCGACCCGCTGCCATATGAAAGTTAAATTAGTTCGGTTTAGCGGTCGCAGCGTTCTCGATTTCAGTTAAAACTGCTTGCGCACCGTGCCAGCGAGGATGATTCTGTAACACGTTCATGGTCATGCCCGCTGGTTTGCTCAACTGCTGGTAACACCGAGCGGCATTCTTTTTCAACTGTTCAAGACGCGGCTCGACTGCCTGAATAACTTCCATTGCGCCAGCTCGATCGTTACAGACTAATACCATGTCGCACCCAGCATCGAGCGCTGCATGCGCACGTTCACTCATGGAACCAGCCACAGTAGCACCTGCCATACCCAGATCATCACTAAAAATGATACCGTTAAATTGTAACTGCGCGCGCAAAATATCTTGCAGCCAATAGCTCGAAAAACCTGCCGGCTTATCATCCACGGCAGGATAAATTACATGCGCCGGCATCACCGCATCAAGACAACTGGCGAGCTCTATAAATGGTGGCAAATCAGTGGCTAGAATTTCTTCCCAGCTACGCTCATCTACCGGTATTTCAATATGAGAGTCGGCACGTACCGAGCCGTGACCTGGGAAATGCTTACCCGTTGCTTTCATGCCCGCCTGATGTAAACCGCGAATAAACGCTCGCGCGATAGGAATCAGCTTCTCGCTTGTTTCGGCAAATGCACGGTCACCAATCACTTCACTAATCCCATTCACGTCAAGCACCGGCGCAAAGCTGATATCAATATCCATTGCCAGTACTTCTGCAGCCATCAACCAGCCGAGTTCTTGCGCCCAGTTCTGTGCTTGCGCATCAGATTCGGCATAACGGCCAATCTGCGCCATTGCTGGAATCGCACTGAATCCATCACGAAAGCGCTGGACTCGTCCACCTTCATGATCGACCGCCAAGATTAATGGATTGCGAGCCGCAGCACGTGTTTGGCGAACAAGTTCTAATAATTGTGTTTGATTCTCATAATTCCGACTAAAAAAGATCACTCCACCAACTGCAGGATGAGCCAATAGCTCACGGTCCGCGTTAGTTAATTCGGTGCCTTCAAGGTCGATCATTACTGCAGTCATATCGATATCTCTTATCTTAGAGCCGGCAGGCAGTGTGCCAAAATAAAAATCATCCGTCACTAGTCAAATCTTGGAGATTTAGTTAAAAATCTGTCATCTTATGAATACGTCGATCATCAACAGAGAGATTATTCTTATGAAAACATCTGCCAAACTCGTCTTATCGAGTCTTATCAGTTGCTTGGCACTGGCTGGTTGCGGAAGCGACAGCGACGAAACGATAGCTCCGATTGTTGACCAATGCAGTGCACGCGGACAGGTCGAGAATTTCTACGCGTACATGCAGGAGAATTACTTGTGGAACGAGGATATGCCGACCAATGTGAATCCTGGTAATTACAACAACATTTATGATTTATTAGAAGCACTTGTCGTTCCTGAAGATCGCTATAGTTTCATTCTTACCGAAGATGAATATCAAAGTCGTTTTGTCGACGCTGAATACGCCGGCTTTGGTTTCAGTTCAAGGTTAACTCTCGACGATCGCGTGTTTATCAACTATGTCTATGCTAATTCTCCGGCTGAAATTGCCGGTATGAAGCGTTCAGATGAATTGACTCACATCAACGGCGAATCAGTGCAAACCCTGATTCAGCAGGGTCGCTACCAAGATGCATTGGGTGGTGCGGAAACAGGTGTCAGTGTCGAATTAACTTGGCAAGATGTTGATGGCGTAAGTTTTACAGATGTTCTGACCAAAGAAATCGTTGAAACGAATACCGTATTGGCTACTGAGCGCTTTCTCATTGATGGCAAAGAAGTTGGTTATTACGTGTTAAACAGCTTTATTAACCGCACCGGTGATGACTTGAACAGTGCGTATGATCAACTCGTTGGCGTCGATGAGTTGGTGATTGATTTGCGCTACAACGGCGGCGGTCTAACTCGCTATGCCAACCAAGCATCAACTCAAGCTGCAGGTGATACAGTCATTGGTGAGGTATTCACCAAATACTTATTTAATGCTAATAATTCGGATTCGAACTTTATTGAGCAATTCCAATTGTACGATGGGATTGAGCAGCTCAACTTAAATCGTGTTTATGTTCTTACAACCGGAGCTAGTTGCTCGTCCTCAGAACTCATCATTAACTCGTTAGACCCGTTTGTCGATGTCATCGTTGTTGGTCAGCCAACTTGCGGTAAACCTGTTGGGCAAATACCTGAACTACTATGTGATAAACGAGCTTTTGTCGTGAACTTCGAGACCGTGAATGCGATTGACGAAGGTCGCTATTATGACGGTTTAGCACCTAATTGTAGCGCTGAAGATATTCTGGTTGGCGACTGGGGCGACGAAAATGACCCAATGTTGCAAGCTGCCGCGTACCACATGACTTATGGTCAATGTCAGCCAACTGCAACCAGCTTATCGAATAAGGGCTCGGTTAAGGCGTTGAACGAGCGTCAGTTAGATGCAAAACAGCGCCCAACCAAGCTACCAGATTTGTGGCGCCAAGAGCATTAAAGGCGACGCGCAAGCATTGCGACGCCGTTGCTATTGCATAACCAATCGACACTAACTTTGTACGCCGCTGCAAGGTTAGTGTCGGTTAACACCTGATTAGGTTCCCCGCTGGCAATTAATTGCCCCTCGTTTAAAAGTAACAATTCATCACAATATTGTGCGGCAAGCGCAAGGTCATGTAATGCAACTAACACTAACTTCCCCTCTTTACTCATGGCCTTAAGCCAATCCATAACTAGCAACTGATAGTGCAGATCTAAACTCGCCGTTGGTTCGTCGGCTAAAAGAAGTGATCGGTTCATGGCATAAATACAGGCAAGCATGACGCGTCGTTGCTCACCACCGGATAGCTCTGTGATTGCTCGGCTCAGCAAGTTTCCCAGATGAAACTCATCAATACTTCGTTCACGCCAAGCAGATAAAGTTGCAGAAGATTCTTTGATATTGACTTGGCTGGTTAGCAGCAAATCACTCACCCGAACCGGTTCGCGAAATTCATTTTTTTGCGCAAGATATGCAAGTTGTTGCCGCTGCTCCGAGGGCGAACAATGCAGCAGATCGTCACTGTGCCATTTCACTTCGCCATTCGCCTTTTTCAAGGCGCCAGCTATTATCGACAAGAGTGTCGATTTACCGGAACCATTGGCACCGATAACACCCACCAAACGCCCTGCAGACGCACAGTAATTGACGTTATTTAGTCTTTTGGGATAAGAAAGATTGGTGAGCTCAAGCATCAGGTACGTCCGGAACGATGAAGTAACAGCAGTAGCCAAGGTGCGCCTATTAAGGCGATGACGACACCCAGTTGAAGTTCTACCCGAGTGTCAATGGTTTGCACAAGAGCATCAACTCCAACCAATAAAATTCCACCAACCGCCCCACTGTAATAGATAAGCTGGTTTGGCCGTCGAAGCCCCAACAAGCGCACTAAATGAGGCGCTACCAATCCGATAAATCCGATAATACCAGCTGTAACGACTGATGCCGAAACTAACAGCGCAGTAACCAGTAACAATAAAAATTTAGACCACGCTTCATTGAAGCCAAGCGTTTGCACGGTTGGCTCATCGAAAATTTGGGCTTGAATGTAGTGACGTTGCGTCATTAATAATACGAGACTTACAATGAGCAATGGCAAGATTAACCACACATAAGCCCAACCGCGATTCGACACTGAGCCCATTAGCCAAAGCGCCCACTCTTGGAATGCAAACGGATTTGGTGCCAAGTTAAGTACCACTGCAATGAGGGCGCCTGAGATAGCGGAAAGCGCAACGCCAACTAAAATGATTCGGATACCCTGCGGTTGTCGGCCAGATAATAGCCACAATAAGCCAAGCGTAACTATACCGCCTAACAATCCAACCGCTGGCAACCACCAAGAAACCGGGCCCACTGCTCCCAGATACAATGTGGCGACGGTAGCAAGCGCAGCACCGCCAGCAATGCCGGTGATGCCCGGCTCGGCCAGCGGATTTCGCAGTAATAGTTGTAATACACTTCCAGCTAGACCCAACGCAACGCCGTTGCAAAACGCCAAAATGACACGCGGCAGTCGTATCTCAGTAAAAATAAAGGTATCTAATTCATTTTGCGGCAGTAATGACCAGCTGTCACCGCCACTGCCGAGATGCCACAGTGTTAGCACGAGCGCGAAGGCCAAAATAACCAAACTACGAAGGATCATTGCTTAACTACCTGCTGCATATATTCAACTGCGCGTTGAGCGGGACAGCCACTCACCGTCGGTTTAATTTGCACCACCCGACGCGCCGTCAACCATGGCTTTAGGGCACTATGCCAAAGCCATTCATTTGCTCGCGCATAGTCACTTGAGAAGCCATCCAGTACCACGCGTAGGGGCTTTAATTGAATCAGTTGCTCCAAGCTTATCTGTACAAGTTGCTGTGATTCATCAGCCACAAGTACTGGTATGTCATTGGCTCTGAGCATATTTACAATAAAACTCCCACCACCCCAACTGTATTGATTAGGCATAATGACCAAAACAGACTCAGTTAACTTGGGTAACTGAGCTAATTGGCGTTGTTGCTGACGCTTCCAGCTTTGCAAAGACTGCTCAAGTTGGAGCTCGCCCCCAACGTGCGTTAGTGTTTCCTGCCATTGCACCCAAGTATTTGGCTCTTTAACTAATACAGTTCGCGTCGCCGCAGATAATTGTGATACCAAACGTGGATTCGTGTAGGTTCCATACAGCACGATATCAGGATTAGTGCGAAGCACGCGCTCTAATCGATTGCCGTGCGCGGTGCTCGGTATAAATTCCCAAGTTTCTGGCAACCACTGCGGCGCCCATTCATCGAAACAAGGATTAAGCGATACCAAACGTTGAGCAACCGCAGAAGAGCCTGTGGTTAAGCCGAGCAAAAACAAGCTTGCGCAGCCAAATACTTTGAGTCGGGCAAGCTTTCTTTTCACAATTAAGTCGCCTCAAGCGCTTCTTGCAAGCTTTTCACAGCGATAACTTCCATCCCTTCAATTTTCTCTTTCGGCTTGTTGCCGACTGGGACAATCGCTTTGGTAAAACCGTGTTTCGCGGCTTCATGAAGTCGAGCTTGACCGTTAGGTACTGGGCGAATTTCACCAGATAGACCCACCTCGCCAAACACAATCAGATCACGCGGCAGCTCGGTTTCTCGAAAACTGGATACAATCGCAAGTAATAAGGCGAGGTCGGCTCCAGTTTCCATCACGCGAACGCCGCCAACAACGTTTACGAATACATCTTGATCGGACATGTGTAAACCACCATGCCGATGCAACACCGCCAATAACATCGCCAGCCGCGTGGTTTCCATTCCTACAGCGACACGTCTCGGATTGGCCAATTGGCTCACATCCACCAAGGCTTGAAGTTCAACCAACAACGGACGTGTACCTTCCCAAATCACGATGACCACCGAACCACTGCCATGCTGTTCGCCGCGCTGTAGAAATATTGCCGATGGATTGGTCACCTCTTTGAGACCTTGCCCGGTCATTGCAAAAACGCCCAGTTCATTGGCTGGACCGAAGCGATTTTTATGACCTCGAAGAGTCCGAAAACGCGAATCGGCATCACCCTCCAACAATATTGAGCAATCAATACAGTGCTCTAATACTTTTGGCCCCGCTAACGAGCCATCTTTAGTGACATGGCCAACCATGATGATTGCAACACCCTTTTGCTTGGCATAGCGCGTCAGGTATGCCGCACATTCACGCACCTGCGAGACACTTCCTGGAGCCGACTGAATATCAGCCAAGTGCATCACCTGAATGGAATCAATAACCATCACACGAGGTTGTTCCTGATCCGCTAAATCGCAAATGGTTTCTACCGATGTTTCAGCCAGCATTCGCAATTTATTGGTCGGTAATGACAACCGCTGAGCACGCAGAGCAACCTGCTGTAACGATTCTTCACCGGTTATATACAAAACATTCATTTGTTCTGCCAAGCGACACATTGTTTGTAGCAGTAGTGTACTTTTACCGGCGCCGGGTGACCCCCCAATGAGAATGGCTGAGCCAGGCACAATGCCTCCGCCAAGAACTCGGTCAAATTCAGTAAAGCTACTACTAAAGCGAGGTAATTCCTCTAAATCCACTTCGTTTAGTGTTTGTACTTTCGCCCGCGTGGCTCCAGCATAACCACGACGTTCTGCGCCACTTGATTTGACGCTACCGAGGCGAACTTCAGTGATGGTATTCCACGCTTTACATTCTGGGCATTGCCCTAACCATCGAGCAAAGTCAGCGCCGCAATCATTGCAGACGTAGGCCGTTTTTGTTTTTGCCATAGCTTGAAACTTTCCTTGCGTACTTAATCTATAATTTAGACCGGCTCTTGCTTCTCAAAATAGTCGATAACTGCAGATAGATCGGGAACATCAACACACAGTGTTGCGACATTTCGTAACGCTGGCTTCGCGCAAAATGCGATACCGAAACTGGCAGCTTCTAGCATTGGAATATCATTAGCTCCATCGCCTATGGCAATGGTTTGTCCACTCTCTATGCCAAGTTCTGCCGCCCAGCGAACCAAGCAATCAGCTTTCGTTTGTGCGTCCACAATCGGTTCAGCGACAGTGCCGGTTAACTTCTCCGCGTTCCATATTAGCGTATTTGCGTGACAGAAATTCAAGCCTAACCGCTGTTGCACTTTTTCGGTGAACCACGTAAACCCGCCGGAGACTAAACCAACATACCACTGATGTTGTTGCAGCCAAGTTATCAGTCTTTCAGCACCTGGGGTTAATGGAATAGGCTCAAATATCGCATTCATTTGTTGTGCTGTCACGCCAGCTAAAGCCGCAACTCGCGCACGCAAGCTTTCGGCAAAATCCAACTCACCTCGCATCGCTCGTTCGGTAATTGCGCTAACTTTGTCTTTACAGCCAGCAAGCGCTGCAATTTCATCTATGCATTCGATAGTGATTAGAGTCGAATCCATATCAAAAATAACCAGGCCAGGCTTTGAAAAATCGGGCATGAATGGTTCGCCTTAAATGTTAAGTAGGTTGCTAAGCACAAGCAATTCAACGTATATTTGCCGCATGATAAAAATACCTGCTCATGTTAACAGTCTATTCAAACTTGTCTATCGGCGAGGACGCCGGTTTGGGCTTGCAATACTTTTGATCTTACTCATTGAGCAATTTTGGAGTGCTATGCACACCACGAGTCTGCAGGAGTTTCAAACGCACAGCCACCAATTAATGAGTTTAACAGCAGAACAAGCCGCAACAGAAGCTCGCCACTGGATCATGGCTGATGATACAGATAACCTCGAGCAATTAGTGGCACAATTACAACAACAACCGTTTATTGCGGCAGCGCAAATTCAAAATCGCTACGGACAATCAATCGCTACTTCGCTTCAACAAACCGAAAGTGATCAAGTCCAACAAGCTTTAGTTCTTGTTGAGGAGGTCATCGATGACGGCAAAGTGGTTGGCTACTTAACGCTGACGGTTGACGAGTCATTGTTGCTTGAAGCCCCCGTTAGAACTCACGAGTACTTGACCTTTTATGGTCAATTTTTATTGGGCTTTGCTGTTTTAGCAGGTATTTTCATGGCGATAACGTTTAATCGTTGGCGCTATAAGCGGGTCGCAATTAATCATCCAACTGAATAGTTCCACCAAATAGTCGACACGTATTATGCCAAATAATGTTGGCCAGATGCTCGATCGGTTCATCTCTAAGGTGACTCAGTTCTTCCAATACTTTGATGCATTGAGCGGGTTCGTTACGTTGGCCTTGAAAGCCACTTAATGGCATATCAGGCGCATCCGTCTCAATCACTAAATGTTGGATGTCTGCTTGTTGAATGGCTTGGCGTGTCTTATTGGCTCTTGAATACGTCATAACACCACCGACGCCTAACATAAATCCTAGCTTAGTCCACTCATTTGCTTGCTCGGGACTGCCCGAAAATGCATGAATCACGCCAGCAACCTCAGGTAGCTTGCTTCGTAGCGGCTTTAGAATTCTTAGCAGCTTAGGCTGTGTTTTTCGATGATGTAATACGAGGCTGCGGTTGAATGCTACAGCCAGGTCAACTTGGGCAGTAAAAAGCTCGTATTGCTTTTTGTAATCACTCACTTCGGCGTCCAAGCCAATTTCACCCACAACAGCGTGCGGAAATTGCTCCAGTTGATGCGCCAGCCATTCAAGATCTGATACTTGGTGTTGTGCAATAAAATATGGGTGTAAACCAAATCCTTCAATTACTTTAATTGACCCGCAATCGTTTCGCCAATGTTTATCAGAGCTCAATTGCCGCGCGACACCAGGAACAAAAAGCCGCTTAACACCTTGCTTTGCCGCGCGTTGTAATACGGCTTTTCGGTCCTGATCAAAGGCGTCAAAATTAATGTGACAGTGACTATCAAACAATTTCACGACGCCTCCTTTTGGATTTGCTATTAGTGCTCCCGAGTGTGACTAAATACGATATCGGGGTAACGCTCGGTCGCCAAGCTCAGATTCACCATAGTTGGCGCGATATACGTTAAATTGTCACCGCCATCTAGAGCTAGATTTGATTCTGCTTTACGGCGAAACTCATCAAGTTTCTTCGCATCTTCACAGCTCACCCAGCGCGCTGTGGCAACGTTGATGCTCTCGTATACTGCATCGACGTTATATTCAGATTTTAAACGGTGCACAACAACGTCAAACTGTAGCACACCGACTGCACCTACAATCAAATCATTGTTGCTTAGCGGACGGAATACCTGCACCGCACCTTCCTCAGACAACTGCACCAAGCCTTTAAGTAATTGCTTTTGTTTCAACGGATCTTTTAAACGAATACGACGGAACAACTCCGGCGCAAAGTTCGGGATACCGCTAAACTTGAATTGTTCGCCACCGGTAAACGTATCACCGATTTGAATCGTACCGTGGTTGTGCAAGCCGATAATATCTCCCGGATAAGCCTCTTCCACTTGCTCACGGTCCCCTGCCAAAAAGGTTAACGCGTCGGCAATTCGAACGTCTTTACCAATTCGCACTTGGTGCATTTTCATGCCCTTCTCATACTTACCTGAAACGATACGCATGAACGCAACGCGGTCGCGATGTTTTGGATCCATGTTTGCTTGAATCTTAAATACGAATCCAGAGAAATCTGGGTGCGTCGCCGCAATAGCTGTGCCATCATCAATTTCACGAGAAAGTGGGGTCGGTGCCCAATCAACAAGACCATCTAACATGTGGTCAACGCCAAAGTTACCTAAAGCAGTACCGAAGTAGACCGGTGTTAGTTCACCAGCGAGAAACATCTCTAGGTCAAAGCTATTTGATGCTCCTTTCACCAGCTCAATTTGTACACGCAGATCATCTGCGTAATCGCCAATGCGTGCATCCAACTCTGGGTTATCCAAACCTTTAATGACATCTAACTCTTGAATACGGTGACCTTGACCGGTTTTATAGAAAATCACTTCATCATTGAGCAGATGATAAACACCTTTAAAATTTTTACCTGACCCTATTGGCCATGTAATGGGTGCACACATAATATTGAGAACGCTCTCAACTTCATCCAACAATTCCAACGGATCGCGAATATCGCGGTCGAGTTTGTTCATGAAAGTGATAATCGGGGTATCACGCAGACGCGTTACTTCCATTAGTTTGATGGTGCGATCCTCAACACCCTTTGCACCATCAATCACCATAAGGCAAGAGTCTACTGCGGTTAAGGTACGGTACGTATCTTCCGAGAAATCTTCGTGTCCTGGCGTATCCAGCAAGTTAACCAAAGCATTACGATACGGAAACTGCATGACCGAGGTAGTCACCGAGATACCCCGTTCTTTTTCCATTTCCATCCAATCAGATTTCGCATGCTGACCCGATTTCTTGCCCTTTACAGTTCCGGCTTTTTGTAGCTTTTGACCGTGTAACAATACTTTTTCAGTAATGGTCGTTTTACCCGCATCAGGGTGCGAGATGATAGCGAACGTACGCCGCTTGGCGACTTCTTTGGCGATAGCTTTGGCCAGATCTGACATGCTGAACTCTTTTTCCTAATGGATAAGTCAATTTAAAGACAATAAATACGAAAGTGCCGCGAATTCTAACCGAATTCGCGGCACTTTTGTACGATTAACTCAATAAGACAGCTTGCCGCTTTAGCGGTGCAATAAATGATTCTCGTCGATAATCTTCACTAATGCGTTTACGGCCTCTTCAACTGGCCGATTCAAACCCTCAACACGCTCAACGACACGACCATGGACATCAAGCACAGTGACTAGGTTACTATGATCAAAGTCGCCGTCAGCACGCTTACGGTAGCGCACGCCAAGCAATGTTGCTAAAGCTCGAATGTTATTGTCATCGCCATGAAGGAATGTCCAAACGTCGTCACCCAAATTGTATTTTGCTGCATATTCAGCCAACGCGGCTGGGGTGTCGCGGTCTTGGTCAAAACTTACCATGACCAATTTCACTTCACCTTTGTACGCATCTGGTAGTGCTTCAAAGATACGACGCGCATCATTAACTAACACTGGGCATGCAGTGGTACAGCTACCATAAATCATTGAAATAACAATCGGCTGCCCTTGGAAGTTCGCAAGCGTCAATGATTCACCAGTATGGGCTTGCCACTCCCCATCTAAATGATAAATCGAGTGTTCTTTATTTACTGGCTCAGCCTTGAACGTTGTGTGATTCATATGATCATGATGATTATGTTGGCTGTGATCTTGTGCTATGGCGACACCAGAGCTGAACAGTACGACCGATAAAGCTAACATTAAATTTTTCATTCTCATTTCTCCAAATCGTAAGCACAACGAAAGCCTAAAGTGCTAGTTGTGCTTTGTGGGCGATAATTGCTACGAGACTGATAACGAAAGAAAGTCGCGTAGCTCGCATCACCAAAATCAGCCATAAATCTCGCGCTATCGCCACAAGATCCAGCAAGCAAATCATTATTGTCGCCATTGGTTAGCAACAATTGATAATCTTCAACCCATTCATTCACGCGGTTGTGCATGTAATCCAGTTGTCCAATAGTTGTATCGACTTCCTGCTTACTGTAAGCAGTTGGGTTGCTGTGTCGCGCAAACAACATTTGTGCGTACGCTTTATCACTCAAACCGTGTTGCTGAAGATAGTAATTGGATGCATATTCCCATTCATCGAGTGTTGGTAATCTTCCACCTTGCGCATCACAATAAGCGCGAGCTGCAAACCAAGACACTTCTGTGACTGGCTTAGACTCATAGCCAGCAGGCACTTGATCATTTACTGACCAGCTCTTTAAATAATTACCGTCATGAAAAATAGCGGCAATGTTATCGCGACGCCATTTCGAGTTTTCCAACACAAAATCCAGATACTGCGCATAAGTGACTGGTGCTGCGTCTAACTTAAACGCCGGCATCACCACAACCTCAACGGTTTCATCAAGTAGCACCGCAGGTTTATATTCACCAGCGGGAATGATGACCGGCTCGGCGGCTGCTTGCACAGCCACCACCATACTCAAAACACTCAGCCACTTATACATGATCAACTCCTGTTGACTTATTTCTTACGAGGGCCTGCGTATAACGCACCAGCAGCACCGCGCTCAGCATCTGCAAACTCATGATCGACCAGTTTGTAGACACCTTCTTCTGGTACAATGAACTCAACAGTTGCGCTGCTACTTGCGCCAAGCAATACAGTTTGCATACCGTACCAAGTGTTACGAGGGTCACCTTCAGCCCAGACCTTATCGAAAATTGCACCGATAACGTGGAAGCTTGAAGTTCCTGACGGGCCAGCATTCAAGAAGTGAATGCGCACGCGATCACCGGCATTTGATTTCAATGGGTTTTCGCTAAGCGCTGAAACATGACCGTTGAATACAACGTGGCTTGGGTCACGCGCTAATGCTGCAGAATGATCGTAAATATAGTCTTCGCCCATTTGCTCAAGGTACATTTCTGATTGAACAATCACGTACTCTTGGTCAACTTCTTTATCAGTTGGGTAGCCTTCTTTTGGCGACACAACAACAGCACCATATTGGCCCATTGCAGTGTGCATCAGTACGCTTGAAGTACCGCAGTGATACATATAAGTACCGGCATAATTCGCAATCCATTCAAATTCGATAGTTTCGCCCGGGGCAATAGTCGCCCACTTATCATTCGCCGCGACAGTACCGCTATGGAAATCCATCGAATGTGGCATTGGCGCAACAACCGGTTGATGCTTCTGCAATTGGTTGGCAGCAATTTGATCAAAGTAAGGTGAAGCACCTTTGAAAGGCTTGGTAATCACAACTTCTTCAGTTGAACGATTCTTCATTTTGAACACTACGCGGTCACCTTCACGAACGTGAAGTACCGGACCAGGTACGCTACCACCAAAAGTCCACGCGTTGTAGCTTACACCTGGCGCTACTTCAACTTTCTGTGAAAACACATCCATCCGAACTTCGTGTTCTTTGTTACCTTTGTAGTCGAGCTTAGCTAAGTGCGGAACCATGGTCACATAATCACCGACGACCGCTGGGCCGTTGTAATCATCACGATAAATTTTTGCTTTAGGCATACCGTAAATTTTACCATCGATAACATATTCGCTATCGTGTTTTAACGGTACGTTTGCTTCTGCAATAACAGGTAAGCCGGCAAAAGAAACGAGTAAGGCACTTGCAACTGCACTTTTAATGAAGGTTTTCATGGTACTTCTCCAATGTGTTTAATTTAAAATTCTTAGCGAACTGCTTTTACTTCAGCCGCTGAAATCTCTTTGCTTCCGTTTGCAAATTTTTTATTGACGTAGCTCACTACGGCTGCAATATCAGCATCATTTAAGTACGCCATAGGCGGCATCATGCCGTTGAATTCGGCACCATTCACAGTGACCTTACCGGATTTGCCTTTGACGATAGTTTCAGCGATGTAAGCTGGTTTATCAGTAATATTGGAGTTGCCTACCAACGGCGGGAAAACTGCTGCCATACCCTGACCATTGGCTTGGTGGCATGCCATACAATTTTTCTTGTAAACAGCCTCACCGGCGTCGGCTTGTGCTCCAGCAGAAAACAGCGCGAAAATGGAAACCGCAGCGAAAATGCCTGATTTAAATTTATTAACGTTAGTCATCGTAATGCCCCTTGTTCGAAGTCTTTATCAGATGACTATAGGTTAGCGAAATACCGGGCTTTTACGAGTGAAATGAAGGAGTAAACGAGGGCTACCACTTTTAGGTTAAACCCTCTATTACTGTTAGTATGAAAGAGAAGTATTGATTAGATATACTTATGGAATAGATGAATTTTTAACAATTAAATAAGGGCATCTAGGGTCAGCTCAACCATCGCAGAAAATCCGAGTTGACGTTCTTGCGAGCTCATGGCTTCACCACGCTCGATGTGGTCTGACACAGTGAGAACCGTCAATGCTGATACTCCATGTTCTGCAGCCACGCCATATAAACCAGCGGCCTCCATTTCCACGCCCAAAATTCCCATTTGGGCAAGGCGGGAGCGTAATGCGGGGTCTGACTGATAAAATAAATCGGCAGAGAAAACATTACCTACACGCACATTTACTGCGCTTCGCTCAGCGTGCTCTGCAACTTTTCGAAGCAGTTGAAAATCTGCTATTGCCGCAAAGTCAAAATTGTTAAAGCGTTGACGATTCACGCCAGAATCCGTGCAGGCTCCTTGCGCTAAGATAATGTCGTGCAAATTAATATGAGGTAATACGGCACCGCAACTACCGAGGCGAACGAGTTTAGAAACCCCATAATGACGAATCAGTTCGGTGGCATAAATGGAGCACGATGGAATACCCATTCCGGTGCCCATAACAGATACCGGTTGCCCTTTATAGGTACCTGTATACCCAAGCATGTTCCGTACATCAGTGACACACTGCGCATTATCTAAAAACCTTTCAGCGATAAATTTCGCACGAAGTGGATCACCAGGTAATAAACAGAGTTCAGCAAAGGTATCTGCTGGGGCATTTATGTGAGGTGTTGTCATAGTTTATGTTACCGCTCATCAATAAAGGATTGACCAAAAGATGTCGATGGTAAGCCTAACCACGACGCAACGGTTTGACCGATATCAGCAAAGCTCTCACGGCGCCCCATCGAACCCGGCTCTATGCCTTCCCCCACAGCAAGAACGGGGACATATTCACGCGTATGATCAGTACCAGGCCAAGTTGGGTCGCAGCCATGATCCGCTGTCAAAATAAGTATATCGTCAGGTTGCATGGCGGCAAGAATACCAGGTAACAACATATCAAATTGTTCCAGTGCGCCGGCGTAACCGCTGACATCCCGTCGATGCCCGTAATCACTATCAAAATCAACTAAATTGGTAAAAATTATAGTCTGTGATAGCGCCTTGTGCATTTGCTCAATAGTTGTCGCAACAAGATCTGGAATACCTGTCGCTTTATATTTTTGGGTTATGCCTTGATGCGCAAAAATATCCGCAATTTTACCAATACTAATCACCTCGCCGCCCTGTGCGACAAGCTTATCGAGTACAGTTGGTTCGGGTGGTGGTACAGCGTAGTCGCGACGATTGCCTGTGCGTTTAAAGGTTGCACTATTATCACCCACAAATGGACGCGCAATCACCCGCCCAACGTTATACGGCTCGAGGAGTCGCCGTACACACTCACACAGCGCATACAACCTTTCTAACCCAAAGCTTTGCTCATGACAGGCAATTTGAAATACCGAGTCAGCGGACGTATAAAAAATCGGTTTACCGGTACGCATGTGCTCTTCACCGAGCTCAGCAATAATTTGCGTGCCCGAAGCATGACAGTTACCGAGGTGGCCGGGTATTTGGGTTTCAGCGACAATCTGATCTAGCAATTCTTGCGGAAATGAATCCTGCGGTTCAAGGAAGTAACCCCAATCAAATAACACCGGTACACCGGCCATTTCCCAGTGCCCTGACGGCGTATCTTTGCCAGATGAAAGCTCTTGCGCCCAGCCAAATCGTCCAATAATCTCTTGCGCCGGCTCAAGCCCTGCTGGCTGTTCGCCAGTTGCTCCGTAATAGGCTTCGGCCAATCCCAAACGCAGGAGGTTAGGGATTTTTAACGGGCCTGAACGACCGTCATTTGCTCTTCCAGCAGCGGCTTCGGCGGCAATATGGCCGAAGGTATCTGCGCCATCATCACCAAACTTATCGGCATCTGCAGCGGCACCGATGCCGAAAGAATCAAGTACAACGATAATGGCTCGAGACATCTTCTCACCCTCTATTGAGTTGCTCAGGGACGAATATATTGATGAATTATTGGATTACTGGTCGATACCTGTTGGCCAACCGTAAATGCGCGCTGCAATCGGTCGGCAGCAGTTTCCCACGCAGCTTCATCGCGCGCATACACCATGGCGAGCGGAGATTGCGAGTCAACCGAGTCACCTAAACCAACAATCGCATCCAAACCAACACCAAAATCGAGTTTATCGGAGCTCCGTTGACGCCCACCGCCAAGCGCGACAACAGCCATACCAACGGCGCGCGTATCAATATGCGTGACGATACCAGATTGCAGTGCGAAGACTGGTTTCGCCACTGGAGCCAACGGTAAATGCGTTGAATAATTCGTGAGTAAGTCGCTAGGACCACCGAGTTCTTTGATCATTTTTGCAAAAACCTCAGCTGCAGCACCACTCTCGAGAGCTCCGAGAACCTTTTCGCGCGCAACTTTTTCTGTTTCCGCAAGACCACCTAAAACCAACATTTCAGCACACAGTGCAATCGTAACTTCATGCAACCGTGGCGCGCGATAATCACCCGTTAAATAGCGAATCGCTTCAATCACCTCGATGGCATTCCCTGCTGATTTCGCCAGTACTTCGTTCATGTCAGTCAAAATAGCAGACGTTGGTAAGCCAGCGCCATTCGCTACCGTAACTAAACTATTGGCAAGCTCGGTCGCTTTCTCAATATCTTGCATGACCGCGCCATTACCAACTTTAACGTCGAGCACTAAACCTTCGAGACCGGCAGCTAGTTTTTTCGACAAAATCGAAGCTGTAATGAGCGGAACTGACTCAACTGTCGCAGTAATATCTCGCGTTGCATAAAAGCGCTTATCCGCAGGCGCTAAGTCTCCCGTTTGCCCGATAATGGCGACACCGGTTGATTTTACCACGCGACGAAATTCATCCAACGACGGTACCGTTTGATAACCAGGTATTGAATCCATTTTATCCAATGTACCACCTGTATGACCAAGGCCTCGCCCTGAAATCATTGGCACATATCCACCACAGGCAGCAACAATCGGACCGAGCATCAAGCTGACCACATCACCCACGCCACCGGTCGAGTGTTTATCCAATACCGGTCCGTCAAGCGACATTGATTGCCAGTCTAAAACTGTTCCTGAATCGCGCATAGCCAAGGTCAATGCTACGCGTTCGTCAGCATTCATGCCTTGAAAGAAAATAGCCATCGCTAAGGCTGAAATTTGGCTTTCAGAAATTGCACCAGTCGTTAATCCATTTACAAAGAAACGAATTTGTTCCTCCGATAAAATCCCACCATCGCGCTTTATACGAATGATTTCTTGCGGTAAATACATTAATAGTCGTCCTTTTCTACTACGTCAGCGTCGTTAAGGGTATTGAGCAAGTTACCGAGCAGACTGCTAGCCCCGAAACGAAAGTTTTCTGCATGAACCCAATCAGCACCCATCATGGACTCCGCAAGCTCTATATACTGCAACGCATCTTCTGCTGTGCGAACGCCACCAGCTGCTTTAAACCCGCACTTAGCACCGCTTGCTTTAATTGCTTCCAACATAATTCTTGTCGCTTCTAACGTTGCATTTACTGGTACTTTGCCGGTAGATGTCTTGATGAAGTCGGCTCCGCCGGCAATAGCGATATCACTAGCTTGACGAATCAGCTCTGGCGTTTGCAGTTCACCACTTTCAATAATGACTTTGAGCAACGCCTTATCAGCACATGCTACCTTGCACGCTTTGACTAATTGCAGACCCACTCTAACGTCGCCCTCAATTAATGCGCGGTATGGAAACACGACATCTATTTCATCCGCACCAGCTGCAACGGCTCTTGCCGTTTCGGCCTCAGCTCGTTGAATATTGATGCTGCCCTCAGGGAAATTCGTCACAGTCGCAACTTTCACTGCTCCTAAGCCTAAGCGCCCAAGCTCTAACTTGCTCCAAACTACCATTTCAGGAAACACACAAATGGCAGCAGGGGTCCCGTATTTGGTATTGGCAGCTTCACATAAAGCGGAAATCGTCTCGGGCGAATCATTGTTATTCAATGATGTCAGATCCATTAATTGAATTGCGCGCAGGGCGGCTTGTTTAATCATCATGATTTGTTTCTATATTCGTTAATGTCGAAATGGAAGGCATGGGGTAATAACGATGCGACCGTCCAACTTTCGAAACCAGTTTCACAAGTAGAAATGATGTCAGTATCGGGAGCTAAAAACTCAGCTAATACCTGCCGACAGGCTCCGCAAGGTGAGTATACTTGATCGCTCGGTGTATAAATGACGACTTTGGAAATGCTTTGCGGATCGACACCTTGCGCAATTGCAGTAAAAATCGCGGTGCGCTCAGCGCAATTAGAGAGCCCGTATGAGACATTTTCGACATTACATCCACTGATGATTTCGCCGCTTTTAGTCAGCAACACAGCGCCAACTTTAAACTGGCTATACGGGGCATATGCCTGGTTTGCAGCCGCTTTGGCTAGCGCCTTTATGGGATTAAGCTCTGATGGTTCAATACTCATAAAATATGACTGTTGTGTATGGCAGTAAAGCTTACCCCGATATGATTGGGAATCCAAGTACACCAAAAGGGAGAGATAATTTAGGTTTTACTAAATTAATGATCACGATCACTTTGCGAATTTTACTTTTAAAGCTATATTAGTTTAGTAACTTCTAAATTAGGGGATTCTCATGAGTGTTGAAAAAGCTTTAACTGCCTTTGCTGGCTTTATGGTGTTATTATCTGTCGCCTTAACTGTTTGGGTTCATCCCAATTGGGTCTGGTTAACGGTGTTTGTTGGTGCTAATTTATTCCAGCAATCATATACTGGATTTTGCCCTGCAAGTATATTTTTGAAAAAAATATTTAAACTAAAAACTGAGCGCGAGCTTGCGCTGCAAAAATTATAGAGAGATAGCTATGAGCATGCTGATGGATGCTGAAATGCAAACTGGCGAAGCACAAGATGCTGCCGCTTTTTTACGTTCAATTGCGAATGAACATCGCCTTCAAATTTTATGTCACCTTGCTGGCGGTGAGAAAAGCGTTGGTGAGCTAAATAAGCATTTTCCGCTAAGTCCATCGGCATTCTCTCAGCATTTAGCAGTATTGCGTGAGCAAGGCCTTGTTAAGTTCCGCAAGCAAGCGCAAACGATTTTTTACTCAATTAACGACCCAGATACGATGCAATTCATGCAATTGTTGCGTCGTAAATTCTGTCCAACCTTTATCGATTAGCCAGTTTTGATTTGCGACTTTTTCATAATAATCGCATCTTCTCGGTCACCTGAGGCGGTCGGGTAATATCCCTTTCGTTTACCGAGCGTGTTAAATCCCAACTTTACATAGAGCGCAATAGCCGGCTGATTCGACGCACGCACTTCAAGAAATAAATCTGCGTTGTTAAGTTGTGCCAAATGACAAACATGTTGCACAAGTTGCTGACCTACTCCCTGTCGTTGTGACTGGGCGGCAACCACCACATTCATGATGGTCCACTCGTCTGCGATGGGTTGATGTATCAGAATAAAACCTAGTAATTCATGATTTACTTCATCATACGCTACAAAGTTTTGGTAACCCTCAGCAAAACATGAACGCAAATTTTCGACAGACCAAGGTAATTGATTGGCGCTTTTTTCAATCTCAATCAGTTGAGGATCCCAAGTAAGTAACTCAGAAATGGATATCGGCTTCATGACAGATGATTCTGAATCTGCTGCCAAATCCTCGCTTTGGTTGCTGCGTCAACGTTGGTCACAACGCCGAGATTAAGCGTAAATGCAGGATCCCATTGTTGCTGATTCGATTGAGGAATTTCGGCAAGCGCTGACGATGGTTGACCTAGCGTTAAGGATAAATCGACAAGCCATTGCGGATGCTTGACTGGCAATCGTTCTGATAGCTGCAACAGCCATTGGCCTAAACGATAGCAATACGCGACACTCGTCACAGTTTCATTAGTAGACGGCGATTGACGTCGCTGCCACAAAGGTAAACCCAATGCTGCAAGCGCATTTTTTTGTGATGTATTGAAGTTTTGGTTAGTCATGCGCTTAGCCTAGCCCAAACGCCTTCTTTTAGGAAGCTTTGAAAAGAAATGGAAATGGCAGGGGTGGAGGGATTCGAACCCCCAACCGTCGGTTTTGGAGACCGCTGTTCTACCAATTGGAACTACACCCCTGCAATCAAGGTCTGAATTATACTGCCCAAACTCACACTGGCAAGCGATTTATGCGCTCGCCTTTATCAATTGCGGGATTTTTCACCACTTATAGCAAAACGCGGTGTTATACTTAATTTTTCTCTACACTTACTGAAAGGTATTTCGAATTTATGAGTGTGCGCTGGTTGCAAGGACTGCTGTTTTTAATTCTAGTCATCATGAGTCTACCGGCTGTTGGTCAGACTTCGTGGCAACCACCTGATGCCAAGTTGGCAATAGAGATAGACGGCGTAAAAGGCGAATTATTAGCTAATTCACGCATCTACCTCAGAATCACCGCGCTCGAAGGTGAAACTGTTCCGTCAATTTTTCGCGTACGCTATTTAGCCCGACAAGGTGAACAAGAAATTCGCTCGGCGTTAGAGCCTTTTGGCTTTTATAACGTGACAGTGACCAGTGAAATCATTGAAACCGATGAGCTTTGGACGATTCGATATCAAGTCGACGTGGGCCCGGTAACAACTTACGATCAGGTTAACTTTGAACTAACTGGTGGTGCAAAGAATGACGAAGCTTTTCAAAAAGTAATCCGTTCACTACGCCCCGTTTCAGGTCAAGTTTTCAATCACCAAGCATATGAACGATTCAAAGCAACGTTACGAAACCTTGCGGCTGAACGCGGCTATTATGACGCTGCTTTCCTTAAACAATCCGTTAAAGTTGAGACATCGACACAAGTCGCTAACGTTGAATTAGTGTTCGACTCTGGTGAACGTTATCTGTTCGGTGAAACAAGCTTTTGTTGCGCATTTCTCAATAACAGCTTATTGGAGCGTTTCATTCAATATCAACCCGGTGAACCATTTACCACCCGCGCACTACTGGATTTACAGGTTGATCTGGCAGGAAGTGATTACTTTAATCGCGTCGAGGTAGCGCCACTTTGGCAAAACACCACGGAAAATCGTGTTCCAATTGATGTGACACTGTCACCCAATGAGCGTGACCGTTATCAAGTGGGCTTGGGTTACGGAACTGACACCGGCGCCCGTATCACTCTGGGCTTCGACCGGCGCTGGGTAAATGATCGCGGGCATCGACTCAGCAGTGTCATTCGACTCTCTGAAGTACAGAACACAGGCTTCGTAAGCTACATTATTCCAGGTAACAATCCTGCTCGTGACTCCTACAGCTTTAATGGGGAAATAACCGACAGATCATTTGAGGAGCAACGGTCAACCCTTTATAAAACATCGTTTAAGGATTTACGTCACTACGACCGTTGGCACCGCACCTACCAGCTAGCCTACCAGCGAGAAGATTTCGCATTTGGTGAGGAGCCGACAGAAACCTCTAATTTCTTAATTCCATCGGTTGAATGGAGTTTGATTGAAAGCTCAAACTTACCTGAAAATCGTAACATTATTGATGATGGGTACCGGTTATCGATCATGTTGCAAGGTGGCCATGATGGCGCTCTCTCTGATACCACCTTTGCATCGATAAAGGTTGGCGCCAAGTGGATTCATCGCCTGAATGATCAGTGGCGTATTTTGTTAAGAAGTGAAGTTGGTGCATTACGTGCCGATGACTTTGAAGTGCTTGGTCCGACTTTGCGTTTTTTCGCCGGCGGTGATCATAGTGTTCGCGGTTACGCGTACCAACAGTTAGGGCCAGAAAATAGTGAAGGCGTGGTGGTTGGCGGCAAGTATATGACCGCCAGCTCTGTTGAAATCGATTATGCTTTCAAACCCAATTGGCGCGTTGCGCTTTTCACAGATATCGGTAACAGCATGATGAATTGGGATGAGCGAATCAAGCAAACAGTTGGCTTTGGCTTTCGCTGGGTGTCACCGATTGGCCCAGTGCGGTTAGATTTGGCCATGGCGCTAGACGAACCAAGCAAACCTTGGCGCCTCCACCTCACTCTGGGGCCAGATCTATGAAGTTTATAAAGTATCTCGCGTGGACAATTATTTGTTTATTTGTGTTGGTGCCGAGTATCTTTCTCGCGCTTATCATGACATCTACTGGCTCCCAGTTCTTAATTGAACGGACATCTGAATACGCGGGTATTGAGCTGACATTCGAACAACTCGAAGGTAATTTAGTTAGCGAACTGACTTTAAAAAATTTGCGCGTTGCGCAAACGAACTGGCAAGCCAGCGCAAAATATTTATCCATAGCTTGGCAACCAACCGATCTGCTTGATAAACGACTTGTATTTAAGCAGATTAAAAGTGAATCATTCGAGTTCGAGACCTTATCGACGACGCCAACCGCAGAAGCATCTGAAAATATAAAGCTTCCACAACTTCAACTGCCTTTTGAATTGGTTATTGAAAATCTAAGCGCCATCACAAATCATGTCGTTGTCGATAGTGCCAAGCAAAAATTACCAGATGTTCGCGGTCGATTCGAATGGCACGACTCAACGGTTGCCATTAAACGACTTGAAGTCGAATACCAGCAAGTCACAAGCACAATGTCTGGCAACATCACCACAGCAAATGACTACGCGATTAATTTGGATGTGAGCTGGCAAGTAAATAGTCCTCTTGAAAAGTTGGCGATTGATGCCATAACGGGAACGACAATATTACAAGGGGACTTAAGCCAACTTAGTGCTGTTAGTGAGTTTGGTATTGCAGCGAGTCCTGAAATGCATCGTATTAACGTTCAACTCAAAGGTTTACTGCAAAGAGAACCATATTGGTTAGCCGACGTCGCCATTACGAATCTACCAACACAACCGCTATTACCATTATTAGTGCCCGCTGAGTCTCCCTGGAATGAGTGGTTAGCCGATTCCAGAATAACGCTTGTCGCCACCGTAGATAACCAACAGGCCGCAATTCAAACTTTGGATATAGCTCAGATTGGTAAGAAAAATGGAGCATTAAAATTTGATGGATTGCTGAGCAATTATTTGTCCTTTAATGACACACCAGAGCAGGTTCGTGTGCGCGGATTGCTGTCTGCCTCGACTATTGTACTACCCGCTGAAGTTTTGGGCATCGAGCTCGCCATTGATAGTATTGCCGGTAATATTGAGGGGAATCTCGATTCGTTTCAGCACAACCTCACAATCGCCGCAACCTATGCAGAAAATACTTCGGCGACAATGGATATTACGGGTGAAGGGAGTACAACTCATATCAATCTAGCGCAGGCATCAATTGATTCCCGTTTTTTACAGGCTGATTTCGCATCAACTATTATTTGGTCTCCGGAATTTACAATTCAAGCGCAGATTAACGCATTACGAGCCGAGCCGAATCAATTGCCAGAAGAACTCGCAAAACAAGTTAACTTCATCACAAATTTAGAAATCTTGGCACAAGGTGGCCTCACCTACAGTAACGATAAGATTAGTGCAGATAACTTCGCAATTGAGTTTGGCGACAACCATCTCTCATTGAACGGCGCTATGACCGATACTAAGCCTCTACGTGTTGAAGTGAAGCTTCCAGATTTATCTAACTTATACGCTAGTGACTATGTGGTGGGCGATGCTAATCTGGTTGGGACTATTTATGGAAGTTTGTCAGATAGATTGAACATTAGCGTTGAACAATTTGCGTTAAATCATCCAGATTTTGGTAACTGGGCTAATGTGGATTCCGCCAAAATTTCGACACCTATGGCGCAACCGTTAGCGTCATCAGTTGAGGGTTTGTGTTTAATTGCAAACTCGAGACGCACACCAGCCGAACTATGTCTTGATACACAAGCCAACGAATCTCTCCAAACCACTCAAATTAAGGGGCGAAACCTTCCTCTCTCATTGCTCAATCGCTTTCGTGAATCTGATGTGGCTGAGCGAATCTGGGGCCTTGCTAATTTAAGTACAACGATTAATTACGACACGAGTACTTGGTCACTTATTGAGTTGACCGGCGAACTACGCAGCGAGCGTACGATTTTATTTGCTTTAGACGAAGAAGTTTCGACCAGATTCAAGTATTGGCAGGTCGAATGGCAAGGTAATCTAGAAACGATTAACACCTCTATTACTGCAGAATTAGAGGAAGATAAAGGCTTGATCATTGGCGACTTAGTGATAGATAGCGTAAATAAGGAAGCTAAACTCGACGGCGAGGTGCTTATGGAGTTACGTGATCTCACCGTTATGCAGTGGGTGCTCCCCGACCTTCGTTACGAGCAAGCCCATGCATTGGCACAAATCAATATTGAAGGTACAACGGCAGCGCCTGAAATATCGGGTTCGGTAGAGCTAGCAGCACAAGAAATTGGTTTTGCTCAAAGCGGACTATTACTCACCGATGTCAAAATTGCGGCCTTTGATGCGCCTAACGTTGATGATGGCATAACGCTAGACGGACAGGCCCAATCAGGACAAGGTTGGATTAGCATAGCCGGCTTATTGCAACCGCTCAAACCAGAACTCGAGCTAACTATCAAAGGCGAGCAGTTTAGAGCAATTCAGGTACCAACGGCGACGGTCGATATCAGCCCAGATTTAAAAATTACATTACTTAATAAACGGATAGACGTTACTGGCGAGCTGAGAGTCCCGCTTGCTCATATTGACCAGCCTGAACTTGCTGAAACTGGTGTTACCGCATCCAATGATGTTGAAATATATAATAATGGCGAACCTGTTCGCAGCAACGGTTCTTCACTATACCCGGTTTATGCTGACGTACGCGTTACCCTTGGCGATGATATTAAAGTTTCAGGTTTTGGTTTTGAAGGTGAACTTGCCGGCAGTCTGCGTCTTACCGAAGCGCCAACCCGTGCATTAACAGCAACTGGCAATATTTCAGTCAAAGACGGTTACTATGAAATTTATGGTCAGCGCTTAGAAATCGAACGTGGTTCACTTATATACAGCGGCGGGCCAATTGATAATCCAGGATTAAACTTACGAGTGGAACGGGCATCTGAAAACATTACCGCTACGGAAGATGTACGAGTCGGTGCACAAGTAAGTGGTACCTTACAAGAGCCTGATTTTAGACTTTACTCAACACCTGCAATGCCTGATAGCGAAGTTCTTTCCTATTTAATTCTAGGACGCGGTTCGGGTACAACAACAGCCGGCAATGAAAACCTTCAATTACAGGCTCTGATCCTACTTGGCTCTAAAGGTACTGATCTGCTTGGAGAGTCGCTACAGGATACATTTGGCTTCGATGAGTTTGGTATTGATTCAACCATGAACCCAAATGATACCTCGTTCTACATCGGTAAATATCTTTCGCCTAAACTTTATGTGAAGTATGGCGTCGGCCTTTTTGAGGATACGAATACGTTTTTAGTTCGTTATTTGCTTTCAGATAAATTGATTATTGAAACGACGGCAAGTAGTGAGGCGCAAGGTGGCGATATCTTCTACACAATCGAGAAATAAGAGCTAGAGCGATATTAGCTATTGGATATTAGATATTAGTGGAAGGCAGAGACGAAAGGCGTTGTTTGTGCGCTACGCTGTTCGTGCGTTCACTGTTCGTCCGTGCTACGCACTATTCGTAACCGAACAGAGAGGCGAAGCCGAACGGACGAACAGCGCAGCGGACGAATCACGAATCACGCTGTTGGGTCCGTAAACGAAAAAACCCCGAGCGTTAGCTCGGGGTCTCGTCGTATTTGAAGCCTGGCGGTGTCCTACTCTCACATGGGGAAGCCCCACACTACCATCGGCGCTGAAGCGTTTCACTACTGAGTTCGGAATGGATC
>NZ_PIQJ01000005.1 GCF_004214835.1 Pseudidiomarina tainanensis | reverse complement strand
TTTATTAAGTCATTGATTCAATGGGTCGATTAAACACTTTAAACTGAAGAGTTTGATCATGGCTCAGATTGAACGCTGGCGGCAGGCCTAACACATGCAAGTCGAGCGGCAGCGGGGAGTAGCTTGCTACTTTGCCGGCGAGCGGCGGACGGGTGAGTAATGCTTGGGAACTTGCCTTTAGGAGGGGGATAACCACGGGAAACTGTGGCTAATACCGCATAATGTCTACGGACCAAAGCGGGGGCTCTTCGGACCTCGCACCTAAAGATAGGCCCAAGTGAGATTAGCTAGTTGGTGGGGTAAAGGCCCACCAAGGCGACGATCTCTAGCTGTTCTGAGAGGATGATCAGCCACACTGGGACTGAGACACGGCCCAGACTCCTACGGGAGGCAGCAGTGGGGAATATTGCACAATGGGGGAAACCCTGATGCAGCCATGCCGCGTGTGTGAAGAAGGCCTTCGGGTTGTAAAGCACTTTCAGTGGTGAGGAAGGCTTGTAGGTTAATAGCCTGCAAGATTGACGTTAGCCACAGAAGAAGCACCGGCTAACTCCGTGCCAGCAGCCGCGGTAATACGGAGGGTGCAAGCGTTAATCGGAATTACTGGGCGTAAAGCGTACGTAGGCGGCTTGTTAAGCAAGATGTGAAAGCCCCGGGCTCAACCTGGGAATGGCATTTTGAACTGGCAGGCTCGAGTTCTGAAGAGGGTGGTAGAATTTCCTGTGTAGCGGTGAAATGCGTAGATATAGGAAGGAATACCGGTGGCGAAGGCGGCCACCTGGTCAGAAACTGACGCTGAGGTACGAAAGCGTGGGGAGCAAACAGGATTAGATACCCTGGTAGTCCACGCCGTAAACGATGTCAACTAGTTGTTCGTGTCATAAACGATGTGAGTAACGCAGCTAACGCACTAAGTTGACCGCCTGGGGAGTACGGCCGCAAGGTTAAAACTCAAATGAATTGACGGGGGCCCGCACAAGCGGTGGAGCATGTGGTTTAATTCGATGCAACGCGAAGAACCTTACCATCCCTTGACATCCAGTGAATCTTTTAGAGATAGAAGAGTGCCTTCGGGAACACTGAGACAGGTGCTGCATGGCTGTCGTCAGCTCGTGTTGTGAGATGTTGGGTTAAGTCCCGCAACGAGCGCAACCCTTATCCTTAGTTGCCAGCGCGTAAAGGCGGGAACTCTGGGGAGACTGCCGGTGATAAACCGGAGGAAGGTGGGGACGACGTCAAGTCATCATGGCCCTTACGGGATGGGCTACACACGTGCTACAATGGCGCGTACAATGGGAAGCTAGCTCGCGAGAGTATGCGGATCTCAAAAAGCGCGTCGTAGTCCGGATTGGAGTCTGCAACTCGACTCCATGAAGTCGGAATCGCTAGTAATCGTGGATCAGAATGCCACGGTGAATACGTTCCCGGGCCTTGTACACACCGCCCGTCACACCATGGGAGTGGGCTGCACCAGAAGTAGATAGCTTAACCTTCGGGAGGGCGTTTACCACGGTGTGGTTCATGACTGGGGTGAAGTCGTAACAAGGTAGCCGTAGGGGAACCTGCGGCTGGATCACCTCCTTATGAAACAGCCTTGAAGAAGATAAGTGCTCACACAGATTGCCTGGTTTGGTAGATGTAACGGATAGAAACTGGGTCTGTAGCTCAGCTGGTTAGAGCGCACCCCTGATAAGGGTGAGGTCGGTAGTTCAAGTCTACTCAGACCCACCACTGTGTTACACCGCTCTTTAACAATATGAACAAGCTGATTGTAATAAAGTAATGAAATGCCACTCTACTTGAAACACCATTTTGGTAGAGGCGTATCGAACTTGTGTACAGCATAGAGAACAGCCCATGTGATTCGAAGATAAACATTTTCGGGTTGTATGGTTAAGTGACTAAGCGTAGACGGTGGATGCCTAGGCAGTTGGAGGCGATGAAGGACGTACTAACTTGCGATAAGCCATGATGAGGCAGTAAGAGCCGTTATAGTCATGGATTTCCGAATGGGGAAACCCACTGAGCTTGCTCAGTATCCTTAAGTGAATACATAGCTTAAGGAAGCGAACCCGGAGAACTGAAACATCTAAGTACCCGGAGGAAAAGAAATCAACCGAGATTTCCCTAGTAGCGGCGAGCGAACGGGAATTAGCCCTTAAGCAATCATGGTTTTAGTGGAACAAGCTGGAAAGCTTGACGATAGAGGGTGATAGTCCCGTACACGACAGAGCCATGAATGTGAAAACGAGTAGGTCGGGACACGTGTTATCTTGACTGAATATGGGGGGACCATCCTCCAAGGCTAAATACTCCCAACTGACCGATAGTGAACCAGTACCGTGAGGGAAAGGCGAAAAGAACCCCGGCGAGGGGAGTGAAATAGAACCTGAAACCGTCTACGTACAAGCAGTAGGAGCCCTTCGAGGGTGACTGCGTACCTTTTGTATAATGGGTCAGCGACTTATATTTTGTAGCAAGGTTAACCGCATAGGGGAGCCGTAGGGAAACCGAGTCTTAACTGGGCGCCATAGTTGCAAGGTATAGACCCGAAACCGGGCGATCTATCCATGAGCAGGTTGAAGATTGAGTAACATCAATTGGAGGACCGAACCCACATCTGTTGAAAAAGATGGGGATGACTTGTGGATCGGAGTGAAAGGCTAATCAAGCCCGGAGATAGCTGGTTCTCCCCGAAATCTATTTAGGTAGAGCCTCGGACGAATACCACTGGGGGTAGAGCACTGTTTGGGCTAGGGGGTCATCCCGACTTACCAACCCCATGCAAACTCCGAATACCAGTGAGTACTATCCGGGAGACACACGGCGGGTGCTAACGTCCGTCGTGAAGAGGGAAACAACCCAGACCGCCAGCTAAGGTCCCAAAGTCATGGCTAAGTGGGAAACGATGTGGGAAGGCTCAGACAGCTAGGAGGTTGGCTTAGAAGCAGCCATCCTTTAAAGAAAGCGTAATAGCTCACTAGTCGAGTCGGCCTGCGCGGAAGATGTAACGGGGCTAAGCCATGCACCGAAGCTGCGGCAGCAACTATGTTGCTGGGTAGGGGAGCGTTCTGTAAGCCGTTGAAGGTGTGTTGAGAAGCATGCTGGAGGTATCAGAAGTGCGAATGCTGACATGAGTAACGATAATGCGGGTGAAAAACCCGCACGCCGGAAGACCAAGGTTTCCTATCCCATGCTAATCAGGGTAGGGTAAGTCGGCCCCTAAGGCGAGGCCGAGAGGCGTAGTCGATGGGAATCAGGTTAATATTCCTGAACCGACATGTACTGCGATGGGGGGACGGAGAAGGCTAGGCAAGCCGGGTGTTGGTTATCCCGGTGAAAGTATGTAGGTTGATGGTTTAGGCAAATCCGGACCGTTAAGACTGAGATACGAGACGAGCATCCACGGATGCGAAGTTGTTGATGCCCTGCTTCCAGGAAAAGCCTCTAAGCTTCAGGTACATGTTGACCGTACCCGAAACCGACACAGGTGGTCAGGTAGAGAATACTAAGGCGCTTGAGAGAACTCGGGTGAAGGAACTAGGCAAAATAGTACCGTAACTTCGGGAGAAGGTACGCCAGAGCTAGTGAACCCCTTGCGGGGGGAGCTGGAGCTGGCCGCAGTGACCAGGTGGCTGGGACTGTTTATTAAAAACACAGCACTCTGCAAAATCGAAAGATGACGTATAGGGTGTGACACCTGCCCGGTGCCGGAAGGTTAATTGATGGGGTTAGCGTAAGCGAAGCTCTTGATCGAAGCCCCGGTAAACGGCGGCCGTAACTATAACGGTCCTAAGGTAGCGAAATTCCTTGTCGGGTAAGTTCCGACCTGCACGAATGGTGTAACCATGGCCACGCTGTCTCCACCCGAGACTCAGTGAAATTGAAATCGCCGTGAAGATGCGGTGTACCCGCGGCTAGACGGAAAGACCCCGTGAACCTTTACTACAGCTTGGCACTGAACATTGAACCTCCATGTGTAGGATAGGTGGGAGGCTTAGAAGCACTGGCGCTAGTTGGTGTGGAGCCATCCTTGAAATACCACCCTTGTATGTTTGATGTTCTAACTTAGGCCCATTATCTGGGTCGAGGACAGTGCCTGGTGGGTAGTTTGACTGGGGCGGTCTCCTCCCAAAGAGTAACGGAGGAGCACGAAGGTTGGCTAAGTACGGTCGGACATCGTACGGTTAGTGTAATGGCACAAGCCAGCTTAACTGCGAGACAGACACGTCGAGCAGGTGCGAAAGCAGGTCATAGTGATCCGGTGGTTCTGAATGGAAGGGCCATCGCTCAACGGATAAAAGGTACTCCGGGGATAACAGGCTGATACCGCCCAAGAGTTCATATCGACGGCGGTGTTTGGCACCTCGATGTCGGCTCATCACATCCTGGGGCTGTAGTCGGTCCCAAGGGTATGGCTGTTCGCCATTTAAAGTGGTACGCGAGCTGGGTTTAGAACGTCGTGAGACAGTTCGGTCCCTATCTGCCGTGGGCGTTTGAGAGTTGAGAGGGGTTGCTCCTAGTACGAGAGGACCGGAGTGAACGAACCTCTGGTGTTCGGGTTGTCATGCCAATGGCACTGCCCGGTAGCTATGTTCGGAATCGATAACCGCTGAAAGCATCTAAGCGGGAAGCGAGCCTCAAGATAAGCTCTCACTGACATGTAATTGTCCTGAAGGGTTGTTGGAGACTACAACGTTGATAGGCGGGGTGTGGAAGCGTAGTAATGCGTTGAGCTAACCCGTACTAATTGCCCGTGAGGCTTAACCATACAACACCGAAGGTGTTTAGGGCTTAAGGCCAAGGCACAAGTTCGAGCTTTTACCAAAGAATGGCTCATGTAGAGTGGTTCATTACGCACAATCAGCGGGTTTATATTGTTTAACAGTTTTTGCCTGGCGGCCATAGCGAAGTGGAACCACCTGATCCATTCCGAACTCAGTAGTGAAACGCTTCAGCGCCGATGGTAGTGTGGGGCTTCCCCATGTGAGAGTAGGACACCGCCAGGCTTCAAATACGACGAGACCCCGAGCTAACGCTCGGGGTTTTTT